>JABSQH010000124.1 GCA_013213745.1 Ilumatobacteraceae bacterium | reverse complement strand
TATATCAATGGTTGGGATACAGAAGACTGGTTCTTTCTTGCTGCAACTATCTACTGGATATACCAGCCAATGATTGAGCATATGGAAGAGAAATTGGTTGATTATATTGCTGACCATAAGGAACACAAATCTTGAGACAATTCGCTATAACTATGTTCTACCTAATGTTATTCGCATTGGGTTGGGCTATATCATCACAAGCCAGAGCTGACCAAGCTATCGTATTCGGTGGCTGGTCATCGCACTCTGATAAAACATATACATACAAAGGGGAGACCCGCAAGCACAACGAGAACAACTACACGCTTGGTTATGGACGGTCAAATTATTACATTGCCGTTACCAAACTGTCGTACTATAACTGGGGCGTGGTCGCATACTACGATTGGGCCTTTGCCGAATGGAAAAATACTACTCTTTCACTACGAGTCGGAGTCGTGTACGGCTATCACAACAGCCCACACGACATAATGTTTCTACCGATAGTACTACCTACCATTACACAACGCCTATATGGCGAACTATACTTCCAAGCCAGTATACTAGCAACTGATGAAATGTATGTTGCAACTGGCAATCTACTATATAAATTTTAAGGACTTATCATGACTTTAGAAGAACAGAAAGATGGTGCACGTCGTATGGTTGAGATGCTAATCAAAGAGGGTTTCTCACCTACAGACTGCCTTGGCTGTGCTCTCAATGCAGCAATGGTATTAGCCGACATGACTGGTGCCACCTGTGGCTATGTCTCAAGCGGTACTCAATCAGTTATGTTAAGCGAAGTAGGTAAAGAGCAAGAATCCCTTGACCATATAATGAGCCAAACAGATAAAATCCGTACCGATACAGCAGAACGTGCAGCAGCAGAAGCACGCATTGAAGCTGGTGGTACAAACGTATTTTCAATTAACGGTAACAAAACAATCAACTAGAGGTAACACCCATGTCAGACGCAATCAAAAATGAAGCAATCGCATTACAAATCCTTGCATTACTTAATGAAGCTGGTCCAGAAGCAGGAACGCCTCTATCGCCTCCTGACGCTATGGAAGTACTAACAGGCGTAGTTCTAAGTGTGGTAACAGTTGGTGGCATCACAGGCACCTCTACTAACGGTGAATACACTATACGCCTTGAGAAAGGTGATACTACTGATGTAGGAGTCTGTGGTGAATGTGGCAAAACTGAATGTATCTGTGATGAAGTCTGTGACAAATGCGGCAATGCTGAATGTACCTGCTCTGAAACCAAACACTAGGAGCTGACATGCTTGCTGATAAACTCATCAAGCTACGTGAAGAGTACAAGGTTAGGAATCATGCACAAGAAATTGCTACTGCATATGATTCCTGCCTTGACGATATAGAAAAGTGTGTCGTTAAAGGCGAACCTATATCAGTTAAACGTAGCCTCATAAAACAACCAGAAGTCGTCCGTGCCTTATCATACATTGGCTTCACGCTTGGTGAAGAGTTCCATACTTGTAAAGAAGCTCACATGATAGGCGTCCAACAAACATACAGAATACATTTAGTACCAACATAAACAACCGCTACGCGGCAAGTACGGCAATACGCCACTCCAAATCACTCCAATAGTCGAGATAAATATATGTCTGATACTCAAAAACCTGCACCGAAAACACGTTCACCATTCACTCCACAAGCTAGCAACAGCAACAACAACGGTGGCTATGGTAACAAGCCTAAAGCAGAAGCATTCATTAATTGTTTCGTTCGTAACGCTGCCGGTGAAGAAGTTAAAATCAGTAAAGGTATCGCTATTGATTCAACTACACTGGTTGGTCGCTCAATCATTGCACAGGCTCAAGAATTAGCAGCCGAAGGCAAAGACATGGTAATCACTCTTGAAGGCACTATCAAACTTGTGGTTGACGATTCAAACGCAGAATTGATTAAATTCGTTTAACATACTGCATAGCACATCTTCGGGTGTGCTATGTTTTTTTAAGGACAGTGTCATGATGAAATCTGCTAATAGAAATGAACCAACTGTATCAATCCTTTATAAGAATCGTGGGAGTAGTATCTATGTTGAAGCTGTATTCAATAATCCGGCTGTTGCTTTGTTTGACGCGAAGTATCCTAACCGTACTAGCATCCATGTGTTTGTGGACGTCGATACTCACGCTCTTGGCTTTGAAATTATTAGTGAGCTTGGCACAAGAACTATACATCACAAAAGCGTCTCCGTTACCAAAGCCGAGCGTCAGCTCAACCTACAAGAAACGTACTTAGGACTACTGCCTAACATTAAACAAGTCCCTATTGTATGGGATAAACACGAAGAAATGTACATCGCCATCTTTAAGTAGGACATGCCAATGAATAACCTAAAAGAACTGCAAATTGATATTGAGAAGTCCTGTGACAAGGGCGCTATTAAACGCACACTGCGTAACATGGTTAAGGAACACATGGTTGATGAGGTTGACCAAGGTACTGACTTCCTTAATGAATACCTATCTCACTCTTATACATGGGAGGCAAAGAATGACCGCTTACGTAATCTTAGCCCTACTGTTTCTATTCGCGATATTGTTATTGACATTATTACTAGCATTGTCACCGTTGAGCATCCACAGCAAATCCAATCGGTAGCTGGCGCAATTGCATCAAGACTGATGTATGCAGACGTGGTGGACGGTGTACGCACTGCTGCTGAGATGATTGGAGTCTTAGCGCATACTGGCGTGTACTCGTTTATCTATCCCAAGGATAGTGAGACTAGTTCAATACTTATTAAGAATGAATATGGAGTATCACCAGAGGTCATCGACCTAATCAACACTGGTATGTACTTACCACCAATGCTAGTCCCACCTAAGACAATCAGGTCTAACGCAGAGTCTGGCTACTTAGTTGGAACCAAGTCTATCCTATTGGGTAAGCACTCCTTCCACGAATATGCACTACCACTGGATGTAATCAATGCCGACAATAAAGTTAAATTTAGTATCGATGAACGCATGCTCGCATATAAAGAAACGCCGAAAAATCCTCATGATTCAGGAGACAAATACGAGGCCGTCCCAAACTGGGCAAAGCCGCAGTACGTTGCACGCAAGACTCAAGCGTTCAATCAGATGTGCGCCGTATCAACTCAAGTATATGACATGCTTATTAGTAACGGTAATTGCTTTTATATTCCTAGCCGTGTGGATGAACGGATTAGATATTACTCACAAGGCTACCACGTCAACCATCAAGGAAGCAGCTACAAGCGTGCTTTCATCGACTTATACGACAAGGAAATAATTGAATGCTGAATGTAATTATAACTTCAACAAAATCACCTAAATATCCTAAACTCATGGTAACTAGCAAAGGAAAAGTAGTCCTATTCTCGTCTAAAACGGATGGGACGATTGTTTTCAATGGCAGTGGGCACTCTATCAGTAGCGCACATATCGTCGGTTATCATACTGACTGTTGGGCACCAGAAGACTTTACTGACTTCCGAGGCTCAGTCAAATTAACTAATGCCACAGAGGAGGGCTAGCAACCGTGCGAGAACCTAAATTACAACCTATGCCATTAAAACAACATATCGTAGTGTGGGTAGTACTACTCTCACTGATGATATTAATAACCAACCTGTACGACGGAGAACCACCAGCATGCAAGAATTCACAGGACTACAGTACGTCAAGATTGATATTGCCAACCAGTTTGGTCTTGATAAAGAACTATGGGACGACCGCATAGCTTGGGTTGACGACAACGAAGCTAAACTGGAGGAGTATGCAACAAAAGCTGATAACGAAATACTTTATCGCAAAGCTGTTTATGCTCTACGTGATGCGCAAGCTGGTAAGCCTTCCGGCTTCATTATGGGACTTGATGCTACAGCTTCTGGTCCTCAGATGCTTGCTGTACTTACTGGGTGTCTAAAGACTGCTGCTCGTGTGAACCTTATCAATACTGGTAAGCGTGAAGACTTGTACTTGTCTATGGCTATCTGTATGGGCTTAGGCATAACGCGTGACATCATCAAGAACCCTTTGATGGTTACATTCTATAACTCTAAAGCTGAACCGAAAAAGGTATTCGGAGACGATACGCCAGAGTACATACAATTTATGGAAACTCTGACTGAGGAGCTACCGGGTGCTATGCTTGGTATGCAGACTATTAATAACTTCTGGAATCCCGAAGTACCTGCTCAAGTGTGGGTACAACTGGATGGAATGGTGTGCCATGTCAACGTTAAGACTCAATGCAAAACGGTTGTGGAAGTCGAGGAGATTGGTTCCAGTTTCACATATATTTGGGATGAGCTTGGTGCCAGCTCTTATGGTATTTCTATTCCTGCTAACCTCATTCAGTCTTTTGATGCGCTTGTTGTAAGAGAGATGAAACGCCGTTGTAACTATAACCCTGAACTCGCTAACATGTATCTAAATGCTATCAACTATGAATTAGGTAGCCGAGCGAATCTACTTGTCAATGTACCGCTAGAACCAGAAATGATATGTATGAACCAGTTAGAAGAGCTACCACTACGAGACATCAGTGGCTTGACTACCTTCGACCTTAACCGTATGGGCGCACGTCTATCTAAGATGCTGTCCCGTCCACCATTCCCACTAATCACAGTGCATGATGAATTCAAAGCTCACCCTAACAACATGAACCTTGTTCGTTACCACTATAAAGAAATCATGGCTGAGATTGCTGAATCTCCTGCCTTTACCCGTGTGCTAGGCTCGATGCAAGAATGTGGCTCGTTCGAAAAACTATCATACGACCTACCTGCACTAATTCGTGAATCGGAGTACGCACTATCATGATTCCAGCTATCGTAATAATATTGACGCTGTTTATATATGTCTTCGCATTAGTTGAAATATGTAGCAGCAACGCAACTAGGGTTATGCTAATAGCTTTAGGCATAACCCACTTCCTACTAACAATATGTTCATTCAACATACTAACTTAAGGAACTGACATGTCCCGAATAACCGTAAATATACTAAATCTACAGAGCCCTGTAACCAAGGCTTACTTCCTATTGCCCAAGCGGTTCGAAGCTGACCTAATCAAAGAGGATGAGAATTGCATCGTCGTTAAATATGGTCAAGGTAACTACTGCTTCAAGACCGGTGAAGTCATGTATCTGATACATGACGAACTACTTCTAGAAGACTAACCCGCTGCCCTCCCTCACGGGAGGGTGGTTTTTTTCTAAACATTACACAGTGACCAAGTGAAGACCGTCGCTTCGCGACTCGTACCCTGAATAATTATGCATTTTTCAATTTATAGCTCTTTAGAGATAAAGATAGAACTAAGTTGATGTATGGATTAGAGATAGTTCAATTTCGTTGTTCGCACTCCGTGCGTAAGGTGGTTATATGCAAACCTGTAGGGTAACTCCTACTAAAGCAAATTTATTTCCAATTTCACTCTAGAACCTAACTAGGTTTTTAGTGAGGTTTCAAATCCTAACTTTACGGGAGATAGCATGGCATTTACCTCTAAGTCACCCACATCTCTCGAAGACAGAATCATGGGATTGTACGTCATACTAAATGGGCCCATACCTACTACTGGAAGCTGCAAAATTGAAGTAGCTTTTGATGAATATGGGGAGCCAATCGGCATAGGCTGTGAGAAAGACGAGCAACAAGCATGGTTCATCTCAAAAGAAGATTTGTTATTTGATTACACCACCCGATTCATGTAGGAGTACATCATGGATAAAGAAATGTTATTCGGCATATTCCTAATATGGCTTGGAAGCATGGGATTAATTTTATCGCTAATGTAGGAGGTTCAATGTTAGATTGGATTACAGGCTTTAGCCCGAAAAATCAGGCAAACGTCTGAGACGATAAGAAAGCGAACCAAAGACCTAATTGAGGCACACCCACTCATGGCAATTGTGCAAGAGTTGACCCAATGGCAAATAGCATTAAAAGGTGGCAACATGAAAGATATTCGTCAAATTTAGAGTAACGGCGAAACCCGTAACTACAACTAACAAAATCAATCAATGCCGACTTCGTCGGTGTTGTGGTTATTCATATTTAATTGATGGCTCTGCGTATTATAGGTTTGGTGGTTCTTTCCTTTTGATTGCGTAGTGGAAGTCCCTTGGCAGGCACACCCAAGAGTCATCAATTAAGTATGAATCCAGCGACTAACTGGTAGTGAATTAAACAATGCATTACCATCCTGCGCTCATTGAGGGGCTAGTACACCCAAGAAGATAGAAACGTACACACCCACCCCAACAAAGGATTTAGCCATGTTCACATTTATGAATATTGCTAAAGTGCTGTCGTGGATTGCAATAGTTTATATGATAGTCACTACTAGTGATTACTTCATGGGAGCTGTACTGTTTTACTACATCGCATTAGCCGTAACAATTACAATAGGTTTCTTCTTAGTCTTAGGTAGCACACACGCGGTTCACAGCCTCGTAACGCCTCCAAAAATCAAGTTTGATGCAGTTGTACTACTCAATAAATTACATTGCGAGAGCTGGTTCTCAGCCCTTGTACCATCAATCATTTCAGGTATCTTACTCTTAGCAGTAGGTTTACCAGTGCTAGCATATAGTCAAGCGTATGTTTGTCTAATAGCAGCATCGTGTAAGAACATTGCACGTAAACATCAATAACGGGAATTGCTCGCAGCTTGGTAGCGAGGTTCGTTTGGAACGAAGCGGTCGGAGGTTCAAATCCTCCATTCCCGACCAATTTCTAGAGGCGAAGGTACTTGCATAAGGGATTATATGAGCGAGTAGTCAAAAGAAAGACCGGTGCCGATACGGTCAGAGGAGGTGTAATTCCTCCATTCGGACAAATTCGATGTTAGTAAATCGTTATTCTTACGCGCGCGTTCGAGGCGATAGAAAATATCAGTCCGGCGTTCCACCGGTTAAATGGGACAACATGCAATAGGCACCTCTTCAAGAATGTAACCTACTGCACCACATTCAAAAGGAACCACAATTATGCTTAAAGGTATAGTTCACAAATTCTACTGCGATATGTATCGTCAGTATATCCTAGTAACATTCGACGCTGATAAATTCACACGCATGACAGGCATCCCTATGGGTAGTGATATTGCTGGCGGTTGTGTATGCCAAATGGATAATGCCCCACTACTTATGTGGTTGGACATGACCGAAGATGGCAAACTAGATATGACCGACTGCGCTCATGAATCATTTCACATTGCAGACCTTATGTTAGATATGGTCGGCATGGAGTATCAACACGAATCCGGTAACGAACACGTAGCCTACCTAGTTGGTTGGGCAATGGGTTGTTGCATAGAAGCACAGTACTACGAAAAAGTTAATATGGGCATCATTGACTATCAAGGCAATCCAATTGAGTTGGAAGCCGAGGAATAAATGTATGGGAGACTCATGGAGTATGAGAGTAAATCGGGCAGTTGTCAGTCCGTATCCCCACCTAATTATGACCACTCGTCACTTTATAAAGCTAGCTACTATCGTGGGCTTGGTCGTAATCCGAATAAAGCGCGTGTCACTTAACCATGACGCACCGGAGGTGAAAGCCCTCCACCTATT
>JABSQH010000123.1 GCA_013213745.1 Ilumatobacteraceae bacterium | reverse complement strand
TGAAGCTGTCGAGGAAGCCCTCCACATGTTGACTGACGATCTTGAGATCGCACTCAACACCATCGAGACCCAGGCTCCGCAGATCGTCACGCATCGTCCGTCCAACGTCTGTGGTCACTCAGCTGCGGCGCGCAGCGCCGTCTGCTCCAGCGACTTGATGCTGATAAGGCCCCCAGAGCACCCGCCTACATTGGCGGGCTCTTCAAAACCCCCGAGGGCCTCATGCAACTCTACACCAAACGGCACCGCCACTACTGCGGTATCGACCTTCATGCGCGCACGATGCACGTCTGCATCGTGGACCAAGACGGCATCGAGCTGATCAGCAAGAACATCCCGACCAACCCAACCGCCCTCCTCCGCGTCATTGCGCCTTTCCGCGACGACCTGGTCATCGGCGTCGAATGCATTTTCTGCTGATACTGGCTCGCAGATTTCTGTGCCGCCGAGAGCATCTCCTTCGTCGTCGGCCACGCGCTTTACATGCGACTGATCCACGGTGCCAAAGCGAAGAACGATAGAATCGACGCGTTCAAGATCGCGACGCTGCTGCGTGGCGGACTCCTGCCGATGAGCTACGTCTACCCTGCCGAGATGCGATCGACGCGCGACCTGCTGCGTCGACGACTACACCTGGTCCGCGAACGCGGCCAGATGCTCGCGCACATCCAGAACACGCACCACCAATACAACGTCGAGCCACCCACCGCGCGCCTCGTCTACAAGGGCAATCGCGAGGGCGTCGCCGAACGCTTCGACGACATGGCCGTGCAGAAGAGCATCCAGATCGACCTGACCATGATCGAGTCGCTCGACAAGGTCATCCGCGACTGCGAACTGCATCTCGAGAAGTCGGCGAAGGTGCACGACGCCGACAACTTCTACCGACTCCGCAGCATCCCGGGCGTCGGCAAGGTGCTCGCGATGACGATTCTCTACGAGGTGCACACGATCGACCGCTTCGACCGCGTGCAGGACTTCGCGTCCTACGCGCGACTGATCCGGCCATCCAAGGAGTCAGCCGGCAAGAAGACCGGCAGTGGCGGCGGCAGCAAGATCGGCAACCCCAACCTCAAGTGGGCGATCGCCGAAGCCGCAGTCCTGATGCTCCGCCAACAAGAAATCCAGAAGCTCATGAACCGACTGCGCCGAAAGCACGGCAAGGGCAAAGCCATGGGCGTGCTCTCACACAAGCTCGGCCGCACCATCTACTACATGCTCAAACGCGGCAAACCGTTCGACCTAGAACGCTTCGTCGCAGCTTGAACCCCTGGAGGCAAGCAGGTGAGCCCGTTGTCCAACTCGATCCACTACGGACCGAACTGCACCGAGTCGCACTACGCATGTGCTTCGAGCACGACGCGACTCTCAGACACTTCCAGGCAGCCACTGTCTTGATTGGACGCTTGCTTCCCTCCTCTTCCCATAACCGGTCGTCGTCTCGGCGGTCCGGTGCTCTGCCCCGCGATCGATCCTCAGCACAACTGGACGCTGCCCACGCAGCGAGCCTGTCACTTGACGAGGGCCGTCGCGGGTACCGATCTGTTTCTAGGACGTCGACTGCTGCGCAGTCGGCACATCGGCCTGCGCCCGCTTCGGCAACTGCAGACCACCGATGCGAGCCTCGATGAGTGTTTGGTGCAGGGTCTATCCCAGCACCCAGCTTTCGAACTTCCGAGTCAGAGCACCGTCGCCGATTCAACGATACGGCGTTGTCCTTTCAGCAACCTGTGAAGGGGGTGTCGGAGACACCCTCGCGCTACCGATCTCTCTCTTGACAACCTGGGGCCTTATGAGTGTTGGACAGCAATGATGATTGCTCCGCTCTTGTTGGTCAACGCCTGACGGATGGCTGAATCGGCTGCTGGAG
>JABSQH010000122.1 GCA_013213745.1 Ilumatobacteraceae bacterium | reverse complement strand
GGTATTGCGATCTATGGGATCACGCCCGGACCCGGGGTGGACCACCTCGTCGGCGATCTCCGTCCTGCGCTCGAACTGCGGGCGCGCGTCGGATACGTCAAGCAGGTCGCCGCCGGCAGTCGGATCAGCTACGGCCTGCGGCACACCTTCAGTCACGATACGACTGTCGCCACGGTGCCGCTCGGGTATGCCGACGGGGTGCCCCGGCGGTTGGCCGCGGTCGGCGGACAGGTCCTGGTGCACGGCGTTCGTCGTCCGATCGTCGGAGTGATCACGATGGACCAATTGATGATCGACTGCGGCGATCTGCCGGTCGCTGTTGGCGACGAGGTGGTGTTGATCGGCGGCAATCGCGATGGTGCCGGCGACCGTCCGATCCATGCGGAGGAGTGGGCTGAGCTGCTCGACACGATCGGGTACGAGATCGTGTGCGGGATCAGCGCACGTGTGCCGCGCGTGCCTCGCCGTAGCATCGACGGCTGATGTTGTTGCTGCGATCATCGTCGCTCGATGCGACGCACCGCATTGCGGCCGCTGTCGCGATGGTCTGCCGAGGTGGCGACACGGTCGTGCTCGCCGGTGAGATGGGCGCGGGGAAGACGGCGTTTGCGCAGGGCATGGGCCAGGCACTTGGCATCGACACGCCGATGACATCGCCGACGTACACGCTCGTGCACAGTTACGAACTCGGCCGACGCTCGCCGTCGGCGCTGCATCATGCCGATCTGTACCGGCTGACTCGAACCACGGAGGTCGCTGATCTCGGGCTTGATGAGTTGGCCGAATACGGCGGGTTGGTGCTCGTCGAGTGGGGCGACATCGTCGACGGTGCCTTCGACGACCACCTGACGGTTGCGCTCAGCGCGGACGACGTCGACGCGTCGACCCGCTCCATCGAGGTCTCGGCAGTCGGGCCTAGCTGGTCGGCCCGGTGGTCGGAGCTCGAACGCGCCACCCAGGAGTTTGCGCAATGACTGGGTCGACGCCGACAGAAACGATCGAGGGTCACCCCACATGCTGATCCTCGGTATCGAAACCGCAACCGAGCGCGTCAGCGTGGCCATCGGCGGCCACGAGGGCGTGCTGGCGCTGTTCGAAGTGACGCGCGGTCGGCGACATGCCGAGACCCTGGTTCCCGCAGTGGAGTTCGTGTGCGCCCAAGCTCAAGTCGAACTCGACGAGATCGGCGTGATCGCCGTCGACGTCGGCCCAGGGCTGTTCACCGGCATGCGCGTCGGGCTCGCCGCTGCGAAGTCGTTCTCCCAAGCCCTGCGCGTGCCCATGATCGGGATCTCGTCGCTGGATCTCCTGGCGTTCCCCAATCGGCATACCGAGCGGGTCATCGTGCCGGTCATCGACGCCCGCCGAAGCGAGGTCTTTTCGTCGATGTATCTTCCCGTGCCTGGCGGCGTGCAGCAGGTCGCGACGCCGAGTGTCGGCACCGTGGAGGAGTTGATCGCCGATCTGCTGGCCCGCAGTCAAGACGTGCTGTGCGTGGGCGACGGGGCCCGGCGTTATCGCGATGAGATCAACGACGGGTTTCGTTGCGAGTTCGGTGGCGACGTGCACCCCTCCGCGGCGACTCTCGTCGAACTCGCTCATGCCCGCGCGCTGCGCGAAGAGTGGGTCAACGGGTGGGAGCTCGAACCGATCTATCTCCGGGCGCCCGATGCCACCATCAACTGGTCGACGAGGGCGGCGCGTCGATGAGGGCTCGCTCGTGAGTGTCATCGAGCGGTTGCTGCGGCGCGACCACGACGACCAGCCGATCGCGCTGTCCGCGTTGCGGCGCCGCGATCTGCGCCGCGGCGTGCTGGCGATCGAGGCAGCGAGTTACCCACGTCCGTGGTCGCCCGGTGTATTCGAGAGCGAGATCGGCCAGGTGCGGTCAGGCAGCCGGTATTACCTCGCTGCCCGACGCGGCCGCGTGGTGGTCGGCTACAGCGGCCTGTGGTTCACCGGTGACGAGGCCCACGTCACCAACGTGGCCGTCCATCCCGACCATCGTCGTGCCGGTGTGGCCACTGCGCTGATGCTGGCGCTCGCCGACGTGGCGATCGCCCGAGGTTGTCGGGCATGGACGCTCGAGGTTCGGGTCAGCAGTACCGGCGCGCAGGAGCTCTACCGCCGATTCGGATTCGCGCCCGCCGGCGTACGCACGAGGTACTACGAGAACACCGAGGACGCGATCGTGATGTGGTGCAACGACATCCAGGAACCCGAGTACCGGACTCGGCTCGACCGACTGGCCGGTGGTGGCACATGAACGTCGACGATTCCACGTTGATTCTCGGAATCGAGACGAGCTGCGACGAAACCGCCTCTGCGCTGGTGATGGGTGGATATGACGTGGTGTCGAGCGTCGTCTCCACCCAGGTCGACCTGCATGCAGAGTTCGGGGGCGTCGTTCCCGAGGTCGCCTCGCGGGCCCACCTCGAGACGCTCAGCCCGATCGTCGCCCGAACGATCGTCGAGGCTGGCGTCGACGAGTCACGCATCGATGCGGTGGCGTGCACGGTCGGCCCGGGCCTGGTCGGCGCGTTGCTGATTGGGGTCTCGGCGGCGAAGGCGTTGGCGCTCAGCTGGGATGTGCCGTTCATCGGGGTGAACCACATGGAGGCGCACCTCTATGCGGGCTTTCTCGAAGACCGGTCGCTCGAGTTCCCCCTGCTCGTCTTGCTCGTCTCGGGGGGCCACACGATGTTGGTCGAGATGCGCGGACACGGCGACTACCGGTTGGTCGGCCAGACGATCGACGACGCCGCCGGTGAAGCGTTCGACAAGGTCGCGAGGTTTCTCGATCTCGGGTATCCGGGCGGTCCGGCGATCGACGCGGCGGCGCGAGCAGGCGATCCGACGGCGATCGACTTTCCGCGTGCGATGCTCGACCGCAAAGGCGACGGGCGCCACGACTTCTCGTTCAGCGGGTTGAAGACCGCAGTGGTCAACCATGTGCGTGCCCACCCGGACGTGTCGTCGGACGATGTCGCGGCATCGTTTCAAGCGGCGGTTGTCGATGTGCTCGTGACCAAGGCGCGGCGGGCCGCAGCCGAGGTCGGGGCCACCGGCATCGTGCTCGGTGGCGGCGTGGCCGCAAACTCGCTGCTGCGCGCAGAGCTGGTGCGTGCCTGCGAGGCCGATGGGCTGGCGTCGTTCGTGCCCAGCCGTGCGATGTGCACCGACAACGCGGCGATGATCGCTGCGGCCGGCTGGCAGCGATTGCGCACCGACGGCCCGACTGCGTTGTCCGTCGGCGCCTCGCCCAACCTCCCGCTTGTGGTGTAGCGAACGACAACAGGTGCCAGGCAACTGATGTCGCATCGTGTCGATACCGTTGTGCCGATGTCGCTGTCGATCGGATCGTTCGCGTTGTCGGCGCCGGTCGTGCTCGCGCCGATGGCCGGAGTCACCAACGCTCCGTTCCGCGCCTTGTGCCGGCGATTCGCGCCCGGGCTGGTGTACGTCAACGAGATGGTCATGGCCACGCCGGTCGTGCACGGCAACGCCAAGACCCACCGGATGATCTCCTTCGGACCAGACGAGCACCCGCGCAGCCTCCAGCTGTACGGCAGCGACCCCGAGATCATGGGCCGTGCCGTGCATCAGCTGTGCGACGACGGCCGCGTCGACCACATCGACCTCAACTTCGGTTGTCCAGCTGCCAAGGTCACTCGCCGCGGTGGCGGCGCCGCGGTGCCGGCGCGGCCGGAGCTGCTCCGAGCGATCCTGCGCGCCGCTGTCGGTGCCGCACGGCCCTACGGCGTGCCGGTCACCGCCAAGTTTCGGATGGGGTTGTTCGACGACTGGCTGACGCACGTGCGTACCGGCGAGGTGTGTGTCGAGGAGGGTGTTGCCTCGATTGCGCTGCACGCTCGCACCGTCGAGCAGCACTACGCGGGAGAGGCTCGCTGGGAGGCGATCGCCGAGCTGAAGAACGCGGTCGGTGAGGTGCCGGTGCTCGGCAACGGCGACATCTGGGAAGCATCCGATGCAGTCGAGATGATGGCGATGACGGGATGTGACGGCGTTGTCATCGGACGTGGCTGTCTTGGCCGACCGTGGCTGTTCGGTGATCTGGTCGATGCGCTCAACGGTCGCCCTGTTCGCCCGCCACGGTCGCTCGGCGAGGTGATGGCGGTGATGCGCGATCATGCCGAGATGCTGGTGGAGCACCACGCTGCGGCGCTCGACGACCGAGCCCGCGGCGAGAACCTGGCGATGCGCGACTTCCGCAAGCACACCGGTTGGTACATGAGTGGGTACCCGGTCGGGCCCGACGCCCGCCGACGCTTCTCCCACGTGTCGACGCTCGGTGAGCTCGACGATGTGCTTGCCGATCTCGATCCGTCGTCACAGATCGTCGATGGCGGAGAGCGCATCAAGCGCGGCCACACCAACGGACCGATCAAGGTCGCCCTTCCCGACGGTTGGTTGGCTGATCGCGCTGCGTCGACCGCCGACACGTCGGTGCCCGATGACGGGCACGTGCTCACGCTGTCGGGCGGATGATCGAACTGCCTCACGGGGTCGAGCTGGTGCTCGCCTCGACGTCGCCGCGTCGGGCTGAGCTGCTGGGAGGACTCGACCTCCTCTTCGATGTGCGCCCGCCCGACATCGATGAAACGCCGCTGCCCGGGGAGGCTCCGGCCCCGTACGTCGAGCGGTTGGCTCGGGCCAAGGCAGCTGCGGTGGTCGCCGCAGATACGGTCGTCCTCGCCGCCGACACGACGGTGGATCTCGACGGGACGATTCTCGGCAAGCCGTCGACGTCGAGCGAGGCGGCCGACATGCTCGCCGCGCTGTCGGGGCGGGACCATCTGGTCCACACCGGCGTCGCGGTGGCGACGCGCCTCGGTGTCGAAACCGTCACCGTGTCGACGAGTGTGCGATTCGCCGCACTCACGACCTCCGACATCGAGTGGTACATCGACACGGGTGAACCCTTCGACAAGGCCGGCGGCTACGGCATCCAAGGACGAGCTGCGTCGTTCGTTGCCAGCATCGACGGCAGCGTGACCAACGTCATCGGTCTCCCGCTCGCCGAAACCGTCGCGCTCCTCCGCTCAACGGCCGCTCGGTGACTGCGACATCAGGTGCCTGGCACCTGATGTCGTTCTGCAGCGGCGACGCCGACCAAAAGGCAACACTCTCGGCGGGGAGCGCTTCGACCATCCACAGCTCGGTGATCCGGCCTTCACGCACCGTTGCCAGTTGTCCACTGAAGTTGTGCAGCGTGCGACTGTTGCGTGCTGCGTGCACTTCGATCATGGCCAGCACCCGGTCGTGCCCGACGGCCATGACGTTGGGGATGTCGAGGCGGAGACCAGAGGTGGCCACGTCCATCGCGCCGATGCTGGCGACGTAGTCGGCGCGTGTGGCGGTGCGCACGCCCGCGTCGGCGGTTGTCACATATCCGACGAAGTCCTCGTTCATGAGGGCCTCCATTGCTGCGCCGTCGCCCTCCTGGGCCGCGACAACGAAGCGCCACATGGTGGAGATCAACGCATCGTGTGGGATCTGCCATCGCGCCATCGGTGCCGACATCAGTGCCGGTGCGACCGTCCCGCTCCTCCGCTCGGCGGTCGCGCGGTAGATGCGACATCTGGTGCCTGACACCTGTTGTCGCAGTTAGCACTCTCGTGTTCCGGTTGCTAACGGCCGAGCCCGGGCATAGCCTGGCACTCGCTTTGTGTGAGTGCTGGCTCGCATGGAGCTGAACCGGCACACACCGAATGTGCACAACGCAACGTGAAGAGCCAACGGAGGCCCGCACCAATGAACCTGAAGCCGCTGGATGACCGCATCGTGGTCCGGCCCAACGAGGCCGAGACGCAGACTGCGTCCGGTCTCGTCATCCCCGACACCGCCAAGGAAAAGCCCCAGCAGGGTGAGGTCCTGGCTGTCGGCCCCGGCAAGCGCGCCGAGAACTCGGGCGAGCTGATCCCCCTCGACATCAAGGTCGGCGACACCGTCCTGTACTCCAAGTACGGCGGTACCGAAGTCACCACCGATGGTGAAGACCTCCTCGTGCTCAACGGTCGCGACGTCCTTGCGATCGTCGAGAGCTGAACCCGTTCGCAGACCACTCGACGTAGACCAGACGTAGAAGAAGGACCCCCAAACAAATGGCAAAGATTCTGAAGTTCGACGACGAAGCTCGTCGCTCCCTCGAGGCCGGCGTCAACAAGCTCGCCGACGCCGTCAAGGTGACCCTCGGCCCCAAGGGCCGCAATGTGGTGCTCGACAAGAAGTTCGGTGCGCCGACGATCACCAACGACGGTGTATCGATCGCCAAGGAAGTCGAGCTCGAAGACGAGTTCGAGAACATGGGCGCACAGCTCGTGAAGGAAGTCGCCACCAAGACCGACGACATTGCCGGTGACGGCACCACGACCGCCACGGTGCTGGCGCAGTCGATGGTGCAGATCGGCATGAAGAACGTCGCTGCCGGCGCCAACCCGATGGCCATCAAGAAGGGCATCGAGGCCGCTGTCGCCGCTGCGGTCGACTCGATCCACTCCCAGGCCAAGGATGTCGACGACAAGTCCGACATCGCCAGCGTCGCCACCATCTCGGCGGCCGACAGTTCGATTGGCGACGTGATCGCCGACGCCATCGACAAGGTCGGCAAGGACGGTGTGGTCACCGTCGAGGAGTCGAACACGTTCGGCACCGAGCTCGACTTCACCGAGGGCATGCAGTTCGACAAGGGCTACCTGTCGCCGTACTTCGTCACCGACGCCGACCGCCAGGAAGCCGTTCTCGACGACCCGTACATCTTGCTGCACAGCGCCAAGATCTCGACCGTGCAGGCCATGCTGCCCACGCTCGAGGCCGTGATGCAGACCGGCAAGCCGCTGGTGATCATCGCCGAGGACATCGAGGGCGAGGCCCTCGCTACCCTCGTGGTCAACAAGATCCGCGGCACGTTCAACGCCGCCGCCGTCAAGGCGCCGGGCTTCGGCGACCGCCGCAAGGCGATGCTGCAGGACATGGCTGTCCTCACCGGTGGCCAGGTCATCAGCGAAGAGGTCGGCCTCAAGCTCGAGAACGTCACCCTCGACCTGCTCGGCACCGCCAAGCGCGTCATCATCACCAAAGACGACACCACGATCGTCGACGGTGGCGGTGTCGCCGACGACGTCACCGGTCGGATCAACCAGATCAAGGCCGAGATCGACAACACCGACTCCGACTGGGACCGCGAGAAGCTCCAGGAGCGCCTCGCCAAGCTCGCCGGCGGCGTTGCTCTGATCAAGGTCGGCGCGGCCACCGAGGTCGAGCTCAAGGAGAAGAAGCACCGCATCGAAGACGCCGTGTCGTCGGTTCGTGCGGCCATCGAAGAGGGTGTCGTCGCCGGTGGCGGCACCGCCCTCATCCGTGCCCGTGACGCAGTGGCCAAGGTCGTCGAGTCGCTCGACGGCGACGAGGCCACCGGTGCTCGCACCGTGTGGGAGGCGCTGACCACCCCCGGCCGCAACATCGCCACCAACGCCGGTCTCGAAGGCTCGGTTGTCGTGCGCGAGGTCGAAGAGGCCGAGGGCTCGACCGGCATGAACGCGGCCACCGGCGAGATGACCGACCTGCTCAAGGCCGGCATCATCGACCCGGCCAAGGTCACCCGTGCGGCGCTGCAGAACGCAGCGTCGATCGCGGCGATGGTCCTCACCACCGAGGCTCTCGTCGCCGACGAGCCCGAGCCCGAGCCGGCGATGCCCGCTGGCGCCGGCGGCATGGGCGGCATGGGCGGCATGATGTGATGACGCTCTTCTGAGCGACATCGCGCCCAGCGATTCACGAGGAGCCCCAGGGTGTTGCCCTGGGGTTCCTTGCTGTTTTGGCGCAGTACGATCAGCATCGTGAGCGAGCGAGCGCTGCGGCCGTTCTGGATGCACCAGCTCGTCGAGTACATCATCGGTCTGGTGCTGATCACCGCAGCGGTGCAACAACCACAGCCGGCAGTTCCTGCATTGCTCGGCCTCCTGGTGATGCTGAACTCCGCCATCACCGTCGGGCCGCTGGGCGCGTTTCGCGTGTTTGACCGACATCTGCACCGTTACACCGATCTGTTCGTGATCGCGGCGCTGTTGATCGGTGCGGCACAACCGTGGTTCGACCTCGACAACGTCGGCCGGCTCCTGTTGGTGGCGATCGCTGTCGTGCTCGGTTTCGTGTGGTTCTTCACTGACTTCGCCACCAAGGACGAACGCAAGGCCCGGCGCGCCGCTCGCGCCCGACCAGCGAGTGAGGAACTCGGGCAGCAAGCCGGTCGCTTCGTTGGCGATTCGATCAACACGGCCAAGCGGTGGAAGCAGGCGTACGAGGACGCCAACAAGGCCGACGACGAAAAGTAGGGAACCCAGGCGATCACCACATCGCCGCCGGCGACCCCGACGTCGAGATCGACTCGGCGTAGCCGCTCGCGACGGTCGGAGAGCAAGCGTTGTCGTAGCTGGAGTCAGCGGCTGGGGGCACTGCGGTTGATCAGCTCTAGGCTCTCTGCATGAGTTTCGAGCCGCCCCCACCGGACCTCAGCAAGATTGCCGCCGCGCTCGAGGAGTGGGAACGTGGCGAAGAGACGCCCGGACGCACCCTGGCCAACATGAAGACAGCGGGCCTCCCGACGGTGCTCGCGCAGTTGCAAGAGCAGGGCTGGACCCCATCGCCCTGAATCGCGGGGGCGATCAGACCATCCCCCGTCCACCGGTCTGGACGCGTGATGACACGCCTCCGTGGGCGGACCGGACGCGCTGGTCTCAGCCGGAGCTGATCGCTGCTGCGAGTGCGCCAGTCGAACCGTCGCCCTCGTTTCCCCGAGCGCGCTTGTCGGCGGTGCTGATCGCGCTGAACGACGGCGCCGACGGACCTGAAGTGCTGCTCACCCGCCGGTCACGGGCGCTGCGCAACCACGCCGGTGAGATCTCGTTTCCCGGCGGGCGAGTCGATCCTGGCGAGACCGTTGTCGACACGGCGCTGCGCGAGGCGCACGAAGAGGTTGGTCTCGAACCGACGCGTCCGGTGGTGCTGGGCGAGTTGAGTCACCTGAGCACGGTGGTGTCGCGCAGCTACATCGTGCCGATCGTGTCCCGGCTCGACGACCCGCCACCGTTGCGCGCCGAGACAGGCGAGGTCGATCGCGTGATGTGGACCCCGATCAGTGAGCTGACAGCGCCCGGGGTGTACCACCGTGAGCGTTGGGGGAGCCCGCCGATGAGTCGCTGGCTGCACTTCTTCGAACTCGAAGACGAGACCGTGTGGGGCGCCACTGCGCACATGTTGGTGGAACTGCTCACGGCGCAACGCCCGGATCGTTAGCGCCTGACCACGCGCGACGGCGTCGTGGCCCACAATGGGGCATGGCTGAACCAGCGCATCCGCAACGTCAGGCGCCGAGCCCGGTCGACCCGGTTGATGCCTTCTCGTGGCGGCGGGTCGCCGGACTGTTCTCTGCGCACCGCACGCGTGTTGCGCTCGTGACCGTGCTCGTCGTCGTGAGTGCCGGTATCGGCATCGTCAATCCGCTGCTCATTGAAGTGGTGTTCGACCAGGCGCTGTTCGGCGCCGACGGTCTCGATCTCGGGCTGTTGTGGACGCTGGTCGTGATCATGCTCGTGGTCACACTCGTGAGCACGGCGTTGGGAGTGTGGCAGACGATCGAGACCAACCGCTTGGGTCAGATGGTGCTGCGCGAGCTGCGCGACAAGTTGTACACGCACTTGCACTCGCTGTCGCTCGCGTTCTTCGCCGGCGCGCGCACCGGCGACCTGCAGTCGCGCCTGTCGAGCGATGTGTCGAGCGCGCAGAACGCAGTGACGTCGACGCTGTCGTCGATCTTGTCGAATCTCGTCACCTTCGCCAGTGCGCTGGTGGCGATGTTCATCCTGTCGTGGCAGCTCACCGTGGTGACGTTGTTGTTCGTCCCCCTGTTCATTCTCGCGACCCGCGCCGTGGGCGGTCGCCGTGAGCGGTACACGCGGGAGATGCAGATCGAGACGGCAACGATGTCGACGATCACCCAGGAGACGCTGTCGGTGTCCGGTGTCACCTTGGCCAAGCTGTTCGGCCGCCAAGACGCCGAAATCGGCCGCTTCCGTGAGTCGAGCGCTCGACTGGCCGACACCGCCCAACGCCAGCAGGTCATCGGTCAGGCGTTCTTCACGGTCGTCCAAGCCTTCCTCGGAGCGACGCCGATCGTGGTGTACCTCGTGGCGGGATACGCGATCAACGGTGGGTCACCGCTGACCGCTGGCGCCATCGTGGCCTTCACCACCTTGCAGAACCGGCTGTTCTTTCCGGTCGCCCGAATGCTCGAGACCTTCGTCGAACTGCAGTCGAGTCGGGCGTTGTTCGGCCGGATCTTCTCGTACCTCGACATCGAACCCGACATCGTCGAGGCCGACGACCCGGTGACCCTCGAGGACGCTCGCGGCGTCGTTCGTTTCGACGACGTGCACTTCCACTATCCCGGTACCGACGTCGCTTCGCTCGACGCCATCGACGTGGTGGCCGAGCCCGGGCAACTCGTCGCCTTTGTCGGGCCGTCGGGCGCGGGCAAGTCGACGGTGCTGCAGCTCGTCGCTCGCCTGTACGACCCGGATCGTGGCTCGATCACGGTCGACGGCGTCGATCTGCGCGACCTGTCGTTTGCCTCGCTCGCCGATCTCGTGGGTTTTGTCACGCAGGAGAGCTACCTGTTCGCCGGATCGTTGCGCGACAACATCGCCTACGGCCACCCGGACGCAACCGACGAAGACGTGATCGCCGCAGCGCGCACGGCTGCCATTCACGATCGGATCATGGAGTTTCCCGACGGCTACGACACGATCGTCGGCGAGCGCGGCTTTCGACTGTCGGGCGGGGAGCGGCAGCGCATCGCGATCGCCCGCGTGTTGTTGGCCGACCCGCGCGTGCTCGTGCTCGACGAGGCGACGTCGGCGCTCGACACCGCATCCGAGCGGCGGATCCAAGAGGCCCTCGGCACGCTCGTGACCGGACGCACGACGCTGGCCGTGGCGCACCGACTGTCGACGATTCAGGCGGCCGACGTGATTCATGTGGTCGATCACGGCACGATCATCGAGTCGGGCACCCATGCCTCGCTCCTGGCTGCAGGCGGGGCGTATGCCGAGCTGTACCGCGAGCAGTTCTCAGACGGGGCGGTCGAAACCGAGTGCGCCGACGGTGTCGTGCTCTTCGACGGATCCGTGCAGCCCGCACAACCCCACGATCGTCGGTTGATCCGCGCCTAGGAGTGGAACTGGCCTAGGTCCGCGAGCGCCGCCAGAGAATCCGATCGGCGGCGTGAATGGCCTGCAACGTCTGGCGATACTCGTCCTCGAAGCGGCGCGGGTCGTGTGACCGGCCGGCGCGGTCGATCTGACGGGTGAGATAGTCGATGTGCGCGACCACCTCGAACGAGTCGCTCTGCTCGACGAGATCGATCGTGGCGCCCAGGTAGGCGCGGATCGCCGCGGCGTCCGCATCCTCGTCGTCGATGCCGATGTACCACTCGTCGACGAGGCGGAGATCGTCGTCGATCTGCAGCGAGTGCTGTGAACCGAGGACACGGGTGTACTGACCGCTCGCGAGGAGGTGGGCGGTGTGCTCGGGGAACCAGTGCGGCTCACCGACTTCGATCCCGGTGATGATGCGTAGGTCGGGAAATGTGTGCCGGCACTTGTCGATCGCTTCGGCGTAGCCGTCGGCGTCGAAGGTCGGCGGATGGAAGTGATGCGATTCGTCGAGACGGGCGGCGATGAGCGGGTCGCGCCGCGTGCGCTCATCGGCGATGTACCAGGCGGCGAGGTCGACGTGCTCGGTGAATGCGATCGACGGGAGACCGATGTCGATCGCCCGCTGACACGAGTGATACATCGACCCCCGATCGGCGTCCCACGAGAACTCCGTGTGGACGTGATTGTCGGCCGGCAGTGGCACGCCGCAATTGTCGCGTGTCGAAACGCTGAGGTGAGTCAATCGTTACTGGGGTGCGTTTTGCTGGATCAGTTGCCAGCAAGCGAGCACGTCGTCGCGCGTTGTCGTGCGCGCTCCGATGGAGAAGCGCAGCGCAATCCGTCCGTCGAGGTCGGTGCGCGTGAACAGCGCCTCGCCCGACTGGTTGATCCGCTCGATGGTCGCTTCGGTTGCGGCGTTGGCGGTGGCCAGGTCGTCACCTTGGTTGGCCAGACACAGCAGGTTGAGGGGGTGTGGAGCAAGGATGTCGAAGCGACCGTCGGCTGCGACGAGGTCGGCCAGCTCGGCGGTGAGTTCGACGTGGCCTCGCAACATGTCGACCACGGCATCGACGCCGTCGCATCGGATCGTGAACCACAACTTCAGCGCGCGGAACCGTCGACCGAGGGGAATCTGCCAATCGCGGTAGTCGATTGCTGCACCGGCGTCGCCCGCCGCCGAGCGCAGGTATTCGGGCAGGATGCTCAGAGCACCGAGCAGCGCCCGGCGGTCGCGAGTCCAATACAGGTCGCAGTCGAAGTTGACGCCCATCCATTTGTGCGGGTTCGTGCAGTACGAGTCGGCGTACTCCAGGCCGTCGTTGATCCAGCGGTACTCCGGAGCGAGCGCGGCAATCCCGGACATGGCCGCGTCGGTGTGCATCCACACCTCTCGTTGGGCGCAGACCTCGCCGATTCGGCGCACGGGGTCGAACGCCATCGACGAGGTCGAGCCGATCGTGGCGCACACGAAGAACGGCACGAGGCCCGCGGCGCGGTCGGCGTCGATCGCTGCACTGAGCGCGTCGGGCTGCATCGCAAAGTGCTCATCGTGATCGATCGTGCGGATGTGCTCGGTGCCGATGCCGGCGATGCGGAGGCCCTTCTCGATACTCGAGTGGGCCTGCGACGTGGCGTAGGCCACGAGCCGAGTCGTGTCGCCATCTGCGTTCACGGCACCGTGTGTTGCTCGCCACCGCGCCGAGAGAATCGCCACGAGCGTGGCTTCGCTCGCAGTGCCTTGGATGACGCCGCCACCGTTCTCGCTGGTGGACCGGAATGCCGCAGGGAGGTCGAGCAGCTCCTGCATCCAGTCGAGCATGAGCGTCTCGAGCTCGGTCGCGGCTGGTGATGTGGTCCAGCTCATCCCGTTCACGCCCAGACCCGCCGACATCAGCTCGCCGAGAATGGACGCATACGACGTGTTCGCCGGGAAGTAGGCGAAAAAGCGCGGGTGCTGCCAGTGGGTGAGGCCGGGGACGATTACCGAGTTGAGGTCGTCGAGAACGGCATCGAACGACTCGGGCTCCGTCGGTGGATGCTCGGGGAGGGCGGCACGGATGTCGCCGGGTGCAGCGGTCGACGCCACGGAACGATCGGCGATCGTGCCGAGATAGTCGGCGATCCAATCGATCAGCTCGTGGCCGCAGGAGCGGAACTCGTCGGGAGTCATCGTTTGGCCATCTTGCCTGATGGCTGGTCACACAGCTTGATCGGTGTGTTTGCGACCTCGGTAGACGCCGTAGGCCACGCGCCCGAACACGCCGATCATCGCAACGCCCATGATGATGAACACCAGCGTTTGCCGCCATCCGCCGCGGGCCTCGCTGCCACAACCGGGTCGTTGCAGCGCCCCGACACAGTCGCTGAGGTTGCGCTCGTCGGGAAGGAACTCGTTGTCGGTCACCGGTGGCACCGTGTCGACTGGTGCCGCGTCGATTAGCGAGGCTGGTGCCGCGTCGATCAGCGAGGCTGGCGCCGCGTCGATCAGCGAGGCTGGCGCCGCGTCGATCAGCGGCATCGCCGCAGCTGGCGACGGGGCGACGGCCAGCACGAACAGAACCAAGCCGAGGGCCAGAGCTGCTCTACGATGCACGTCTTGATTCAACCGCAATCCCTCGAGCGGGCCACCGTTGTCGTCGTCGATTTCGGTGCGCAGTACGCCCAACTCATCGCGCGCCGGGTGCGCGAGCTGCAGGTTCATTCCGAAATCGTTCCGCACAGCATCACCGCCGCCGACCTCGCTGCGCGTCGACCTGCCGGGATCGTGCTCTCCGGCGGACCCAAGAGCGTGCACGTCGACGGCGCACCGTCGCTCGATCCGGCGATCTACGACCTCGGCATTCCGATTCTCGGCATCTGCTACGGCGCACAGTTGATCGCACAACAGCTCGGCGGCACCGTCGGGCGCGGAATGCAGGGGGAGTACGGGCGCACTGACGTGACCCGACACGGCGACTCGTTGTTGTTTCCCGACGATGCGCCCGCCGTGCACACCGCCTGGATGAGCCACTTCGACGGGATCACCGTGGCGCCCGACGGATTTGAGGTCACCGCGACGACTCCGGGTGCGCCGGTTGCCGCCCTGGAGAACGACACCCGGCGCATCTACGGCGTGCAGTTCCATCCGGAGGTGCAGCACTCGCCGTACGGGATGGGTGTGCTCGACCGATTCCTCCACGAGCGCGCCGAGATCGGTCGCGGCTGGCAGATGTCGTCGGTGATCGACGAGCAGGTGGCGGCGATTCGTGAGCAGGTTGGCGACAAGCGGGCCATCTGCGGCCTGTCCGGCGGCGTCGATTCGTCGGTGGCGGCAGCGCTCGTGCACCGCGCGATCGGACCGCAGCTCACCTGTGTGTACGTCGACACCGGGCTGATGCGCAAGGGCGAAAGCGAGCAGGTCGTCGAGACCTTCCGTCGCAACATGGGCATCGAACTCATTCATGTCGACGCCGGCGATCGGTTCTTCGCAGCGCTCGACGGCGTGACCGAGCCGGAGGCGAAACGCAAGGCGATCGGTGAGCAGTTCATCCGCGTCTTCGAAGAACACACCGGAGGGCTTACCGATGCCGAGTTCCTCGTGCAGGGGACGCTCTATCCCGACCTCATCGAGAGCGGGGGGACAGATGGCTCAGCGTCGGTGATCAAGAGCCATCACAACGTCGGCGGGCTTCCCGACGACATGACCCTCGAACTGGTCGAGCCGTTGCGGGACCTGTTCAAAGACGAGGTGCGCAGCGTCGGAATCGAACTGGGCTTGCCCGATGAGATGGTGTGGAGGCAGCCATTTCCCGGCCCGGGCCTCGGAGTCCGGATCATCGGCGAGGTCACCCCCGAACGCGTGGCCGTGCTGCAAGAGGCCGACGCCATCGTGCGCGCAGAACTGGCCGCCGCAGGGCTGGAACGCGAGATCTGGCAGTCGTTTGCCGTCCTGGCCGACATTCGCTCGGTCGGTGTGATGGGCGACGAGCGAACCTACGGCCACCCGATCATCATTCGCGCGGTCACCAGCGACGACGCGATGACTGCGGACTGGGCGCGTATCCCGTACGACGTGCTGGAAACGATGTCCCAACGGATCATCAACGAGGTCGACGGCATCAATCGAGTGGCCTACGACATCACGTCCAAGCCACCCGGCACCATCGAATGGGAGTGATATCGCTCGCGATTGCCCGGCCGATCGTCGCGCGAGACGGTCGCCTCGACGGGCATGACCACGGAGAGTGGTGTGACCGTCGTCGCAGAAGTTTCGTCGTGTGTTCGAAACGCATTCGTCACAATCGCTAGGCTCACCGGTCGAGTTATGAGGTCGTTCCTGCGCGTACTCCCCATCGCTGCGATCGTGTCCGTCGTCGTCCCGATGATGGCCCCGGCATCGGTTGCTGCCAGTCCCGTCGATCAACAGCGCGACCGAGTCGAGTCGATCGTCGACGAGCTGGAGCGGCTCGAGGAGCGGGCTCGCTTGATCGGCGAGCAGTATGTCGAAGCGCTCGACAGCAAGAGCCAGCTCGACGACGAGATCGTCGAGGCCGAGCAGCGTGTCGCTGAGAAAGAGGCCGAGCTCGAACGGTTGCGCGGCAATCTCGGCGAAATGGCACTGCGGTCGTTCGTTGGTGGCGGTGCCGCACCGCTCGGACCATTGTTCGAGGACTCGGCCAACTTGAACGACGCTCTGCAACGAGACGAGCTGGCACGGGTCGCGCTCAGCGTCGGCAACGTCACTTCCGACGAACTCGACCAGCTCGTCGCCGACCTCGAAGACGAGCGCGACGATCTCGACCAGAAGCGTTCGCAGGCCGAAGCACTCGCTGCGTCACTGGTCGATGCCCAAGAAGAAACCGAGCGTCTGACCTCTGAGTACCAGCAGGCACGCGTCGACGCCGAGGCTCGTCTCGGCGAGTTGATCGTCGAGGAAGAAGCCCGTCGGGCGGCGGAGTCTGCCGCCCGCCTGCGCGCCGAAGTCGCTGCGCAGTCTCAGGCCAACTCGGGCGGCGGTGGTGGCGGCGGATCCACCGGCGGTGGCGGCTCTGGCGGCGGATCCACCGGCGGGAACAGCTCCGGCGGCGGATCGACTGGCGGTTCGACCACTGCCTCGTCGGGCGGATCGGCTGCGCCGGCGGCGGCACCGGCGGTGTCGTCTCGCTCTGGGATCGCCGTGCAAGCCGCACTTGGCCAGCAGGGTGTTCCCTACCGTTATGCCACGTCGAACCCCGGCGTGTCGTTCGACTGCTCGGGTCTCACGGCCTACGCCTGGGGTCAAGCCGGTGTCGGTCTCCCACACCAATCGCGAATGCAGTACGCGTCGGTGCCGCACGTATCGAAGAGCCAAGCGCAACCAGGCGACCTCATCTTCTTCTACAGCCCGATCAGCCACGTCAGCATTTATCTCGGCGGCGGCCAGCACATCCATGCTCCGAACACCGGCAGCGTGGTGAGCATCGGCAACGTCAACTGGAACAAGGTCACCGGCGTCGGTCGACCCGGCTGACCGGCATCGAGACGCGCTCAGCCAGCGGCTACGGTCGGCGCCCGTGATCAACGGGATCGATGTCGACAATGTCACCGCCTGGCTCGATGGCCACATCGACGGCATCGGCGGCCCGTACACCTTCGACCTGATCCCCGGCGGCCGCTCGAACCTCACGTTCACCGTCACCGACTCGGCGGGCACGAAGGTCGTGCTCCGCCGTCCACCCACCGGCGCAGTCTTGGCCACGGCCCACGACATGGCCCGAGAACACACGATCATCTCCGCAGTCGGCGGAACAGGAGTGCCGGTGCCGCCGGCGCTCGGCCTGTGCACCGACGAACAGGTCAACGGAGCGCCGTTCTACGTGATGGGATTCGTCGACGGCGAGGTGCTCGACGGCCCCGACAAGGCGGAGCCGATGAGTCCGGCGTTGCGCCGGGCGGCAGGCGAGGACCTCATCGACGTGCTCGCTGCGTTGCACGCCCTCGACGTCGACGCGATCGGCCTCGGCGACCTGGCCAAGCGGGAGGGGTACGTCGAGCGCCAACTGCGGCGTTGGAGCCGCCAATGGGAGGCCTCCAAGACGCGGGAACTCCCGGCGATCGACGAAGTCGCCACACGCCTCGGTGCCGACCTCCCCGAACAGCAAGGGGTGTCGATCGCCCACGGCGACTACCGCTTCGGCAACTGCCTGACGAACACCTCGAGCGGAAAGATCTCCGCCGTGCTCGACTGGGAGTTGTGCACGCTCGGGGATCCACTCGCCGACCTCGGCTACGTCGGGGTGTACTGGAGCGACCCGGGTGAGGAGCAACTCCGACCCAACGACCCGACCGGCATCGACGGGTTCCCGTTCTATGCCGAGTTGGTCGACCGTTACGCGACCACGACCGGTCGCGATGTCACCAGGATCGACTACTACCGAGCGTTCTCGGCGTTCCGCCTGGCGGTCATCTCCGAGGGCGTTTACGCCCGGTTCTTGCACGGGGCGATGGGCGACCAGGATCTCGACGACGACACGCTGCGAGGCTTCAAGGAGGGAACCGAGCGTCTCGCCGACGAGGCGCTCGACTCGATACGGAGGATCACATGACCACGACCGATGTTGCCACCGTGCTCGATGGGTGGACGGAGGACTCCTTCACCGCTGCCGGAATGACGTACCCGACCTACCGGCGGGGAAGCGGGCCCGGTGTCGTGGTGATTCACGAGATCCCGGGGATCACACCGTTGGTCGCTCGTTTTGCCAACGAGACGGTCGACGCCGGGTTCACGGTGATCATGCCGTCGTTGGTCGGCACTCCCGGCAAGGAGCCTTCAGCTGCCTACGGCGCGTCCTCGATGGCCAAGGTGTGCATCGCCAAGGAGTTCACCACGTTCGCTCTCAACCAGACCTCACCGGTCATCGCCTGGCTGCGGGCGCTCGCCGGACATCTCCATGACGAGGTCCGTGGTCCAGGCGTGGGCGCCGTCGGGATGTGTTTCTCCGGAGGTTTTGCGCTCGGGATGATGGTCGACGACCGGATGCTGGCGCCGGTGCTGTCGCAACCGTCGATGCCGTTCGCTGTGAACAAGTCACGAGGGGCCGACCTGAACCTCACCCCCGACGACGCCGCACGTGTGGCCGAACGTGCCAGCGAAGGATGTCAGGTGCTCGGCCTGCGATTCACCGACGATCGCCTCGTCGGGTCACGTTTCGACTCGCTGCGCGAGCTGTTGGGCGACGCCTTCATCGCCATCGACCTGCCGAGCAACAAGAAGACCGACCACTCGGTGCTCACCGAACAGCGCGACGACGCCAGCGTCGACCGGGTCATCGAGTTCCTCAAGGAGAGGCTCCAGGGGTGAACAGCCGCGTCGTCGCGATCGCGCTGATCGTCGTTGGCGCGCTCGCCATCGTCGCCGCCCTGGGTGCCCGCGTGTTCTTTCCCGACGACGAAGGGCACCACGACGGACGCGAACCGACGTTTGCGCTGTCATCGGTACAGGGCGCCGACGAACTCGTCGTGGCGGTCGCTGACGACGGCGTCGTCACGATCCGCATCGAACGCGCGGGTCAGCAACTGATCGATTTCAACGACGTGCACGACGCTCCGGTGCACGTGTACGCCATCGCCGACGACGGTTCGTGGTACGCCCACGTCGACCCACCGTTGCAGGCCGACGGGTCGATCGCGCCGTTCCAATTGCCCGCAGGCGCGGCGCGAATGGTCGTACAGACGTCTCCCGGAGGCGGGCCCGACTTGCAGGAGCTCGGTATCGACGTCGACGCTCCCGGCGAGCCGGAGGTGCTGCCGCAGGGTTCTACTGACAACATCGCCACCGACGACGAGTGGACCGATGGATCGCTCACGGTCCGTCGTCAGGGCTTCGACTTCGTGCTCTCCGAACCATGGAACGGCGGCAACTACCAGGGCGGCCCGGCACTGCTCACGCTGTTTCGTCTCGAAGACGGCGCGTTCGTGCACGAACATGCCGAGGTCCTTGACGACGACACCCGTTTTCGTTTCGCGGCGGAACTCCCCGGGCGTGGTGGGTACATCGGTGCGGTCGAGTTCGAGCAGAACGGCGAACTCGTCACAGCGGTCTTCCGCTTCGAGGTCTGATGCACATGGTCGATAACGATGATCGCGCCGCTCGTCGTGCCTGGTTCGGGTCTGCAATCGAGCATCTGCACCGACAGGTGGCCACGATCGACAGCGGCGCTCCCGCCGAGTACATCCCAGAATTGGCGTCGGTCGATCCGGACCGATTCGCCATTTCGGTAGTGACTCTCGACGGCGTGCACCTCGGCGTTGGCGACATCGCGCAGCAGTTCACCATCCAATCGATTTCCAAGCTGATGATGTATGGCTTGGCGCTCGAGCAGCACGGCCGTGAGCGCGTGCTCGGGCGAGTGGGAGTCGCTCCGACCGGAGAGCGCTTCAACGCCATCGTCCTCGACGACGAACACAATCGAGCCCCGAACCCGATGGTCAACGCAGGTGCCATCGCCGTCACCGACATGATCGGCGGCGACTCCATCGAAGAACGCGTCGGAGTGGTGCGGTCGATGTTCGCTCGCTACCTCGGACGAGAACCCGATGTGGACGAGAAGGTGTGGGCGTCGGAGCGGCGCACCGGCAATCGCAATCGAGCCATCGCGTACTTGATGCTCGATCGCGGGATCATCGACGATCGAGTCGAAGCAACGCTCGATCTGTACTTCGCTCAATGCTCGGTGTTGGTGACCGCCGATGATCTCGCCACCATCGCCGCCACCATCGCCGCCCACGGCACACATCCCGAAACCG
>JABSQH010000121.1 GCA_013213745.1 Ilumatobacteraceae bacterium | reverse complement strand
GATAAGCCGTAACATGATGATAACTCGTTATCATACCAATTGTGGCCAATTGCTATCAAAAGCTACGTTCGTACTTTGTGATCAGCTTTAGCTGCATGTTAAGGTGCAGGCGGTGTATATTTGGGTAGCAAGAGCTATCAGGATGGGGCCTAGGAGCAAGCTCCTGACCATATTCTCGGTAGTACTCCAGTCATCCTCTAGGTTCGCAGTAGTGCTCACTTTCTGGAGGTTTTGGGGCATTCTCGGGAAGGCAGGGGTCACCGGATATTCCAGCTATGGGTGGCTAATTGATGCCAATTCGCCTTAACTAAGTCAGATTTTAACTTTTCAAGCGTGAAAAAAGGTGAAAAACAGGTGCAAAATAGGTCCAAATTCATCAAAGAATTGGGTGGATTTTGGGAAAGGAATCGCGGTTTTGAGTGAAAAAATGGTCAAAAGTTGGAAAAAAAGTTAAAAAGGTAGCAAAACTTAGCAGTTTTCATGGTTAGAATGATTTTTCGGTTCGGGCTAGTTGCGCAGTGTTTTATTTTTGGGAAAAGGAATTTGGGAACCAAAATATCAATATTTTCAGTAAAATTTGCCTATTTTTAGTAAATTTTTGGAAATTTAACGATTCCTAAAAACGTTTAGGCCCTAAACTAGGAGTTCGGCTTGAAAAATTGGCACATCTTACAAATTACAATGCACTTACAAGTGCTGATTTTAACGTAAAACATAAATCATAATTTGAAAAATATCAAAAAAACAGTGTTTTTTGGGATTCTGGGAAAAGAAAGTAGTTAGGGGGCGGATTATTGGGGTTCTAGGACTCGGGAAACCTGGTACACAGAAATCCTGAAAGTCGTGTTTTCGGGAATTCTTCAAAAAACGCGGCTGCTGGGGGGAACTCGCTCTTTTTGGGAAAAGGAATTTCTGAGATTTGGCCTTGGAAAAAACAGCTCGAAAAGTGGCTTTTTTTGGGAATTTACGAATTTTCAGGAATTCGCAGTATTTTTTAGGGAATTTCGAAGGATTTTGGAAATTAATTTTTAAAAAACTTAAGAATTCTCAAATAATGGGAAAAGCAGGGTATAATTTCTGGGAAAAGGCTTTTTTTAGACTTTTCAATGAAAATTTCAATATTTTTAAAATCCTATGATTTTAGATATCCCATAAACAGGCTCCTGGGGGGTAGAAAATACGGGTTTTTACTTTTATTGGAAAAAGTAGGATTCCGTTGGAAAAGCGTAGGGATAATGAAAAATTGAAAGCTCTATAGAGCGTCATGATTTGAGAAATGGGTAGTAAAAAAGTGGGAAAAGCAGAAATTTCTTTTACCAAAATTCCTTTCCCACTTGCGCGGCCAAACCCTTTTCTCCAGTTGGGAAAAGGTTTTTCGAAAAAAACAGGGTTTCCAGAAAGGTCGGTGTTCTAGGCCGTAAACACGGCTATAAAGTGTTCCAAAAGACGGAGGAAAAGTGAAAATGGGAAAGGAATCAAAAAACGTCGAAAAAATGGGAAAGGAATTGGGTCGTCCAAATTCTCCCAATATTTGAGCCTTCTTAAGCTCATTTGAAAAATGGGAAAAGGCCAATTTCGCTGAAAAAGCACTGTTTTTTCGTTAAAAAAGCAGAAAATATTGAATTTTGGGAAAAGAATTACGGCCTAGAATCAACGCAGCGTGTTTCACGTTAACATTCGTCACGTCACTAAAGAAGTGACTGAAAATAAATCTCATGTTTTGCGTTTTTTTCACGTTCTTTTGGGCGTTTTTATTTCAAAAAAAAGTAAATAAATTCGCGTTTTCGCTGGGGTCTCCCCACCGGGAGCCTACTTTGGGTCTCTGCCCCCCAGCAGCTGCACTTTTTTTGATTTTTGGGAAAATGCCCTAAAAAAAAGTCCATTTTAAGGGAAAGTGGGAAAAGGGAGCACATGTATTCTGGGAAAAGGCCCAAAAGGGGTTTTGGGCGTTTTTCCGTGGGGGCTCGGTCATTTCTGGGAGAGGGCCTAAAAACACGATAAATCGGCTACTTTTGCGCTAAGGAGCGATATTTCTGGGAAAAGGCCTCTTTTTTTTTCGCCCCCCACCACAGGGGGTAAGGGCCCTTTTTCGGTCGTTTTTGATATCCAAATAAGGCCAAAACACGTGTTTGTGGGCCTAAATGGGAAAAACAATTTTGATATCATGGAAAGTCAAATTCCAAATAATTCTGGGAAAAGGAAAGTGCCCCTTTTCCCAAAAGTGGGAAAATCTTCAAATGCGTTGCGATTCTACCCCCTAAAAAAAAACGAGATCCCGAAATCCCGAATCTCCAGAACACGATTCCTTTGTGGCCCAAAAAAAAATTCTAGGCCCCATTCTAGAAAAACATGTGAAATTCGCCCACTCATCCTCCGTTGGAAACGCCACCCCCGGATTATGTCCCCCCGGACCGCCGCCGGTCAAAATGGCACAACCGCACTTAAAAAGTGGTCTATAGGGGTCTCTCCTCTTCTCTACAAAGGAATTCCTGGAAATTCCGGTTTTTTTTGGGAAAAGGTATTTGAAACTCACTATTTGGGCCATACCCGAAAATTGGCGATATTTCTCAGATTGGCGCAGGAACCATGGTCAAAAAGGTCCAAAAGTAGGTCAAAAAGGTCCAATTCTCGTGAGAATTGGCTGATTCTGGCAGAATTACGTAAAAATTCATATTTTGGGAAAAGGATTTCAGTGACGGCCTCAGGTGGGGCCTAGAATCACTAAAAATAGATGGAAAAACAGCAAAAACAGGTCAAAAACAGGTCAAAAACAGGTCAAAACACGGTTTTGGGAAAAGGTTTTGGTCTCGAAAGTGTCGATTTTAAAGGAAAAGTCAATTTATCTGAAAAACAGGCCAAAAAGGGGTAGCTGGTGGGGGGCGAACGTCATTTTTGGGGGGAAGAATCTCACTATTTTGATGAAAATGGGGGTAGAAACCTGGAAAAAAGTACCCGAAAAGCGTCGATTTTCCAATTAGGGTGTTCTGAAGCCAAAAAAGTGCCCTTTTCATGGCTAAAACAGGTGAAATCAGCACAAAAAGCTGCTTCTGAAGGTTAAAAGTAGGTATAATTTGCCGTTCAGCATGAAAACAGGCAATTATCGACAATTATAGGTAAAAAGTAGGTCAAAACAGGCAATTATAGGTCAAAAACAGGTCAAAACAGGTAAAAATGGGCAATTATGGGTCATTTATAGGTTCAAAACAGGTCAAAACAGGCAATTATGGGTCAAAACAGGCAATTATAGGTCAAAAACAGGTCAAAACACGGTTTTGGGAAAAGGAATTATGTCAAGCATAAAGAATCAGAGGGCAAAATCAAGTTAAACATGCGATTATGGAGCAAATAACGGTTAAAAATCATGTGAAAATAGATGATTATTTAGGTATTTCTGCTCCGGGATTTGGCCGAAAAAGGTGCCAAAAAGGTCGCTAAAAGGGTCGGTGCCCCAGAAAACCGGTCGGACCGCTGATTCCTAGTGAATCTAGTCAGATTTAGAGAAAAAAATGGGAAAATGGGCATTTGTACATATAATTCTTATAAGGCAAATTTATCGAAAACATAAAACGTAAATTCGCTAGTTTTGCTAAAAAAACTGCGTAAGTTAGGCAATACCGCCGAAGAATAGTACCTTCAGTGCACGTTTGACAGGGCCTAGAATCGAAATAGTGAAGTAGGCTGTCAAATATCGCTGAAATTTGATTATTTCATTAAAATAATTGAAAAATTGGCAAGCGTAATTCTTCAAAAAACTGGGTTTTTGGAGCCTGACTCGAGAGACTAGGGTGCAAAACGCCCAAAAGGAGGTTTTGAAAAACGTAGATTTTGACTAGTCTCGAGACGAAAAAGTAGCTAAAAAAGGCATTCCTTTCCCAAAAATAGAGGAAAAAGCCCCCCCAGGAGCTGTTTTTTAGGGCGATTTTTAGGATTCTTTTCCCAAAAAAGGGAGCATTTTCCCATTTCTCTTTTCGGGGGTGCCGAAAATAGGGTGCGGAAAAGTGGACTTTTCAGGTATAGGCTCCGAACCTCTCGGCGATTTCCTGAGGTTCTGGGGTTATAGGCGGTAGTTGGCAGTAGCTGGTTTGTGGAAAATTTATAAATTTTAAGTAAAACGGGCATAGGCGCAAAAGTCCAAATCAGCTCCTGGGGGGAACCTTGGTAATAGGTACCTCGTTTTATCGAGTTATACGACAATTTGGCAGGAAAGTCGCGTTTTTATGACGCGGCAAAATCAGGCAAGAAGTGAAAAAAAGTTAAAAACATGCACTCTACAAGTGCTTTTTTTTGATAATTTGAATTTTGGGAATCCGGGGTCCGGAAAAGTGGGGTCCAGAAATCAGCGCGGGTTTTTTTGGGAAAAGAATTCTCAAAACGGGTTTACGGGCCTAGACTCGATATTTGGACCATGGTTTTGGGCAAAGTCAGTGAAATTTAACAAAAAGTACGAGTTATCAGATATATTTCTGATAAATTCATAAAAAAGTGGCACTGTCAGGAAAAAGTGGACAGAAGTATAGACGAGTTTTAGTACTTTTTTGTGGAAAATGGCAGCATAAAACACAGGCGTTTTTTAGTGCCTCCTTTTCCCATTTTTGTTAAAATATAAATATTGGACACATAGCGAAAAAGTGCAGTTTTATAAAAAAAACGTGTTTCTAGCCCCTAGATTTTTAAAAACGGGTATAATTCTGAATATTTCGGAGGCTAGAAATCGCAGTATTTGCGAGTATTTCCAAAAGTCGCTACAAAGTGCTCGAGAAGTCGCGATTCTGCTGTGATTTCTTCCAGAAAAAAGCCAGAGATTTGGAGCTATGTGCGACACCATTTTCGTAAGAAAACAGTGCAATATTTGGAATTTTCAAAAAAAATGGGAAAAGGAGCACATTTATAGTGTTTTTGGGAAAAGGAGGCACTAAAAAAGTGCTATAACTGACCTATGGTGCCAAAAATAATTCAAATATTTTGGTAAAAGGAAAAAAAGTCGTAAAATGATCAAAATTGGTCAAAAGTTGAGGATAAGCCGTAACATGATGATAACTCGTTATCATACCAATTGTGGCCAATTGCTATCAAAAGCTACGTTCGTACTTTGTGATCAGCTTTAGCTGCATGTTAAGGTGCAGGCGGTGTATATTTGGGTAGCAAGAGCTATCAG
>JABSQH010000120.1 GCA_013213745.1 Ilumatobacteraceae bacterium | reverse complement strand
GGGGGAGGTCGCCGCTGCGAGTTCCCCGAGGTCGGCGGAACCGGACTTCATCAGATCGCTGGCTGGATGCACGCCGTCGGGCAGCGGGCCGTCGGGCGGCTCGATCACGTAGATCTGGTGCAGGTTCGGAAGCTCGCCGCGCACCTTGAGGATCCGCTCGAGGAAACCGTTGTCTTCGACGATGGCGATCTCGGCCTCGGCGTGACCGGCGAGGTATTCGATCTCCTCGGGTGACGAGGAGTTGTAGATGCTCACCGGCGTGGCACTGAGGAACTGCGCAGCGGCGTCGAACCAGTGGAAGTCCGGTCGATTGCGCATCATCAGGAGCATTCGTTGTCCGGATTGCAGGCCGGCGGATCGCAGGCCGGCGGCAGCAGCGGCCACCTGATCGGCGAACTGCTGGTAGCTCCAACTGTTCCAACCGCCCTCGGCTTTCATCGAGTGCAACGCAGGGGCGTTGGGGTTGGCCGTCACGAGGTCGACGAAGGCCTGCGGCACGGTGCGACCTGCGGACAACGCGTCGATCTCGGCGATGGTGGACAGTGGCTTCAAACCGCTCATGTGACCATTGTCGCACGCGCCAGGGAGTTACGAAACTAGCTTCGCATGTCGTTCGCGGCGATCCGATGTGCAGGTCGTCGTCGAGGCGGCGCCGTCCGGTCCGTCGTTGTGTCCCATACGATGTTGGTATGCCCACGTTTGGCACCGTCGTGTGGGTCGCAGTCGGCCTGCTGATCGGCTACGTGCTGTGGAAAAGTGGCATTGCCGTGCTGCGCGGCCTCACCTCGATGCCGCCCGAGCCCCCGCCGGCCGGCGAGTTGCGCAAGGTGAACCGCAGGTATCGGTGTGATGTCTGCGGTGTGGAATTGAAGTTGACGATGGCTCCAGACGAGGATCCGCCGCCGCCCACGCACTGTCTCGAGGACATGACCGAGGTCGCGCCGCTCTACGAGTGAGACGAACCCAGAGGGCCGCTGTCCACACATCTGTGGATAACTTGGGCAGAACTACACCACTGTAATTTGAGTTGCCCACAGGTCCGATCTGTCGATGGGCGCGGCGATGCACCTGGTCGTGGCGTTGCTATTGCCACTTGGTGGCCGTGTAGAGGCCGCCAAGAATCATCGCCAGCCCGATCAGGGTCGGCCAGTTCGTATCTGTGAACACCAGATACCGGGCCATGATGAGCAGTCCGCCGCCGATCAGCAGCACCAACATGATCACCGGGATGTACGACGGCGGGATCAGCTGGCGTTTGGTCTGCTTCGGCGTGTAGCGCGACGACGCGCCCACGCCGCGACGCGGGCCTTCATCGGCCGCGCTCGGCGTGCTCGACGACGACGTGTGCGAACTCGACTCGTTCGCCGGCGTCGCCGGGCGATCACCCGGACGAGTGCCCTTCGGGGTCACGCGTCCGCCCGACTTGCGCTTGGGAGGTGCCATCGGCGAGCGATTGTAGGCGATTCTCACGCCGGTGCGGCCACGTCGTCCGTCCATACTGGTGACGTGCCCCGCGTCCTCGTGATCGACAGCTACGACAGCTTCGTCTACAACCTCGTGCAGTACCTCGGCGAGCTCGGCGCCGAGCCGTTCGTCGTGCGCAACGACGAGGTGACGGTGAGCGACGCGCTGGCCACTGCGCCGGACGCAGTCTTGTTGTCGCCGGGCCCCGGCCGACCCGAGCACAGCGGCATCCTGTGCGACTCGATCGAGGCGTTTGCCGGCAAGGGCGTACCGGTACTTGGTGTCTGTCTCGGCCATCAGGCGATTGGTCACGTGTATGGCGCCGAGGTGGTGGGCGCGCCGGAGTTGATGCACGGCAAGACGTCGCTGGTCGAGCACGATGGCCGCGGTGCCTTCGCCGGCCTGCCGAGTCCGCTCACGGCGACCCGCTACCACTCGTTGACGCTCGCCCCCGGCTCGATCCCTGACGTGCTCGAGGTGACCGCAACGGCGCCCGACGGTGTGGTGATGGGTGTCCGCCATCGCGACCTCCCGGTCGAAGGCGTGCAGTTCCACCCGGAGAGCATTCTCACCGGGTGCGGTCACGACCTGCTGCGCAACTTCCTCGACACCAGCGCCGCCCCCCGCTGAACGCTCCCGACGGAAAAACCGGGGATTCTGTGCGAAATCCGCACGGCACCGCGAACGGAACCGGCGCAGGTCGGAGCCGATTCGGTTCTTGTCGCCGAAACGTGCGCATAGCGCACGAACTCCCCGGGATTTCGGAGGGGTGACCTGAGGGGTGTTACGGCGCTGACGACTGGGTGGGGGCGGTCGTCGTGCTGGTGGTCGAGGTGCTGGTGGTCGAGGTGGTGGTGGTCGAGGTGGTGGTGGTCGTTGCCGGGGGCAGTGTGGTCACGGGGCCGGTGGCCCGGCCGACGGTGATCGTCACCTCGGTCCCGGGGTCGACCTGCGAGCCGGCGGCGACGCTCTGGTCGATCACCCGCCCGTCGTCGGGGCTGCCGGGGACAACGTCTTGGAACACGGTCCGCGATCGCAGGCCGGCGTCGGTCAGCGTGTTGACCGCGCGGCCCTCGGTTTGGCCGATGACCGGTGGCACCGTGACAGGAGCCGGTCCAGACGACACGACGATGACCACCGATGCCCCCGGATCGACGAGCGTGCCGGCGCTCGGCTCGATCGCCAGCACGGTGCCGACGTTGAACTGCGAGCTCGACTGCAACGTGGTGGTCACGGTGAACTCGTAGGGCGGTGCCTCGAGGAGCGCCCGAGCCTCGACTTCGTTCTGCCCGACGACCTCGCCCGGAACCTGCACGCTCTCGACCGGCGCAGCGACGACCAGGTTGACCGCCGTGCCCTGCAGGGCGGGCGTCTCGGCAGTGGGGTCCGAGCTGATCACCGTGTTCTCGCCGACCTGGTCGGTCTCTTCGAATGTGATCTCGCCGACCGTGAACCCTCCACCTTCGAGTCGCGACTGGGCCTCGTCGAGCGGGATACCGACCACGTTGGGAATCGGGACCAACTGCGGATCGGGGTTGAAATAGACGAACACCATCTGGTCTTCGAGGATCAACGATCCCGGCGCCGGGTCGGTGCGGAACACGAACTGCGGCGGTACGAGACCGCTCTCTTCGGGCACCGTTTCGTAGCTGATCCCGAGCGCTTCCAGATCAGCGGTGACCTCGTCGAGCAGCTGCGGCGGATTGGTGTAGTCCTCCAACACCAGCTGGCGGGGTTCGTCGGCGGTTTCGTCGGCCGACAGCGCCTGGAACAACAGCACCCCGCCGACGACGAGCACGATGAGCGCCACGAACGCGGCGACCGCGTACCACCCGGTGCGCGAAGCGTTGGTGTCGTAGTACGCCGCATCGGCCGAGGCTCCGGTCGGGTAGCCGGCTTCGAGCATGCCGGTCGACGGCACCGACGTCGACTGCGGTGTTCCCGTCGGGGGCACGGCACCCGTGTTCGGCGGGGTCGTCGGGTTGACCGAGGTGGCACCCGCGGCGGCGGCCGCAGCACCACCCGCGGCTGCGGCGCGTTTTGCGTTCTGTGCCGCTTCCAGGGCCATCACGGTCTCGTCGTTGCGGAACCGACGGAGGTCGTCGCGCAGGGCGCCGGCGGTGGGATAGCGCAGCTTGGGGTCTTTGGCCAGCAGCTTGGCGACGATCGCTTCGAACGGCTTGGGCACGTCGGCGACGATCTGGACGAGTGGCTGCGGCGCGTCGTGCACCTGCTTGTAGGCGATGCTGACCGGGTTCTCGCCCGAGAACGGAGGGCGCCCGGCGACCATCTCGTACATCACCACGCCGAGCGAATACAGGTCGCTGCGTGGGTCCGGCTGGGCGCCCTGGGCCTGCTCTGGGGAGAAATACGTGGCCGTGCCCATCACCGAGCCGGCCTGGGTGAGATTCGATTCAGTCGGCGCGTTCATCGCGCGGGCGATGCCGAAGTCGGCGACTTTCACCTGACCATTGGAGCCGATCAGGATGTTGGCTGGCTTGATGTCGCGGTGGGCGACGTCGTTGTCGTGGGCGAACCCGAGCGCCGCAGCGACCTCGCTGGCGATCTCTGCGGCCTGCTTGGCAGTGAGCTGCTTGTTGGCCTGGAGGATCTCGGCCAGCGTGCGGCCCTGTACCTCCTCCATTGCAATGAAGTAGGTCCCCTCGTACTTACCCCAGTCGTAGACGTTGACGATGTTGGGGTGCGAGAGGTTGGCCGCCGACTGCGCTTCGCGACGGAAGCGCTCGACGAAGTTGGCGTCGGTGGCGAACTCGGGAAACAGCACCTTGATCGCCACCTGGCGATCGAGCAACAGGTCGCGCGCCGAGAACACATCGGCCATGCCACCGCGGCCGATGCGCTTGTGGATCTCGTAGCGGTCGTTGATGACCGTTGCTTCGCCGTTCCCGCTCACGTCACTGCTGCCAATTTCTGCACCCCGGTTTGCGGGGCGGGCCAAGGTTACCGATGGGCCTGCGCCGTTGACCTGCACCAGGGGATTGACCGTCATGGGCGGTTAGACGATCGCCGACCCGCTGCGGTTTCATCCGTCGGACTCGAGTCCGGGTTCGGGATCGGCGTTTCCCGGCAGGTCGGCGGGCTCGTTCGCGGCGTCGGCCTCGGCGCCCGGCCCGGTCAACATGAAGTCGAGCAGACCCTTGGCGATCGGCCCAGCCAGACGGCCGCCGGTGGCCGCCACGTCGGCGGTCGACTCGACGTTGATCAGCGAGACCGCCACCGCGTACTGCGGATCGTCAGCCGGCGCAAAGGCCACGATCCAGGCATGTGACAGGTCGGGGTTCGATTCGAGTCCGAGTTCGGCGGTTCCCGTCTTGGCAGCAACCGGGATTCCACCCTCGAGTGCGATGCAGCAGCTCGCCGTGCCGCGCTCGGCGACACCGCGCATGAACTCGGTCATGATCAGCGCATTTTCCGGCGAGAGTGGGTTCTTCCACACCGTCGGATCGGCTTCATCGAGCACCCGGCCCTGACTGTCGTAGGTCGTCTCCACGACGTACGGCTCCATCATGAACCCGCCGTTGGCGACGGTCGACGCGACCATCGCCATGTGCAGCGGCACCATCTGTGTTTCGCTCTGCCCGAAACCGCGGATGCCGAGCAGCGGCAGTTCCTGGTCGAGATTGTCGGTGGTTCCGAAGGTGCTCGCCGCCGACTGCGGGATGTCGAGCGGGATCTCTTCGCCGACGCCCCAGGCCTCGACCCCTTCGACCATCGCGTCGGGTCCGAGTTCGATCGCCGTGCGCGCAAAGGGGATGTTGCAGCTCCGTGCGAACACGGTCGCCATGTCGCCACCGCACGTCGAGCCGTTGTAGTTCTGGATCGGGTCGTCGGTTTGCGGCGGGACCCACTGGCTTTCGTTGGGAAACACGGTCTCGGGTGTCAGCACCCCGGCTTCCAGACCGATCCCTGTCGTGATCACCTTGAACGTCGAACCCGGCATGTATCGCTCCTGGTAGGCGTTGGCCAAGAGCGGGTTGCCGTCCTCGTTCTGCAGTTCGGTGATCACCTCCTGGGCGACTTCGAAGTCGGCGTTCACGAATGTGTTGGGGTCGTAGGTGGGGTTCGAGAACATCGCCCGCACGGCGCCGGTCTGCGGCTCCATCAACACAACCGAGCCCGGCTGGCCGGCGAGGAAGAACCGCGCCGCCTGTTGTGCGTCGTGGCGGATGGCCAACTCGACCGAGCCTGCATTGTCGAATTCGCCACTCAAGAGGTCGCCGAGGCCACGCACCTGTTGGGCGGCCGTCGACCCTGTGAGCACGTCGCCGTACACCCGCTCGACCTGTGTCGACCCGAATGCGAAGGTGAAGTAGCCGGTGATGTCGGCGAGCAGTTCGCCGGTCGGGTACTCCCGGCGGTAGTCGTACGTCTCGCCGGGTGGGGTCGGTTCGGAGAACGCCGCCACGATCCCGTCGGCCGTGACGATCGGGCCGCGCGGTTTGTTGAACTCGCGCAGTACCGAACGGGTGTTGTCGAACTGGGCGTCGAGTTCTTCCTTGCGGCCGACCTGCCAGTAGTTGAGCGCGACGAACAGCACCACATAGCACGCCATCAAACCGAGCGCGAGCTGGCGGATCTGCCGGTTCACGTCTCCAGTGTCGTCGCTGTCGCGGCCAGTGCTCCGTCAGGGACGCCGTCTGGTGTGTCGGTCGTGCCGCGACGGCGCATTCGGCGTGACAGTCGCCACGCCGCGAATCGCTCGCTCGGTGTCGGGTCGTCGGGGAGTTCGCCGAGACGACGTGCGGATGAGTCCGACAGACGGATCAGGAGCGCCAGCAAGACATAGTTCGCCACGAGCGACGAACCGCCGTACGACACGAACGGCAGCGTGATGCCGGTGAGCGGGACCAGTTTGATCACTCCACCGATGATGATGAACGCCTGCACCCCGACGATGGTCGTGAGACCGACGGCGAGGAGCTTTTCGAAGGTGCGTTCGGTGCGCAGCGCGATCCGCAGACCTGCACCGATGAAGAGCAGGTAGGCCATGAGCACCGACGACGCGCCGACCAAGCCGAGCTCTTCGCCGATCGAGGCGAAGATGAAGTCGTTCTGGGCCAACGGCACCTGACCGGGATTCCCTCGCCCGAGTCCGGTTCCGGTGAGGCCGCCGTCGGACAATCCGTACAGCGATTGCACGATCTGGTAGCCGGAGTCGAGCGAGCGCGACCACGGATCGATCCAGATGTCGACGCGTGTTTGTACGTGGCTGAACTGGGTCCAGGCAAAGGCGGCGGCCGCGGCGAACAGCAGGGCGCCGACGATGAGGTAGCCGATGCGCTCGGTGGCGACCCACATCATCACGACGAACAGGGTGAAGAACAGCAGCGACGAACCGAGGTCGCGCTGGCCGACCATCACGACGACGGCGAACCCCCATGCCACGACGATCGGTGCGAGGTCGCGTGGCTCGGGAAGATGGAACGGTCCGACCTTCCATGTCTTGGCGGCGATCAGCTCGCGCCGGTCGGCGAGATACGCGGCGAAGAAGACGGCCAAGGCGAGCTTGGCGAATTCGCCCGGCTGGAAGTTGATCGGCCCGAGGCTGACCCAGATGCGGGCGCCGTTGATCGTCGAGCCGAAGCCGGGAACCATCGGGAGCAGCAGCAGTCCGACGCCGCCGAACAACAGCAGCCAGCGGTAGCGCGCCAGGTCGGTGGCCCGCTGCACGAACACCAGCGTCAGCACGAACACGACGATGGCAATGAGACTCCATGTGGCCTGTAGTCCGGCGAGACGATCGTCGAGTCGGGTGATCATGACGAAGCCGATGCCGTGGAGGAGTGCCGCGAGCGGTAGCAGGGTCCCGTCGGCGCCGCGGGCGACGATGCGTACGACCACGTGCGCCGAGAGCAGCAGCCCCAAGAGGATCAGAACGAACACCACAATGCCCGGCGGTATCTCGCTGTTGGTACCGAGCGCAGCGATGGTGTAGGCCGCGCCGGTGATCAGCGCAGCCATCACCACGAGGGTCAGCTCGGTGGAGCGGCGGCGCGTGGCGATCGGGGAGGGACCGTCGTGGACGGTGATGTTGCGCGGGTCGAGATCGTCGGCGACCGTCATTGTTCGGTCACCTCATCGTGCCCCATGGTCAGCCGGTGGTGGTCGCGGTCGGTGGGGCCGACTGCGCGGCGGTCGTGGGTGGTGCCGTCGTCGGGGGCACAGTCGTCGGCGGCACTGTTGTTGTCGTGGTGGTGGTCGTCGTCGTGGTTGTGGTGGTGGCGCTGTTCAGGAAGTCGAAGGCGTCTTGCAACGAGTCGAACTCGGGAACCGCTTCGACCTCGGCGATTGCCTCGTCGCTCATCTGGTTGCGGTTCGGGCCGACCGCCTCTTCGGTCGGGTCGACGAACAACACCCCACCGGGTTGCCCGCGGTACACCACGGCGTTGTCCTCGCCGTCGAACTCCACGAAGTAGCCAGAGCGGGCCCAGACCGCAAGGAACACGACCACGACGACGATGGCGATCGCCGTCCCTGCGGCGGCGAGCGCGGCGATCGGGCTGATGCGGCGGCGCTTCGGCGGGGACGGCATCCCAACTGTGGGATCCGGACCGTCGCCTGGAGAGCCGCCGTTGGGGTCTGCGTCGACCTCCAGTGGGCCCGCCGGTGTCGGGTCGGCGGCATCGTCGGCCCACACCGGGACGACGTCGATTTCTTCGGTGGGGTCCGGCGGGTCGTCACCGTCGAGCACGTCGAGCACGATCACGGTCACGTTGTCGCGTCCGCCGGCCTGGATGGCCTGCTCCACCAGGCGCTCGGCCGCCTCTTGGGGGTCGGCGATCAGAGTGAGGGTGGTGGCGATCTCGAGGTCGGTGATCTCGTCGACCAACCCGTCGCTGCACAACACGAAACGGTCGCCGCGAATCAGCGGCAGCGTCCACCAGTCGACGCGCACGTCGGGCTCGATGCCGAGGGCTCGGGTGATGATGTTGCGGCGGGGATGCGTGCGCGCCTCGTCCTCGGTGATGTGGCCGGTGGCGACGAGTTCTTGGACGTAGCTGTGGTCGACCGTGACGCGCCGCAACCTGTCGTGGCGGAACAGATAGGTACGGGAGTCGCCGACGTTGGCCAACACGAGCGCCTCACTCGGTTGCGCCGGCATGATCGGGGTGACGTCGCCCGGCGTGTCGCCGTCGGTATCGGAAGCGGTGTCGGCTGGGTCGTTCTCGTCGATGTTCGGCGCGCCGCGGCCTGCGAGCGGGTCGGCGATCACAGCGATAGCGGTCACCGTGGTGCCCATCCCGCGTTGACCGGGGTTGGCGATCGCGGCTCGGAAGATGTCGCCGTTGGCCGCCGTGATCGCGTCGACGACCTGGTCGGCAGTCGGGGTGCCCTCGGTGATCAGACGTTCGCCGATGCGTTCGATGGCGAGCTCACTCGCGACCTCGCCGGCCTCGTGACCGCCCATCCCGTCGGCAACGACGTACACACCATCGCTCATGAGGAGGTTGTCCTCGTTCTGCGGACGGATGTTGCCCGGGTGGGTTGCGCCTCCAGCGCGTAGCTCTGCCATTACTGCGCCTCGATCACCGTGGTGCCGACCTGCAACCGGTCGCCTTTGTGCAGCAGTTTCGTGCCGACGAGCTTGTTGCCGTTGTGGAACGTGCCGTTGGTCGATCCGAGATCCTCGACCATCGGTTGGCCGTCGTGTTCGAAGATCCGCAAGTGCAGCTGGGAGATATAGCCGTCGTCGTCGATCACGATCGTCGAGTTCGGGTCGCGTCCGAGAGTGATCTCACCTTGGATGCCGACCGTGGTGCCGCGCCGCGCCTTGGGCTCGAGGATCACGAGCCGGGCGGCGCGGCCCTTCTTGCCTTTGGGCACGCGCGATGAGCTGCGCTTGGCCTTCAGCGAGCGCTTCGATTCCTTCGGCCGTTGGGCAGCGGCGGTGACGGCTTGGCGTTGTTGCGCGACCGGGCGTTGTGCTGGCGTGCGGACCTCGCTCCACACCGCCCACAAGACGCGGGCGAAGAAGAGGTAGAGCAGTCCGAGCAAGACGAACTTGAGGATGTTGAGGATTTGGTCGGTCATCGGAGCGGCTCGCTGGCCGTGTTCATCGTGGCAGGCATCATCGTCGCTGGCAGCCCGCGCCGCAGCGCGGTCAGCCGGTCTCGAACCGGACGTGGGTGGAGCCGAAGCTGACGATGTCGGCGTCGGTCAGGCGGTGTTCGCCGGAGATGCGCACACCGTTGACCATGGTGCCATTGGTCGAGCCGAGGTCGACCACCACGTACGAGGTGGTTCCGGGCCGGATCTCGGCGTGGCGCCGGCTGATGTTGCTGTCTTCGATCGTGATCGTGCACTCGGGGAGGCGACCGATGGTGATGACTTGCTCGCCGAGCGACACGCGTTCTCCCGACGGCATCACCACCGAGGCCAACCCGGGTCCGGTCGCGGCCTGCTTCAGTTGGCCGACGATGCCGAATCGGCCCTTCTTGAGGTCATTGTCGACGGTGAGGCGGACCTGCACTGGCCCGATGAAGTGATAGCCCTCTTCGCGGGCGTACTCCTTGGCGGCTTCGGCGAGTTCGGTGGTCAGGGCATCTTCGATCTCGGCGAAGCCGAGATGATCGGTCGCCGAGAGCAGCACCGTGAAGTCGTTGGGGACGAGTCGACGTCCCTTGACGTCGACCGAGCGGTTGTTGTCCATCTCGCGCACGAGACGGCGGCCTAGCTCGATGGGGCGGATCGACCCGCGAGAACGACGAAACACGCCATCGACCATACGCTCTAGACGCTGCTCTAGTGACTGCAATCCCATGGGTGGCCAGAAAGGCTAACGAGCACTCGGGGTCGCGGTGGCCGATGTCAGGGGGTTGAGATGGCGTCGCCAGAAAACTGCGTGTGGCCCGACCCTGCAGGGGGGTCGGGCCACACGGGGTGGGGGAGGACCGGATTCAGGTGCGGCGGGCTGACGCCGGACCGATCAGGCTCCAGATCAGGTTGTGCTGATCAGGTCGTGCTGATCAGCCTTAAGTCAGCTCGCTGACGTCGTCGGGCACTTGCGTGTCCTCTTGGGGCGTGTCACCAGGCATGACGTAGCCGTCTTCACGAGACTTGGCGAGGGCGATCGCGAAGATCAGGATGCCGAACAGCGGCTTGGCCAGCACATCGGCGACCGAGTAACCGACCTGCCGGACCACCTCAGCGGTGGCTTCGTTGTCGATGACCGACGGTGCAATGTACGCCAGCGGGTAGACACCCCACGTAGCGAGGATGATGTACCGCAATCCGTCGACGAGCTTGCGAACACCGGCGCTTTGGCGATCGAGCGACCGTCCGAGCTCGATGAACAGCACATACAGGATGTATAGGAACGGGATTGTCGAAGCGACGCCCCAGATCGTGCGTGCGGTCGAGTCCGGATCGGCAACCTCGCCTGGCCAGCCGAGCAGGATCATCGCGATCGCTGCGATCGTCAGCCGGATCAACAGGCTGCGCGTCTTGCCCTTGCTCAGCTTGAGCACCACGACGAGCTCTGCCAGCAGCAGCGGCACTGTGAGCAGCCAGTCGACGTAGCGATAGCCCTCGTTGAACGGCTCGCCGTCTTGCACGTACTCGCCGCCGACATAGCTGAACGCTGCCGACCACGAGTCGAAAATGCGGAAGTAGTGGTACAGCGCAATCGCCACGACGAGCGTCGACAGCGTGAGCGCCATTCGGTGCCGAGGTGCAACTCGACTCCTGACCAGCAGGAAGAAGATCAGCGCTGCGCCCATCGCAGCGATGACGAAGGACAACGAGTTGTACACCAGGTTGTACTGGTTCTCGCTCAACGTCAGGTCCATTGAAGGTTCCTTTCGGGTGGGGATGTCGCTCCCTTGCGACCGAAAGTAAGTTAGCGGCGCACAGCCCGGGTTAGTCTAATTCAGCTAGATTTAGTTCAACTCAGCGAGATTTTCTCTGAGGCCGTACGCTTCGGGAGTCATGGACGACGCCCAACTCGAGCTGCGAGAGGCCGCAAGGGCGCTCGGCGTGCATTATCAGACGGCGTACCGGTGGGTGCGCAGCGGCGAGCTCCCGGCGCAGGTGGTGGGCAAGCAGTACGTGGTGTCCCAACGTGATGTCGACGAGCTCAAGAAGCGCCGTGCCGCGCCAGCGCCTCCGCGGAAGCCGACAGCCAAGCGTGTCGCCCAGCAGGCCAAGCGCGTGCACGTTGCGTTGCTCGATGGCGACGAGTCGAGCGTGCGGCAGATCGCTCGCTCGCTGGTCACCGATGGCACCGGCGTGGTCGAGCTGATTCAGTCGGTGATCGCCCCTCCATTGCGCCAGATCGGTGAGGCGTGGCATCGCGGCGAGTTGGACATCTGGGTCGAGCACCGCGCATCGGCGATCGTCGAGCGTACGCTCGGCGACCTGGTACCGAACCCTCGCGGACGGCGTCGCGGCACCGCGATGGTTGCGTCGATCTCCGGTGATCTGCACTCGCTGCCGACGACGATGGCCGCGATCGCCCTGCGCGAGGCGAACTGGAATGTCGAGCACCTCGGTGCCGACATGCCCGAGGAAGAACTGGTTCGGTTCTGCACCGCGCACGACGTCGACCTGGCGGTGATCTCGGTGACCAACCTCGAGGTGGCCCAACGCGCAGACGCGTTGGCCTCGCGGCTGCAGGCCGCCGGAACACCAGCGCTGGTCGGCGGGACCGGCTCGTCGCTGGAGCAACTCGTCACTGTCGCCAACGGTGGCGAGTACGCCAACGACGAGCCGGAGACGTCGTCGGGCTCCGACGGGTCGTCACTTGCGTACTGACGCGAATTCCAGATCGGCGGTCGAGTTCGCTGGCGTCGATCGAAGGGGGCGTCGCCACAGCTGTTCGACGACAGCGAGGTGTGGCACGGTGAGCATGCTCAACGCAACGAAGGCCATCGGCACGATGAGATCTGGTCGGCCTCGTCCGAGCAGCACAGCAGATGCGATGACCATCGCCGCAAGCGCAACGATCGACACCGGCGCCGAGCGACGCAGCGCAGAACGTATCGGACGTTCCGATTCGCCGAGCTGCTCAGCGACGACGAGCAGGTGGGCGTGCGCATGCCAGAGCCCGAAATACACCGCAAAAGCGATGAGCGGATCGGCGATGACGAAGAGCGTCGACAGCAGGGCCACGGCGGTCACTTCGAACCCGATGCCGTTCGCCATCTGCCGTGAGCACAGCAGCAGGACTGCCAGTTGTTGGCCGATGATCGCGCTGCACCACGCTGCCTGGTGACCGGCGAGCCAGGCCCATGCGGTCGGATCCGGGGCGCCGAGCTGCGCGACCACCGGCGCCACGTCGTGGAGATGGGCAACGAGTGGCAACCCGACGACCAGGATGCCGCGCGACCACTGCAGCAGGACTTGCCGCGGCGACGTCATTTGCAGGTACGCCAGATCCGACTGCCCGAAGTGATGGATCGACATCACCAAGAAGCCGGCCAGCGCGAGTTGAGGCGCTGCGAGCCACGCCAGCCCCATGGCGACGAGTGCGCCGAGGTAGCTCAGGACGAATCGGCTTCGTCGGGCGGTGTTGCGCCCAGTGGCGATCGCATAGTCGAGCGCGCCATGGGGGATACCGAGCACGGCGATGACCACAAGCGCGATGCCTGCCGCCAGCCACGCCGGGACGGGGATGACCAGGCCCGTCGCGGTCGTGGCCATCGTGAGTGTGGCCACCACCGCGAACCGACGTGGCTCGAACAGCCGGTTGCCGGCACCAGTCGGGGCGCTCACCGTGTTGACCAGCAGGACCGCAGTCCGGCGACGGCCTCGGCCGCAGCCGCCCGGATGAACGGCAGCTGCGGCAGTGCCGCCACCATCCGAGCGTCGGCTCGAAGGCCGCTGCCTTCGTCGAGAAACGTGAGGACGTCGTCGATCGGCGTCGACCGGAACAGACGCTCGAAGACCGCTCGGCCGAGTTCCGGCCGGCGGTGGAGGATGTGCAGCAGCGTCCGATCGGCGAATGCGAATCGGCGCGGCGCGTCCGGCTGTGGGGTCAATGCTGCCCCCGCTGCCCATTGGCTGATCAGGTGTTGTGTCTGCGTGTGCGTCCTGGCGAACGTGTAGCCCGAGGTCGGCTTCGTGCGACCACCCATGGTGCCGATGTTCCAGATGTGTTGTCCCCAGCGTTGTGCAGGCGGGGCATCCTCCATCGGGATCACGCCGTACTCGGCGCGGGTGACATCGAACGAGCCGACCCCCAACCGATCGAGATAGCCGTCGACGCATTGACGGTGGAAGTCGCGGCCGCGGACATCGGTGGAGAACGTGGTGTGTTCGACCAGGGCGCGATTGGGCGACTCGGGGAGCACGTAGACGAAGCTCGCCGCACCGTGCTGCTCGGTGTCGAAGTCCATCAGCGTGGCCACATTCGGATCGAACACGGGCCGATCGGTCACGACCTCCCAGCCGCCGAAGTGCTGACGAAGGGGGTGGCGGACCTCGGCGCGGTTCGTAGGGGGCGGGGCCAGCGCACTCTGCAACACCACCGGCGCACGAAGCTCGCCCTCGGGGAGCGACACGACGCCCCCATTGCGATCGTCGTGCAGGCCGGAGATGTCTTGCGCGACGAATCGAACGTTCGGTTGGCGCTCGGCCGCGCGCAGGATCTCGGCGTCGTAGTCGCGACGTCGGACGCGCATGTACGTCCGTCGATTGGTGGGGGCAGGTGCGTGTGGCCGTTGGAGGTGCTGTGTCGAGTTCCACGTTGGAAACCGCACTCGCAGGCGATCCCAACGCCGATCTGCGATGTCGGCGAATGGCGAACGAGCGGATCCCCAGAAGGCCCACGTGCGGTCATCGATCGGTTCGAACGACCGGTCGATCACGATGATCCGGCGGTCGGGTTCGCGTTGCAGGGCAAAGTGCAAGGCGCTCAGCCCGGCGCACCCGGCTCCGGCGATGATGAGGTCAGCATCATGGCGTGGCATCGCGAGACTTTCCTTCGGACAATTCGGACTACCGCACGTTATCAGTATTTAGTCTGAATTTAAAGGCGTCGAGCGTTGGCGATGGACCGCTCGGGTGCGGGGCTGCTCTTCGTGTGCAAGCGATCGGCGTGGCCGGTAGCGTTTCGTGGTCCACTCGGGCGAGTGGCGGAATTGGCAGACGCGCTGGCTTCAGGTGCCAGTGAGGGAAACCTCGTGGGGGTTCAAGTCCCCCCTCGCCCACTCCGAGATGCTGTTCGGTCGGCGGACGGTGCGCCGCAGAAGTCGGCCAGCGGGCACGCCGCTGTCTCAGTGCGGTCGCGATCGCGCCACGCATCGCCGATGCGTACCGTGAGGTCGGCGACTCGCTCGTCGCAGTCCAGCAGGCTGCACGACGCGCAGTAGCCGTGTGGCGTCTCGTACGCCAGACAACAGGTACGGCGCAAGGCGAGGGTGAACGCATCAACGTCATCGACGGCGACCCGGGCGGCGGCGCCGTCGATGAACTGCACCCAGGTCGTCTCGGGTGCATGACCGGCACTCGCCGGGAGCGCATCCATGTCACGGTGGCCGGAAACGGAATGAGCGAACTGAAACGCTTTCCGAGCAACGAGGCCGCGGCCTTCGGTTGCGCCGTCTCGACCCGATCGCTGAACGCACCGAGCCGCTCGTCGAGTCGCTCGGGATCGGCATCGAGTTCAGCGACACAGAGCCAGCCGTCGCCGCCGCTGCTCGTCGGGTCGTCGGTCCAGCAGTCGAGACCACGTGTCTGCCAGCGCTCTCGGATCTCGGCGTACACCGCAAGGACCCCCGTCCGGTCAGCCACCGTCGAGGATCTCCACGATGTCGTCGACGACGTACTCCACGGCGAGGGTCGCCATCGAGAAGATCGACACGTTCGGGACTGACCTCCGCGAACGTCCGTGCCTCCGCGTCCGATGCCTGGAGCTCGGGCCGGGCTACGCCGAGCTCATCGAGGACCTGTCCCGAAAACGATGTGCCGCCTGGCAGGTATCGACACGAGTCACCGAAGCATCGCATCACGGAAATCTCGGTCGCCAGCTGCTCAGCGGTCAGCGTGCTGGGGGCTGCCTCGATCCTCGCATCGGCGTCGGCGATTCGTTGCGCGGCAACGGCGGTCTGGCCGACGGCTGCGCCGACGTCGCGCAGCGAGTCGCGCCACGGCCGCGTCGTCACCACGTCGACCTCGGCGATCTCGGCGATCTCCTGCAACAGCTCAGGTCCACCGACTTCGTCGAGGGTCTTGGGATTGATGAGCAACAGATCGGGATCGAAGGCGGCGAGTTGCTGTCGACTACTCCCTGCGGAGTAGTCGACAAGCCTCCCTCTGGCAGATGCTTGGGGACGTCGGCGAGGCGCACGATGGCTCCATGATCGAGGTCCACCAACTCACCAAGCGCTACGGCGAGACCACCGCCGTCGACGACCTGACATTCACCGTCCAGCCCGGCATCGTCACCGGCTTCCTCGGCCCGAACGGCGCCGGCAAGTCGACCACGATGCGGATGATTCTCGGGCTCGATGCCCCCACCTCGGGGACGGCGCTCGTCGACGGCCGGCCGTTGGCCGAGCACCCCACGCCGCTCACTTCTCTCGGCGCGCTGCTCGATGCCGGAGCGATCCACCCCAAGCGCTCCGCCTACGACCACCTGATGGCGTTGGCCGTCACCAACGGCATCGGCGAAGCACGGGTCGAGGAAGTGCTCGGCTTGGTCGGCCTGTCCGATGTGGCCCGTCGCAGCGGTGGCGGCTTCTCGCTCGGCATGGGACAACGCCTCGGCATCGCCGCCGCACTCCTCGGGGACCCTGAAGTGGTGATGCTCGACGAGCCGGTCAACGGCCTCGACCCGGAGGGCATCTTGTGGATCCGCCACCTGCTCCAAGGGCTGGCCAGAGAGGGTCGTACCGTGTTCGTGTCGTCGCACCTCATGAGCGAGATGGAACTGATGGCCGAGCACTTCGTGATCGTTGGCCGGGGTCGCCTGGTCGCCGACGTGTCGACCGCCGAGCTCCGTGAGATGGCCGCCGGCGACCAAACGATCGTGCGTGCCGATGACCTCGGCGCACTCGTGCCCCGCCTCCAAGGTGACGGCGTCGAGATCAGTTCGGGCGACCGTGAAGCCATCACCGTCCGTGGCCTCGATGCCGCGACGATCGGGCGCATCGCACGTGACGCAAACGTCGCACTCACCGCCTTGATCCCGCACGAGCGAACCCTCGAGGACGTCTTCATGTCGCTCACCGCCGACGCGGTGCAGTACCACGCCACCGAGTTGCCGACCGATCAACTGCGCGCCGATCAACTGCGCGCCGATCAACTGCAAGGAGCAGTGTGATGAAGCTGACACTCGACCACACCGACGAACGGCTCATCGAACCAACGGAGAACGAAGGGGCCGCAGTAATGGCCACGCCAACGATTGATCAGACGCCCACCCGGCGCGTGCGGATGCGCAACGTCGTACACGGCGAGTGGATCAAGTTCCGCTCGGTCCGATCCACGAAGGTCACCGTCATCGCCGCGGGTGCGGCGATGGTGCTGCTCGGCATCATCTTCTCGGCGACTGCCGGTTCGGACGAGCCGGCGAGACCGGCGACGCTGCTCACCGACCCGGTGCAGTTGGCGCTCGCTGCCAGCGACATGAGCGCCATGATCATCGGCGTGCTCGGCGTGCTCCTTATCGCCGGTGAGTACTCGACGGGACTGATCCGCACGACGATCGCCGCCGTCGGAAGTCGCCTGAAGGTGCTCGGCTCCAAGGCGGTCGTGCTCGCCGGCGTGAGTGCCGTCGTCGTCGCCATCTCGAGTGTGCTCGCGCTCTGGCTCGGCCAAGCGTTCTATGCAGGCGATCAGGCGACCACGGCCCTGACTGACCCCGACATCATCGGGGTCGTACTCGGAACGACGACCTACCTGGTCGGTATCGGTCTGATCGGTCTCGCCCTCGGCGCCATCTTGCGGTCGACCGCAGCGGCGATCGGCTTGCTGGTCGGTGGTGTGTTCATCGTCCCCGGCCTGATGGGACTGCTGCCCGACGGGGTCACCGACAACGTCGTGAAGTTCCTGCCCTCTGAAGCCGGTTCCGCCATGATGTCGACAGTGTCGGATCCCGATCTCCTCAGCACCGCTGCGGCCTACGGCGTCTTCGCCGCCTGGGTCGTCGGCCTCCTGGCCGTGGCCGGCGTGCTCATGAAGCGACGAGACGCATGACCGACGGCGGCGTTCAGCACACGGTCGTCGGGTGGTTCCGTGCCGACCCGCGCCGGACCGATGTGCTGATCGCTGCTACCACCATTGCGCTCGCGGTGCTGCTCGCTGCAGCGTCCCCTCAACCGTTCGATGCCGGCTGGCCAGACGTGGCCGCCTGCATCGGCGCGTTCGTCGTCTTGTTGTTGCGGCGCCGGTGGCCGCTGCCGCTTCTGGCGATCGCCGTCGTTGCATCGGCAATCCATGCGGTGGTGTGGAATCAACCCTCGCTGATGGTCTTCGCTGCACTCGTGCTGCTGACCACCGCCTGCATTCGGCTCGAGCGTGTGCAGGCGATCGTGCTCGGTGTCGCCGTCGGCTGTGCGCTGTACGGAATCACGCTGTGCTACGAGGAGTTCGCGGCCGGCGACGAGCGCTCGGTGATCGCCTTCGTGTGGGCAGCAGCAGCGGTCGGCATCGCCGACGCCACGCGCTCGTGGCGTCGCTATCGCGACTCTTCGGAACAAGCGGTGCGTTCCGCCGTGCTCGCTGCTGAAGCGCGCACGCGCGAGGAGGTCACCGAGGAGCGGTTGGCGATCGCGCGCGAGCTCCACGACCTGCTGGCGCACAACCTGTCGGTGATGAACGTGCAAACGGGCGCAGCGATGCACCTGTTGCGTGCCGATCCCGACGCTGCCGAGGAGGCGCTCGTCGCCGCGCGCGGTGCCGGCAAGTCGGTGCTCGAGGAGCTGACCCAGCTGCTCGGCGTCCTGCGCCACGACGACGATGCGCCGCTGGCTTCGGTGCCGACCGTGGAGAACATCCCGACGCTCGTCGACACCATGCGTTCCGCCGGTCTCGACGTCATCTGGACCGTGTCGGGTCGACCGCGTCCGCTGGCCCCCGCGTTGTCGCTGTCGACCTACCGCATCGTGCAGGAGGCGCTGACCAATGCCGCCAAACACGGCACTGGCCGGGCCCAGGTGGACCTCGAATGGAGCGATGCCGCGGTCATCATCTCGGTGACGAACCCGGTCGGTGCCGGGGCGCCCGCTCGCGCCGCCGGCGGCCATGGTCTGATCGGTATGCGCGAGCGCGCGGAGACCAATGGCGGCTCGCTGCGGGTCGACGGTGACGGTGAGGTGTTTCGGATCGACGCAGTGCTCCCACTGGTCTCCCAGGTGGCCTCGCCGCCATCTTCGGTCACGGTTGATGGTGGCGCGTCGACGTGACGGTGCGTGTGGTCCTCGTCGACGACCAGGCGCTGATTCGCGCCGGGTTCAAAGCGATCGTCGACTCCGCCGACGATCTCGACGTCGTCGCCGAGGTCGACGACGGCCTGGGCGCGCTCGACGTGATCCGCGACGCCCGCGCCGACGTGGTGTTGATGGACATCCGCATGCCGGGACGCGACGGCATCGAGACCACCCGATTGATCGCCGCCGACGAGGACCTCGCCGGCGTGCGGGTGATCGTGCTGACCACGTTCGAGCTCGACGAGTACGTCGTTGCGGCAATGTCGGCCGGAGCGAGTGGGTTCCTCGACAAAGGCGTCGATCCCGACGTGTTGCTCGATGCGATCCGCGTCGTTGCGGCCGGCGATGCGCTGCTCACGCCGCGGGCCACCCGGGCGTTGTTGTCCTCGATCGACACTGCGCCGGCAGCGACCCCGTTGGACGAGCAGACGATCGAGACGCTCACCGTGCGCGAACGCGAGGTCGTCGGCCTGGTTGGACAGGGTTTGTCCAACGAGGAGATCGCCGAGCGGCTGTACCTGTCCCCGCTGACGGCGAAGACCCACGTGAGCCGAGCGATGACCAAGCTGCACGCCCGCGACCGCGCCCAGCTCGTGGTGCTCGCGTTCCGCACCGGCCTCACCCAACTCGACGACGTCTAACGCAATCCGTCCTCCGAAAAACCGGGGATTCCGTGCGCTATGCGCACGTCGTTGCACACAGAACGCCGTGCGTGCCCACAGATTCGTTCACACGATCACAATTATCTGATTGCGGTTTCGGGCCTGATATGGTCCGGCGCGTCCGGCCATGTCGGACATCTGGGGAAGCACTAACCGGTCAAAGGGGGACTGATGCCGGTCGAATCATCGGGGCACAGCCGCGGTAACCCGCGCATGTACGAGATCGTCGAGGACTCACCGAAAGAGGGCCCGAGCCCGACCGTGTGGGCCTGGCCACAACTGATCGACCATCTCAAAGTCGCCAGCCAACCGGTGCAGGGTCCGTGGCCCCCGCATCAAGCAAAGCGCCCCGATCCCGATGCCGAGTCGCTGCCCCAGGCAGTGCCCGACCCGCAGAGTCGCGACTGATGTATCCCTCGCGCTTCAAGTACGAAACCCCGAGCACGGTCGAGGAGGCGATCGGTTTGCTGCACGACGGCGGCGCCGACGCCAAGATCCTCGCCGGCGGTCAGAGCCTGATCCCGATGATGAAGTTGCGCTTCGCCGCTCCAGGGACGATCGTCGACATCAACAACATCCCTGGACTCGACTACATGCGCACCGAGTCGGACGGGACATTCCGGGTCGGCGCGCTCGTGCGTCATGTCGATCTCGAACGGGCCACCGAACTCAAGGACTCACAGCCGACCATCGCCGCCGCCGCGCATTTGGTTGCCGATCCGATCGTGCGCACGCGGGGCACCTTCGTCGGCTCGTTGTGCCATGCGGACCCGCAGGGCGACTGGGCGTCGTGCATGGTTGCGCTCGATGGTTCGGTTGTCGCCCAAGGACCGAAGGGCCGTCGCACCATCGGCGTCGATGAGTTCGTCAAGGGCCCCTTCACCACCGTACTTGCGCCCGACGAGCTTGCTGTCGAAGCGGTGGTGCCGAAAGCGCAAGGCGTGCGCAGCGGTGGCTATCTCAAGCTCGAACGGCGCATCGGCGACTTCGCCACCGCCGGCGTGGCTGTTGCGATCGAACGCAACGGGGATGTCGTCAGCCGCGCCGGGATCGGACTCACCGGTGTCGGCAGTCGGACGATCAACGCGGAAGAAGCAGCGGCCGCCGTCGTCGGCCAACCGCTGACGCCCGACACGATCGAGCGAGCCGGAGACCTGGCCGCGGCGATCTCCGATCCGCGCAGCGATCACCGCGGCAGCGCCGACTACAAGCGGCACATCGTCGCCACGTTCGTCACCCGATTGCTCACCAGCATGCAACCCACCCGAGAGCAATCAACCGAGGAGAGAGTTGCCTGACATGACCAGCCTGTTCGAAGAGGTCGCCCCCTCCGAAGACGACAACATCCCGGTCCGCCGCGTCGAGGTCCGCCTCAACGGAGAGCGGCGGGCGGCGAAGGTAGAGCCGCGCCTTTTGCTCGCCCACCTGATCCGCCAGGGTTTCCAGCTCACCGGGACACACACCGGATGCGACACGACCAACTGCGGAGCATGCACGGTGCTCTTCGACGGCGAGCCGGTGAAGAGCTGCACCATGCTTGCAGTGCAAGCCCACGGTCACGAGGTGACCACGGTGGAAGGCTTGGCGACGGCGAGCGAGTTGCACCCGATCCAAGAAGGGTTCAAAGACGAGCACGGCCTGCAGTGCGGCTTCTGCACGCCCGGGATGATGCTCGCCGCCAAGGCGCTGCTCGATCACAACCCCAACCCGACCGAAGACGACGTGCGCTGGGCGCTGTCGGGCAACCTGTGCCGCTGCACGGGGTATCAGAACATTGTGAAAGCCGTGCTGTGGGCGGCCGAGAAGCTGCGCGACGCCGACCCAGGCGCCGCCGAAGGAGGCGACGAATGACACTCGACGAGGTCAAGATCGGCGGGCTCGGCGCGAGTCGACGCCGTGTCGAAGACAACCGGTTCATTCGCGGCAAGGGCAACTACGTCGACGACGTCGTGCTGCCCGGCATGTTGCACATGGAGATCGTGCGCAGTCCGCTGGCCCATGCCCGCATCAAGAAGATCGACATCAGCGGTGCGTACAAGATTCCCGGCGTCCGTCTGGTGATGACGGGCGAGATGATGGCGGCGCGCAACCTCGGCTGGATGCCGACGCTGTCGTACGACACGCAAGCGATCCTGGCGACCGACAAGGTGCGTTTTCAGGGCCAAGAGGTGGCGTGCGTGATCGCCGACGACCCGTACATCGCGCGCGACGGCTGCGAGGCGATCGTCATCGAGTACGAGCCACTTCAACCGGTGGTGAATCCCATGCAGGCGGTAGCGCCCGACGCTCCTCTGATTCGCGACGACAAGGTCAACCAAACCGACAACATCGTCTTCGACTGGGAGGTCGGCGACGTCATCGGCACCGACCAGGCCTTTGCCGAGGCCGACGTGGTGTCGGAGATCGACATGCACTACCCGCGTTCGCATCCCTCTCCGATCGAGGCCTGCGGATCGATTGCCGACTACGACCGTTCGACGTCGAAGCTCACCGTGTACATGACCACGCAGGCGCCGCACATCATTCGCGCCGCCGTGTCGCTGGTGGCCGAGCTGCCCGAGCACATGATCCGGATCATCTCGCCCGACCTCGGCGGCGGCTTCGGCAACAAGGTGCCGGTGTACCCCGGGTACGTCATGTCGATCCTGGCATCGATCCTGCTCGAGCAGCCGGTGAAGTGGATCGAGGACAAGAGCGGCAACCTGATCTCGACCGGCTTCGGCCGCGACGTCTACCTCAAGGGTCAGATGGCGTTGCGCAACGACGGGAAGATCCTCGGCGTGCGGATGCACACCGACTCCGACCACGGTGCGTTCTTCGCCGACGCTCAGCCGAGCAAGTTCAAGATCGGGCTGATGCACTCGGCGTTCGCCTGCTACGACATCCCCAACGCCCACCTCACCGCCCGCGGGTACTACACCAACAAGGCGCCGGGCGGTGTCGCCTACCGCTGTTCGTTCCGGGTGACCGAGGCGATGTTCTTCCAGGAGCGGATGGTGCAGGCGGCCGCCGACGACCTCGGCATGGACCAGGCGGAGTTCCGGCGCAAGAACTTCGTGCGCGACGACGACTTCCCCCACCGCACTCCGTTCGGTTTCCTCACCGACTCGGGCCAATACGAAAAGTGCCTCGACGTCGGGCTCGAAGCCATCGGCTACGACGACTTTCTCAAGCAGAAAGAGGAAGCGGCCGCACGCGGCCGCCTGCTGGGGATCGGTATCTCGACGATGACCGAGCCGCTCGGCGCCGGCAACAGTCGGGAGTACGACATCTTGGGCATCAAGATGTTCGACTCCGCCGAGTTGCGGGTGCACATGACCGGCAAGGCGATCTTGCGGACCGGCGCCAAGACGCAGGGCCAGGGTCATGAGACCACCTGGGCGCAGATCGTCGCCCACGAACTCGGCATTCCGGCCGAGGACGTCGTGGTCGAAGAAGGCGACACCGACACCGCACCATTCGGTATGGGCACCTACGCATCGCGCAGTACCCCGGTCGCCGGCGCGGCGGTGTCGATGGTGTCGCGCAAGATCCGTGCCAAGTCGCGCAAGATCGCCGCCCACCTGCTTGAGGTGTCAGAAGAGGACATCGACTGGGAACTCGGACGGTTCTACGTGCGGAGCGCGCCCGATCGCGGTGTGACCATCCAAGAGTGTGCGATGGCTGCGTACAGCAACGTGCCCGACGGCATGGAGCCGGGCCTCGAGAACAATGCCTACTACGACCCGCCGAACCTGACGTGGCCGTTCGCCTGTTACATCGCCACGGTCGAGGTCGACCCGTTGACGGGCGTGTGGGACGTGCTGCGCGTCGTCGCCGTCGACGACTGCGGGGTGCGCATCAACCCGATGATCGTCGAAGGGCAGATCATGGGTGGCCTCACCGAGGCCTATGCGATGGCCAACATGCAGTTCATCACCTTCGATGCCGACGGCAACTGCGTCGGCGGCAACTACATGGATTACCTGCTGCCCACCGCCTGGGAGACCCCCGGGTTCGAGTTGCACGAAGTGGTCACACCGTGCCCCCACCACCCGATCGGGGCGAAGGGCATCGGCGAGTGCGCCACGGTCGGTGGCCCGGCGGCGTTCGTCAACGCCGTCATCGACGCCCTCAAGGGCACCGGAGTGCGCAACATCGACATGCCGCTGTTGCCCGATCGGGTATACGAAGCGGTGACCCAGCATCACGACGTGTCGGGCGCACCGCCGGTGAAGACCGACTGAGGATCGACGATGGCTGGCGATCCCACCATTGAGGGCCTGGGTGTCCTCGAGCGCGCCGTCGACATGGCGCGCCGTGGTGAGGAGTTCGTGCTGGCCACCGTGGTGTGGCGCGAAGGCCCGACGTCGGGTCAGAGCGGCGCGCGGGCGATCCTCACCGCGGGTGGCGACGTGCACGGCTGGATTGGTGGCGCCTGCGCGGAACCGGTGTTCATCCGCGAAGCCACGAAGGCGCTCACCGACGGGACCCCGCGACTCATCGCGCTCGGCGATCCGGACCGCTTCGGCGATCTGCCGCCAGGAACAGTCCCCGTCGAGATGAGTTGCCAGAGCGAAGGAGCGCTGCAGATCTATATCGAACCCGTCCTCGCCGTTCCCCACCTGGTCGTCGTCGGTTCGTCGCCGATGGCCGACCTGCTCCAACGCCTCGGCGCCGAACTCGGGTGGAACGCTGAACTCGTCGCCGGCGACGACTTCACGTCGGGCCAGATCGGGGCGCACTCGTTCACCGTGATCGCCACCCAGGGCCACAACGATGAAGACATCATCGAACGAGCGGCGAAAGCGCGCCCGGCCTACCTCGGTGTCGTCGCCTCGGCCAAACGCGGCGCGGCGCTGCGCGAGTTCCTCGCCGATCGCGACGTGCCCTCGGACGTGCTCGACGCGCTGCGTTGTCCTGCGGGGATCGACCTCGGGCACACGACGCACAACGAGATCGCCATCGCCATCCTCGCCGAGCTGGTGCAGCTGCGCGCAGCCGGCGCAGCGGCGGGCGCACGCGAGACACCGATCGAGCGTGTCGAGGCGATCGATCCGGTGTGCGCGATGACCGTCACCATCGATCCGTCGGCTCAGTCGTACGACCTCGACGGCATCGCCTACTACTTCTGCTGCGCGGGTTGCCGCACCGCGTTCGCCAACGATCCCGCGTCCTACCTCACGGAGGCATCCTCATGAAGATCGCCAACGAGTTCGAAGTCGATCAGCCGATCGATGACGTCTGGGAGTTCTTCGACGACATTCCGCAGGTCGCGGCGTGCCTCCCGGGCACCACGCTGACCGACGAGGTCGAAGACGATCACTATCAGGGCAACGTGCTGATCAGCGCGGGCCCCGTCAAGCTGGAGTTCGCCGGCGACGCCAAGATCCTCGAACGCAACAACGCCGATCGGTCGATCACGGTCGACGCCAACGGCGCCGAGAAGAAGGGCCGTGGCCAGGCGGCGATGATGCTCGACGCCGATCTGAACGAGACCGCGACAGGGACACGCGTCGACGTCACGATGGACCTGCAGTTGTCCGGTGCGGCCGCGCAGTACGGGCGTGGCCTCGTCAAAGACGTCACCGCCGTCCTGATGGACGACTTCGCCGCCAACATGCAGAACCGATTGGTGGCGATCGCGGCAGGCCTCGACCCGAACCAAGTCGATGCGGTCAAACCCGCGAGTGGGTTCAGCATCGCGTTGCGCGCCGCCCGCACCGCACTGGCGCGTGTGTTCCGCAGGTTCTTCATGCCCTACAACCCCGAACTCGTCTGAGGAAGGAGAGACACCATGGTGCTCTGGTGGATCGGCAACGTGATCTTCTTGCTGGTGGTGATACCGCTCGCCGTCGCCCTGCTCAGTCGGGTGCTCGGTGCGGCCGAGCGCATCCGCAAGGCCAGCGACGACATCTTGGCCGGCGGGGTCGCCGTGATCGGTGAACTCGACAACACCCCCGACCTGTTGGCCACGACCGACACGACCATCGAAGAGGTGGCAGATGGAGCTGTCCGGTACGCCGGGTCGGTCGCCAAGCTGCTGCCGGAATAGGAGCTGCTGATGCCCATCGCTGCTGTAGTGACGCTCGTCCTCGCCACCTTGTTCATCCTCGCCGCTGCGCTTGGGTTGTTCCGGGTGGTGATGCACCTCGTCGCGGTCAATCGCACGCTCGGCGACGTGGTCGGGGGCGTCCAGGTGATCGCCGAGAAGACATCGACCGTGCCGACCGTGCTGCCGTCGGTGAACGCCAGTCTGAAACCCGTCCGCGACTTCACCGAGTCGATCTGAGGAGGTCTCCGTGTTACTCGCCGAATCCAACACCGGCTGGGCGATCGGCTACACGATCGGCATCATCGTGGTGCTCGTCGTGGTCGCCCTCGTCGTGCCGATCCTGCTGCTCGCCCGCTCGATCGGGAACAAGGCCACCGACATCAACTCCGCGCTCGAGGACGCTGTCGTCAACACGGCGTCGCTGAAAGAACTCGAGACCACGATCGAATCCGCACAGATCATCACCGCTGGCTTGGCTCGCGGTCGGGCACGACTGGGAGGTTGAGCCAACGATGCTCGCATTGACTGACACTCAAGAGAATCTGTGGTGGGGAGCACTTGCTCTCGGGCTCGTGGTGATCCTCGCCGTGGTTGCACTGTTGACCATTCTCGTCGTGCTGGTGCGCACGATCGAACGGCGGGTCACGGTGATCCGCCAGACGTTGGAAGCGGCTGAGGCCAACACCACCGACACGGCACTCATCGCACAGACCGCCGACGAGGTCGAGGCGGTCCTGGCTGAAGGCCTGCAACACCATCTGTTCCTCGGCCGAGTTCTCGACAAGGTGCGCTCATGACCACGCTCGTCATCCTGACCGTCATCGAGATCGTCCTGCTGATCGGCGGCCTCGCGTTGTACCTGTTCATCGTCGGCGGCCAGCTGACGCGCGTCGCCGACCTGCTCGAAGACTGCGCCGAGCTGGTGTGGAAGATCCGCGACAACGCCGAGCCGATCGAACCCGGCGTCGAGCACATCAACTCCACCGGCGGCGTCGTTGCGGGGGCGCTTCCTCTGCTGTACGGGATGGGCGAAGGCATCGTGGTCGGAGCGACCTACGAGCCCGAGCCTGAAGACAAAGAGCCCGAGCCCGCAGTGCCGGCGATGGGTACTCGGCGCTCACGGCTCACCGAGGCGGTCGGCTACCACCCCGACTGAGCGTCGGCTACAGCTGGTCGAGCGCAGCCGCCAGGTCGGTGACGAACCTGGCGCGCCCTTCGGCGTCGGGGTACCCGACTTCGAGGCGCTGCTTCCGCTGATCGAGGAGTCACTCGCTGCCGGTGCGGCCGCCGGTGGCGTGTCGATCACGCCGACACGTGCGACCATCATCGGCGATACCGCGTCGGTCGCGTTCGAGGCATCGATCGGCGGCGGATCGACGCCGGGACTGCTCGGCGAGGTCGAACTCGTCGACGGCGTGTGGGTGGCCTTGCGCCAACAGCTCTGTACGTACGTGGGGTTCATCGGCGTCGAGTGCCCGCCCGAGTGACGGTGTCCGACGCCTCGCCTGCTCAAGTGTCGTTCGGGTCGCGATTCGTCGTCAGCGGGCCGGCCGTCGGGGCCCGATAGCTGCCGATCCACTCGTCTTCCCATGCCTGGTCGTACTGCTCCGGATGACATCCGGGTTTGTACACGGCGATCAACTCCCGGGCGATCTGTTCTCGGTGGGCGCGCGTGCCGCCGGGTACCTCGTAGGTGCAGATGTGCAGCTCGAACTTCGACTCGGCCCTCTGCTGCCAGCACGTGGCCCGCGGATGCTTGAACGGGAACCGCTCCGTTGACAGGTCGTCGGAATGGTCGACGTCGATCACCGCATAGTCGTTGGGGCGGCCGTTGGCATCGGCGCGGTACAGGATTGCGAACACTGCGGGGACCGCTGGTGCGGTCCATCCGGCCAGTACGCGGGGACCCTCGAACGGGTAGCCGGCGAGCGATCCGAGGCGGATCACCAGGCGCCGCCGAACTCATCGTCGCCTTCGACCTCGGCCCAGGTGACGGGCCACGACGGCAGGCCGGCGGTCTCGACGGCCGCGGCGAAGTGCTCGAGACCCCGTTCGAGTGCGGCATCTTGGTCGGGCGCTTCGACCACCACTTGCGCGCCGAAGCCCATCGTGCCGATACCCGACGCCACGCCGCCCAGACCAGCGACGGCATCGGCCAGCGCAACGATCTCGTCGTGGCGCATCACGCGGTCGCCCTCGGCTTGCATCGACACGCACCACTTCGTCGCCACATCGTCTCCCTACGGTCTTCGCCCTGTCTGGCTGTGCTGGTCGGTTCTTACGGTTGCTGGCTGAGCGTCGGAAGTGTGGTCACGAACTCCTCCAAGCTTCCCAGATTGTGTCCTGACACGATCGCATCGATGTACGGAGCGGCCACCATCATGCCGAGCGTCGTCGGTTCGTACTCGGTGGCATCCCCCACGTGCGGGTTGACCCACACCAGCCGGTAACACAGGCGCGACAGTTGCTCGACGGCCTTGGCAAGCACTGCCGGGTCACCCCGGTCGAGTCCGTCCGAGCAGATCACGACGATGGCGCCGCGGCTCATCCCGCGCCGGCCCCACCGGCGAACGAAGGTGTCGATCGACTCGCCGATGCGTGTTCCGCCATCCCAGTCGAGGACCTGATCGGCCGCTCGGCGCAGTGCGTCGTCGGGACGTCGCCGGTCGAGCGACGAGGTGATGCGCGTCAGGCGGGTGCCGAAGCAGAACACCTCGACCCGCCCTGCGGCACGACGGGTGGAGTAGGCGAACTGCAACAGGTTGCGCGAGTAGTCCGACATCGAACCCGACACGTCGAGCAACAACACCAACGGCCGCGGGCGACGCTTGCGCGTCGTGCGGTGCAATCGCGCTGCGTCGGGCGACAGACGCATGGCATCGCGGGCGATGCGCCGCATGTCGATGCGCCGTCCGTCGACATCGCGTCGATGCCGGCGGCTACGACGCTGCGGAGGCGTCAGTTTGATGCGCAACATGATGCGCCGCAGTGCAGCCAGCTCCTCGGGACTACACGCCGAGAACGCCTTGGTGCGTGAGATCTGCGCGTTGGACGCCTGGAGGCCGAGTGTCATCTGCCGACCGTCGTCGGGTTCGTCGCCGGGCTCGTTGTCCGGAACGTCGAGTGCACCGAGTTGGTCCGATCCTGCCGGTGGCGGCGGCACGAGCCGTCGATCGTCGGCGGCCTCGCTGGCGCCGAGGAAGAAGCGCTCGAACACGCGGTCGTACACCGGGATCTGATCGCGGCGGTTGACGAGCGTCGCTCGTCCGCTCCAGTAGAGGTCCTCGAGGCTGCCGGCGTCGAGCCGGGAAAAGGCCTCGCAGTAGGTGATGAGGTCGCCGGAGCCGACCGGGATCCCCTCGTTGCGCACGGCGTGACCGAACGCGATCAGCCGATCGAGGGTGGCAGCGGCCTCATCCATCGCCGACGATCGTTGCGAGGTCGTCGTTGACCACCTCGAGGTCGTCGCGGTCCTTCACGACCGATCCGAGCGTGTCGGCCGCACTGTCGGCATCGAGGTCGTCGGCCCCGACAATGCTCAAGGCCTCGACCCAGTCGAGTGTCTCGGCGACCCCCGGCGGCTTGGCCAGGTCCATCTCGCGCAGCCGGTTCATGGCGGCCACGACCTTGCTGGCGATGACGTCGCCGACGTCGGGCGCCCGTGCGTGCACGATGGCCAACTCCTGCTCGGCGTCGGGGTAACCGATCCAGTGGTACAAACAGCGCCGCTTGAGCGCGTCGTGCAGTTCGCGAGTTCGGTTCGACGTGAGGATCACGAGCGGACGGGTCTCGGCGCTGATCGTGCCGATCTCGGGAATCGTGATCTGAAAGTCGGACAACAGTTCGAGGAGGAAGGCTTCGAACTCGTCGTCGGCGCGGTCGACCTCGTCGATCAGCAATACGCACCGATCGCCGGCACGCACGGCGTCGAGCAGTGGCCGTTCCACCAGGAACTCGGGGCTGTAGAGCTTGCCGACGGTTTCGCCTTCGACGAGCTGGCGCTCCGACAAGGCCCTGACCTGCAGCAGTTGGCGTGCGTAGTCCCACTCGTAAAGCGCCTGGTGGGTGTCGATGCCCTCGTAACACTGCAGGCGCACGAGGCGCCGGTCGAAGATCTGGGCGAGTGCTTTGGCCAGTTCGGTCTTGCCCACCCCGACTTCGCCTTCGAGGAGGATCGGGCGCCCCATCTGCAGCGCGATGAAGGCAGCGGTGGCGAGACCGCGCTCGGCGAGATAGTCGACGTCGCGCAGAAGCGACTGGAGTTCGGCGACGGTGGCCGGCTCGGGAACGGCCGTCGGCTCGGTCACCGGCTACTGGTCGTTCGTGCCCAGGACAAGATCGCGAATCGACGTCGCCTCGTTCGAGATCTTGCCTTCGCGTTCGAGCAGGCGCCGCCATGCGGTCGGCAGGTCCTCGCCTTCCTCGGCGATGCCGTCGAAGGTGAAGTCGCGGGCGTTGCGGCAGACACGTGTCGGTCCGCAGTCATCGGCGGCCTCCACCGACTCGTCAGCGGTCGTGGCCCACACGTCGCTGACGACGTTGTCGCCTCTCGACTGCTGGTGTGCTGACTGGTCTCCGAATTGACCCATCGCTCCTCCTACTTCGTGCCCTTGTGAGAGTACAGGTCGTCGCGGTGATCGACCCGACCGGGCTGCGGAGAACTCATGACGCTCCGCTGTTGTGCGCTGCGACCATCTCGGCAATCACGGCCAGGGCGATTTCGTTCGGCGTTCGTGCTCCGATGTCGAGGCCGGCGGGCGAGTGCACCCGCTGGAGGTCGGTGATGCCTTGATAGGCGAGCCACTCTTCGCGGGCTTCGCGGACGCGGCCGGGTCCGACCGACCCGACGTATCCGGCTTCCCCCGACAGCGCACCACCGAGCACGCGCCCGGTCATCTCGGCGTCGTGGCCGACCACCACGACGCCATCGATCGTCGACAACGTGCTCGCCATCGCCGCCGCTTCGCCGGCGTTGTTCGTGGCCAGCGTCGACCATCCGAAGTGTTCGGCGAGTGCACTGATCGCCGCCGGAATGTCGCCGGGCCCGAACGCCACCAGCGTCGGTCGAGGAGCAAAGACCGTGACGATCGTGTCGTCGGTACGCACGACCGTGCCCTCGCCCTTGCGCAACAGTGCGGCGATGTCGCTGTCGGCGTGGGCATCGTCGGTTGCGACCGTCAGGTCGATGATGTCGTCGCCATCGAGTGACGCGATCACAGCGACGGTCGCTCGTTCGACGAGCAGCGGCCACAACGATTCGGGGAGTTGCGTCGCCGGCACCAGCGCACAACTGATCACCGCTTCTTGACCGAGCTGCTGCGCCTCGATCGCGCTCGGCGTGAGGCGCACGATCCGGCCGCGTGTCCGGTCGACGGTGGCGAGGTCGACGAGTTGGCCATCGAGCGTTCCTGCGAACAGCGACCCGATGCGTCCGCCGCCCGGTGTGATGGCGAGCGCGTCGCTCGGATCGAACTGCGGCGTCGCGTCTGGCGCGAGGTTCCAGACGACGTCGACCCGCGTCCCCCCACGCAGACAGGCCATCGTCGACACTGCGATTGCGTACACGGCGCGACCATAGCGAGGTCGACGAACCCGCGATGTCGGCGAGCGGAGACTGATCAACTGCGCGCCGATGCTCCATCCGCGCCGCCCCCCGTCTACCTTGGCGACGATGTCCGGGCCCGTCGTTGGAGTGGTGATCGCCGCTGGCTCGTCTCGTCGACTCGGCGAACCCAAACAGTTGTTGCCGTACCGCGGCGCGACACTGCTCGACGCCAGTCTCGACGTTGCTCGTCGATTCGCCTTCGACCAACGGATCGTGACCATCGGCGGGGCCGCCGACGAGGTGCGAGCGGCGGTCGACATGAAGGGGTTTACCGTCGTTCGTAGCCGCCACCACACCGAGGGCTGTTCGTCGTCGATCCATGGTGCACTCGAAGCGATGGAGTCCGACGCCGCCGGGCTCGTGTTGCTCCTCGGCGATCAACCAACGGTGGCGCAGTCGGCGATCGCGGCGGTTGCCACGCGGGGTCGGGCTGGCGCCGACATCGTGGTGTGTTCGTACGGCGACGGTATCGGTCACCCGTTCTGGTTCGGACGGCAGACGTTTGCGACGCTGGCCGACCTGCACGGCGACAAAGCGGTCTGGAAGGTCATCGAGTCAGGTCGCTTCGACGTCCATGAGGTTCCGGTCGACGGACCGATTCCCCCCGACGTCGACACGTGGGAGGACTATCGGTCGCTCGTCGACGCGGTGCGGTAGCCGCACCGGCAGCGTCGATGAAAACGGCGTGTTCGGCTGGCGCAGCCCTGACGCGACTATGCGCAGGTGTCGCCCTCGAGGTCGACCGGGCGCCAGAATCCCGGCTGTGCGTGGGTGGCGCCGCTCTGGGCGTACGACGTCAACCGGGCCCGATCCTCGTCCGACGTGATGTCGATCGCATCGAACAACGCCTCGGGCCCTGCGGCACGCATGGCGACATCGCCCTCCGAGGAGCGGCGCGGCAATTCGGTGGTGAGCGCAACGTAACGCTGATCGGGTGATCGGCCGCGAATGGCGTTGGCCCGCCCGAGCAGCCGCCACACCTCGTCTGTCAGTGCGAGTCCGCCTCGATGGGCGACGAACGGGCCGGCAACGTCGAACCACCACTCTCCGCCGTGTACGTCGACGGCGACGAGGTCGATCGTGACCGAGGTTCGTCGGGCCTTGCGCTTCACGGCGACGATCTCGAAACCCGCTGCTTGCAACACCTCGGCGGCGAGCTTTGCGGCCGACGACCCGGAGACCCGCGCGGCGTCGAGGGTCGATCGATTGGGCTCTGGTGTGGCGGTGGCCGCAGCTGCCGCGGCGACGCGCTCGCGGGCGATCGACACGTACTCCGGGTCGGTGTCGTAGCCGACGTATCGACGCCCCAACATCTCGGCGGCGACCAGGGTGGATCCGCTCCCCATGAACGGGTCGAGGACGAGGTCGTCGACGAAGGTGTACAGCTGGATCAGTTGTTCGGGAAGCTCGATCGGGAACGGTGCGGGGTGACCCACGCGGCGGGCGCTTTCGCTCGGCATCGACCACACGTCGAGCGTCGACGCGAGGAAGTCGTCGGTCATCACCGTGTTCTCGTACGGCAAGCCGTCGGCCTTGCGCTGGGCCACGGTGCGGGCGCGATCGAAGCGGCCCTTGCTGGCGACGATCACCCGCTCGGTCACGTCGCGCAAAACTGGGTTGGAGGCGCTGCGATACGAACCCCAGGCACACGATCCGCTGGCGCCTTCACCTTTCTGCCAGATCAACTCGCCCCGCAACAACAGCCCGAGGTCGCGTTCGAGGATGCCGATCACGTCGGCGGACAGGCTGCGGTACGGCTTGCGCCCCAAGTTGGCGACGTTGACGGCGATCCGCCCTCCCGGCTCGAGCGTGCGCACGCAGTCGGCAAAGACGTCGCGCAGCAGCTCGAGGTATTCGATGTAGGTCGACGGCACGCCATCACGTTCGAGTTCCTCTTCGTACTGCTTGCCTGCGAAGTACGGCGGTGATGTGACCACGAGCGCCACCGAACCGTCGGCGACGGCCGACATGTCGCGGGCGTCGCCGCACACGAACGGGTCGTCGACCGGCTTCGGCGGCAGCACGGCGTCGTCGTCGGACAGCTCCGGCGCGCGAAACCGCTCGTAGAACGCCGACGCATCGTGGCTTTCCCGGGCGCCCGCTCCGAAGTTCGACGTCGCGGTGCTCCGGCGCTTCTTCATACGGCAACTCCGCGGCGAACGCTAGCAGCGCGCCCCCGAACAACTGCGCGACCACCCCGGCACACCCGCCGCCCTCCGAAATCCCGGGGATGTCGTGCGTTTCGCGCACGTGTCCGCGAACAGAACCGGGTGGAGTCAAGACGTTGCGTCAGGAAGTGATGACGAGGTAGCCGTCGAGGTTGGTCAGATGCGGCGACGAGGGCAGCTCGGGGAGGTGGTGACCGAGGGCGTCGTGGCGCACCTCGCCGATCCAGCGGTCGTGTTGGTACTCGTGATTGATCAACGCTGTGAGCAGGACCGACCCGATCGACCGCATCTGTGTCGGGGCGCCGACATCGCCAGCATCGATCAGTTCGATGCGCGTGCGCACCTTGGCGGCCACGGTCCGGCGAAAGTCACGCACGAACGCGATGTCGGCGACGTTGCCGCGATCGCGCTCTGGCGTCGCCGAGTCGGCGAGCGCTTCGAGCGCCGGGTCGAGGCGCGGCTCGGCTGCGGTGAGATTACGCAGCATGAAGTGGGCAACGGCGGGTTGGTGACAGAGATGCCACCCGATCGACGATGACTCCTCGTCGGGGCGCCAGCTGATCTCGTCAGCCTCGAGGTCGTTGGCCAGCTCGTCGGTGTAGCGGAGTGCACGTTCGTACTCGGCGAGCAGTGCCGATAGCGATGTCATGGCTGTGGCGCGCCCGGTGGTTGCCCGGCCGGCCGCCGATCGATGATCGCCAGCACACCGGTGACGACGAGTGCGAGTAGGGCGACCACCATGCCGGCAGTGGTCACCCCGTGGGGCATCGTGTCGGTGGCGCCAGGGTTCTGGTCGGCGAGGCCGACGGGATCGGCGCCGAGTTCGAGCAACGAGCTGAGCCACAGCCAGATGGCCACGCCGGTGCCGCCGGCGGCGACGCCGAGTCCGTAGCGGCGAACGGCGAGGAAGCCGACCACGCCGGTTCCGGCGATCAACACCAGCTGAGCGAGACGTCCTGCGAAGTAGGCGGTCGGCAAGTCGATCGTCGGCGTCGGGGAGGAGAAGTTGTCAGCGAATGTCGCCTCGCCGACGGGCACGAGTGGTCCGGCGGCGAGCATCATCATCCCGAGCGCACCGACGGCCGCGCTCCACGGATTGAGCGGCGGCTGCCCGCCCGTCCCCACGAGTCGCAACGACGCGAGGAAGACCAGGAGCCCGACGATGCCGACGGCGGCGATCAACCAATATCCGGTGTCGCGAGTGACGGTGAGCGTGAACACTTCGGATGACTCGCGAGTGATCGACTCAGCGATTGCGATCGGCCGCTCGATCAGACCGATGCAGAGCGCCGCCCAGCCGAGCACGGCGAGTCCTCCGCCGCCGGCCAGCCCTGCGCCGACCCGGAGGCCGAAGCATGCCAGCAAGCCCCCGATGACCATCACCCCGGTGCCGACCCAACCGGCGATCGCCAAGTTCGAGCCGATGTCGTCGAGCGTGCTGGTCCCGTTGGTGATGCCTCCGACGGGACGGGTGGTGCGGATGTCGGTGAGGTCGGCAACGGCGGCCATGAGCGTGGCGACGGCGCCGAACACGGCCAAGACGAAGGTCAGCCTGAGCTTGAACGGCTCGCGCGCCTGGGGATACTCCTCGACGTCCTCGATACCGTCGAATACCGCCGGGAGTTGCTCGGTGGTGCCCGATTGCGCGGCCGGAGGCCCCTGCGGCATCGTTCCGAGTTCTTCGGTGGCGGTGGTGGCCGCTGCTGCTGCAGCGGTGACGGCCAACGGCTCGGTTGCGGCGTCGCTGGGAGGTACGGCCCACTCCGGCTCGGGCAGTGGCGGGCGGGGGTTGATTTCAGCGGTCGGGAGATCGGCGGCATTCGGCAGGTCGGTGGTCGCTGCGGCGGCAGCGACCAGCGGCACGGTGGTGTCGACGTCGCCGTCGGCAGTGGGCTCGTCGTGTTGTGCTGGCCCGGGCTCGGTGACGTCGGGATCACCGTCGTCGGCCGGATCGCTCGTGACGTCAGAGCTGCCAATGACCCCATTGCTGTCGTCGACGACATCGATATCGACCACCGGGTCGTCGGTGTCGCTCGAGTCGACCGGCGGTTCCTCCGAAGCGCCGACCGCGACGGCACTGGAAGCGACGGTGTCAGGTTCGACGACGTCGACCTCCTGGGTCGTTTCGGTGATCCCGCGCAACGACGCTCCACACTCGTGGCAGAACTTCTGCTCGGGGACGACGGCGGCTCCGCAGCTCGGACACTGCATTGCGTCCGACTGTAGGAGATCGCCGTGGCCGCGACGGGTGCACTGACCGACTTCGTCAACAATGGAACCGGCATGTCTGGCGAGCGATCAGGAGACCGCAACACGTCGGCGGTGGTAGGACGGTTCGCGCCATCGCCGACCGGCGACCTGCACCTCGGCAACCTGCGCACCGCCGTGGTGGCGTGGCTGTCGGCCCGATCGCAAGGCGGCGGATTCATCGTGCGGATGGAGGATCTCGACCCGGTGACGGCAGATCCCGCGGCGGCGGACCGACAGTTGGCCGACCTGACGGCGATCGGACTCGACTGGGACGGCGAGGTCGTGTTCCAGAGCGGGCGGTTCGATCTGTACGACGCGGCGGTGGCAACGCTGTCCGCACGCGATCTGGTCTACGAGTGTTTTTGTAGCCGTCGCCAGGTGCGCGAGCAGATTGCCGCTGCGGCTGCAGCCCCGCACGGTCCTCCGGGCGCCTATCCCGGCACATGCCGCGATCTCGATCACCAACAGCGAGCCGACCGTCGAGCGAGCGGCCGCCCGGCTGCGTTGCGCCTCCGCACCGACAATGGAGTGTTCGCCTTCGACGAGCTGACCGGTGATCGCCACGACGGTTCCGTCGATGACTTCGTGCTTCGCCGAAACGACGGCACCCCGTCGTACAACGTGGCCGTCGTCGTCGACGACGAGCGACAAGGAGTCACCGAGGTCGTGCGCGGCGACGACCTACGGCCCTCGACACCGAGGCAGGTATTGCTGCAGGAGTTGCTCGGGTTCCGATCGCCGGTGTACCTCCACGTCCCGCTCGTGCTCGGCGACGACGGCGAGCGATTGGCCAAGCGTCACGGTGCCGTGACGCTCGCGGATCTCCGTGCCGAGGATGTGTCGATCGGAGCGGTGCTGCGGTGGATCGCAGTGAGCCTCGACCTGGCCGCGGCGACCGACACCGTGACGATCGAGCAACTCGTCGACCGTTTCGACCCGACGCGCTTGCCGAACGCACCGCGCACGTTCCGTCACAGTCACCATCAGTGGCAGTAGCCTCCCGTGGCGTGGCAGGGGATGCACACGAGCGAGACGAACGGAACCACGCGCTCATCGGCGCGGCCGTCGCCGTCGGCACCCTGATTCTCGTCGGCTGCTCGACCGCCATGAGCAGCGGGACGGGTGGTGAAGGTGCGGCTGCCGTGCCGACCACGCTGGCCACGACGACCACCACGATCGCGCCCACGACGACGCCGGCGCCGACCACCACCGAGGCTCCGACGACCACACAAGCGCCGACCACGACGGCAGCACCGGCCACGACGATGCCGCCGGCGATCGAGCCCGTTGCGCTGATGGATCCCCCGCTTGCAGCGATCGGCACGAGCAGCGGAGATGAGGCCAGCCGACTCCAATGGCGGCTCCTCGAGCTCGGTTTCTGGGTGTCCGGAGTCGACGGTGACTACGGGCTGACCACGCGTCAAGCGGTGATGGCGTTCGAGAAGTACATGGGCTTCGAGGCCGATGGGCGAGTCGACGAGCGGACCGCGCAGGCCCTGTCGACGATGAACCTGCGGCCGCACGGTCGCGCCAACGGCGGCACGTTGATCGAGGTCGACAAGGCCAAGCAGTTGTTGTACTTCGTGATCAACGGTCGCACCGAGTGGATCCTCAATACGTCGACCGGCGACGGTCAGCCATACACCGAGGCCGATCAGAACACCCCCGGCGAGATCATCTCGGGTGTGTCGATCACGCCGAGTGGCCTGCACGCGGTGAACCGGCAGCGGCCCGACGGATGGTGGGAAGGTGACCTCGGGCAGATTTACCGGCCGAAGTACTTCGTTGGCGGCGTTGCCGTCCACGGCTCGAACAGCATCCCGAACTATCCGGCGTCGCACGGGTGCGTGCGCGTCAGTGTCCCGGCGATGGACTGGATCTGGGAGAGCGGCATCATGCCGCTCGATACCCCGGTCTGGGTGCACGACGGCGCCTGACCGCTCGCAGACCACGGCGGTGGTTCTGTAAGACTCGCCCGCCATGCTCCCGACGATCGCCGACATGCGTCCGTGGGCGGATCCCGAGACGGTGGCGATTGGCCGGCTGCCGATGCACCCACCGCGCCAACCGACGGCGAAGAGACTGCGACGCAGCCTGAATGGGCGGTGGACCTTTCGTCGCTACGACTCACCCGACGCCGTTCCGGCGTCCGCTGTCGGTGGCGCTGCTGCGGATCTCGTCGATCGTCGCGGCTGGACGTCGATGCCCGTGCCGGCGAACTGGACGCTGCACGACCCGACCGATCCGCCGATCTACACCAACGTGCAGATGCCGTTCGCTGGTCCGCCGCCGCGCCTGCCGGAACGCAACCCGACCGGTGTGTATCGGCGCGCCTTCACCATCGCTGCCGGGTGGCTCGACGACGATGTGATCCTGCACATCGGCGGCGCCGAGAGTGCGCACGCCGTGTACGTCAATGGCGCGTTTTGTGGATACGGCACCGACAGTCGCTTGGCGAGCGAGTACGACATCACCTCCCACCTCACGGCCGGGGACAACGAGTTAGCGATCGTCGTGGTCAAGTTCTCGGCTCACAGCTATATCGAGGATCAGGATCAGTGGTGGATGGCCGGTCTCCATCGCGAGGTGTACGTGGAGGCGCGACCGAAGGTCCGGCTCGTCGCCGTGGATGCGCGATGCGACCACACGCCCGAGGGTGTTGGCGGCGCGGACGTCCGAACCACCGTCACTGGCATCGCCGAGGCCGAGTTGCGATACACCGTGCGTACGCGCATTGAAACCGAGCGCGGTCGGGTGGTTTCGCGAGCCCACGCACCTGTCCCGCGACGCTTCGCCCGTCCCTACTTCTTCGCCGGTCACACCGCCCGCACCCAACACGCCGTCGATGGCGTGCAGCCATGGTCGGCCGAGTCACCGACGCGATATCGATTGGTTGCCGAGCTGCGCGACGACCGCGATCGCGTCGTCGACACAGTCGAGCAGCTCGTCGGATTCCGTCGGGTCGAAGTGCGCGACGGGTCGCTCTTGGTGAACGGTGAGCGGATCTGGATCTTCGGGGTCAATCGCCATGACCATCACCCCGTTCGCGGCAAGGCGGTGACCGTCGAGGACATGCGCGCCGACCTGCTGGCGATGCGCCGAGCGAACATCACTGCGCTGCGGTGCGCGCACTACCCGAACGACCCACGGTTGCTCGACCTGTGTGACGAGCTGGGCATGTACGTGATCGACGAAGCGAACGTCGAGGCGCACGCGTATAACACCAGCCTGTGTGACGATCCCCGTTACCGGTCGGCGTGGTTGGCACGCGTCGCCCGGATGGTCGAGCGTGATCGCAACCATCCGAGTGTGATCGTGTGGTCGCTCGGCAACGAGGCCGGCTATGGAGCCAACCACGATGCCGCTGCGGGATGGGTGCGCCACGCCGATCCCGGTCGGCCGCTGCACTACGAGCCTGCGGTGTTTCACACCAACTGGGTCGACGGTGGCCTGCCCGCAACCGATCTGGTGTGTCCGATGTATCCGACGATCGAGTCGATCGCCGCCTACGAGGGCCCGCGCCCGCTGATCATGTGCGAGTACAGCCATGCGATGGGCAACTCGAATGGGTCGCTGGCGGACTATTGGGACGTGATCGAGGCCAGTCCGCACCTCCAGGGTGGCTTCATCTGGGAGTGGAAGGATCACGGGATCCTCACCCGGTTGCCGAACGGCAAACGCGGGCGTGCCTACGGCGGCCAGTTCGGCGAGGAGATTCACGACGGCAACTTCGTGGCGGACGGATTGATGTCTGCCGATCTGCAGCCGCACCCGGCGATGCAGGAGGTGGCGTGGGTGCACCGACCGGTTGCTGTGGCGCCGGGCGCTCGCGGGAAGGTGTCGATCACCAATCGCCGCAGTTTCACGACGCTCGACGACCTCCGAGCCGAGTGGGAGCTGCTCATCGACGGCGAGGTGGTCCAGCGTGGCGCACTCGATGTCGGGACGATCGAACCCGCCACGACCGTCGATGTGCCGGTGCCCGTGGCTCGACCCGACCGCGCTGACGCCCATCTGACGGTGCGCTGGTACCAACGCCGTACCACCCCATGGGCGTCTGCCGGCCACCTCGTCGCCTGGGACCAGCTCGCGCTCACGCCTCCACCGAAAAACCGGGGATTCCGTGCGGATAGCGCACGACACCGCGAACAGAATCGAGTGGTACGAAGCATCGAGCCGGTGCTGTCGATCTTCCGAGCGCCGGTCGACAACGACGGATTCAAGCTGATGGACGTCGACTTCGATGGCGGCAGCGATGCCCTTCGTCGGTGGCGCGAACTCGATGTGGATCGACGCTCCGCCGACGAGCTGGTCGGCCACGAACACGGGAGGGAAGAGCTCGACGACGGCAGCGTGCGTCACCACCATCGGGTCGTGATTCCGACCGAGCTCGCCGACCTCCCGCGAGTGGGCGTCACGATCGAACTGCCGCGACGGTTCTCTCGTTGGCGATGGTACGGACGTGGCCCGCTCGAGAACTATCCGGATCGCAATCGTGGTGCCGTGCTCGGCACGTTCGAAGGCGACCTGGACAACCCGCCGTATCTCGTACCCCAAGAGTTCGGGCTACGAACCGACTGTCGATGGATCGAGGTCCTCGACGGCGACGAAGCGGTCCGTATCGAGGCGCTCGAACCGGCAGTGCTGCACATGTCAGCGACGCGTTATCGGACCGCCGACCTCTTCGAGGCCGCGCATGAAACGGATCTCCGCCGAGCGCGCGCCACGGTCGTGCACGTCGATGTGGCCCACCGCGGGTTGGGTACGGCGAGCTGCGGACCCGATGTGCTCGACCGATATCGCCTCGCTCCTGGCACGTACGAGTTCAGCTATCGCATTGCAGGGGCAGGCTGAACGACGAGCGGTGATCGGCGCACGCCGATCTGGGTGGGCTCAGCCCCAGACCTCGCGGGCCTTCTCGTAGACCCCTTGGTCGTGGGAGAACTCGATGAGGTTGCCGTCGGGGTCGTTCAGCATGCAGATGTAGCCGATCGGCGGGGGCATGTCGGTGGCCGGCATGGCCAAGCACCCGTCGGCGGCAGCACGCTCGGCGAGATCGTCGATGTCGGAGCGTTCCGGCATTTCGATACCGATGTGGTTGAACGGTGCCAGCTTGGCGATCGGGGCCGGTGCGAACGGATCACGATCGGGAAAGAACTGGGCGAGCACCAAGATGAACGGATGGTCGCCGGTTTCTGAGTGGCCGAGCCATGCGCCGTAGCTATCTGGATCTTCCCGTTTGTCGAGCAGCTCGAGCGTGGTGAACTCGGTGTAGAAGTCGATCGACTTGTCGATGTCGGCAACCCGGAGTGCGATGTGGGTCCAGCGGGGCGATCGGGGCCGGAGGGCGTGGTGCGTCGCGCGCGCCGTGTCGGTCTCACTCATCGGTGAAGCCCGTCGGGCCCGGCGAACCGTCGTCGAGCTTGAAGTTCTGCCCCGGGACGATGCGATCGAACACGCCGGCGGGGCGCGGCTCGACCTCCCAGCCGAAGACCGCTGCAGAGAACTCCGCCGACGCCTCGGGATCAGTCGACGGCGGGTCGACGAAGATCAAGGTGTTGGGGTAGGCCATGAGCGGGCACCGTAGCAAAGGTCTGATGGTCTGACCATGAGCGTCGTGTCGGATTTGTTCGGTTCGATACGCTGGCTCCGAAACGGACCGATGGTCTGACGATCAGGCCGTTGTTCACCCTCCCTCGGGCCCCGCACAAAGGAGCACCATGACGACATTCGAGCCGATCACGCGAGAGACGCTCAGCTCGCAGATCCGTGATCAACTGCTCGACAAGATCATCACCGGAGCGATCGAGCCGGGTGGCCGCGTGCCATCCGAGCGGGCGCTGTCGGAGCAGTTCGGGGTCGCCCGCACGTCGGTGCGCGAGGCGATGCAGGGATTGTTGTCGCTCGGGGTCATCGAGCGTCGCGGCAACCGGTCGTTCGTGGTCGAACACCTCCCCGACCTGACGCTCGACACCGATGACGCCCGCAAGGAGTTCGTCCGGCAGTTGTTCGAGACTCGCCGGCTGTTGGAGATTCCGATCATCGAACTCGCCGCCGAGCGGGCGACCGACACGCAGCGGTCCGAGATCCGCGAGATCACCGAGCGGTTCGACGTTGCGATGACGTTGGGGGAGTTCCGCGAGCTCGACCGAGCGTTCCATACTGCGATCGCCCGTGCCTCGTGCAATCCGCTGCTCGTCGAGGTGTATGGCAAGGTGCTCGGCCGGTTGTTTCAAAGCGATGATCTGGCGTCAATGTTGTCCGACGACGTCAACCGCACCGAGGTCGACAAGATCGTCGGCGAGACCATCGAGCAGCACGCGGCGCTCGCCCGCGCCATCGCCGACGGTGATGTCGCGCGTGCGGCCGACGAAGGCACGGCGCACCTCGCCGCCGTCGAACGCGGCCTCGTCGACCGCCTGGTCTGATCGATCTGGTCTGATCGCGCTGGACCGACGATCGCACCACGCAGCGATCGTCGTCGAGCTCGGTGAGGCAGCCCGATGTTCGATCGTGGAGGAGCTGGCACTGGGGCGTCATGACGAGCCCGCTGGGCAACTCGACCTGACGCTTCGTGTCCGTCGCGCCGGTCGTGCGCTGATTGCGCACAGCGAGCGATTCGGCCCGACTGCCCCAGGAGCCGGATCGTTCGTGTCGGTCGGCGAGGCTCGGCACGTGATCTGTGTGGCACTGGTCGGCCCAGCCGCAGTCGGTCTCGCGCCGGCGACCCACGTGGCCGAACCCGCCGTGCGGGCGGTCGCGGCACTACCGATCACGCCCGATGCGGCGGTGGTGATGGCGTCAACCCACTGCTCCGTCGCCTCGGCGATGATGCAGCGCCCGTTCAGCATGCCGTGTTCCTCCAGCTCGCCGACCCGATGGTTGCCGAGATCTGCGCGGGTGCGGGCTTCGAGCTGGTTGTGATCGACACTGAACACGGCCCGTCGGGAATCACCGACGTGATCTCCCAGCTGCAAGCGATCGCCGCCGGTGACACCGACGGCGCCGTGCGCGCCGCCGACCACAACCCGGCATCGATCAAACGGGTGCTCGACGCGGGGCGACCACGCTCATCGTGCCGATGGTCGACGAACCAGAGCAGGCGCAGGCGGTGAGGGCGGCGACTCGCTACCCGCCCCGCGCAGTGCGCGGCTCTCCGGATGCGGCGTCGACGCCAACGTGCTCGCCGCGGCGACCGACGCGCGCGTCGTTCGCCGAGCGCGAGGCCTGCGCTACGCCCTGATCGCTCCGTCGATCACGAACTCGTGGCCGCTGCAATAGCTCGACTCGTCGGAGGCCAGGAACAACACGAGGTCGGCGACTTCGCTGGCATCGGCCATCCGGCCCATCGGAATCGACTCGATCACCCGCGGGAGGATCTCCTGTCCGAACTCGGCAGCCATCGGGGTGTCGATGATGCCGGGATGCACCGAGTTGACGCGCACGCCGTCGGGGGCGAATTCGAGCGCTGCCGACTTGGTCATGCCGCGTACCGCCCACTTCGTCGCCGTGTAGGCGTGAGCCATCGCCGCTCCGCTCAATCCGGCAATCGACGAAATGTTGATGATGCTGCCCGAGCCGCGGTCGCGCATCCATCGCCCCACCTCGCGCATCCCGAGGAACACCCCGGTCTGATTGACGGCGAGCATCCGATGCCAGTCGTCGAGGCTCGTGTTGAGCAGCGGCTCCATCTGGAAGATGCCGGCGTTGTTGACGAGCACGTCGATGTGGCCCTGTGCTTCGGCGATGCCGGCCGCCACGGCCTCCCATTCGGACTCGCTGGTCACGTCCTGATGCAGGTAGGTCGCAGCCTCGCCGAGTTCGGCGGCGAGCGCTTCGCCCTCGTCGTCGAGCACGTCGGTGAGATACACCGTTGCACCTTCGGCGACGAAGCGACGCGCCTCCGCAGCACCCTGGCCGCGAGCTCCGCCGGTGATCAGTGCAACCTTGCCGTCGAGTCGTGCCATGACGCGGACCGTACCCGCACGGACGTGTCGACCACGGCCCGGACGGCGCTGTACCGGGACCTTCGGTTATGCGTCGGCGGTCGACTCGACCACCACGGCGGTGGCGTCGAGCGAATTCTCGTCGGTGAGGTTGTCGATGCGATCGCCGATCCAGTCGAAGAAGCTCGCTTGTACGAACACCTGGAACAGGAAGTACGCGACGAGCAACACGATCGCCAGAATCGCAGCGATCCGAATCCAGCGCACCGCTGGTGCGGTGTACTTGGAGATCAGCGGTTCGATCTGGCGTGTGGCCTGGCGGGCGCGCTGGCTGAACATGTCGGCGGCGCGGTCGATCTCGTCGCGGGCTGCGCTGCGCACCTGACGGATCACCTGTTGGGTGTCGGCCCCCTGCGGCATCTGCGGCACGCCCGTGGGGATCTGGCCCGAAGCGGCCCTCGCTTGTTCGCGCATCTCCTCCTGCATCGCCTCGAACGATGCGAGCTCAGCGTCGCTCGGCGGGGCACGACGGATGTCGGTCCAGTCGAGCCCATCCCACCACCGCAAGCGGGTGCGGTTCTGCGGGTCGGGGTACCAACCGGCCGGTGGCGCGTCGGCGAACTTCATCAGCGCTGCCGGCGGATCTCGTCCCGATCGGGTTCGGGAAGCTCGACGAGCTCTTCCTCTTCCGGCACCGGCAGACCGTCTTTGGGACGAACCTCGTCGTCGGTCTCATCGTCGCGGGTCGCCGCACCGAGCGCAGCGACAGTGCCCAGCAGCCCGGAGAACTCAGCCGGGATGACCAGCTTCGTGGCGCGCCCGTCGCCGATCCGTTCGAGCGCCTGGAGGTACTCGACGGTGAGCACCTTGTCGTCGGTCTGCGCCTCTTTGATGCCGGTCAGACGCGACTTGTTGGCTGCGCCTTCGCCTTCGCCGATCATCTCGAGGCGCAGCTTGTCGGCCCGCGCCCTGAGCTCGATCGCCTCGGCCTCGCCCTGGGCGTCGAGGATCGCGGCTTCCTTGCGGCCCTCGGCGGTGAGCACCGCTGCCTGCTTCTCGCCGTCGGCGCGGGCGATGGCCGCCTCCTGATAACCCTTGGCCTCGGTGACCGTCGCCCGGCGGTCGCGCTCGGCACGCATCTGCGCGTGCATCGCCGACACGACTTCCGGTGGCGGGTCGATGCGTTGGATCTCGACGCGCACCACCCGAACACCCCACTTGTCGGTGGCGTCGTCGAGCACGTCACGAAGTTGGGTGTTGATGGTGTCACGCGAGGTCAGCGCCTTGTCGAGTTCGAGGTCGCCGATCAAGTTGCGCAAGTTCGTCTGCGCCAGCTTCGTGATCGCCGTGAAGAAGTCGGCGACGTTGTACACCAGGCGTTGCGGGTCGGTGGCCTCGTAGTACACCACCGCGTCGACCGACACGACGACGTTGTCAGCGGTGATCACTTCCTGCGGCGGCACGTCGACGACCTGCTCGCGCATGTCGATCAGCTGCATCGTCTCGATGAACGGCAGGATCAGGTTGAGTCCGGGATTGCGGGTGGTTTTGTACTTACCCAACCGTTCGACGAGGCCCCGCTGGTACGGGCGGACGATCTTGACCGCGCCGACCAGCACGAGGATGCCGATGATGGCGATGACGATCGCAACGATCGCAATGGGGTTCATGAGTTCCCTTCAGGTGGGGGAGAGTCCGACGGTGGTGAGCTGGGTGGCGGTGTGGGCGCGTTCCCCGGCGGCGCCATGGGTGGCGCGCTCGGTGGTGCTGACGCATCGGCGTCGAGTGGGGCCACGGTGACGCGTGTGCCCGACACACCGGTGACGGTCACTTTGGTGCCGGAGGTGAGGCGCTGGCCCGGTTCGGCGACGACACCCCACGTTTCGCCGTCGATCGAGGCGCGACCGCGGCGCTCGGTGTCGTCGGGGTCGACGTCGTGAGTGATGATCGCCGTGAGTCCGACGAGGCGATCGGCGCCGACGCCGGGCGCGACTTCGTTCTCGCCGGCGAATCGTTTGGCATAGCGGTAGAGCAGGATCCACAGTGCGGCGCCGCCGAGGATGAACACCGCCCACTGGATCTCGACCGCCACGTCGTAGAAGCCGAGCAACGACGCGGCGAACGCCGACACTGCGAACGGCAAGAGGACGAAGGAGCCGGCGAGCAGCGTGAGCTCGGCGATGGCGAAGACGACAGCGATCCCCAGCCACACCCATGGCCAGACATCGAGGTCAATCCCGAGATCTAGCACGCCATCCAATATACGGCGGTGACCGATGGGGTCGGACCCCAACGGTCAGAGAGACGCGAGTGGGCCCGGCCGCGATCGGCCGGGC
>JABSQH010000012.1 GCA_013213745.1 Ilumatobacteraceae bacterium | reverse complement strand
TTGATCGAGGCGGCACGCATCGACGGCGCCACCGAGAGTCAGGTGTTCTGGCGGGTCACACTCCCCCAGATCTCCACGACGATCGGTGTCGTGGTGACCACGCTGATCGTGTTGGTCATGAAGGTGTACGACATCGTCAAGGTCGTCACGAACGGCCAGTTCGACACACAGGTGTTGGCCAACGACATGTTCCAGCAGTCGTTCCAGTTCGGCAACACCGGTGTCGGCTCGGCGCTGGCGATACTGATCTTCGTCTCGGTCGTGCCGGTCATGCTCTACAACATCCGTCGGATGCAGCGGGACAACTGAGATGAGTGCTGTCACCCCAACTGCCGCCTCCGGCTCGACCGAACCGAGCAGCTTCTCCGGTCCCGACGACCAGGGCTCGGGGGGTGCCGTCGACAAGGTCTACGGCTTCCTCCGACGCATCCCGACGGGGCTCTTGTGGCTGATCGTCCTCGTCTGGCTGATCCCGACGCTCGGGTTGTTCATCAACTCGTTCCGCGACCGCACCGCACAACGCGAGAGCGGCTGGTGGACGACGACGCCAGACGACCTGACGTTCCAGAACTACCAGGACATCTTCAACGCCCAGGCGGGCCTCGGCCAGTCGCTGCTGAACACCGCAGCGATCGCCATTCCGGCCACGATCATCCCGATCGCCATCGCGGCGTTCGCTGCGTACGGGTTTGCGTGGATCGACTTCCGCGGTCGCAAACCACTCTTCATCTTCACGGTGTCGCTCCTGGCGATCCCGCTGCAGGTGGCGTTGATCCCGTTGCTGCAGATGTTCAACAACGGAGCCAGCTACACGTTGCCGGGACTCGACAAGACGATCGTGCTCGTCCCCGACTTCGATCTGGCCGGGACGACGACGGCGGCGTGGCTGACCCACACGGGCTTCGCCATGCCGTTCGCCATCTTCTTGTTGCACAACTACATCAGCTCGTTGCCGAAGGACGTGTTCGAAGCGGCCCGCATCGACGGCGCCGACCACTTCACGATCTTCTACCGGTTGGTCCTGCCGCTGTCGATCCCCGTGTTGGCGGCGTTCGCGATCTTCCAGTTCCTGTGGACCTGGAACGACTTCCTGATCGTCAACACGATGATCGGCGCCAACCCCGACGCTCAGCCGACGACGATCCTCATCGCCAACTTGGCGGGCGACTTCGGAAGAAACGAGTTCATCTTGCCGTCGGCGGCGTTCGTCCAGGCGTTCATCCCGATCGTGGTGTTCTTCGCCTTGCAGCGCTACTTCGTACGCGGCCTGCTGGCCGGCTCGGTCAAGGGCTGACGAGCAGCGTCGGCATCGCGACGTCAGCACGAAACATCCACGCCGGGCGGTGGGCGAGGTACGACCTCGCCCACCGCTTCGCTAACGTCGCAACTCGTGACTCTGGTCGACTCGTCGCCTCGTTCGCTCGGTTCGCTCGGAGAGGTCGGGCCGCTGGCGTTCGGCCTGTGGCGCTACACCGACGCCGACACGGCCAGCGCCCAGCGAATCCTCGAGATCGCGCTGGGTGCGGGCATGCGCCTGGTCGACAACGCCGACGTCTACGGCCTCGACTGGGGTGGCACCGGCTTCGGACGTGTTGAGGAGATTCTCGGTGACGTCCTCCGAGCCACGCCGTCACTGCGCGACCAAATGGTCCTGGCCACGAAGGGTGGCATCACCCCGCCGGTGCCCTACGACTCGTCGCCGTCGCACCTGCGCTCCGCATGTGAAGCGTCGTTGCGCCGGATGCACACCGACGTGATCGACCTGTACCAGATCCATCGGCCGGACATGCTGACGCATCCCGCAGCAGTCGCCGAGACGCTCACCGCACTGCGCAACGAGGGCAAGATCCGCGAGGTCGGCGTGTCGAACCACACCCCAGCCCAGGTGGCGGCCCTCGCCGCCCACCTGCCGTTCCCGATCGTCACCAACCAACCGGAGTACTCCGCACTGCACCTCGACCCACTGCGCGACGGCACCTTCGACGACTGCATGCGGCTCGGAACGGTTCCGCTCGTGTGGAGCCCGTTGGCCGGAGGCCGCTTGGCCACCGGTGAAGGTGTCTCGCCGGAGTTGCTCGCCGTGCTCGACCGCCTCGCCGAGCGCGAAGGCGTCGACCGCGGCACGATCGCATTGGCGTTCGCGCTCGCCCACCCCGCGCAGCCAATCGCCATCGTCGGGTCGCAACGTGCCGACCGCATCACGGCGAGCACCGCGGCGCTCGACGTCCACCTCGACCGCGCCGACGTCTACGCAGTCATCCAAGCCTCAGAAGGAGTCCCTCTGCCGTGAGCTCGATCACCAGTCCCGAGATCCCTGAGATCTCCTGGTTCGGCGCGCTGTGCGACGACGACTACGAGTTCCTCGGAGTGCCCGAGCCCGCGCTCGCCAGTTCGTGGCCACACTGCTCAGAGATCGTCGGCACCGCCGATCGCAACGGTTTCGACAACGTGTTGCTGCCGTCCGGATACACACTCGGCATCGACTCGACGGCGTTCGCTGCGGCGATCGCGACGCATACCGAGAACATCAATCTGTTGCTGGCCGTGCGGATGGGTGAGATGTGGCTTCCGCAGTTGGCCCGCCAGCTGGCGTCGATCGATCAGTTCGCACAAGGCCGCCTGTGCATCAACATCATCTCCTCGGACATCCCGGGCGAGGCACTCGAGTCGGCGCCGCGCTATCAGCGCACCCGCGAGTGGATGCAAGTGCTCCGTCAACTCCTCGACGGCGAAGCGATCGACTTCCATGGTGAGTTCGTCGATCTGACACTCGATCCGCCGCGGGCGCGCACGGTCGACGGCCGCTGCCCGCCCTTCTATTTCGGTGGCTTCTCTCCTGCGGCCAAGGATGTCGCTGCAGCGGAGTGCGACGTGTTCCTCACGTGGCCCGACACGGTGGCGAGCGTCGGCGGCACGGTCTCGGAGATGACCGAGCTGGCCAGCACCAAGTACGACCGCGAGCTGTTGTACGGCCTGCGGGCCCACATGATCGTGCGTGAGACCGAGGCCGAGGCCCGCGCCGCCGCTGACCGGCTCGTCTCCAAACTCGACGCTGACACCGGTGAGGCGATTCGCAACCGGTCGCTCGACACCGCGTCGGCGGGAGTCGCTCGTCAGAACGAACTGCGCGACTCCTCGAGCGACGACGGATTCGTCGAGGAGGCGTTGTGGACCGGCGTTGGTCGAGCGCGCTCGGGTGCAGGTGCGGCGATCGTTGGCGATCCCGACCAGGTGGCAGCCAAACTCCGGGCCTACATGGACGTGGGCGTGTCGGCGTTCATCCTCTCTGGCTACACCCACATCGCCGAGAACGACCTCGTCGCCCAGTACGTGCTCCCTCAGCTCGAGCACGCACCGCTCAAGCCGCGCTGGACCGCCTGAGGCGGTCGGCCCAGCCCGCTACTGCCAGATCGCTTCGCGCGTGTCGGCGTCGAAGAAGTGCAAGTTCTCGCTCGTGACGCCAACCTTCATCGCCTGACCGACACGCACCCGCGTACGCGGGTTGAAACGGCCGACGGCATTGGCCTCGGCGTTGGTGTCTTCGACCGCGTCGGGGTCACCGGAGTCGACGACAGGCGCGTCGAGCTTGAAGTGCACCATCACTTCTGAACCGAGTGCCTCCAGCAGCGTCGGGGCGCTGTCGAGGAACTGCGACTCGGGGATGTCCGTGGCCAACTCGGCATCTTCGAAGTCTTCGGGACGAACACCGAGGATCACGGTCTTGCCGTCGTAGCCGCGCAACGCCGGGCGGGCATCGAGCGAACTCGGCGAGAGGGCGATCGTCTGCCCACCGAGCGAGATCTGGCCTCCGGCTTCGCTGACTCGCAGCGAGGCCTCGTACAGGTTCATGGACGGCGATCCGATGAACGCAGCGACGAACACGTTGTCGGGACGGTCGTACAGGTTCTGAGGTGTGTCGACCTGCTGGAGGTATCCGTCTTTCAGCACGGCGACGCGATCGCCCATCGTCATCGCCTCGATCTGGTCGTGGGTGACGTACACCGTGGTCACGGCGAGCTCACGCTGGAGTGCGGCGATCTCAGCACGCATCTGCACACGGAGCTTGGCATCGAGGTTCGACAACGGCTCGTCCATGAGGAACGCCGCCGGCTGGCGGACGATCGCCCGGCCCATGGCGACACGTTGGCGCTGACCGCCGGACAGCTGACCCGGCTTGCGGTCGAGGTACGTGTCGAGCTCGAGAGTCGACGCCGCCTTGCGCACGCGGGTGTCGATCTCGTCTTTGGGCACCTTCGACAGCTTCAGTGCGAACCCGATGTTGTCGTACACCGACATGTGCGGATACAGCGCGTAGTTCTGAAAGACCATGGCGATGTCGCGGTCTTTCGGTTCGACGTCGTTGACGATGCGATCACCGATCTTCATGGTTCCGGTGCTGATCGTCTCCAGCCCGGCGATCATGCGCAGCGCGGTGGACTTTCCGCAGCCCGATGGACCGACGAGGACCAAAAATTCCTGATCAGCGATGCTGATGTCGAGGTCGTGAATGGCGTGATAGCCGTTTTCGTAGACCTTGTTGACCTTGTCGAGCTCGACGGTTGCCATGAGTGCTCCTACTTTTTCCCCCGAGTGCGCACACCGTGACGGCGACGCGCATGTAAGCGCTTTCACCCTAGTGCAGGGGCCGACCCCGGGTCGCCCCCGTGTTCGGTCGACTGCGCAGGTCGAGAAGCGCTCAGTCCGCACGCGTGATGACGACGGCGGTCTGCTCGGCCGGGGCGCGACCGAACAGCCCTTCGACCGTGTATTGCAGACCGATCAGCATCGCCATCAACCCGTACTTCGCGCCGATCTTGCTGCGCACCTCGTCGAAACGAGCTGGGTCGAGCTGGTGAACGTCGTCAGCGAGACGTACTTCTCGGCGCTCACGGTGGGCAGCGGGTCATCGGGCGTCTCCGGCACGCCACAACGGTAACGTCGCCCGTCGTGAACCAGATGAAGAACCGGATGCAGGCACTCGGCCTGCTCGATCGGTCGTTCAAAGCCGCCACCGACGAAGAGCTGTCGGCCGCGATCGAGGCACTCGACGAGGACCACCGCGACGGCCTGGCGACGCTCGTCGAGGAGGTGACGGCCGACGGTGTTCGTGAAGCGGTCCGCGCCGGACGCATCGACGGCGGGATGGAGGCGATCGCCGCCGTGGTCACCGACGCCTCGCTCGCCGACTGCATCGAACAACTCGGCGACAATGCCGACAACCCATCGAGCGATCAGCTGCGCGAGGTCCTCCCTGGCGTGATCGAGCGCCACGGCGTTGCGGTGACGCGCATCATGCTGGCGTCGACCGTCGCAGGTGAGGCACCCGCATCGGCGATCATCCGTGATCTGTTGAAGACCGACGAGACGGTGCAGCTCCCCAAGGCAGAAGAGGCCCAGCTGGCCCCGCTGATCGACACCAGCAAACGCAGCGATGCCGAGCAGGCCGAGCTGCGCGCCAAGCGCGCCGAAGCACGCAAGGCCAAGAAGGACGCCGAGCGAGCCCGCCGCGCCCAGAGCCAAGCCGCCCGCCGCAAACGCTGACCGGTGAGCGAAACGGCCCCAGTCGGCCACTTCGCTCAACCCAACGCGATCAGCTGGTGCGGGAGACGACGGCGCGCTCGTGGTCGAGCAGCCACGCCTTGGTGTCGACGCCGCCGGCGAACCCGGTGAGCGCACCGTCGGCACCGACCACGCGGTGGCACGGCACCACGATCGACAACGGGTTCTTGCCGTTGGCCGCACCGACGGCGCGCGCCTTGTTGATGTCGCCCATCGCACGAGCCTGGCCGCCGTAGGTCGTCGTTGCGCCGTACGGGATCTGCTGCAGCGCCTCCCATGCCGAGCGCTGGAACTCGGTGCCTTCCGGGGCGAGCGGCAGATCGAAGTGCATGCGCTGGCCTGCGAAGTACTCCGCCAGCTGAGTGCGAGCCGCGTCGATCAACAGATGTTCGCCGGCCTCGCCGAGTTCGACCCCGGCGAGCCCACACCGCTGCGGATCGTCGTCGGCCCACATGATCGCCCGCAACCCAGCATCGCCGACCACGATCGTGAGTGCGCCGACCGGGCTGTCGATCGACGCTGCCGCGACGACGTCGTTGCGGGGAGCCGCGCGGGAGGCTGCGGCGTTGCTGGTGGTGATCGGCGATGCGTTCATCGATTGCTCCTCTAATCGGTGTTCTGCCCACGTGACGTACATGACGATTGCTGCTGGGTCGAAGCCGCATGGCTGGCCCACAGGTGATGAGTGGCGTATGAGGACCACGGTGACCATCGCCGCGGGTCGGCGGTGTTCAGCGCATCGATGGCGCGGCGCACGATCAGATCGGAGTCGAGCAGCACATCGGGATGCCCGAGGCCGCGCATGGCGACGTAGTCGGCCGTCCACGGCCCGATCCCGCGTAGCTCGAGGAGACGTGCGCGCGCCTCGGCTGGGTCGGCACCGACATCGAGCGCGACCCGACCGTCGGCGACCGTCGCGGCGAGTCGACCAATCGTCGCCCGGCGCGACGTCGGCATCGGGAACGTCGTGTCGGAGGTGTCCGCGGCGGCAGCGACCTCCGCCGCAACGGGGAACACCACGGTGAGTTGGTCGTCAGCGACCCGCAGCGGTTCGCCGATCTGTGCGAGCAGGTCGCCGGCCACGCGCCGTGCGCCGGCCACCGACACCTGCTGCCCGATGACTGCGCGCACCGCCGTCTCGAACGGATCGACGCTGCCCACCGAACGACGGCCCGGCGCAGCCCGAACCAGCGGGGCAAGCGCCGCGTCGGCCGACAGATGCGCATCGACGGCGTGCGGATCGGCGTCGAGGTCGAGCATCCGCCGCACGCGCTGAACCGCCGCTGGAAGGTCGCTCCATGCTTCGATCGACAACTCGGCCACGACGTGGTCGTCGGATGCCCCGGCACACACGGCGAGCACACCATGTCCCCCAGGGAGACGAAGTGCACGTCGATACGTCACGCCGTCCCACGCCTCGAGTCCGGCGATCGCTCGGCGTCCGAGGAACCCCAACGTGGCCGCCGTCGAGTGCGGGACCCTCGTCGGCAGTCGCAACCGAACGGTGCTCGCCATCGCGCCACCATCGGGCGCCGTCGGGGCAGCGCGCCGCAGGTCCCGCGGTGTCGATGCGTAGACCTCACGGATCGTGTCGTTGAACTGGCGGACGCTGCCGAACCCAGAAGCGAACGCAATGTCGGTGAAGCACAGGTCCGTCGTCTCGACGAGCAGTCGTGCCGTGTGGGCGCGGTGGGCGCGGGCAACGGCCAGAGGTCCGGCGCCGAGCTCGTCGTTGAACACGCGGGTGAGATGGCGGTCGCTATAACCGAGTCGCCGGGCCAACCCGGTCACTCCGACACGGTCGATCTCGCCGTCGGCGATCAGCCGCATCGCACGTCCGACGACGTCGTGGCGGATGTTCCACTCGGGTGACCCCGGCGTGGCGTCGGGGGCACATCGTTTGCACGCACGGAACCCGCGCTGTTGAGCCGCCGCGGCCGTGGGATGGAACTCGACGTTGCCGCGCTTGGGTGTGATCGCCGGACAGCTGGGCCGGCAGTAGATCCCCGTCGTTCGAACCGCCGTCACGAATCGACCATCGAAGCGCCGATCGCGACTCTGCACGGCGGCGTAGCAGCGGTCGGGGTCGAGTGACATGGGCCCATCCTGCCGAACCCGCCACGCAAACACGAGCGGAAATCGGACATCGCAACCGACCCGCTGTATCGAGCCTGGCGCGGCGGCTCAGTCGCCGGCGATCGGGCGAACCGACTCGCTGGGAAACTCGACCTCCGGGCCGTCGTCGGTCGGCCGGAGCGGCACGACATGCGTACGCAACACCCACAGACCGATCACCGCACTGACCGCACCGGCGAAGAAGGAATGCTGCTTGCCGACTGCCTGAGCCAGAGCGCCCACCAGCAGCCCGCCGGCGACCGACCCGATCTCGAAGAACATCGTGAACGAACTGACCGCGGCGGCGCGCTCGTCCTCGCTGACCCGGTTTACCGTCAGCGCCAACAACGACGGATAGTTGAAGGCGATGCCAAGACCCATCACGACCGATGCGACCCACAACGCCGGGGCGTACGGCAGCAGCGCCAACATCAACATCCCAGCGATGAGACACCCGAGACCGATCGTGACCATGCGCCGTGGGCCGATGCGTTCAGGCAAACGTGCCCCGAACACGCGCACGAGGAGCGTCACTGCGGAGTATGCGGCGAACAACGCACCCGCACCGCTCAACCCGATGGTCCGCGAGTAGTCCGGGAGGAACGCGGTGAACGACGTGAACGCAACCACGCCACACGCCAGCACGACCCCAGACCACACCGCAGCAGGATGCAGCCAGCGGGCCAGACCTCGGCGCGGCGCCGCAGCAGGCTCGGTGCGCGGCACCCGCCTGGGCAGCAATGACGCGACCAGCCCGGCGCCGATCGAGAACAGCGCGGCGATCGCGAACGCCCGACCGAAGTTGTCGTCGCCGAGGACCCATTCGCCAACGATTGGCCCGATGCCGATGCCGCCGAACACGGCAACCGAGAAGTAGCTCGCCGATTCGGCGCGACGCTCCGGCGGCGACAGATCGGCGATCAGCGTGGCAGCGCCGACAAAAACAGCCGCCTCGCCGATCCCGGTCAGCGCCCGCAGCGCAAGTAACCCCGGCAATGCGTCGACCTGGCCGGCGATCCCGCCACCGACGGCCGCGATGACTGCGCCCAGCATGATCAGCTTGCGGCGACCGAATCGATCGGCGAATTGCCCGATCCAAGGCCGCACGGCGATCGCCGACACGGCGAACACGGCGACGGTCAACCCGATGCCGAACTCGCCACCGCCGAGCGGGCCCTCGATGAACAGCGGAACGAGCGGGATCAGCATCCCGATGTACACGAAGAACAGTGCGGCGGCCGCAGTGACGATCACGAACGGCGCGGTGATCAGCCGTGGTGATGGGGCGCCGGTGCTCACCTCCCCATGGTGCCGGGTCGTTGCCGAAATCGGCGGGTCGGATCGTGTTGATTGGTCACACCCGCGCGACGTCGACCGACACGGTGAGTTCCTGCGTCGACGCGGGGCCGATGACGACCCCGCGCACCGGGGCGACGTCGGCGTAGTCGCGCCCCCAGCCGACCGTGACGTGACGGTCGGGCGCAACGATGCCGTTGGTCGGATCGATGTCGAGCCACCCGTGGTCGGGGATCCACACCGAACACCACGCGTGCGAGGCATCGGCGCCGACCACCTTGGGCTCACCCGGAGGCGGATCGGTCTCGATGTAGCCACTCACGTAGCGTGCGGCCAGTCCCAGCGAGCGCGCCGCCCCGACCGCGAGATGAGCGAAGTCCTGGCATACCCCTCGGCGGCTGGCGATCACCTCGTCGAGTGGTGTGCTCACCTCGGTAAACGACGGGTCGAACACGAACCCTTCGAAGATGAGCGTCGACAACGCTGCGCACGCCTCGGCAATCGGCCGATTGGGGAGGAACGCCGAGTGGGCCAAGTCGGCGAGCAACGCGCGGTGATCGTCGACCGCAACGATGCGTGACGACGCGGTGAACGGGAGCACATCGGCGACGAGCGCTCCGCGCAGGCCGGCGATGTGTGCCGCCACCCGCTCCCATGACGTCGCTCGCCGCGGGAGCTCCTGGCTGCGCACGTCGACCTCACACTCAGCACTCACGACAAGGCGTTCGTGGGGCTGATGAATCCCGAGTTGCACGACATGATTGCCGAACGCATCCAGCGACTCGTCGATCTCGTCGCCGTGCGGTTCACTCGTGACTCGACTGGCGTGGACCACCTGTGACGGGGTGCCGCGAGGGAGCAGGTGGGCCACGCTGTACCCGTCGATCATCGTGGCGCCGTAGCGGTAATCGGTGCGATGCACCACCCGGTAGCGCCGACGGTCGACGTTCACGGCGATCTCCATCCCATCGGACGAGGATCGACTGGCGCGACCAGGTGAGTCGACACGACGAGACGGGCGATGCGATCACACACACCCCACAGCTCGGACAGCACGTCGCCGATCCCGGCGGTGTCGGTGTAGTCGCCTCGACTCAACGTCGCGAGGCCGTCGCGGGCGAGGCGGGCGCCGTCATCCCATCCGAGCTGTCCCGACTCGTGCTCGATGGCGCGCAGCGCTGCGGCCGCCGCGCGGGGGTTGCGTTCGTCGGCGACGACGAGGTGCGCGGCCAGCGACAACTCGACGTCGCTGCGGTGACGGCGACGATATGCGACCAGACTTTCGTTGACTGCGAGGATCAACTCGACGAGGCGTCGCCGGTCGTAGTCGGCGAGTTGGGCAATCTTCTCGTGATCGAACGGCCAGGCCGAACCTTGCTGACGCATGAATGCGCCACGTACGGCGTCGATCACACCGAAGATTCGCTCGACGCGGCGGCCGATTTCACCGAATCGCCACGCGGGCCCGCGCACGATCGACTCGCTCCACAACCCTTCGAGCGACGACAGGTCGATGAGCACTGCGTCGAGAACGTCAGCGTCGATACCCGCGAGATCGGCCCACGAAGTGCGCTCGACGCCTGTTTCGACGATGTCTCTCAACGTGGCTCGGCTGTTCGCCAAACGAGCGAACACGCGCCCCGCCGTCGTCGAGAAGTACTCGCGTACCGACGACACCTCAGCGAGGAGCGAACCGAGCTGTTGCGCCAGTGCGGCGAGTGTGTCGCCCACAGCGATCACCGTCGGGTTGTCGCCGCCATCGGTCGCGGGGTTCGTGGCGGTGCCAGCGACGGTCGCCACCATGTCGATCGAAGTCCCCACCCACGTCTCGGCGGTGGATGCGTCGACGACACCTGAGGTGCGGTCGAGGACGACATCGAGCGAGCGGGTGATGAATGCCGCCCGCTCCATGGCGCGGCCCGACCAGAACAACGCTTCGGCCGCGCGGGTGGGAACGGAGGTCAACAGATCGACTTGCGGCAGCGGCCGCCGGCGCACGAGTCGCGGCGGAGCGACGGTACCGCCGACCACCCACACGTCCTTCGCCGTTGCCGAGGTCGGCACGCCCGGATCGTCTCCCAGAGCGAGCACACGGGCACTCCCGCCCTGCATCACTTCAACTCCACGGTCACCGGCCACGACTTGGAGCCGCATCACCACCGGCCGGTCGAGCACATCGGTTCCGTCGAATCCCGGCACGACGTCAGGAACGAAGACGCTGCGCTCCTCGGTACCGAGTCGCCGCAGCGGCGCGACATCGGGGATCTGTTCGCCTGCGGTGCGCGGGCGACGCGAATCGACCCATTCGCCCGCCTCGTCCCACATGTCGGCCAGCGTCGGATCCTCGAGGACGCCGCAACCGTGGGCGTTGGCGAGCCGCACGCCGCCTGCGCGGGCGGCGAGCAGCACTCCGGGGATGCCCCGACTCCCCTCGGTGTTGACCTCCATCGGATCGAGCCGGTCGTCTTCGAGCCGGCGGTACAGCACGTCGACCGGTTCCAGGCCGCCGAGCGAGCGCAGCCACAAACGACTCTTGCGGACGACGAGGTCGGCGCCGTCGGCGAGGTTCAGACCGAGTTCGGTGGCGACATACGACTGGCCGACGAACGAACGATGCTCGACTCCTCCGGACAACACGACGATGCGCGGGCTGTCGGTGCCGGCGATGTCGGCGAGCGCGTCGCGCACGTGGTCGGTGAACGTTGCGATCGACCGGACGCTCGAACCGGGCGGACGATGGGCGATGGCCGCGCGCTGCACCCGTCCGATGACCGATCGTCCGAGCATCGTGTACCCGAGGCCCGCCGGCGCGTCGGTGAAGTCCTTCACCACGTGCCACTCCCCGCTCGCCGAGCGGACGACGTCGACGGCGTAGGAGGTCAGCCACCGGGGACCCAACCGGTGACCGATCGCCGCCACGCGATATCGCTGGCTCGACCACAACCGGTGCGGGTCGACGATTCGCCGCGACAGTAGCGACCGCGCTCCGTAGAGATCGTCGAGCACCGCCTCGAGCGTGGCCATCCTGGCGATCACGCGGTCGGTGAGCTGTGAGAACTCGGCGCCATCGACGACGAATGGGATCGGGTCGAGACGCCACGGCCGCGACTCGAGCGACACGCTGCGGCCGTCAGCACGGATCGGCAGATCGTGAACGATGTGACCAGCGCCTTCGGACGCCAGCAACCGGTCGGCTTCCAACTGCCGTCGGGCGAGATCGGGCTGGGCCGCGATCGAGGCACACAACGCCCGGGCCGGCGATACCGGGGCACCGTCCGGCGCGGCGAGCACTGACATCAGTGCTCGACGTACTGCTCGTGCATGACGCGTTCGAGCGCGGCCAGCGCCAGCTGTAACCGGTCCATCGACGCATCGAGTTCGACCCCGTCGTCGGCGGTCGGTCGGCATCGCCGCAGCTCCGCATCGACCGTCTCGACCGCGGCCAACACCTCGCCGTAGGCCGGCAGGCGGAGGACCGACGAACGGATCTCGCTCAGGCAACCGGCGACGGACCGCGGAAACCGGTCGTCGAACAACAAGAACCGTACGACGCTGGGGCCATCGATGGGTCCGCGAGTGGCCCGTTGGAACATTTGCAGTGCCGACAGGCTGCGCAACACGCCCATCCACTGGACCTCGCCGAACTCGTCGGACACACCGGGCGGGAGCGCCAACAGATTCGCAGCACGCACGCCGAGCACTCGGGTGGTCATGTCGGCGCGCTCGATGTAGCGACCGAGGCGCCAGATCTCGTACGCCTCGTCGCGGGTCATCGACACCTGGAGCACTCCGTCGAGGCGACGACTGTCGTCGATCACCCGGTCGAGGAACCGCTCCCGGCGGCGCACGTCGATCGACGTCGGCGCGGCACCGCGGACGAAGATCGACAGGTCGTTGATCGTGCGCCATGCCTCGCGGGGCAGCACCTCGCGACACGTGCGCAGATTCTCTCGGCTGCGCTCGACCGTCATCGCGATCGAGTTGGGGTGGTCGCGGTCGGCGATGAGGAAGTGCGCCACCGGGTTATCGTCAGAGCCATCGACCGGCTCGACTCGGGCGTCGCTCCCGGCGACTGCGACCAGCGACCCCCATCGCAGCCCGGAGGCCGGGAAGTCGGCGAAGAGCTCGCCGAACGATCGCAGCACGCGCGCCGAGTCCTCGGCCCGTTCGAGATACCTGGCGGCCCAGTGCAACCGGTCGGCTGTGCGCGCCAACAACGTCATGGCGCGCTCCAGTCGCCCCACATACCCGCAGTCGCCGAGTCATCGACGATCCACGTGTCCTTGCTCCCGCCGCCCTGACTCGAATTCACGACGAGTGAGCCTTTGCCGAGCGCCACCCGAGTGAGCCCGCCGGCGGTGACGTATGAGTGCCGTCCCGACAGGATGAACGGTCGCAGGTCGAGATGTCGACCCTCGATGGGCTCGTCGCCATCGTCGACCAGTGTCGGAGCCGTCGACAGTTCGAGAATCGGTTGTGCGACCCAATTGCGGGGATCGGCACGAACGGCCTGCGCGGCCTCTTCCAATTCCTCCGGCGTGGCCCGATCGCCGATCACGATGCCGTAGCCACCACTCTCGTTGGCTGGCTTCAACACCAGCTCGTCGAGATGGGCGAGCACGTGATCGCGCTCGTCGTCGTACATGCATCGGTACGTCGGCACGTTGGCGATCAGCGGTTCCTCGTCGAGGTAGAACCGAATGATGTCAGGCACCCACGCGTAGACCACCTTGTCGTCGGCCATGCCGGCACCCGGGGCGTTGGCGATCGCCACGTTGCCCGCTTTCCACGCCCGCATCAGCCCGCGCACGCCGAGCATCGAGTCTTCTCGAAACACCTCGGGGTCGAGGAAGAGATCGTCGAGTCGTCGGTAGATCACGTCGACGCGGGCCCGCCCGTCGATCGTCGTCATGTACACGCAGTCGTCGTCACCGACGACGAGGTCGGCACCCTCGACCAGCTCCGCACCCATCCGTTGCGCGAGGAACGAGTGCTCGAAATAGGCCGAGTTGAACACGCCCGGCGTGAGCACGACGATGGTCGGATCGGGGCGTCCCTCGGGGGCCAACGACGAGAGGATGCGATTCAATTCGTCGGTGTAGGCATCGACAGGACGCACGTCGTAGGTCTCGAACAACTCGGGCAGCACGCGTTTGGAGACGACACGATTCTCGAGCATGTAGCTCACGCCCGAGGGGACACGCAGATTGTCTTCGAGGACATACAACGTCCCGTCGCCGCCGCGCACCAAGTCCGAGCCGGAGATGTGGGCCCAGACGCCGTACTTCGGGCGAACGCCTCGACATTCGGGCCGGAAGTTCGTCGAGTCGTCGAGCAGCTCGGCGGGGAACACGCCGGCCTCGATGATGCGCTGCTCGTTGTAGATGTCGTCGATGAACTGGTTGATCGCCCGCAGTCGTTGGATCAGCCCGCGCTCGACCCGTTCCCACTCGTCACCGGGGATCATCCGTGGGACGACATCGAACGGCCACGACCGGTCGATGTTCTGCCCGTCGGAGTACACGGTGAACGAGATCCCCATCGTGAGGATCTCGAGATCACACGAGCGTTGACGTTCGCGCAGCTCGTCGACACCGATCTCGTCGAAGAATCGATAGAGCGCGGCGGCGACGTCGCGCGGTCGCCCCTCGTCGTCGAGCAGTTCATCCACCAAGGCTGACCGTACCCGTTCGCGACGGCTGAGTCAGCCGACGACGCGTGTCAGCTCGTCGGCTGCTGCGGCTTGGGTTCCTTCGGCAAGCCGAGGACACGTTCGCCGACGATGTTGCGCTGGATCTGGCTGGTGCCGCCCCAGATCGTCTCGGACCGGGAGAAGAAGAACGACGACATCATCGAGCTCACCGGGTACCCCTCTCGACGCTTGTCGCGCAGTGCCCCGGGCCAACCTCCCGACTCAGGACCTGTCTCGATGAGCATCGACTCGGGACCGAAGATGTCGAGCGCCAGCTCCATGGCCGCTTTGTGCATCTCTGACCAGAACATCTTGTTCGTCGCTCCGAGCGCGATCACGCTGAAGTCCTTGCTGTCGTTCAGTGTCGCGCTCAGATTGCGCAGCCCGTTGATCCGCAGGATCTGGATCTTTGTGTAGTACTCCATCAGGCGTTGACGGATGAGCGGGTCGTCGATCGTGCCGTTCGCCGTTGCTTGCTCGACGAGCAAGCGGTACTCCTCGGCGAACCGCCGGTACCCGGTCGTCGCCGACTGACCGCGCTCGAACGCGAGCGTCGAGTTGGCCACCTTCCAGCCGTTGTTGACGCCGCCGACCACGTTGTCGACCGGGCACTTGGCATCGGTGAAGAACACCTCACAGAACTCAGCGGTGCCGTCGGGCTGTGTGATGCCACGGACTTCCACGCCGTCTTGGCGCATCGGCACCAACATGTACGAGATGCCGGCATGCTTGGCCTCTGGGTCGGTGCGAGTCAGCAAGAAGCAGTAGTCGGCGTGGTGACCCTGGGTGGTCCACACCTTCTGACCGTTGATCACCCACTCGCCGCCATCGAGCACTGCGGAGGTCTTCAAGCTGGCCAGGTCGGAACCGGAGTTCGGCTCGGAGAACCCCTGACACCAACGGGTGGTGCCGTTGAGGATGCCGGGCAGGAACTCCTTCTTCTGTTCCTCGGTCCCCCACTGCAACAGGGTGGGGCCGACGAGCGTGTCGCCGAAGAAGTCACCGCGCATGGGCGCCTTGGCGGCGGCGAATTCCTCGGCGAGCACAACGCCTTGCATTGTCGTGAGGCCCTTGCCGCCGTATTCCTCTGGCCAGGTGGCGCAAATCCATCCGCCTTCGAACAGCTTCTGCGGCCAGGTCGCATTGAATTCATGGCGACCTGGGCCATCGAGTTCGAAGCCGTCGTCGAACCAACCATCGGGCAGGTTGGAGTGCAACCACTGGCGAATCTCGGCGCGAAAGTCCTCTGCTTCGGTGGGATAGGTCAGATCCATCTCCCCATTGTGCCCGATCGCTTGACCCGCTGGTCAAGTTCAGCGGCGTGGCCACCACAGTGTGGTTCACACGCCGTTCACGCGCCGCCCAACTCTGTGCAACACGTGACCCCTAGCGTCGTTGGTGCGGTCGCCCCGCCCCGACGATGCCCAGTGGCCATCCCCCTCGAGCCCTGCCGAGCGCGTCAGGGGCGGGCGACCGTCCTCCAAGCGCGATCCGCCGACCACTCCACGCGTCCCAAAAACTGCCATCGGTGAGCGGCGATCGTCAACCGCAGGACGTTTCACACACACGAAACATTCAGGCGACAGCCAAGAAACCGCCCTTGCCTAACTTGCCCGCCGTTCCGGACGGCAATGGCGCCCCTGGACGTTCTCGTTCATATCTCTGTTCCGCTACCCATATGGAGGACTCGTGCGCAAACGTGCACTTCGCACCCTGATCGCCGTCGGCCTTGGCGCCGGCGTAGCGGTCGCCATCCCGAGCGTGGCTCTCGCTCAAGAAGACGCGCTTGCCGCAGACGCGGTCCAGGCGGTGATGGACAACCTCTGGATCTTCATCGCCGGCTGCCTCGTCTTCTTCATGCAAGCCGGCTTCGCGTTGCTAGAAGCGGGTCTCACCCGCGCCAAGAACGTGGTCAACATCATGGCCAAGAACGTCGCCGACATGGTGATCGGCATCCTGGCGTTCTTCGCCGTGGGTTATGCAATCGCCTTCGGCGGCGGCAACGACTGGTTCGGTGACTCCGGCTTCTTCTTGTCGGGTTCGGCGCCGTTCGACATCGGCTCCTCCGGCGTCGGCACCCTGACGACTGCGTCGTTCTTCTTCTTCCAGGTCGTGTTCGCCGCCACTGCGGTGACCATTGCCTCGGGGGCCATGGCGGAACGCACGAAGTTCGTTGCCTACCTGTTCTTTTCGGCAGTGATGTGTGCGGTGATCTACCCCGTCGTCGTCCACTGGACCTGGGGCGGTGGCTGGATCGCCAGTTGGCAGTTCGGTGACGCCGTGTTCAGTGACTTCGCCGGATCCGGCGTGGTGCACATGACCGGCGGTGTCGCCGCTCTGATGGGTGCGTTCTTCGTGGGCGCTCGCCGTGGCCGTTACTCAGACGACGGCAAGCCGCAGGCCATCCCAGGACACAGCATCCCGTTCGCCATCATCGGTGTATTCATCTTGTGGCTCGGCTGGTTCGGGTTCAACCCCGGCTCCGAGCTCGCCGCCGACACCTTCGTGATGTTCGTCGCCGTCAACACACTGCTCGCTGCGGCGGCCGGCGGGTTGGCCACGACGTTCACGATCTGGTTGGTCGCTGGGAAGCCCGACGTGGCGATGATCGGCAACGGCGTACTCGCCGGCCTGGTCGGCATCACCGCTGGGTGTGGCACGGTCAACTTCGCCGGCGCTCTGGCCATCGGTGCGATCTCGGGCATCCTGGTGGTCTTCTCGGTGATGTTCTTCGACCGCATCAAGATCGACGACCCGGTGGGCGCNATCAGCGTGCACGGCGTGTGCGGCGCCTGGGGCGTCCTGTCGATCGGCCTGTTCGCTCGCTACGACGATGCATTCCTCGGTCGTGACAACGCCGGCCTGTTCTATGGNGGTGGCCTCGATCAGCTGTCGCTGCAGGCGGCCATGGTCGCCGCCATCGGCGTGTGGGTCACCGTTACCGCCGGCATCGTCTTCGCCATCCTCAAGGCCACGATCGGCCTGCGGGTCAGCGAGGAAGAAGAAGTCGAGGGTCTCGACCTTCCCGAGCACGGTCTGCAGGGCTACGGCAGCGAGCTGTCGCACACCGCCTGATCGATACGACGAGAGAAAGAAGGTCAACACATGAAACTCGTGACAGCGATCATCAAGCCGTTCAAGCTCGACGACGTGAAAGACGCCCTCAAGGCCGCCGGCATTGCCGGCATCACCGTCGACGAGGTTCGGGGGTTCGGCCGTCAGGGCGGACACACCGAGACCTACCGCGGCGCTGAGTACAAGATCGATTTCGTCCCCAAGGTCGAGGTCAACGTCGTCGTCGACGACGGCGCCGTCGACACGGTGATCGACACGATCAAGACGGCTGCCGCCACCGGCAAGATCGGTGACGGCAAGATCTGGGTGACCGACGTCGAACGCATCGTGCGGATCCGCACCGGTGAAGAAGGCGGCGACGCCATTTAGCGACACCCAACAACGCACACGACGCCCGCACCAGCCCGGATCACTCCGGCGCCGGTGCGGGCGTTGTCGTTTTGTGGCGGTGAAAACGGCGCGGCGGGCGAACTCCTGGCGCGTGCCGAGGAGCTGGCCGCCCGATTCGACGGCGTGACCGGCAGCCCGTGGGACCGCACCGGCTACCGCTCCGACGGTGCGGCGTTCACCGTCGAGTCCTTCGCCAGGTGTCTGATCCACGACCCCATCCATCATCTGTGGCATGCGGGTGCAGCATGAGATTCAGTTGCCGGCGACCCGCTCGCTGACAGTCTCGAGATCGTCGACGGGGAAGTGCTGGCCGGACCCGGCTGGTCACGGCTGCACCCGATCTCAGGACAGGGTGCGGGCTGTGTCGCTCAGCGGCACGTCGGACCTGTCGGCAGGGTAGGTGCGCATGACGCGATCGCCGAGGTTCGAGGTGATCCCCAACCAGTAGCCCTCGTTGCGGAAGTGGTGCAGTCGGTGGTTGCGGGCCAAGCGCTTGTAGTAGCGGGTCTTCGGGCGGTAGCGGGTGTGCACCAACAAGTGCGTCCACTCGTAGTGCGCGAATGCCGCATACGCGCAGAGCAGCCCCGTGACGAACGTGGCGAGGAATCCGACCGACCAGCCGAACAGCGCATTGGCGATCGCAGCTGCGGGGATCGTCCAGGCTGCGGTGCCGATACCAATCAGCACGGCGAACACCGCGGCGTCGATCGGACCGAGCAGCAGCCACTGCATGTCGGGTGGGTCGAGGTGATGCTTGTTGTGGCCGATGCCGGTGCCGAGCGTGCGTGTCGTCCATGATTCGTCGCTGGCGTGCAGCAACCCGATGTGCAGGACCCATTCGACGATGCCTGCAACGACCACCGTGATCCCGACAACCGCGACGTCGGCCCACGACCATGCGCCGATCAGGAGGCGCGCAACGAGCACCACAGTGACCGCTGTGGTGATCACGCGTGGGGAGCCGGAGGCGAAGAACGCAGTGACGATCTCGCGTTTCGTGCGTAACTGGTCGGCACGCACCGCCGGGGACACCGCAGTGGTCATTGCAGAAAGTGTACGAAGCGACGCGGTGAGCGGCACGGGCTGCTCGCTGGGCGACGCGGTCGCCTACGATCGGTACATGACCGCAGTCGAGAGCGATGCCCCGGCGGTCCCCCCGGCGAAAGCTGGCCGATGGACCGCTCAGTGGAAAGAGCTGTATGCCGAGGTCATCACAACTGGGCTGTGCACGGGCTGTTCGGGGTGTGTGGTCACATGTCCCCACGACGTGATCGGCTACGAGCACGAAGAAGGCAAGTATCTGCCGTTCCACCTCGAAGAAGAACTCGGCGCCGAGAACTGTCTGCACGGATTCGGTGAACAAGGCGGGTGCACCACCTGCACTCGGGCGTGCCCGCGTTTCCGCGCATGGGAACCCGCCGCCGACATGCACCTGTTCGGCCGGGTCCGCGAACCGGACGAGATGTCGGGCATCTGGCGGCAGCTGTTGCTCACCCGGGCGTCGGACAAGATGGTCCACGAGATGGGCCAGGACGGCGGGTTCGTCTCGGCGATGCTGTTGTGGCTCCGCGAGCACGACTACATCGACGCCGCCTTGGTGTCGGGCGTCGAGGACGACGACGCCTGGAAGGCCAAGCCAGCCGTCGTGTCGACGCGCGATGAGATCCTGGCCACCGCCGGCAGTCGCTACACGTATTGCGCCAACCCGCTGGCACTGCCCGAAGCACGAGAAAAGGGCTACGAACGACTGGCACTGGTCGGCATGGGTTGTCAGACCTCGTCACCGCCGGTGATGTGGGACCGCAAGGCCGGCAAAGTGTCCAAGCCCTTCCTGTTCAACATCGGATTGTTGTGCTCGAAGACCTTCGACGACGCCATCTTCACCGAGCTGTTCGAGGCCAAGTACGGCCTGAAGAAACAAGACATGGTGAAGATGAATATCAAGGGCGTCTTCCAGATCTGGATGAAGGACGGCTCGTACCACGAGATCGACCTGAAGGAGTGCCACGCCTGGACCCGTCAGGGCTGCAAGAGCTGCCCCGACTTTGCCGCCGAGCACTCCGACATCGCCACCGGAGGAATCGGGGAAGACAACGACTGGACACTCACGATCGTGCGGAGTGAGCTCGGCGAAGAAGTCATCAACCGGATGATCGCCGACGGCTCGATCATCTCCCGCCCCGCCCAAGAGGACGAAAAGGCGATGAAGCTGCTGCGCATGCTGTCGATCGTCTCCCGCCGACGCTGGCCCAAAGACGCCGATGCCGCGCCTGCGATTGGCGTCCCGCCGCCAAAGAAGAAGAAGGCGGCGGCGAAGAAAGCCGCCGCCACCACCGCTCCCCCAAGCTGACGCGCCACCCCTTGCAGTGAGCGAAGCGGCCCCCTGTGAGCCAATTCCCTCACCGCAACCGGCAGCTTGGGTTGTGTGGTGTCACCCGTAGGGTCGAGGTCGACTGATTCCTCCCGCGCCGTCCGACCACCACGGAGCGTGGAGATGACCCACTTCTCACCCGCCGTCCACCGCCTGCTGGCACACCAACACGGCGTGATCAGCACCGAGCAGTTACACGCCGCCGGCCACCCACCTCATCAAGTTCGACGCCTTCGGGAACACGGCGAGCTGATTGCGATACTGCGCGGCGCACATCGCACGCCGAGCGTCCACCTCGACGAACTCGGACGATGTGCGGCGGTGTCTCTCACCCGCCCGGACCTCCGAGATCGTTGTTCATCCCAGCCACGACGAGGTGCTCGGACGGGCCTTGACGCCGTCGCCGCCAGTTGCACCAACGCTGCGTGACCATGCGATGAGGGAAAGGGCCCACAGCGGCCGCCTCGCTCACCGCAGAGGTCGGCCGGTGCGGGCGTCAGCCAGCAGCGCGGCAGGCTTCGAGGTCGGCCTGGAATCGATCGAGCTCTTCGTTCGCCGGGTCGGCGTTCAGCGGGTTGTCGCTGTCGGCGTCGCTGCCGAGCTCGTTGACGTCGTACCCCTCGAGTACCTCGAGCATGCACTCGCGCTCTTCTTCAGTCGTGGCCAAGGTGTTGATCAGGTCCTCGGCCACACGGTTGGGGCTGGGGTCCGACACACACCCGACGGCGACAACTGCGAGCGCAACAATGGCGGCGAGTCGACGGGGCTTCACGGGGATCCGATGCTATCGGGACCCGGGCCGACTGACCGGGTGGGCGGCTGACAGAATCCAACGATGGAGCTCCATCCCGGAGCACGCGTGGTGATCGCCATGTACCGCTCCGGTGTGGATCCACGGTGGTTCTTGGGTGACGGGCGACCTCGACGGCACGGATCCCGTCGCGCGCTCGCTGGCCGTGCTCACCGGGCACACCGTGCTCAGCGTGGACTACCGCCTCGCCCCCGAACCAACTGCTCGTCTATCCCGTGACCGACGCATGCGCGTCGCGCCCCGAGCATCACCATGAGTCCTATCGAGACGAGCGCAACGACTTGTTCTTGACCGCCGCCGCGATGACGTGGTTCCTCGACCAGTACCTGGCGGGCAGCGACGGCACCGTCGACGACCCGCGGGTGTCACCGCTCTACGCCAGCGCCGAGGCACTCGCCTCGGGACCGCCCGCCACCGTGTTCACCGCAGGGCTCGACCAGCTCCGCAACGAAGGCGCGAGCTACGCACAGCTCCTGTCCGCTGCGGGCGTGCCGACGTCACATCTGCACTTCGCGGCGCACACACACGGCTTCTTCTCGATGCACACCGCGCTCGGCGACGCGCGGATGGCCCAGGCAGCTGCTGCACAGGCGCTACGCGATGCCCTCGCCCCGGAGGCCGGCTGATCGCTCAGCGTTCACCAGCCAGCTCGACCGCGCGCTGGAACACCGCGTCGAGCATCGGCTCGGTCAGGCGCTTGGTGAACGTGTTCTGCTGACTCGGATGGAACGAACACACCAGCGTGGGTCCGGCGACGACCTGTACCTCGGCGAGGTGTCCGAACTTGGGTCGCGGCCGCACCCCGTAATGAGCGGTCGCCGCCTGGTAGCCGAACTGTCCGAGACAGACCACAACGCGCGGTGCGAGTACCTCGAGTTCACGTTCGAGGAAGGGTGCGCAGGCGTCACGCTCGACCGTAGTCGGCTTGTTCGCGGGCGGCGCACACTTCACCGCAGCCGTCACCCAAGCGTCGCTCAATTCCAACCCGTCATCGACCGACACCGACGTCGGTTGGTTCGCCAAGCCAGCGCGATACATGGCCCGAAACAGCCAATCGCCGCTGCGATCGCCGGTGAACACACGGCCGGTGCGATTGGCACCGTGAGCGGCCGGCGCAAGCCCCAGCACCACGATCCGTGCCGCCGGATCCCCGTACCCGGGGATCGGTCTCCCCCAGTACTCCTCATCACGGTATGCCGCCCGTTTTTCGGCGGCCACCTGCTCGCACCACGCCACCAGACGGGGACACGCTCGGCACGCCACAACGTCTGCTTCGAGCTGGGCGAGTGGGTTCACGCCGAGCGACGTTAGGTTGGTCGACACCTCATGGCGACACGCAACACCACAACGTCGAAGCGCACCAAGCGGGCCGCAACGAAGAAGAAGCGAACTGCGCAGAAGCACCCGGGACCGAAGCCGACCACCGTCCTGCTCGTGCGGCACGGCCAGACACCGACCACCGGACAAGTGCTGCCTGGCCGGGCCGCCGGCCTGCACCTCGCCGATTCGGGCCACGAACAGGCCCAGATCGCTGCCGATCGCATCGCCGAGCTGAAGAACGTGGCCGCCGTGTACAGCTCGCCGCTCGAACGTGCGAAAGAGACCGCAGCGCCGATCTCCAAGGCGCGCGGCCTCCGGACCCGCACCAACCGCGGACTCATCGAATGCGACTTCGGCGATTGGACAGGCCGCCAACTCACAGACCTCATGAAGTTGCCCGAATGGCAGACGGTGCAGCGCGCCCCCTCGACGTTCCGGTTTCCCAACGGCGAGAGCTTCACCGAGATGCAGACGCGCATGGTCGACGCGATCGCCGCGCTGTGCGCCGAACACCGCGGCGAAACGATCGTGTGCGTGTCCCACGCCGACACGATCAAGGCTGCGGTCGCCCAGGCTGCCGGCACGCATCTCGACCTGTTCCAGCGAACGGTGATCAGCCCTGCGTCGATCACCGCAATCACCTACACCGCAGGTGGGCCCATCGTGCTAGCGGTCAACTCGACCGGCCGCTCGCTCACCGAGCTGGCCCCATCATGACCGTCTTCTACGAGTTCGACGAGGTCGACGCGTTCACCGTTGGCACGCAGGGGCGGCCCGGGGAGCGCACGTTCTACCTCCAGGCCCGCGCCGACGGGCAACGGGTCACGCTGAAGTGCGAAAAACAACAGGCCGCTGCCATCGTCGAGTATCTCCGGAAGGTCCTGAGCGACCTCCCGCCGGCCGAAGACAAGCCGCTCCCGAGCGCGTTCGACCTCGTGGAACCGATCGACGCTGCGTTCGTCCTCGGACCCGTCGGCCTCGGATACGACCGAGCGTCTGACCGTCTCCTCATCCAGCTCGAAGAGGTCGGCGAAGTCGATGAGGAGGGCGAATTCATCGACGACGACAGTCGTGGCCACGTCCGTGTCTTTGTGAACCGTGGTCAGGCCATGGCCTTCTGCGACCACGCCGACGTCGTGATTCAGGCAGGGCGTCCTCCGTGCACCTGGTGCAGCAACCCGATGGATCCGGACGGCCACGCCTGCCCGCGGATGAACTGACGCGTCCGAGCACATCCGGCGATGACCGACGAGCAGACCGGCGTCCAACTACGGGTCGATCGAATCGACGATCCGATCGAACACCTCGTGCGCGGCGAGATCGAGGTCGACGGTCGCATGCCGTACAGCAGCAATGCCACGTTCCTCGTGCATGTCGTCCACGACGGCCTGAGCCATCCAGCGATCTACAAACCGACCCGCGGCGAACGACCGTTGTGGGACTTCGAGCCGGGGCTCCACCGGCGCGAGGTCGCGGCCTACCGCCTGAGCGAGGCCATCGGTGTCCATGTCGTTCCGCCAACGGTGTTGCGCGACGGCCCTCTGGGTGAAGGATCGGTGCAGTGGTTCGTGCTGGCTGATCATCGCGAGCACTACTTCACCATCTACGAGAATCACCCGCAGCTCCACGACGACCTGCGCAGAATCGCGCTACTCGACTTGATCGCCAACAACACCGACCGCAAGAGCGGGCACTGTCTGCTCGTGCCACCAACGAGCGGCGATGATGACGTGGCGAACGACGACGGCGCCGTGTGGGCCATCGACAACGGGTTGTGCTTTGCGGCCGAGTTCAAGCTACGCACGGTGATCTGGGAGTTCGGTGGCGAGCCCGTTCCCGAGGGTCTGCTCGACGCGATCGCGCCGCTGTGCGACCGCGTCCCCCTCGACGTTGCAGCATTGCTGAGCGACGACGAAGTCGAAGCGATCTCCGAGCGGGCCCGTCGAGTCGTGACCGGTCGCGAGTTCCCGACCGATCCGAGCGGTCGCCGCTATCCATGGCCGCTCGTGTGAACCCGACACTCCCCTGAGCACATGGCGCCCGATCCCGACGACGACCTCGATGCGCTGATTCATCGAGTCGATCTCGACGGTCTCGTGCGCCTCATCGACGATCGGACAGCAGCACGCGATTGGGCGGGGCTCGACCGGATTCGGCGGAGATCGCGGGCGGCGATCGATACCGGCCGACAACTCTGGCCGGCCGCCACCCTTGCCGAGTACCGACTGGTGTTGCTCGGGCCTCCTGAGCTGGTGGCCACGATTCTCGATGCGCCCGGAAGCGGTCGATTCGCCATCGGCCCGCGCGCCGAGGTCGCGGCCCAACACCACTCGTGGACCGACCTCTCCGAGCACTTGCGCCCTGGCCCCGTCGCGGCGTTCGTCGCCCACGAACGCGCCCTGCGCGGCGAGACGATCACTGCGACGGCGCTGCATGACGTCCTCGACATCCCAACCACCGTCGGTGCGTGGGAGCCCGTCTACGCGCTCGCCGACTACCGCGACAACGACGTCCGCTGCCACATGCCGGACCTGCCGGCACCGCAGCTGCCAATCGATGCGACACCGGACGCGGAGCGTCTCGACGACGACGTCGACCTCGCTATCCGCCAACTCATCGACGTGTGGACCACGGAGTCGAACGGCACGATCGAAACCGCTTGTGTCGACGGTTCACTCGGTGACGCGATCGGCGCGCTGGGCGTGCGCCGCGCCCGCGTCGTCGAGATCAGCCCGACCGATGCGCTCGCATGGCTCGCGTGGTGCGGCGCATCCGGGGGCGCCCACGGGCGACGGCGAGGTGCGGCAACCGGAAGATTCGGAGCGTGGTGGGTGCTCGCCGCCCTCGCCGACCTGCTCAATCAGTGGCCGGTCGATCCCGACGAACTCGGACACGCCGCACACGAGTTCAGCTGGTACCGCTGGGACGCGTTCGAGCCCGAACTCGGCTGGAGTTTGCGACTCGCGGTCGAAGATCGCCACGAGCACGTGGCGTGGGCGATCAACGCCGCCGACGAGGCCTGACCCAACAGCTAGGCAGTGTCAGCGTCAGCCGCGCGACTGCAACGCTTCGATCAGCTTGGGCAGCACCTTGTGCACGTCGCCCACGATGCCGAGGTCGGCGACACCGAAGATCGGCGCCTCTGCGTCCTTGTTGATCGCGATGATGTTCTTCGAGCCCTTCATGCCGACCATGTGCTGTGTCGCACCGGAGATACCGGCTGCGACGTAGACGGTCGGCTTCACGACCTTGCCGGTCTGGCCGACCTGCAGCGAGTACGGGACCCAGCCAGCGTCGACGATGGCGCGGGTCGCTCCGGGCGCACCCTTCAGCAGCGAGGCCAGCGTCTCGATCATCTCGAAGTTGGTGGCCTCACCGAGCCCGCGACCGCCCGATACGACCACAGCGGCCTCGTCGAGCTTGGGACCGGTGGTCTCTTCGACATGCACCGCGGTGACCGCGGCAGCGCCAGCGGCGCCGAGGTCCGGCACCGGGGCGTCGGCCACTTCGGCGGCACCGCCGCCGGAGGGCTCTGCGGCGAAGCTCTTCGGACGGAACGCTGCGAGGAACGGACGCTCACCCGAGAAGGTCGAGTTGACGAGCTTGGTGCCGCCGAAGACCGGTGTGGTGACCGTGACGGAGTCGCCGTCGACGGCAACCTCAGTCGAGTTCGTCAGGACGGTGCGGTCGAGCTTCACCGAGAGGCGGCTCATGACGTCGCGGCCCTCGTAGGACTGCGGGAACATGATCAGATCGGGACTGTCGCCCCCGTCGATGACGGCTTGCATCGCCGCAGCAACCGCCACGCCCGGCAACGACCCGCCGAGGTCGCCGGTGGCATACACCTTCGCTGCGCCGTGCTCGCCAAGCGCTCCCGCGATCGGTCCGGCGTCGCCGCCGAGGAACGCAGTGACCGTCGCGCCGAGCTCGCGGGCCTTGGTGATCAGTTCGAGGGTGCCGGTCGTCGGCTCGCCGTTCGCAGCTTGGGCGAATACCCAGATGTTGTCGATTCCCATCGTTGACTCCTGTTCGTCCCTTGCCCTCAGATGACCTTCAAGTTGTCGAGGAACTCGACGATCTTGCCGAATGCCTCACCGTCGTCTTCGATGACCTCGCCGGCCTCACGCTCGGGGGCATCGTCGACCGACACGATCTGCTGCGCCCACGACACTGCATCGATGCCGAGGTCGCCGAGTGTGACCGTCTCGACCGGCTTCGACTTCGCCGCCATGATTCCCTTGAAGCTCGGGTACCGGGGCTCGACCACGCCTGCGGTCACCGAGACCACTGCGGGGAGCGGGCAGGAGACTTCGTCGTATCCGGCCTCGGTCTGACGATCGACCTTCAGCGCGCCGTCGGCAACTTCGACCGTCTTGGCGAAGGTGACCGACGGCAGGCCCAGAACCTCGGCCAACTGCTCGGGGACCGTGCCGGTATATCCATCAGACGACTCGGTGCCAGCCAAGATGAGGTCGGCATCGTCGAGCTTCTTGGTCGCTGCGCCGAGCACCTTCGCGGTCGTCAGAGCGTCGGCCCCAGACAGGGCCGGATCTGACACCAGCACTGCCTTGGCTGCGCCCATCGCGAGTGCCGTGCGGAGGCCGCTGACCTCGTCGTTCGGGGCCATCGACACGAGACTCACCTCGCCGCCACCGGCCGCGGTGACCAGCTGCAACGCCATCTCGACGCCATAACCATCGGACTCGTCGAGGATCAGCTTGCCTTCACGCTTCAACGTGTTGGTCGCTGGATCGAGCTCCCCTGGCAGCGCCGGATCGGGGATCTGTTTGACACAAACGATCACATGCATACTCAGGTTGACGCTACCGCTCGGTACGGCGGCACCCCAACTCGTCCGCGCTCTCCTTCGGGCTCGGTCGCCCCGGCGGGCTCCTGTCGCCCGGTCATTAGGGTGAGCGGCTTGCGGGTCTTGTTGATCGTCAACTCGTTTGCGTCGTCGGTCACGGCGCGCAACACCGTGGTCGTGCACCGACGGCTCGGACGCGACGCCGACGTGGAAGTCGTCGAAACGAATCGACGCGGCCACGCCACCCGGTTCGCCGCCGACGCCGCGCGCCGCGGCCTCGACGTCGTGATCGGCTTCGGCGGCGACGGCACCCTGAACGAAGTGGCGACCGGCATCGCCGGGACCAACACTGCGCTCGGCGTCGTGCCCGGAGGCTCGACCAACGTGTTCGCTCGGACGCTCGGCCTCCCAAACGATCCTGTCGCCGCCGCCGACCGAGTGGCTGACGGCATCGCCGTGGGCCGGATTGCACCCATCGGCCTCGGCCGTGTCAACGGTCGCTTCTTCTGCTTCCACACCGGAGTCGGATTCGACGCGGCGGTGGTCGAGCAGGTTGAACGTCGAGGGTCGTTAAAGCGCTGGCTGGGTCACCCGCTGTTCATCACCGCAGGTCTCACGACGTGGTGGCGCGGGTACGACCGGCACCAGCCACACTTCCGCGTGTCGGGCGACGGGGGCCACGACGTCGACGAGGGCTACTTCTCGATCGTGCTCAACACCAACCCGTACACATACTTGGGCAACCGACCGCTCGACCTCTCCCCAGCCGCCACGCTCGACCGTGGTCTCGTCGTAGTCACGTTCACCACGATGCGAGCAACGGCCATCCTCGGTTCACTGGCCGGCGCGCTCGGTGGTGGTGGCGTGACGCCGACCGACTCGCTTGACGTGCGCATCGATGTCGACCACCTCGTAATCGAACACGAGGTGCCGTTTCCCTACCAGGTCGACGGCGACGCCCTGGGTTCGACGAACCGCCTCGAGTTCGATCACGTCCCCGAGGCGGTCAAGCTGGTGTTTCCCAGCGAGCCCAGCGGCTGACGTCGCTGGGCGATGCAGCGACATCGGTCAGCGACGTGCGCTCCAGCGCCGCGACGGCCAGTGCAGGCATATCGGTGACCACGCCATCGACCCCGAGCCGGGCGAGCTCGACGATGCGCTCGGGATCATTGACCGTCCACGTATTCACGGCCAGACCGGCCGCGTGGCAGCGATCGACGAGGGCGCCGTCGACGGTCGATTCGTGCGGGTGCACGGCCGAGTACCCGCTGGCAGCGGCACGCGCCAGCCGCTCATCATCGATGCGCGCCGCCAGCAGCGCCACGGAGATGTCGGGAGCGGCCGTACGACACGCGTCGATCGTCGCCGGAGAAAACGACGACACGAGCCATCGAGATGTCTCACCGGCCGAGGACAACTCGCCGATGACCTCCTCGACCACGGCCATCGTCGGGTCGGACCCACCATCGGAGGCGAGGTTCTTGATCTCGACATTGACCAGCATGCGCGCCGACATCGCAGCCAAGGCGGTGCGCAAGTCGACCTGGCCAGTTGCGTCTCGGTCGACGGTTGGCGGTAGGGGGTCGTGGACGACGACCAACGTGCCGTCGGAGGCGTGACGGACGTCGAGTTCTACACCGTCGGCCCCCTGCGACTCGGCCAACGCGAATGCGGACGGGGTATTCTGCGGCGCGTCGGCGCTGGCCCCACGATGAGCGATCACGAGCACGGGCGCAGTCTTACCGGTACACGGCCGGTTGCCAGCACACCACCCGATCGCTCGTCCCGATCGGCGGAATCGATCACACAGATCGGTCCGAACGCGCCCTTGTCAGGTCTCAGATGGCCCTCTAGATTTAGGCCGCCGTTCGCGGCCTGTTCGCCCGAACCGCCTACCGATCCGCCATGCACGGGTCGGTAGCAGAACCCCCATCACCTTCACGATCTCAACCTTCGAGGAGCACCAACGTGTCGATCCTTGCGTCCAGCCTCACCCTGGGAGCCGCCGAGTACGAGTGGCGTGATGACGCCCTCTGCCGCGATACCGATCCGGAACTGTTCTTCCCGGTCGGCACCACGGGTGTTGCGCTGGTGCACATCGCACGCGCCAAAGAGGTCTGCGACGAGTGCACCGTGTCGGGGCCGTGCCTCGACTTCGCCCTCGAGACCAATCAGGACTCTGGTGTCTGGGGCGGACTCACCGAAGAGGAACGGCGGGTCATTCGCCGTCGCCGCGCCGCCGCGGCGCGCGCCGCTCGCGCCAGCTGAGCGCCGGTTCAACACCCACCTTGGCGTCAACCGATGTGACAACCGTTCGGTACGCCGTCAGCGGTCAGTCCACCGTCGGAACGCACAGTTCGATCACGGTTCCCGACGACTGATCGTCGTCGACCGAACGCATCCCCGCGCTGCGCAAGTCATCTGCCGATGCCGGCCGGATGGCGATCGTCCCGTTGAGCTCCGTGGTCACCAACGTGCGGACGATCGACAGGCCGAGTCCGGTGGTCTGTTCGAGATCGAAGTCTTCCGCCACGCCCTGACCGTCGTCGACGACCCTGATATCGAGGCGCCCATCGTGGTGGGCGAGAACCACGCTGACCCGACTCCCCGCCCCGCCCTCGACGAAGCCGTGATCCACTGCGTTCTGGAGCAGCTCGGTGAGCACGACCGAGAGCGGGGTCGCAGTGTGCGCGGGGATCCGGCCGCCATCCCCACTGACCGAAAACTGCACAGGGCGGTCCGGCGACTGCAGCCCCTCCTCGGCCAACCGCAGTAGCGGCCGCACGATCTCGATGAACGCGATGTCCTCGCCGGGCTCGCGCGACAACGACTCGTGCACCAGCGCGATGGTGCGGATACGCCGCACCGACTCAGAGACCGCCGCTTTCGCCTCCGGATTGCTCAGTCGACGGGCCTGCAACCGCAACAGCGACGAGATCGTCTGCAGGTTGTTCTTCACGCGGTGGTGGATCTCGCGGATCGTGGCGTCTTTGCTGAGGAGCAGTCGATCCCGCTTGCGCAACTCGGTCACATCGCGCACGAGCAGCAAACCGCCCTCGACTCGCCCGCGCGCTCCGTCGTGGCGGACGATCGGCACACAACGACACAGCAGCGTCACGTCCGAGCCCTGCTCGAACTCCTCGACCACGGGCTCGTGCCGCTCGAACGCCTGACGAACCGGGCCGTCGTGGAAGCCGAGCTCGGCCAATCGCATCCCGACCGGATTGGCCTGGATCCCGACCCGGTGGAGCGCCGAATTGGCGTTCGGCGAGACGTAGGTGACGGCACCAGTGGCATCGAGGGTGAGGACGCCGTCGCCAACTCGCGGGGCGGCGCTCGAGTCGGCCACTCGTCCCGCGAACGGGAACGTTCCGGCCTCGATCATCGTGACGAATTCGTCGAAGATATGGAGGTAGTTGCGCTCGAGTTCACCGAGCGGGCGCCCGGCACGGACCATCCAGTGCTTCCCGATCACGGCGATCGTCTCGCCGTCGCGCCGCACCGGGATGGCCAACATCCGACCCACCGTCGACGGTTCGTCGGCGGCCAACTGACCCTCGATCCGCACCCCGTTGCTGGCCGCGTGTTCGATCAGCTCACCCTGCTCAGCGTCGGCCGTGTGGCCAACGAGATCGATCGCATACATCGTCTGGTTGGTGGCCGGGCGCACCTGGTCTGCGACCATCCACCCTCCGCCACGCGCCCGCACGTATAGCAACAGGTCGGCGAAGCACAGGTCGGCGAGGAACGCCCATTCGGCGGTAAGCCGGTGCAGATGGTCGGCGTCGCCGCGCGACAACGTCGTATTTCCGCGGGTGATCTCGGCGAGAGAAGTCATCGAGCGAAGAGTCTGCCCGATTCCATCAGTCGATGGGTCGACGCAAGCGTTCAGCCAGCACGGCGAGTCCATCGAGATCGTGGACGTCGTCGTCGAGCCACGGAAGGGCGATCGTCGGCGCCAGGTCGGCGAGTTCCTGCCGACGTTGCGTCTCACGGCCAGCGACGAGGGCAATGTCGTCGAAGCGCTCGGCGATGTGGGCCAGGGTCGTTGCCACCGTCGCCGGCGCGGCATCGAGCCGGGCGCCGACGGCATCGACGAGCGCGGTGTGCTCGTCGGCCGCTGAGGGGTCGCCAGCAACGGCTGCCAGCAGGTGTTCGGCTGCGACCGCCGCTTCGTCGGTGGCCAGTGCTGCGGGTACGACTCGATTGGCCACGACCGCACCGACCGTCATGTCGCGGCGATGGAGTTCACGCACGAGGTACCGAGCTTCATGGCTCGGAGCGGTCTCCAGCGTGGTGACGACAACGAATGCCGTGCGCGGATCGCCAAGCAGCTGCTCGACATCACGGGCACGTTGGACAAAACCCGCCTCCATCGCCTGGAAAAGGATGAAGAAGTCGGCGATGTCCTGCAGAAACCGCGACCCGAGCACCCGATCGGCGACTTGGTAGAAGGGCCGAGATGCGAACGTGAACAGTCGCGAGCGGTACGGCACCGTCAGCCAGCGCAGCAATCGACTCCCGAAGAACTCGCGCATTCGTGCCGGTGCGTCGAGGATCGACAAAGCGTGACGCGACGGTGGGGTGTCGACGATCACCAGGTCGAATTCACCGGCGGCGTGCAACTCGTGCAACTTCTCCATCGCCAGGTACTCGTGGCTGTGCACGAAGCGCGAGGTGATGTTCTGATACAGCGGGTTGGCGAGCACCGCGTCGCGGGTGGCGTCGTCGGGCGCATGGCGTCGAATCAACTCGTCCCAGCCGGCCTTCGTGTCGAGCATCGCGGCCCACAGCTCCCCACGCGCCCGACCGGGCAACAGCCGGCGGTCGACCTCGACCGGCTCACTGCCGAAGTCGTCGAGACCGAGCGCGGTCGCCAGTCGCCGGGCCGGGTCGACGGTCAAGACGAGCACCTTGCGCCGCTGACGCGCCGCAGCAGCGATTCCCATCGCCGCTGCGACCGTGGTTTTGCCGACGCCCCCCGACCCGGCGACGAGCACCATCTCGCGGCTCGCAAGGACCGAATCGATGCCCGTCATGATCGAATCGCAATCATCGTTCGGCCCCGGTGAGCTCGTCGGCGAGTGAGTCGGCCACGGCATGAACGACCCGCGGCCCCGACGCCCGCGTCAGCAACTCGGGCACGGTGACGATCGGCAACTCGTCCTGAGGGAGCTCGGCTACGGCGCGGCGCAACTTCGCGAGGTGGCGAGCCCCAGTCCGCCGACGCGCCTCGGTGATACGAGCGCCCGTGAGCACTGTTGACACGCCGGGGCCGGCAGCCTCGACGAGCAGATCGTCGACCTCGTCCAGCCGCGCGGCGACTGCCGCCTGTCGCTTGGTGAACAGCACCGGTAACACCCGATTGGCCACGACCAGACACGGATGGACGCCGGTACGCCCGGTGAGCTCGCGGAGCAACTCGGTCGTCTCGACCACCGGCATCTCCTCGGGAGTCGTCGTCACGACGACACCGGTTCGCTGCGGGTCTTCCAGAATGTCGAGCATCCACTGCGTCTGATCGCGCACGAGCCCCACTTGCACGAGGTCTCGAATCACTCGGGGCGCGCCAATCTGGGACACGACGTGGCCCGTGGCGTCAGCATCGACGATCACCACGTCGTAGTGCCGCTCGCGGACCTCGTAGCACAACTTCCCGACGCCGAGTATCTCCTTCACCCCCGGCGCAGCATCAGCAACGAAGTCGAACGTCGATGCCAACGGTCCGATCCGCCCGATCAGTGGCACACGGACGAACAACCGCAGGTACTCACGGAGCGCGTCCTCGGTGTTCATCGCGATCGCGTCGAGGCGCTCGTCGATCTCGGTCGGCTCGAATTGCAGGGCGCGTACGTCGAACGCCGAGGCGAGGGCGCCCTTCGCATCCATCTCACACACCAGCGTGCGGCGACCCTGGCGGGCCGCCAACATCGCCAGCGCAGCCGCTACCGTCGTCTTCCCGACCCCGCCCTTGCCGGTGACAAAAACCAGCTCGAGATCGACCGGCGAAGGCGGCCGACTCAGGATCAGCCTCCGAAACCGATACGCCGATCGTCGGATGATCCGACTTCGACGTAGGCGATCTTGACTGCGGCGACACCGACCTCGCGACCACGCTTATCGGTGAGCCACAGCACATCGGAGGCGCCCCCGAGGGCCGCCTCGATACGCCCCTTGACGTCGTCGCGGTCCGCGTCGTCGGCCAACTCGACAGTCAGTTCACGCGGTGCTTGGGTGACTCCGATACGTACGTCCACGATCGATAACGCTATCGGTGCCGTGCGACGATGGCCGGCGGATCGACTCAGACGGTCGTCGCGCAAAACGTATCGCCTGCGGCGAGGCTCGACTCCGTCACGATCGCGCCGAGTTCACCATCGTCATCGGCGGCGTGCAACGCGGCCAGCATGCCCCGCACCATCCCACGATCGACCGCACAGATCACCGGGTGTTCCGCAGCGACGTCACCGAAGGGGCAATGGTTGTTGATGATCCTCAGTCGGTCGTTGCGTTCCTCGGCGTGCGCAGCAAATCCGTGGGCGGTCAGCGCATCGGCGACGGCCTGGATCGCCGAACGCAGCGATCGCTGCCCGACGGCGAGGGCATCTCCGGTGAGGCCAGCAGCCATCGCCGCACCGTATTCCTGCCCGACGGCCTCGGCCATCGCCTCGGCTTCGTCTTGCGGCAGTCGATCGAGGGCACGACCGAGCAACGACAACAGCAGGTCGTCACTGCGCAGCGGAAAGTCGAGTTCGCGGTGTTCGACGTCTCCTTTGGCCACGTAGCGCTTCGACGGACGACCGGCGCCACTGCCGGGCGCCTTGGCCGTCGACACCTCGAGATATCCCCCGGCGGCGAGCTTGTCGAGATGGTGGCGAGCCACGTTGGCGTGAACGCCAACCTCTGCAGCGACCATTGCGGCGGTGACTCCCGTCGAAACCGCACCGTCGCGGTCGACGTTGGCCGCGCTCTGGCTGGCAACGTCGTTGGACGAATGATCGCGGGCGAACAGATAGATGCGCCGACGGGTCGGATCACCGAATGCATCGGTAATCGCCGACACCGTCGCGGTAAACGCCGGCGATGCGTCCATTTGGCCAGCTTAGAGCAATTTCTCCTGTCCGCGTAGTGCAAATGCGGTGCAATTGGTCGCACCGATCGCCACAATGAGCACTATGTCCTCCCCCACCGCCGTGACCACCGACGACATCGTCGAAGCACTCCGCCCGGTCGAGGACCCCGAACTCCATCGCTCGATCGTCGACCTCAACATGCTGCGCGGCGTCGATCTGCGCGGCGACGGGACCGTCGGCGTCCAGATCGCGCTCACCGTTCCCGGCTGCCCGCTGAAGGGAGAGATCACCCGACGCGTGAGCGAGGCGGCAACCGCACTCGACGGCGTCGACCGCATCGACGTCGACTTCACCGTAATGACCGACGAGGAACGCGAAGCCCTGCGCCGCCAACTGCACGGCGATGCCGGCGCCACCGCTGGGGCAACCCAGGCGCACGGCCACGCCGAGGGGCGCGAGATCCCGTTCGCCAAGAACTCTTCGAAAACGCGGCCGTTGCTGATCTCCTCGGGCAAGGGTGGCGTCGGCAAGTCGAGCGTCACGACCAACCTCGCCGTCGCACTCGCTGCGCAAGGTCACTCCGTCGGTGTCGTCGACGCCGACATCTACGGCTACTCGATCCCACGAATGCTCGGCACCGATCACGATCCGACCGTGATCGACGAGATGCTCATTCCGCCCGAACGGTACGGCGTGCGGTGCATCTCGATCGGCTACTTCGTGCCGCAAGGCCAAGCCGTGATCTGGCGCGGACCGATGCTGCACAAAGCGCTCGAACAGTTCCTGACCGATGTGTTCTGGGACGAGCCCGACTTCCTCATCATCGACATGCCGCCGGGCACCGGCGACATTGCGCTCTCGCTCTCGCAGTACCTCCCGCGCGGCGAGGTGTACGTCGTCACAACGCCACAGCCGGCCGCGCAAGAAGTGGCCGCACTGTCGGCCGCCATGGCCGAGAAGGTCAACCTCCCGGTCCGTGGTGTCATCGAAAACATGAGCTGGTTCACCGGCGACGACGGCGTGCGCTATGAGATCTTCGGCAGTGGCGGCGGGGAGAAGCTGGCGAACGACCTCGACGTCCCATTGCTCGGGTCGCTCCCACTCGTGCCGGCGCTGCGCGAGGGCGGCGACGAGGGGCGCCCGATCACTGCCGTCGAGCCCGGCTCAGAGGCGGCGCAAGCATTCTTCGCTATCGCCGAGCGGATCGCTGTCGACCTCAAGCCGAAGAAGGTCTACTCCGACAAGCTCGCGGTGAGCTGACTCGGCCGTCGAGCCGATGGAGATCATCCCCCGCTACCGGTTCGACGCCCTCGTCGCTGACGCGCTCGATGATCTGCCAGACGAGCTGCTGCCCGTGCTCGACAACGTCGTCGTGCAGGTGCGCGATCGCAATCCTGACGAACAGCACCTCCTCGGCTTGTACGAGGGTGTCCCGCACACCGAGCGCAACGGCACCGACGGCCCCGACGTGGTCACGATCTATCGGGCTGCGCTCTGCGAGATGTGTCGCGACTTCGACGAACTCGTCGACGAGGTCTACGTTACGGTGATTCACGAGGTGGCCCACGCAGCCGGCATCGACGATGAGCGTCTGCACGAACTCGGCTGGGGTTAGCCTCTCCGAGGTGAGCGACGAACCCGCGACACCGCCGTCGTCGACACCGCCGTCGTCGACCCCGCCGCCTCCCCCGCCGCCGACGAGTGCTGCGCCGAGCCAGCCGCCGCCCGGCGGACTGACGCCGCCGCCGTCATCTGCGAGCGCTCCGCCGCCGTCATCTGCGAGCGCTCCGCCGCCACCACCGAGCGGGCTGACACCGCCGCCGGGCTACGTCGCGTACGGGACCAACCCGACCCCATCGATGCCGCTCCGCCGCGTCCGCGGCCTGTCGACGGCGGTGGTCGTCCTCGTCGCCGCAGCAGTGCTCGGCACCGTGGCCGCAACCATCCTCTCGTTCAGCGCAGCGAGCGATGCTGGCGACTTCCTCGACGGATCGATCTCCCAAGACGACTTCGAGAGCGCGATCGGTCCGCTGAACGCAGCGCAATTGATCACGGGCGTGGCCACGCTGGCAGCGGGAATCGTCACCATCATCTGGCTCTATCGCATCGCCAGCAACGTGCGCGCCTTCGGTCGGCAAACGACATTCCGCCCGCTATTCGCAATCTTCGGCTGGTTTCTGCCGCCGTTCGTGCTCTACATCATTCCGTTCCTCGTGAGCCGCGAGCTGTGGAAGGCGTCCGAGCCCGGCGTCGTCGAGGGCAACGACTGGAAACGCGCTGGCGAGAACCCGGTCTTGTGGATGTGGTTCATCACCTACGGTGTGCTCCCGGTGGTGATCTTCGCATTCCAGGCGAGCTCGATCGCCGGAGGGCTCGGCACCGGCGACATCGATGCGCTCGCCGAGACGATCGAGGACTTCGGTGCACTCGGCGTGATCGCCGGCGTGCTCACCGTGATCGCCGGCGGCGCCTGGATCATCTTCGTACGCACCCTCACCGACCGACACATACAACTGACCCGAGAGTCGTGAGCGCATCGGCCACGCTCTATCTCGTTCGCCACGCCAAGGCGGGCAGCCGGTCGGCCTGGGACGGCGACGACACGGTGCGCCCTCTCAGCCGTGCGGGCTGGGCGCAGGCAGAGGCGCTCGCCGACAAGCTCGGCGAAAAATCGCCACCGCGCCTCGTCTCGAGCCCGTCGTTGCGTTGCATACAGACCCTCGAACCACTCGGGAAGGCGATTGGTATCAAGGTCGAGCCCGACGACCGGCTGTTCGAAGGCGGCAACGTTCTGCCCGTCCTCGACCTGCTCGACGAACTCCCCCACCGCAGCGTGCTGTGCAGCCACGGCGACATCATTCCCGGCACGGTGATGGCCTTGGAACGCCGTGGGATGGAGATCACCGGCGTGCCCGACTGGCGCAAGGCGTCGGTGTGGGTCCTGAGGCGCAAGGGCGACGGATACGACCGCGGCAAGTCCTGGCCGCCGCCCAGCTGACCAACCCGTACGACATCAGGTGCTGGTTAGCCGGCGGCGGCGCGGATCTCGTCGGCGAACTCCGCAACGATGTCGCTGACGTCGGCCGGGGGATTGTTGGCCTCGCACGACTCGACGTAGCTAAGCGCAGCGTCGGCGTCGTCGCGGAACTGGAACTCGGTGATCGCCAAGAAGCACTGCGGGTCCGGGTACGTGGGATCGAGTTCGGCCGCCTGACCGAGCGCGAGCACAGCGGCGTCGAGGCCGGCCGCCCGTGCGTCGTCGTCGGGCTCCTGAATCGCCAGCAGGGCCAACGTCCAGCCGAAATAGGCGATCGCTTCGACGCTCTCGCGCCCTTGGTCGCGCTCCATCTCGACCACGCGTCCGAACAACCCGTTGGCCGTCGCAAAGTCGCCATTGGTCATCGTCGCCCGCGCCGATGCCAAGAGCAGCCGTGCGTCGTCGCCGGGGGTGAACCCGGTGATCTCCTGCCCGGCGCGGCGTTCGCCCCACGCATCGGCCAGGATGAAGCCCATACCGACCGCGGCGGCCACAACGACTGCGGCGATCGCAGCCATGCGACCCCATCGACGTGGAGGCCGCTGCTCGACCGCCGAACGTCCGGCCTCGATTTGGCGGAGCACCTTCGCAGCGCGTGCGGTGTAGCCGTCTTTCAGTGTCTGATAGTCCGCGTCGTCGACGTCGCCGGCCGCGAACTCTCGCTCGAGGTCGTCGAGCGAGCGCAACAGGAACCGACGCTCCTCTTCGAGTTCGGCCAACTCGTCGAGCTGCGCGCCGCGCTGGCGGGTCGAGGCGGTCATTTCGTGTCGGCCGAGCCGCGCTGGTCGCGTAGCGCCGCTTCGACCAACGCCCGGTCGTCGTCGGTCGGGTCGAGTGTGCCGTCGGCCTGCACACGCCACCGTCGGAACGCAACAGCGAGGCCGGCGACACCACACACGAGCGCCACCGCAGGAAGCACCCAGACGAGGGCGTCAAAGCCGGAGGCCCGCGGCACGAGCAACACCTGGGCGCCGTAGCGCGTCTCGATGAACGCCACGATCTGGTCGTCGCCCAAATCGTTCTCGGCGACGAGATCGCCGACCTGGTTGCGGATGGCGATCGATGCGCTGTTCTGCGACTCGAACACGCTCTCGCCATCGCACACAGGACACGCCACACGTTTGGAAATCGCGTCAATTCGTTCCTCGGGCGTTTGCGGGCCAGTCGTCGACGCAATGCCGATTGTCAGCGCAGCGGCGACGACGAAGATCAGCGCAAGCCAACCCATCCAGCCCTTGAGCCGACGGTTGAGGCTCTTGGTATTCACCCGTACTGCTCCCGGAACTGCTGCAGCGTCACGTTGAGTTGCTCGGCGGTGACCTCGGAGATGAACCGGAGCTGCACGACGCCGCTCGGATCGATGATCCACGTCTCGGGCACCTGGGCGACACCGAAGGCGACCGGGAAGTTGTCGAACTCCGAGTACACGACCGGCCAGTCGCCGCCGCGCTCGTCGAAGAAGGCCTCGACGTCTTCGGGGGTGTCGTTGACGACGACCGAATACAGCTCGGCACCGTCAGCGCCGAGCGCTTGCTGCTGCTCGTTGAACTCGATGAGATCTGGATGCTCGCGAATACACGGGACGCAGTCGGCGGTGAAGAAGTTGAGCACCACCCAGCTGCCCTTCCGACGGGACAGGTCGAACGCCGTCCCGTCGGCCAACTGACCCGTGGCCTCGGGCGCAGGCCGGCCGATCAGCGGCGACTCGGCGACGTTGTCCCCATCGGAGGTGGCACCGATCAGCACCACCACGAGGCCGATCATCACCACCGCAATTGCGAGCGCAATCCACGGCGCGACCGACCGTCGCGACGCCGCTGCCGTCTCCGGATCGGCACCGGGGTCGTGGTCGATCACGTCGGTCATGTCGTGCGCACCTGCACGGTCTCGGGTTCTGGCGCGGGCTCGGTGGCCCCGGGCGGTACAGCGGGTGTCGCCGGCTCAGCGGAGGGTTGCATCGACGGTTGGTCGGCTCCGATCGGTGCCGACACCGGATCGAGCGGATTGCGTTTGCGCCCGGAGGGGAACGCCGCGAGCAACGTGCCGATCGCCATCATGGCGCCGCCGATCCAGAGCCACAGGATCATCGGCTTGATGAACACGCGGATCGTCGCCTCGGTATCGCCCGGCGCAACACCTTGACCGAGCGTGAGGTAGACGTCCTTGGTGAACCCGGTGCGCACCGACGGCGTCCCGACGTCTTGTCCGATGTTCAGATAGGTCGTGACGGCAGGTCGGTACTCCTGTCGGTCGTCGAGCAGCACGTTGGCTGCGACCACTCGTTCGCTGCCCGCATCGTTGATCCGTTCGTCGACGGACACGAGTTCGAATGTGTGCCCACCCCACTCGACGGGCTCGTTCTGGGTGAGGGTGAGCGTCGCCGAGTGCGTGAACGAATTCGACGCGGCCAAGGCGATGCCGATGACGATGACGCCGAGGTGGACGACCATTCCGCCGTTGGTCCGTCCGACGAAGCCGCGCCAGCCTTGGCGACGCGTTGCCAACACGATTTGGCGGAGGGCCGCACCGGCGGCAAATCCGCCGAGTCCGAATGCGACGAGCGGCGCCCACCCGGTTGCGCCGACGGCGACCGCCACGACGAGTGCGCCTGCTCCGATCCAAGCCGGCCAGAACAGCCGGTCGCGCAGCAGCTCGGTGGAGGCCTTGCGCCAGGGCAGTACAGGCGCCACGCCCATGAGGAACAACAGCACGAGGCCGATCGGTGTCGACAGGCGGTCAAAGTACGGTGCGCCGACGACGGTCTGACGATCCTGCAGCGCCTCGACGAGCAACGGGAACACCGTTCCGAGCAGCACGACGAAGGCAAACACCGTGAAGATCACGTTGTTCGCGAGAAATGCCCCTTCTCGCGAGATCGGCGAGTCGATCGTGCCAGGCGAGCGGAGGCGGTCGCCGCGCCAGGCGATCAAGGCCAACGACACAGCAACCGTGATTGCGAAGTACGTCAACAGCCATGGTCCGACCGGGCCGTCGCCGAACGCGTGCACGGAATTGATGACGCCGGACCTGGTGAGGAACGTGCCGAGAATCGTCAGCGCGAACGTGGCCACGAGCAGGCTGAGGTTCCACACTCGGAGCATCCCGCGTCGCTCTTGTACGAGCACCGAGTGGATGTAGGCCGTGCCGGTGAGCCACGGCAGCAGCGACGCGTTCTCGACGGGGTCCCATGCCCAGACCCCCGACCACCCGAGCACCTCGTAGCTCCACCATCCACCGAGGAGGATGCCGATGGTGAGGAAGGCCCACGAGAACAGCGCCCAGCGCCGCGTCTCGAGCAACCATCCTTCGCCCAGCCGACCGGTCACGAGCGCAGCGATGGCGAACGCGAACGGCACCGCGAAGCCGACGTATCCGAGATACAGGATCGGCGGATGGAACAGCACCAGGATGTGGTTCTGCAGCAGCGGGTTCGGCCCGGGGCCCGAGGTGACCCCCGGCGCCCCGGCCGCGAAGGGGTCGGCCGGACCGAAACTGAGCATTGCGAAACACGCCGAGATCACGAACATCACGATCAAGGCCCATCCAACGAGCACGTCGTTGGTTCGTTTGCGGAAGCGCCAGGCGACGGCTCCGGTGAACCCGGCGAGCACCGCCACCCACAACAGGATCGACCCCTCGAGCGACGACCACATCGCGGCGAAGTTGTAGAGGGCTGGGGTGTCGGCCGAGCCGACTTGTTGGATGTACGCCAGCGAGAAGTCGCGGGTGATCAGCGCCCGCTGCATCATCACGCACGCCAGGAGTGCGCCACCGAATCCGAGCCACGCGTAGATCGGGCCCTGTTTCAGCAACTTTGGATTGCGCTGCCTGATGCCGTACAACACGGCGAACGCGCCGAACACGGATGCGGCGAGCAGGAGCAGCAGCCCGGCTCGCCCGAGCGCAGCGTTGAGACTGGCAGCGATCATGACGGGTGCCTCGGCTTCGACGCCCCCGCGCCGCTCAGGACCCTCCCTCGCAGGCCGCCTCGACAGCGTCGGCGACGCGCTCGTCATTCACGGACAAGTACTCATTCGAGTGCCGCACCTCGACACGGTCCCCCACCAGCACATCGTCGACGATCTCGCCGTGCACGACGACGGGGATGCACTCTTTGAAGATTCCCCCTGGCTCGCCCTCGTAGCGCACCGGCATGGTCACGCCGTTGAAGCTGATGGTGAACACCGTGGCTGAGCCGACGCGATCGACCGATCCCTCCTCGACAGTCCCCTGAAGCCGAATACGGCGATCCGGATCGCAGCCGTCCCGCACGCCGACTTCATCGACGTTGCAGTAGTAGTCGACTGCGGAGGTGAGGAACTGGGTCACGATGACTCCCCCGGCGAACAGCACGAGGACGAGCACGATGATCGCACCCCAGTGGCGCCGATTGGGGGCACGGCGTCCGGCCTCGTTCTGCCGAGGTGACAGATCGAGTTCGGATTGATGGACTTCAGTCATCGATGGCACACCGATCAACGCCAGGGCTTCTCGTCGTCGGGGATCTGCTGGCCGAGCTGCGAGCCGCGGCGGACGTACCGCCACGAGAGGAGTCCAACCAGGCCGACGGTCAATGCGTAACTGCCCAAGATGAACCCGGCGTCGTCGAAGAAGGCGATCATGACGTTTCTCCTGCGGGTTCGGGGCTCGGTCGGCCGCCGGCCTCGGCACGCCGCGCCGCAAGCGCATCGTCGAGCCCGCGGTCGTCGAGCACGTCCTCCATCCACATGCCGCGGCTGCGGTGCAACAGCAGCCATGCGTACAGCAGCGTGAATGCAATGACACCGACGAACAGGCTGAACAACATCAGACCGTCGATCTGCACGCCGTCGTCGGGATTGAGCACCGTGGCTTCTTGATGGAGGCTGCGCCACAGCCGCACACTCCAGTGCACCAGCGGTACTTCGAGGACCGCGATCAGACCGATCACTGCGCTGCGTTTGGCGCGTTGCTCGTGCGAACCGCCAAGGCGGCGGACGGCGAGGTAGCCGATGTAGGTGACGAACAACAAGGCGGTGGTCGTGAGGCGGGCGTCCCACTGCCAATACACGCCCCAGGTGATCCGGCCCCACATGGCCCCCACCGCCAACGTGACCGCCACGAACGCAACAGCGATCTCGGCGCTCGCGCCTGCGATGCGATCGAGCTGGAGCGACTTCTTCTTCCCGAACAGGTAGATCCCCGAGCACAGTGCCGTCACTGCGAATCCGAGATACGCCACCCAGATCGTCGGCACATGGACGTAGAGGATGCGAACCGCTTCTTCCTGGTCGCGATCGGCGGGCGAGAAGCCGAGACCGAACACCAGCAGCCAGCCCATCGAGACGATCGTGGCGACCCCGAGCACGCGCGTCGCCTTGGTCCCCGTGCCGTGACGCGACGATTCGTCGGGCGAGGCCGGTGTTGCGGCCAGTGCGGAGTCGGTCGACGTCATGTGGCTCGGTCTCGGTTCTGTGGGAGGTGGCGAGCCCTCGTTTGGGGCTCGTGTGGTTGCGTTCGATTATTCGTCGATCAGCGGTCCGAATGCCAATGCTCCGCCGACACCGAACGCGACGGCGAAGACGGCCAGCAGGCCCAACCAGGGCCAGCCGTCCGACACCACCGCCCCGGCGGTGCCGCGCGCCGCTTCGGTCGCTCGGGTCGCTCCGATCAGGACGGGCGCCACCGCCGGGAGAGTGAGCAGCGGGAGCAACGTCTCGCGGCCCGATTGCCCGGCGGTAAGGCCTCCGTACAGGATACCGACCGCAGCGAGCCCGCACGTCGCGGAGATCAAGGTCGCTGTGAGAAGTAACGCCCCCTCGAGCGGCACGCTCTGCGCGTACAAGACCACTGCGGCGACGAGGAGCACGATCTCCAAGACGAACAGCTGGAGTCCGAGGGCGAGCGCCTTGCCGAGGTAGATCGCTCGAGGATCGACACCGGCGACACGGGTCGCTTCGAGCGCGCCGTCCTCGGCTTCGACTGCGAACGCACGCTGCACCAACACGAGCACGCTGAACAGCGTGGCCAGCCACACCAGACCGGGCGCGACGCGCTGCAGCACGGCATCACTGTCGAGGGCGAATGCGAAGATGACCATCGTGACGGCGGCGAATGGCAACACCTGGTTCGTGGCGATCCGACTGTGCCACTCGACGCGCAGATCCTTGGCGGCAACAAGCCGCGCGATGCGCCAGGTGGTCGGCGCCGAGTTCACGGCGTCGCCTCGCCGGCTGCGGGGTTGATCTGCCCTGCGACCACGTCGACCGTGCGCGTCGCCAGTGCACCAGCCCGTTCGAGTTCGTGGCTGGCGACGACCACCGTCGCACCAGCGCGAGCGGCCGCACGCAGGATGGCGTCGATGTCGTCGCGGGCGGTGGCGTCGAGGCCGGCGTGTGGTTCGTCGAGCAACCAGAGCTCGGCGCGCCGCGCAACGAGGCAGGCAAGCGCGGTGCGCCGACGTTGCCCTGCCGAAAGACGGCGAACGGTGACGTCGACGAGCCGATCACCGACACCCATCCGCTCGATGGCACCGGCGATCTCCCGGTCGTCGGCGCCGACCGTGGAACCCCAAAACCGCACGTTCTCACCGACGGTCAGGTCGAGGTACAGCCCGTTGTGATGTCCGAGCAGCCCGACTCGCTGGCGGATCGACTCCCGTTCGGTCGACAGGTCGTGTCCGAGCACCTCACCGGCACCGCGCGCCAACGGCACGAGGCCTGCGCACAGCCGCAACAGCGTGGTCTTGCCTGCGCCATTCGGCCCGCGCAGCAACAGGATCTCGCCGTGGTCGATCTCGATCGACGCGCCTGCCAAGGCAGGAAAGCCACCGAGTACGGCGACCGCATCGTCGAGACGAACCACCGGGGACCGTGACTCCGTGTCCATCGCGACTCACGATCCTCGCCGGTCCGCCCGGCGATCCCAACTCTCAGCGCGGTCATCGCCGTGTCGAAACAATCGCGAAGAAACCGTCACGGGGCCGCGGCTGCCCTTCGCATCCCCGAGCAGAGCGTTAGCGTGGTGCCGTGAGCGAGGCGGTGCCACCGGCGAACTCGTCGGCGACCACCTCGACGGACCGCGCCTCGGGGGCGGCGCCAACACCACCACCGACACCGCCCGCCCCAGCGACACCGGCGACTCCGCCACAGAGTCGGGGGGAACGACGCGCGGCCAACAAGTCCAACGCCAACAAAACCAACGCCAACAAGTCCAACAAGGTGTCGAAGTGGGATCGCCCACGTCCCCCATTGGATTGGCGATGGTGGGTCGGCGGTCTCGGCAAAGTCCTCATCGCCGTCGGACTGTTGATGTTCGGTTTCGTCGCCTATCAGCTGTGGGGCACCGGAATCGAGACTGCCCGCGCCCAGCGCGCACTGGAGAGCGAGTTCGAGGATCTGCTCGCGGCCTCGCCGCCGCCCCCCGCTGTCACCGACTCAGCCGATGGTCAACCGACGTCGGACCCAGTGGTGTCGACCGAACCCGACGGCGACGGGTCGACGGTCGTCATCGACGACGGGACCGATTCGGCGATCGACACGAGCGACAGTGACAGCACCGCGGCCTCCGGCGACGTTGATGCGTCCGCCGACGGCTCGTTCGATGTCGACATCAGCGGCGATACGACCACCGCCACGCCGGTGGCCATCCCCGTCGAGCAACAGGTGATCCCGCCGATCGAGGAAGGCGATGCCGTGGCCCGCATCGACGTCCCGGCGATCGGCGTGAACGACATCGTCGTTGCTGGTGTCACGCGCGACGACCTCAAACGCGGACCGGGACACTTTCCCGAGACGCCGCTGCCAGGGCAGCTCGGCAACGTCGCCATCGCCGGCCACCGCACGACATACGGCCAGCCATTCCACAACGTCGACAACCTCAACCCGGGCGACGACATCGTGATGACCACGCCGAACGGCACATTCGTCTACAGCGTCGTCACGACCCAGATCGTGGCTCCGAGCGACTACCAGGTTGTCGCCACATCCGACCCCGGGCGAGCGACGCTGACCCTCGTGTCGTGCCACCCCAAATGGACGACCCGTGACCGTATCGTGGTCACCGCCGAGCTCGACCCGTTGCGCTCGAACGATGTCGGCGAGCCAGTCGTCAACTACGGCCGTCCGATCGTCGAACCGCCACTCACCGAGTTGCCCGGCGACCCCGACCTACCGAGTGGCGATGAGCTGATCGCCGATGATGCGCCCGCTGCCGAGGAATCGACCACCGGCGACACGGCGGCCACAAGCGACGCGGCAACATCGGCCCCGATCGAGTCGACCGGGGACGGCGCCGAGGTGACGACCGACGGCGACAACGGCGAGACGACAGTGACGGGATCGTTCGACAACGAGCCCACCGCACCAGCAGCTGCTCCCGGTTCCCAAGCGGTCAATGCGGAAATTGCCGATGCATTCGCCGCCGGCTGGTTCTCCGATCCCGGAGCGAACTCGCAGGTCGCCCTGTGGGGGCTGATCGTCAGTGCGATCGCCGCACTGGCCTATCTGCTCAGCCGGACGCTACGTCGCGACTGGGTGGGCGCACTGGTCGGCATCGTCCCCTTCGCGGTCGCCCTGTATTTCTTCTTCCAGAACGTCAACCGACTCCTGCCGCCAGCGCTGTAGTACCGGCGACGGCTGCCGTACGATCCGCCGTGCGCGGCCGTCGTGCGCTCGTCTACTCAGCGCCGGGAAGACAAGATGTTCGGTCTGGACGTACTCCTACCTCCAGCACGAACCGTTGCGGGCCCCGATCGGCTGGAACCTGGTGTTCATTGCGATCAACCTCGTGTGGATCGCCACGCTCCTGCTGGATCGCCGACCCGATCCCTTCAGCGACACCGAGCGCCGCCTCTACGACGCAGCGCTGCGCACGATGAGCGAGCGCGAGACCCACCGCCTGTTTCAGAACGGCACGTGGTCCTCGGTTGCGCCGAACACGACCGTGCTGTCGCAGGGTGAGCGTGTCGCCGCGCTGTCGCTCATCGTCGCTGGCGATGTGACCGTCGAGATGGACGGGACCGAGGTCGATCGCCTCGGCGAACGGCCGGTTTCTCGGCGGTGTCTCGTTCCTCTATCAGGGTGCGGAGTTCACGACGCCGGTGACCGTCAGAACGACCGAGCCCACTCGGATCGTCAACTGGTCGTTCACCGACCTGCAGTCGGCATTCGACGACGATACGGACCTCGGGATCGCCGTCGAAGCCAGCATCGGGCTCGAGATCGGACGATTCCTCGATACCGCGCGAACGAGGCTGATCTGGCCGGACGCGGCCTGCAGCTCCTCGACGCGGGCGGCGGGCCACAGCCGCAGGAAGTTCTCGCTGAAGAACTTGGTCTGTGCGCCACCATCGAGTGTCGCCACAGACCGCTCGAACGTGCCCACGGGATCGCGACCACCCTCGATGTGCGGATCGTCGCTGGAGAAGAGGTACCGCTCGTCGTTCGAGTCGGCGACGAGGCGCGCCACGTCCTCACTCGGCAGTGGCGTGAACGCCATCTGTGCGGTGAGTGCCCTTCGGAACGGATGGGGCTGCGCTCCATCTGCAGCGGCGCCGTCGGCGTGCGGTACGCGCCGAGATCGCGATGCTCGAGCTCGGTGACGTCGCCATTGGCGATCGCTTGGGGGTCGTCGTCGATCTCGTGCGGGAAGTTGACCGGCGCATTGGGCACGCCGTGCCAGATAATCGCTCCTGCCACTGCGCGGTGGTGAGCTCGGCGAGGAGTGCCTCGGCCTCGGCGACGAACACATCGAGCGCAGCCCGCTCCTCGCCCCCCCGTCGAACAGTCTCGTACGGCGGGGATCGACCAACCCGGTGCCCTCACCGACAGCGTGCGTTGAGGCGCGGTGACAGATACCCGACCGAGATGAAATCCCGCACGACGGCGCCGACAGTGCCTGTGCGAACTCGTGCCCACGCGCACATCGGCGAGCGGACCGTCCGGGCGCTCGGCATCCAGGCCACCAGCTCGGCTGATCGCAGCGGTGGCCAACGCAGTGGCCGTGCTGCACGGGTCAGCTGCAGCCATGTGACCGCGATCGCGGCGCGCTGCGTTCGGTCGCGGTCAGTCGCCGGTGAAGTTGGGGCGACGTTTCTCGGAGAATGCCGCCCGGCCCTCGGCCGCGTCGGTGCTCGCCCAAGCCCGACGACGAGCCGCTTCGACCAATTCGTCGGGGCCGGGTTCGGCTTCGAAGCGTTCCAGTGCCAGTTTGTGCCCCGCCATCGTGAGCGGCGCGAGGTGCGCAAGCTGGCGTGCCCACTCGAGTGCCGTCTCCAGATTGCCGACGCGATGAACGGCGCCGATCCGGTGCAGCTCAGCACCGGTGTAGGTCTCAGCGGCGACCAGCATCGCCCGAGCGACCGGCGGCGTGAACTCTTGGGCCAGTCGACGAACGGTCCAATGGTCGACCACGAGACCGAGGCGGGCAGCTGGGATACCGACCACGCTGTCGGCGGTCGCGACCCGGAGGTCGGCCGCTACGGCGAGCTGCGCTCCTGCGCCCAACGCAGGACCGTCGATCGCCGCGATGACCGGGACGGCCAGCTCACCGAATCCACGCAAAACCCGGCCGAGGTCATCGGTGAACTCACCGAGTTCGACTCCGGTGAGGTCGGCGCCGGCGCTGAACGCTGGCGCCGCGCCGGTGATCACGAGTACGCGAGCGGCGCGATCGGGGTGCTCGTCTGCGAGACGCGTCATGTCGCCTTGCACCTCGAGGAGGCTGCGCAGCGTGGCCGCATCAACAGCGTTGCGACGTTCCGGACGGTCGAGTGTGGCGATCACGACCGCACCGTCGCGATGCACGTGCACCGTCATCGTGATGCACCGACGCGGAGCGCCGGTCCGGTCGTTGGCGCACTGATCTTCGAGGCGAGCCGTAGCATGATGCGACCTTATGTCGAGTTCGGCATCGCCTCCCGATCCCGTGCCGGATGGCGCTGCCGCGACACCTCACCACGACCCCGTACGCGCCCGGCGGGCGCAAGTCGCTCGCTGGACGCTGCTTGCGAATCGCGTCGGCTATCTCTTCGTAGCACTGGCCATCGCCGTGTTCGTGATCGCCTTCGTCGTCGGATTCTCCGCCACGATGGCCACCGTGGTGACTGTGTCGTTCATCATCGGATGCGTCTTGCTCGCCCCGTCGATCATCATCGGCTACGCCGTGAAGGCGGCCGAGCGAGACGACGTCGAGCGCGGTCTGTGACCGTCGGCACGGCGTTCCCGGTCGAAACCGCGGTGGGGTTACCGGCGGGTACCATCTGATCGCTCATGTCTCGACTTCCAGCCACCGCTCGTCGTGAGCAGATACTCGATGTCGCCCTCGGGGTGTTCGCCACCGCTGGCTTCTACGGGGCCTCGATGAACGACGTCGCCGATGCGGTCGGTGTGACCAAGCCGGTGCTCTACCAGCATTTCGACTCCAAGCACGACCTCTATCGTGCGCTGATCGACGAGGCTGGCAACCGCATGCTGACGAGCATCGGCAAGGCCACCGCCAACACGACCGGCGGCCGAGAGCGCACCGAACGTGGCTTCGCGGCCTATTTCCGTTGGGTGGCGGACGACGGCGAAGCGTTCCGCTTCCTGTTCAGCTCGGGCACTCGTCGCGATGACGACTTCAGCTCGGCGATCCGCGAGATCACGGCCCAGGCGGCCGACGCGGTGGCGCCGCTGATCGATGTCGAGATCGATGCCGATCACCGGATGACGATCGCCCACGCACTCGTCGGCATGGCCGAGGGCGCCAGCCGCCAGCTGGTACAGCGCGGCGGCGACTTCGACCCCGACGAAATCGCCGCCGCGATCTCGTCGTTGGCGTGGGCTGGACTGCGGGCCATCCAGCCCCTCGGCGCCGACTGACGCACCGACCGCCTGGTGCGGTGCGCACCGGGGATCACTCGCTCGTTCGGGTGAACACGAGTCAACAATTTCGGTTGAAACATGTTCACCAACAGTGCATGGGGGAGCGATGACCGACAGCGTCAGCACGTCGCTCCGACTCAACAAAACCATCGATCTCTCGCGCAACGACGCACCAGTCGGGCACGAAATCACCGCAACGGACCTGCCATTCACCGACACGATCCCCGCTGATCTCGAGGGCCGCTGGCTGCGCAACGGGCCGAATCCCGACATCGACATCGATCCGTCCGACCATCACTGGTTCATGGGCAACGGCATGCTCCACGGCGTGCGCCTGCGCGGCGGGCGCGCCGAGTGGTACCGCAATCGTCGAGTCGACGGCGGCGAGGTAACCGCCGTGGCGCAGATCGATGTCACCGAGGACGCGCAACTCAACGGTCTGATCGGGCGGGGTCGGTGTGCGTGCGATCACGTCCGCCGCCGCACCGCCGAGCCGGTCGTCGCCGACCCACCGACGGAGCGCAGCAAGGGCCGCGGCCCCCTGGTACTCGCACAGCCAGGCCGCAAGACGGCGCGCCTCGTGTCGGCCGTCACGCACGCCTCGGCGCGCGATAGGTCAGCACGCCGAGGCCTTGCGCCCGCTGATGTTTCGCTGACGGGGCGATGTCACGGTCTCCTCAGCGCACATGCGGCCACCCACCGAGCACCGCTCAGGCCGCTGGCTGAAGGGACGGCAACGATGACACCACGACGATCCGCGCACACTCGGATCACCGCCCGGAGACTCGCTGTGGCCGGTGCTGCGGCGAGCCTGCTGGTCGCAGCCTGAGGCAGCAACAGCGAGAGCGGTTCGGACACCTCGGCACCCGGCACCGCCGCCCCGGCGAGCACGGCTGCACCCGAGAACACCGCTGCGCCCGAGACCACCGCAACACCCGACACGACTGGTGGCGGTGATGGCCTCCCCGACACTCCGGTCGTCGCGTCGCTCGACGATGCGGACACCTTCGACGGCGGTGTGCCGGACTCGGGCTCGCTCCCCGCTGCGCCGGGTACCGTCGAGGTCCGGTGGTATCGCAGCAGCGGGGTCCTCGCCGTGGTGTACGACCTGAGATTGCCCGACGCAGCCATCGGAGCGACCGAACCACCCGAGCGTCAGCGAGACGTCAGCTGGATCGGCTCGGTGTCACCCGCGGTGCGTCAGGCCCCGGTAGCCGTCAGTGAACCCGTTGGCCCGCAGCACCTCGACCACGCTCGGCGGCGCCGAGCCGGGTGGGTCGCCGTTGATCTTGCGAATCTCGAGCTGCTTGAGCCGACCGTCTTTGCTGGCTGCGATCAGCGCGTCGATCCATGACACGTCCACCTGTGCCGCCTCGAAGGGGACAAGATGGAATCCACGCCGATCGAACCACACCAGCGGCACACCGGCACGGCTGACGACGAGCGACGAAGCCGTCCGCGCCGGTCGACCGTCGGAGTCGGGCCAGGCCAACGCCGCGCCGTACGGCTGGGCCGGGTCGGTCGACGCCAGTGCGAGCGGTCGTTCGTCGCCGGTCGGTTCGCGCGCCGACCGCAACCGATCGACAGCGCCGGGGATCGCGAACTGGGCCGCCCCGAGCCCATCGACGAAGTAGCCGCGGCGCACCTGCCCGCGTTCTTCCAACACCTTCAATACGCCGTAGACCGACGTGAATCCGCCGACCAATCCTTCGGCCAACACCGCCTCGCGGGTGACGACCCCGTAGCGCTCGACCAACTGCAACGCTTGGGAGTGGGCCGCTTCGGTCGCTGACGGCGCCGGCTCGAGCAGCGGCGCGACGAGACTCCACCGCCCCTGACCGGCGGGCGGCCCGAGACGCGTCAATCGACCCGGTCGCGGTCGGCGCCGAGCACCCGTCCGGCTCCCGCGCCTTGAGCCACCCCGGTTGGCGCCCGTGCCACCGGCGAGCACTGCGCGCACCGGCGCCAGCGAGTCGTTGGTCACCTCACCCGCCCATACCAAGTCCCACAGCGCAGCGAGCAGTTCGGGGTCGGCGGAGCCAGGGGCAGCAGCCCTCAGCTGTCCCCAAAAGCTTGCGCCCTGTTCAGCGAGGGCGACACGCAGGGCGTCATGCAGCTCGCCGTCCGGAGAGTCGGCTCGCTCCCAGCCCGGCGCCAGCAGCGGCAGCTGATCGACAAAACACAGGCGGATGCGTCCATCGCGGGCACCGAGACCACCGGCACCAACCCACACCAACTCGCCCGCAGTCGACAATTCGTCGAGCATCGCCGGCCGGAAGCCACGCACACGCAAGGGCAGTACATCGCGTTCGATCGTCGATGCCACCAGCGCAGTACCGGCGAGCACGCCGAGCGCCTCGACGAGCGACTCCTGCCCACCCCGCTCAGCCGGGACGCTGTGCCACGCTGGAAGAAAGCGAGCCAGGGCGTCTTGTTCGACCGGCTCGACTTCGCGACGCAGCGCGGCGAGCGACCGCCGACGCAGCCGTCGGAGCACGTCGACCTCGCAGAACTCGCGGGTGACGCCGTCGGGTCGGAACTCGCCAACGACAATGCGGCCTTCACCCTCCAGAGCGGCGAGTACGCCTGCGGCTCGTTCGGGGGCGATGGCAAATCGGGCTGCGAGATCGGCGGTCACGAACGGGCCGTGGGTTGCGGCGAAGCGCGCCGCCAGCGCTTCGAGCGGCCGACCGACCGGATCGGTGAAGGCGATCGGCAGCCCGATCGGAATGCTGCAGCCGAGCGCATCGCGGTAGCGCGCGGCATCTTCGGCCGCGGCGTAACGAGTGTCACTGCTGATGCCGATCACGATCGCCCGCTTCTCATCGATCAGTTCCGCCAACCATCGGCCACCACCGTCGCCCTCGCAGCGCAGGTCGATCTCGGCAGCGGTGAGGTCACCGACCCGTCGGAGCACGTCGTGCAACTCGTCGGCCGACCGCGCCCGGCGTCCGTCCGACAGACACTGCAGTTGCAACTCGACGTCGGCCAACACCTCCGGGTCGAGCAGCTCGCGCAGCTCCTCGGCACCGAGGAGATCACGCAGGAGGTCGCGATCGAGCGCCAACGCTGCGGCCCGTCGCTCGGCCAGCGGGGCGTCGCCCTCGTACATGTAGGCCGCAATCCAGTTGAACAGCAGGCTCGACGCCATCGGGCTCGCCGAGCCGGTCTCGACGGGCACCACGCGCACCTGCCGGGAGCGCAACTGGCCGAGCACCTCGCGCAGCGCCGGCACGTCGAACACGTCCTGCACACACTCGCGCGACGCCTCGAGCAGGATCGGAAACGTCGGGTACTTGGCCGCGACACTCAGCAGGTCGGCGGCGCGCTGGCGCTGCTGCCACAGCGGCGTGCGCTTGTCCGGACGCCGACGAGGGAGCAACAACGCCCGTCCGGCGCACTCCCGGAAACGAGCGGAGAACAGCGCGGTCTGCGGCAGCGTGGCGACCACCAGTTCGTCGATCTCGTCGGGATCGACCAGCAGGGCCTCGAGCGGCAGTTCATCGGCGGCCTCCGGGAGCCGGATGACGATGCCGTCGTCGCCCCACATCGTCTCCACTGGCATGTCGTAGGCGTCGGCCAACTTGCGCTCGATGGCCATCGCCCACGGCGCATGGACCGGCGTGCCGAACGGGCTCAGCAAGCACACCCTCCAGTCGCCGATCTCGTCGCGAAATCGCTCGACCACCACCGTGCGATCGTCGGGGACCGCGCCGGTCGCGGCGACTTGATCGGCCAGGTACGCCAGCAAATTGTTCGCCGCCCGCTCGTCGAGGGCGTAGTGCTCCTGCAACCGGGCGCTGGCCTCGTTGTGGCCGAGCTCACGCATCTCGCGGACGAATCCACCGAGCGCGCGGCCGAGCTCCAACGGACGACCCGGTCGGTCGCCGTGCCAAAACGGCATCTTCCCCGGCTGGCCAGGCGCCGGCGACACCGTGACGCGCTCGAAGGTGATGTCCTCGATGCGCCAGGTCGACGCGCCGAGCACGAACGTCTCGCCGGGCCGCGACTCGTACACCATCTCTTCGTCGAGTTCGCCCACCCGCGTGCCGTCGGGAAGGAACACACCGAACAAACCACGGTCCGGGATCGTGCCGCCCGAAGTGACCGCCAACCGCTTCGCCCCGTCGCGAGCGCGCACCCGATCGTTGACACGGTCCCACACCAGCCGCGGCCGCAGCTCGGAGAACTCGTCGCTCGGGTACCTTCCTGCGAGCAGGTCGAGCACGTTGCCGATCAGTTCGTCGGAGATCTCGGCAAAGTTGGCACTGCGCCGAACGAGCGCAACGACCTCGGACACGGCGCACTCGTCGATCGCAGCGACGTGCGCCACGATCTGTTGGGCGAGCACGTCGAGCGGGTTCCGCAAGAAACGCGTCGACTCGATCTCGCCGTCGACCATACGGCGCGTCACCACGGCTGCCTCCACGAGGTCACTGCGGTGCTTGGGAAAGATCGAACCGCGCGACGGCTCGCCCACCTGGTGGCCGGCGCGACCGATGCGCTGCATCCCGCGACTCACTGCGCCGGGTGACTCCACCTGCACCACGAGGTCGACGGCCCCCATGTCGATACCCAACTCCAACGACGACGTCGCCACGATCGCCCGCAACTCACCGCGCTTGAGCTGATCTTCGATGACCACACGCTGCTCGCGTGCCAGCGAGCCATGGTGCGCCTTGACCAGCTCGACGGCTCCCTCGTCGTCCCCTTGGCTCTCCCCACTCGCGTGCGGCTCGTCGCTGCGCCCGCGGGCTTGATCGAGGCGTTCTTCGTGGAGTTCGTTGAGTTTTGCGGCGAGGCGTTCGGCGGCGCGTCGAGCGTTGCAGAAGATGATCGTCGACCGATGGGCGAGGATGCGATCGAGTACTTCGGGGTAGATACTCGGCCAGATCGAGGTTCTCCGCTCGGTCAGCGCAGTCGTCGCCGGGCCGGCGGTGAGCTCTCCGGTCGGTTGGCCGAGCGACGCCATGTCGTCGACCGGAATCACCACCTCGACGTCGAGTTCCTTGCGGATGCCCGCATCGACGATACGCACCGGACGCTTTTCGCCGGGCGCCGAGTACCCCCCGAGGAACTCGGCGATCTCCTCCAATGGTCGCTGTGTCGCTGACAACCCGATGCGCTGGGGTGACGATCCGCCCGCCCCGGTGACGATCTCGTCGAGACGCTCCAACGTCAGCGATAGATGCGCGCCACGTTTGGTGGCAGCCATCGCATGGATCTCGTCGACGATCACCGTGTCGACACCCGCCAAGGTGTCACGCGCCGACGACGTACACATCAGATACAGCGACTCCGGAGTGGTGATCAACAGATCGGGCGGCCGGCGGATCAGCTTCTGACGGTCGGATGCGGAGGTATCCCCGGTGCGCATCGCCACTTCCGGAGCGACGAACCGTTGACCCAACCGCTCGGCGGCAAGGCCGATACCGGCGAGCGGCGCACGCAGGTTCTTCTCGATGTCGAAGGCGAGCGCACGCAGCGGGGAGATGTACAGCACGCGCGTGCGTCGACCGCGCTCAGCCGGAGGCTCCGTCGTCGTCAGAGCGTCGATCGACGCCAAGAACGCGGTGAGTGTTTTGCCCGATCCAGTCGGCGCACAGATCAGCGTGTGTTCGCCCGCGGCGATGTGCGGCCAGCCCTGCACCTGCGCAGGCGTCGGTGTCGGGAACGACGACGCGAACCACTCGCGCACCGCCGGCGAGAACGCCGTGAGCACCGGATGATCAGCGATCCCCCGACGTTACCCAGGGGTTGTCACACCCGACCCCGGTCACACGCACAATGGCGGCCTGTGTGAGCACTCGTGTGGAGCACACCGATGTGCACTCACACAGACCGGAGCGTCAGTTGGACGGGTCGTCGTCCATCTCGTCCATCTCGTCCAGGTCGTCGCCGTGATCGTGGCCGTCATGGTCCTCGTCGCCGTGATCCATGTCGCCGTGATCCATGTCGCCGTGATCCATGTCGCCCATCGCATCGGCCTGCAGCACGCGCACTTCGGCGGGGACGGTCACCTCGGCGCCGTTGTCGAACACGTAGGTGACGTCGATCGTGCCGGTGATCTCTGCGGGCTCGACGTCGAGGAACATCACGTGTGGACCGCCCGGCTCGAGCACGAAGGTCTCCCCGGCGGCGATCGAGAAGCCGTCCTCGCGTTCCTGCATCGACATAACGCCGTCGTCGTCCATCAAGGTCTCGTGGATCTCGATCGTCGCGTCGATCGGGGCCGACGCCGACACGAGGGTGATCGCCTCGTCCCCGCCGTTGGTGATGGTGCCGTAGGCGGCGGAGGTGACTTGACCGTCGGCGGGCTCACGCACCCAGGCGTCGACGATGACGATGTCGTCGGCGGAGGAGCTGTCGTCGTCGCCGCACGCCACTGCGCTGAAAGCGAGCGCCCCGATGGCGAGCGGGGCAACGACGATGCGCCGGATCCGACGAGTCGGCGAAGAAACGGAATTTGATGTGTTCACGACGGCCTAGGTCGCTCGTTCGGTCCGTTCGGTTCCCGCGATGTTCACTCTGCGAAATGTTCACTCCGCCGGATGATCACTCTGACGAACGATGCGCCCGCCCGCGAGCTCGATCAGCCGGGTCGCGGAAAACCGCTCGAGAAGCCGCCGGTCGTGGGTCACCAGCAACGACGTACCGCCGAAGCTCGACAGCACCGCTTCGAGTTGCTCGATCGCTGCGAGATCGAGATGGTTGGTCGGCTCATCGAGCACGAGCGTGTTCGCGCCGACGGCCTGCAGCAGCGCCAGCGCGATGCGCGTGCGTTCACCCGGCGACACGGCGTCGATGGGCCGACCCACGTGGTCGGCTCCGATGCCGAACTTGGCCAACAGCGTGCGCGCGTCGACATCGGTCATCGCGCCTCCACGGTCGCCAGCGCGGGCGACGAACGTGGCCAGGACGCTGGCCGGTCCGCGTAGGCCGTCCCGGCGCTGCCCGATCTCGCCCACCACCACCCCCGGTCCGAGGCGAACCGTGCCTGCACCCGGTTCAATTCGGCCGAGCAGCGCGTCGATGAGCGTCGTCTTGCCGCTGCCGTTGGCGCCGATCAAGGCAACGCGGTCCCCCCAGTTGATCTCCAGATCGATCGGTCCGAGGGTGAAGTCTTCGGGCCCGCCGCGTCGCACGACCAGCCCGTCGACCGACGCCACGACGTCGCTGCCGCGTCCCGCCTCGGGGACGGTCAGTCGCAGCTCCCACCCGTCACGAGGCTCGTCGACTTCTTCGAGTCGATCGATGGCCCGCTCGGTACGTGCTGCCCGACCCGCGAGCTGCTCGGTTTGGGCGATCTTGAACGCACGGATGTTCCTGTCGGGTTCGTCGCTTCGGCGCACTCGCGCCATCCCCCGAGTCGCCCACTCGCGTTCTCGTTGAGCGCGCACGGCGAGCGAACGCTTCTGGTCGACGAAGCGGTCGTAGCGCTCTTGCGCCAGCCGCCGCCGGTTGACCCGCTCGTCGAGGTATGCCTGCCAGCCACCTTCGAAGCGCTCCGCTCGGTGATGGTGCTCGTCGAGTTCGATCACCCCGGTGATGACCGCTTCCAGCAGCGCACGGTCGTGGCTGACGATGAGCGCAGGCGCCCGGAGGCTCACAAGCCACCGTTCGAGTCGCGTCAACGACTCGGCGTCGAGGTCATTGGTCGGCTCGTCGAGCAGGACGACATCGAAGCGCGACAGCAGGAGCCCTGCGAGCTGACAACGAGCCGCCTCACCACCCGACAGCGTTGCGGTGTGTTGTCCCAGTAGATGCGCGGCCAAGCCGAGTTCGTCCCACTGCACCGCCGCCCGCTCGTCGAAATCGGCTGCACCCAGTCGCATCCACCGATCGAGCGCAACGTCGTACCGCTCGGCTGCTCCTGCGTCGCCGTCGGCGAGCGCCCTCGTCGAGCGGTCGAGATCGGCTTGCGCAGCGGCCACCCCGGTGCGCCGCCGCAGTTGCTGATGCGCCGTCTCCGTGATCGATCTCGCCGGCTCTTGCGCGAGGAGCCCGACGGTCGCGTCCGCCGGCCGGCGGACAACGCTCCCCGAATCCATCGTGAGCCCATGGGGGTACTCGCCCGCCAACACGGCGAGCAACGTCGACTTGCCGACGCCGTTCGGTCCGATCAAGCCGACACGGTCGCCCGGATGGAGCACGACGTCGACCTCCTCGAGGACGGTGTTGCCGCGCGACGCACTGACGTGATGGGCGAGCAGGGATGCAGTCACGGTGAACCTCCGGAACGAGAACGGACACGAACGGGTCAGCGCGGCAACATCGACGACGAAGCTAGCGCGTCCAGCCGCAGGGCCAATCAGGGATGCGGTAAGCTCGCCTTATGCCGCATCCCGGAGAACACCATCCGGCCTTCGAGGAGTACTGCGAGTGCATCTTCGAGCTGCGTGAGGATGACGTCGACGTCATCCAGGCGCGGATCGCCGAACGTCTGCAGGTGAGCCGACCAGCCGTGAGCGAAATGATGAAGCGCCTCGAAGCCGAGGGCCTCATCACCGTCGATGACAGCATCGAGTTGACCGCCGACGGACAGCAGCTCGCCGAACGCGTCGTTCGTCGCCACCGTCTCGCGGAACGCTTTTTGACCGACTTCTTGAACCTGCCGTGGGCCGAAGCGCATCACGAGGCAGGTCGTTGGGAACACGTCATGAGCGACTCCGTCGAAAGCGCGATGAATGAACTCCTCGGCGAGCCGACCACCTGCCCACACGGCAACCCGATTCCCGGCTCCGACTACCAAGACCCCGACGCAGCCCCGCTCGCTGGCGTCGACGTGGGGGACGGCTTCACCGTTCGTCGGATCACCGAGGAACTCGAATTCGCCCCCGGTCTCCTCGAGTTTCTGGAGGAGTCCGCGATTCGCCCGGGCAAGACCGGGGTCGTCACTGCGTCATCGCCCGACGGCACCCTCACGGTCGAGATCGAGGGCAACTTCGTCGGCGTCGGATCCTTCGCTAGCGAACGGATCCTGGTCACCGCGTGACGAGTCCGCGCGCCATCGTCTGCGCGCTGATCGCCACAGCACTCACCAGTACCGGTTGTGCGACCACCTTCGACGAGGACGCCGACACCGTCGAATCGATGGGAACGACGGCACCGACCGTGGTCGTCCCGGCCACCACGGAAGAGACCCTTGCGGTGATCGCAACAAAAGCGCAGCGACTGACGAGCGAGATCGGCGACGACGGTGACGAGGACGCCACGCTGGCCGAGATCGAGCTGCTCTACGCCGAGATCGAGCCGTCGCTGGCGGCCGACGATGCACCGTTCGCCGAGGGGTACGCCGCGGCGATCGAGTTGGCCCGCACGGCTGTCCTCCGCAACCGCCCGGGCGACGCCAACAAGGCAGCGCAGCTGCTGTCGAATCTCGCTGCCGACTACTCGAGCTGAAACAGCGGCGACCGGCGCGTGTTCGTGCGCCCCCAGCGATCAACGCAGCGGGGCGGGTAATGCGTCGGCGTGCACCACGGTGAGTCGTTGCGTGGATCGTGTCAACGCCACATAGAGGGCGCGCATGCCGTGCATTTGGTCGCTGACGATGCGTGCCGGCTCGACGACAACGACTCCATCGAGCTCGAGACCCTTGACCACGCTGATCGGCACGAGCGTGACCCCGGCATCGAGACCGGTGCGGGTGGCCGAGCCGTGATTGATCCCGGCGTCGGTCAAGCACCCCGACAGCTCGGGAATCATCGCGTCGGGAGCGACGACGCCGACGCTGCTGTTCGGCAGTTCATCGAGCAGCGCCTGCACTTCCGCCGCGACCGTTGCACCGAGGGCCTGCGCATCGGTGGCCTCGACGATGCGCGGCGGCGCATCGCCGAGCCGCACCGACCGAGGCGCCCGCAGGTCGGGCGTGGCCACGGCCATCACCTGGTTGGCCAGCTCCATGATCTGTGACGGGATGCGGTACCCGACCGACAGACCGATGACCCGTGCTGGCTTCCGATCGGGCAGACACTCCAGGACGTCGTCCCATTCGTCGGGCGCCAGCGGGCCGGTGGCCTGGGCGATGTCACCGACGATGGTCATCGCCCCGTTGAGTGACCGTCGGGCCGCCATTTTCAGCTGCATCGGAGTGAGATCTTGCACTTCGTCGATCACGATGTGGCCGTAGGTGCGGATTTCGTCGAGCTCGGAGTGTTTGCCGGGCTTCGGGCCGAGCGCATCGCGGGCGTCGTCGAGCAGAGCGATGTCGGCGGGTGTCCAGCGCACGTCGTCGACGTGGTCGCTGCGCTCACGGAACATCGCCAGCGCCTCCGCTTCGCCGAGCACACCGCGGCCGGCGGAACGCAGTAACGCCTTCGATCCGAACAGGTCGTGGAGCAACTGTGCCGGGGTCAGTACGGGCCACATCCGATCGAGCGCGGCGCGCATCTCGGGCGTGCCGCGGAGGGTCTCGCGGACCTCGCGGGGCCCCACCTCGGGATCGTGGAACCCATCGGCCAATGCATTCCACACTTCGCTCTCGACGTACTTGCGGCCGGCGTTGTGGCGACGGAAACGACGACGGGCCGCCGTGACGATGCGCTTCGACTCGGCGACCCGCAACCGCACGAAGCCGGTGCGGAACGGCAGCTCGAGGTCGACGGGCAGCGGGCGTTCGCGATCGGTGATTGCCCGATCGATCACGTCGGACATGACGTCCGCGCCCTTCAGGCGCGCGGCAACCGACGAGTCGCCCCCGGTCTCGCCGGGACGCTGGAAGTCGACGCCGGGGACGAGATCGGCAAGCACGACCTGTTCGACCCCGGACTCGCCGAGCGAGGGCAGCACGCGCTCGATGTACCGCAAGAACACCCGGTTGGGACCGATGACCAGCACGCCTTGATCCTCGAGCGGGAAGCGGTGGGTGTAGAGCAGGTACGCGGCGCGATGCAACGCAACGACGGTCTTGCCGGTGCCCGGCCCGCCTTGCACGACCAAGACACCGTGTTGTGGCGAGCGGATGATCTCGTCTTGCTCGCCCTGGATCGTGGCAACGATGTCGCCCAACGTTCCCGTGCGACCGCGTTCGAGCGCAGTGAGCAGGGTGGAATACCCGCGCAACCCTTCGCCCGGCCCATCGGCGGATCCGTCGAGCGGCTCGTCGCCGTCGCCGTCACCTCCGATGCCGTCACGACCAATGCCCAGGTGACCGTCACCGAACAGTTCGTCCTCGAGCCCGACGATGTTGCGCCCTTCGACGGCGAAGTGGCGTCGCCGCAGCAACCCCATCGCATCGCGACCAGTGGCCCGGTAGAACGGCTCGGCCACCGGCGCCCGCCAGTCGACGACCACGGGTTCGCTGTCGTCGTCGGCGACGGCGAGGCGGCCGATGTGGAAGCTCTCGTACGCACCGGGTGCCTCGGCAGCTCGATCGATCCGCCCGAACACAAGCGCGGCGTCACCGAGGTCGAGATCGGCCAACCGCTTGAGGAGGGCCTCGTCGAAGGCATTTCGCTCGAACCGCGCCTGGAACGTGCCACCGAGGTCGGCCTCGCTGAGATCGCGCAACTTCCACGCCGCCTCACGACTGCGTTCCAAACAATCGTAAGCATGATCGACGTACGCCTGTTCGTCCTCGAGGTCCGGGTGCTGCTCGGTCATACGGGGGTTAAGTAATGCTATCGGTGACATCGAGCACCGGCAGATCGTGACAACTCGCAGCTATCGTGCCAGCGTGTCCGCAGCGGCCGGCAGCACCACCGGAGACAGCAGTCAGATCGCGGCTGCAGGCTCGGCGGCCAGCTCGACCAGGCCGTCCACCACGACTCCGGACGCAACTGCGACCGCTTTCCCCGCTGCGTCGTCGGTGCCGTTTCTCGATGCCGTGCATGGCCGTGTGCCCCGCCACACGCCGGTCTGGTTCATGCGCCAGGCCGGACGTTCACTGCCCGAGTATCGCCGCCTCCGGGGAAGCGGGTCGATCCTCGATGCGATCGCCCGGCCTGAACTGGCAGCGGAGATCACCCTGCAGCCGGTCCGTCGCTACGGGGTCGACGCCGCAGTGTTGTTCAGCGACATCGTCGTACCGGTCCACGCTGCCGGGTACGGCATCGACGTGGCACCGGGAACCGGCCCCGTCGCCGACCGCCCGCTGCGCAGTAGCGCCGACCTGGCGCGGTTGCGTACCGTCGAGGCCGACGACGTCGCGCACGTGACCGCCACCGTCGAGCTCGTCCGCGACGAACTCTCCGACTCGGTGCCCTTGCTGGCGTTTGCCGGGGCTCCGTTCACCGTTGCCAGCTATCTGATCGAGGGCCGGCCGAGCCGCGACTATCGCCACACCAAGGCCTTGATGCACCTCGACGAAGTGCTGTGGCACGAGGTGATGGAGCGACTTGCGTCGACGGCCATCAACTTCATCGATGCGCAGTTACAACACGGTGCCGGTGCGTTCCAGCTGTTCGACTCGTGGGCGGGCAGCCTCGACCGTCGCAGCTACGAGCGGTACGTCCTGCCGCACAGCACCCGCGTGTTCGCCGAGCTTCGCAGCCGTCATCCCGCGGTCCCGGCGATCCACTTCGGCATCGGCTGCGACCATCTCCTCGAGCCGATGCACCAGGCGATGGGCGATGGGCCGGTGGTGATGGGTCTCGACTGGCGCACACCGATCGGCACGGCTCGCGAGCGACTCGGCGCCGACCTCGTCGTGCAGGGCAATCTCGACCCTTCGCTCGTGCTCGCCGGCGAGGAGGTCGCGGTCCGCGGGGCCCGACGGGTGCTCGCCGACAACGCCTCCGCCGATTCCCCGGACGGCGGCCCCGCCAGTGTCCGCCACATCTTCAACCTCGGCCACGGTGTCCACCCCGACTCGGACCCGACGGCATTGCAGGCCGTGGTCGACACCGTGCACGAGCAGACTCAGGTGTCGTGAACCGCCACACGATCACGGCCAAGATCACATGAGGAACGGCAGCGCGTCATGAGCGAATCATCGGTCGGAGTGTTGGTGATGGCGTACGGCACGCCACGAACGCCCGCGGAGATCGAGCCCTATTACACGGACATCCGTCGCGGGCGACCACCGACCCCCGAGGCTCTCGCCGACTTGACCAACCGGTACGCAGCCATCGGTGGCGTTTCACCACTGGCTCAGCTCACCGAGGCTCAGGCGCAGGCAATCGGCGACGACCTCGACGCCGCCGAACCTGGTCGCTTCCAGGTGGGCCTCGGCCTGAAACACGCCGACCCGAAGGTCGAAGACGGCGCGGCCGCGCTCGTCGCCGCCGGCGCCGAACACATCGTCGGGCTCGTGTTGGCGCCGCACTACTCCTCGTACTCGATCGGCCAGTACCTCAGTCGCGCCCAGGACGGCGCTGGCAACGTGCCAGTGCGGGGTATCGAGAGTTGGGCCACGGAACCGGCGTTCGTCTCCTTCCTGGCACGCGACCTGGCGACGCGCGTCGATGCGCTGAGCACAGCGGACCGCAAGGTCCACGTGTTGTTCACCGCACACTCGCTGCCCCAACGAATCATCGACGGGGGCGACCCGTACCCCCACGAGTTGCGGTCGACGGCCGAAGCGGTCGCCGGCGAGCTCGGCCTCGTCGAAGGAGACGAGTGGTCGATCGCCTGGCAGTCCGCTGGACGCACGCCAGAGCCATGGATCGGCCCCGACGTCCTCGACGCGATCGACACCCTCGCCGACGACGGAGCTGACGCGGTGATCGTGAGCTCGTGCGGTTTCGTCGCCGATCATCTCGAGGTGTTGTACGACCTCGACATCGAGGCCGCGCAACGGGCGGAGGCCAGGGGCCTGGCGTTCGATCGCACCGCATCGGTCAATGCCGACGACACGGTCATGACCGCGCTGGCCGAACTCGTGCGCACCGTCGCCGAGTGATGGGCGCCCGGTGACTGCGTCACAACGCCCTGTTCGGCGTGTCGCCGTGATCGGCGGAGGCATCGCCGGCACGGCGACCGCTCTCGAGCTACAACGCGCCAACGCCGCCATCGAGGTGACCCTGTTCGAGCGTGCGACGCACGTCGGCGGGCGCATCGCCAGCTCGCCGTTCGCCGGAATCTCCGGACTCGACGCCGGCGCCGATGCGTTTCTGGCCAGGGTGCCCGAGGCCGTCGCTCTCGCCGAGTCGCTCGACCTCGATCTCGTCTCGCCCGAACCGGTCGGCGCAGCGATCTGGCGCAACGGGCTGCACCCCATTCCCGAGGGACTACTCCTCGGCCTACCGGGGCGACCCTGGCCGCTCGTCCGCTCGCCACTGCTGTCGTGGCGTGGGACGGTACGAGCTGCGATCGAGCCGCTGGTGCCGCGCACCTCGATCGCCCCCGACTCCGTCGGTGCGTACGTGCGGGCACGCTTCGGCGACGAGGTCCACGAGGTCCTCGTCGACAGCTTGGTCGGGAGTATCTACGCGGCCGACACCGATCGCTTCAGCCTTGCCGAGGTGCCTCAGCTGCACCAGCTGGCGAACACCCGCCGCAGTGTGCTCCTCGCCAGCCGCTTCGGCACCGCCGGCCGGCCGGGGACGGCGACCGCCACCGCCGGGCCGATCTTCGCCGCACCGCGCGGTGGCATGGCCGATCTCGTCACGGCGACCGCAGATGCGGTCGTCACCGGTGGCGGCGAAGTGCGCCTCGGCCGTTCGATCCAACAGGTCGCCGCCGACGGATCGGGCTGGCGGGTCGACGATGAACGATTCGACGCCGTGATCCTGGCCTCTCCCCCGCAGGCATCGGCATCGATGCTCGTGGACACCGCGCCGGACGCCAGTGCGTTGTTGGCCCGCGCCGAAGCCGCCGACGTCGTGATGGTGGTCCTCCACATACCCCGGTCCGCGTGGCCCGAACGGCTGCACGGCCTCAGCGGGTATCTCATCCCGAAGTCCGAGCAACGAACGCTCACGGCGGTGTCGTTCGGCTCACAGAAATGGGCGCATTGGCAGCCCGCCGGCGGTGGAGTGATCCTGCGCGCCTCGCTCGGGCGCGACGGCGCACCCGTAAGCCATCTCGACAACGACACCGTGCTGGCCCGCACGCTCGACGACCTCGCCCATCAGCTCGGTATCGACCCGACGCCGCTCGACGTACGGATCACCAGATGGCCGGGTGCATTTGCCCAGTACCGGCCCCACCACCAGCGTTGGGTCGAGGCTGTCGAGGCCGCCCTTCCGGCGGGCATCGGGGTGACCGGCGCCGGCTACCGCGGCATCGGGATTCCCGCCTGCGTTCGAGATGCGAAACGAATGGTGAACCGTACTGTTCAGTCGTTCGAGGCTCTGTCATGATGGGCAGAGCTATGAATCGCGGGAACGGGCTGGACGTTCGCCGTCGCACCGTCGTGCCGATCGTCGTCGGCGCCCTCGGCCTCGTCGGCATCGGCACCGCCTTCGTCGTGAACGGCGATGACACACCTGATGCCATTGCCACGTTCAACCCACCAACAACCGAGGCAACCACCACGACGGCAGCCCCGTCAACTGCGATCATCACCACCTCGGAGTCGCGTCCGACGTTGTCCGCCGAATCCACCACGACGGCTGCTCCCACCACCACGGCCGCTCCCACCACCACGGCGGCCCCGACCACCACGGCCGCTCCCACCACCGAGCCGCCACCTGAGACGCTCCCCGAACAGCCGGTTGCGCCGATCGCCCCACCGTCAGATCCGCAAGCTCCTGAAGCGGGGCCACAAATCGGTTCGATCTCGATTCCACGAATCGGGCTCGACACTCCGATGCTGTCCGGGATCCGAATGACGACCCTCGACCGAGGGCCGGGCCACTGGCCCGGTACGGCGATGCCGGGCCAGGACGGCAACGTGGTCGTCGCCGCCCATCGCACGAGCCACAACGCGGAGTTCCGCAACCTCGACCAGTTGTCGCCCGGTGACGAGGTGGTGTTCAACACCGCTGAGGGAGCGCACACGTATCGCGTCAACCGCACCGAGATCGTCAATCCCGACGCCGTGTGGATCGTCAACCCGACCGAGACGCCGACGGCGACGCTCTTCGCCTGCCATCCTCCGGGTTCGGTGGCCCAGCGCATCGTCGTCTTCCTCGACCTGGTCGCTTGACCGACGAGCGGCGTCACACGCGCCTCGCCCGCCTGGCACTTGCGCTCGGCGCGGGCGCCCTCGTCGCGCTGTCGATGCCGCCATGGGGATGGTGGCCGTTGTCGTTCGTCGGGATCGCCGCATTCGGCTTCGCCCAGTCGGCGGCGCCGGTCCGCAACGGCGCGAGCGGGCGCCGGGGACGGGCTGCGACCGGCTACGCCTTCGGAGCCGGGTGGATGTTCCTCGGTATGGGATGGATGGTGCAACTCACCGCGCCCGGTTATCTCGTCGCCGGCGCAGTGTTCGCCGGCTACCACGCCGTGGCCGCCTGGATCGCACCATCGGGCCGCTGGGCCATCGTCGGCCGGCCCGCAGCACACACGCTCGTCGAGGCGCTGCGCTTCTCGTTCCCGTTCGGCGGTGTTCCCTTGGCATCCCTCGGCATCGCTCAGGTCGCCGGGCCGTTCGCCGGGATCGGTCGAGTCGGCGGCACGATCCTCGTCACCTGGTTCACCTTTCAGATCGGGTTCGCACTCGGCGCACTTGTCACCGACGTCGCGGCTCAGCGGTCTGCGGCGTCGCCTCGACGGCGGTTGCTGCGGGTCCCCGAGCGCATCGGCCTTGCGGCGGCGGGTGTCGCTATCGGGGTGCTGGTGCTCGCAGTGGTCGTCGCTCCGCAGGGCGGCGCAACCGGCGACACATTGCGGGTCGCCGCGGTGCAGGGCGGCGGACGGCAGGGGACGTCGGCGACCGAGGTCCCGTGGCCCGATGTGTTCATTGCGCACCTCGCGGCGACTCGCGAGTTGACGGTCGAGGACGACATCGACCTCGTCGTGTGGCCCGAGAACACCCTCGACGTGGATTCGTTCAGCGAGTCGCCAGCGCCACTCGTCATCGTCGAGGCGGCCGGGGGCACAGGTGACACGCTGCCGGAGATCTTGGCGGCCGAGGCGGCCCGCCTCGACGCACCGATCGCCGTCGGCATCACCGAAGAGCTCAACGACGGCGAGAACCGCACGAACGCGCAGGTGGTCATCGGTCCAGACGGGGCGATCGTCAGTCGATACGACAAGGTGCGTCGGGTGCCGTTCGGCGAGTACGTGCCGCTGCGCGGAGTGCTCGAGTTCTTCGGCGCACCGATCGAGCGCATCGGCCGCGACGCCCTCCCGGGCACAGAACCGGCGGTACTCGAGCTGCCGGACGGGACCGAGCTCGCCGTTGCGATCTCGTGGGAGATCTTCTTCGGGGGTCGCGCCCGCGAAGGCGTCGCACTCGGTGGCGAGGCGATCATCAACCCGACCAACGGGGCGAGCTACACCGGAACGATCGTGCAGACCCAACAGGTTGCATCGAGCCGCCAGCGAGCAATCGAGAACGGGCGCTGGGTGGTGCAGGCCGCGCCGACCGGGTTCACGGCGATCATCGACGAGGGCGGCGACGTGCTGGAGCGGACGTCGATCTCCGAACGGGCCATCCTCATCGACGACATCGAACTGCGCAGCGGGCTCACGTGGTACACGCGCGTCGGCGACGCCCCCTGGATCATGCTCGCTGCTGTGGTGTTGCTCGCAGCGTCGATCGTCGCCCGCCAGGCATCGGTACGGCGTGACTCAGACCTCGACGACCACGGTGACGGGACCGTCGTTGACGAGATCGACACGCATGTCGGTGCGGAACCGACCGGTGGCGACTGACACTCCGAGCGTCGCGAGTTCAGCAACCACGGCGTCGATGAGCGGTTCGGCGACGTCGGGCGGCGCAGCGGCGGCCCAGCTGGGGCGACGACCGCGGGTGGTATCGCCATAGAGGGTGAACTGACTGACGACGAGCACCGCGCCGGCGACGTCGACGACCGATCGATTCATCACGCCGTCGTCGTCGCCGAACACCCGCAACCCGGCGAGCTTGCTGGCCAGCTTGGTCGCACTCGCTGCAGTGTCGTCGTGGGTCACCCCGACCAATGCGCAGAGCCCGGGTCCGATCTCACCCACGACCTCATACGGCTCGGCCGCCGCGCCACGACTTGTCACGCTCGCCCGGGCCACTCGCTGCACCACCGCACGCACCGCCGCTGCCTACCACAGGCGCACCGCCGGCGTCTGGAGGGTTCAGCTACGTTGCGGCGATGAGCGAATCGACGGTGACCTTGGCCCGCGACGACGGCAGCCATCCCGTGAGCGTCGACGTCGACCTCGGCGAGGGAGGTCGGCTGGCGCAGATCACCGTCGACGACCAGCCGTTGCTGATCGACGACGCCGACTCGCGCGGCAAGCCCAGCCACTGGGGTGCGTTCCCTCAGGCGCCGTGGACCAACCGCATCCGCAACGGCCGCTTCCGCCTGTTCGGGGTCGACCACCAGCTCGACACGAACCACGTCGATCAGCCCGCCACCGGTAGCCCGGAACAGCACCATGCAATCCACGGCACGGTGTATGCGCGGCCATGGACGATGCACAGCTGCTCGGCCACCACGGTCACCGCCACCTGCCCGATCGACACTCGGCTCGGCTGGCCGTACCCGGGCACGGCGACACACCGCGTGACGCTCGCCGCCGACGCCGTGCACTGCGAACTGAGCGTCGCTTTCGACGGCGCCCCCGACCCGCCGGCGATGCCGGCCGAAATCGGCTGGCACCCCTGGTTCGTAAAGCCGGAACGCCTCGACTTCGACCCCGTGGCGATGTACGCCAAGGACGACACCGACATGTTCGTCGGCGAGCTGATCGAACCCACCGCCGGCCCGTGGGACGACTGTTTCGTCTGCGTCGAGCCGATCACGCTGCACTACGACCGGCCGTCGGTGTCAGCGGTGACCATCACCAGCGATTGCGACCACTGGATCGTCTACGACAAGCCCGAACAGGCAACGTGTGTGGAACCACAGTCGGGCCCGCCAGACGCTGTGACGATTCGCCCACGGTTGATCACACCCGACCAGCCGCTGCGGCGGACGTTGCGCATCGGTTGGTAGTGACCACCCAGTGGGGATCGGCCCAATGGGGATCGGCGGAGGTCATCCGAGACGGGCGAGCGCACTTCGCTGAGTCCAGCAGGAGCCCACCCCGATAGCCTCTCCCGGATGTCCTCGGCCGGACTCCCCCCCGACGCGCCGCTGACGCTCGCCTATCTCACCTACCGCGGCAAGCCGCACGTGGGTGGGCAAGGCGTGTACACGCGCCATCTGACCAAGGCACTAGTCGACCTCGGCCACACCGTCGAGGTGCTCGGTGGGCAGCCCTACCCGGTGCTCGACGAGCGGGTGGCGATGACCGAGCTACCCAGCCTCGACACGTTCAACGAGTACTTCCCCGGCCGCCTTCCAGGCTTCTGGGAGTTGAAGACCCGCGAAGACCTCCTCGAAATCGGACAGTTTCTCACGGGCACGTTCCCCGAGCCGCTCGCGTTCAGCGCCAGAGCAGCGCGCAACCTGGTCCCCAGGTCCCGGCAGTTCGACCTCGTCCACGACAACCAATGCCTCGGTTACGGCATCCGCAAGATCAACGAGAACATTCCGACGATCGTCACGTTGCACCATCCGATCACCCGCGACCGCGAACTCGAGATCAACCAAGCGAAGACCCGACTGAAGCGGTTCTCCGTGGGTCGTTGGTACTCGTTCGTCAAGATGCAGGGTCGCGTGGCGTCGTCGATGCCGCGCATCGTCGTCGTGTCGCAGAACTCGATCGACGACATCCACAACGACATGGGCGTGGCCTACGACCGGATGCGCCTCGTGCCGGTGGGTGTCGATCCCGATCTGTTTCGTCCACTGCCCGACGTCGCCCGCACACCGGGTCGACTGATCACGACGGCGTCGGCCGATGTCGCCATCAAGGGACTGCCGTTCCTCCTCGAAGCGATGGCCAAGTTGCGCACCGAGCGCGACGTCACGCTGACGATCATCGGCAAGCCCCGCCCGGGCAACTCGATGGATCTCATCGACTCGCTGGGACTCGCCGCGCACATCGACTTCGTCTCGGGTGTCAGCGACGAGCGCATCGTCGAGTTGTACGCCGAGTCGGAGTTGGCCGTCGTGCCGAGCTTGTACGAGGGCTTCAGCCTTCCGGCGATCGAGGCGATGTGCAGTGGCACCCCGTTGGTCGCCACCGACGGCGGGGCCCTCCCCGAGGTGACGGGCGCCGATGGCGACACCGTGTTGCAGTGCGCCGCCGGCGATGCCGACGCTCTCGCCGTCGCCATCGGTCGCGGACTCGACAATGCCGAGTTGCGTGCGCGGATCGGCGCGGCTGGTCGCGCTCGGGTGATCGACCGGTGGACATGGCGACGTTGCGCCGAACTCACCGTCGATCAGTACCGCGAGGTGCTGGCGATGCCCGAGAACGTGGCCAAGCTCGAACGCAACGGGCGTCTGGCGGGGCGCAGCTGACGTGTTGACGATCCGCTTCGACCAACTCGGCTTGCAGCCCGGTGACCGTGTCCTCGACGTCGGCGCAGGCTTTGGTCGTCACGTGTTCGAGTGCGCCCGACGAGGTGCCGACGTGGTGGCGCTCGACTATGCGGCCGACGAGGTCGTCGAGACGCGGGCGACACTCGGCGGGATGGTCGACGCCGGTGAGATCGACATCGAACGGGTCGCCGGCATCCTGCGCGGCGATGCCACGAGGTTGCCGTTCGCAACCGGGTCGTTCGATGTGGTCATCACCTCAGAGGTGCTCGAACACATCCAAGACGATGTGGCCGCGATCGCCGAGATGGTTCGGGTGCTCAAGCCGGGCGGCACGTTCGCCGCCACAGTGCCGTCGTGGCTTCCCGAGACGATCAACTGGAAGCTCTCCGACGAGTACCACGCTCCGAAGAGTCCGGGCGGCCACGTACGCATCTACGCGGCGACTGAGTTGGCCGCCAAACTGCGATCGGCGGGCCTCGATGTCGACGGCCGCCACCGGGCCCATGCGCTGCACTCGCCGTACTGGTGGCTGAAGTGCGCGGTCGGACCGACCAATGACGATCATCCGCTCGTCACCCGCTACCGCGAGTTTCTCGAATGGGACATTGCGGCGCAGCCGACGATCACGCGGGTCGCCGATCGAGCGTTGTCTCCGGTGATGGGCAAGAGCGTCGTCTTCTACGCCAGCAAGCCCGCCGACGTCCCTGAAGCAACGGTGTCGCAATGAGCGCGATGCCCGAGCTCGCTGGTGTCCTCAGCCCGGTCGAGCTGGAACGCACTGCGCATCATCTCGTGTCGCTGCAGCTGCCAACCGGCATGATCCCGTGGTTCCCCGGCGGGCACTGCGACCCATGGAACCACGTCGAGACCGCCATGGCACTCGACGTCGCCGGCTTTCATGCCGAGGCCCGCCACGCCTACCGCTGGTTGCGAGACACCCAGCGAGCCGATGGTTCGTGGCATGCCTACTACCACGCCGATGGCACCGTCGAGGACGCCAAGCTCGACACCAACGTGTGTGCGTACGTCGCCACCGGTGTCCATCACCATCTGCTGATCACCGG
>JABSQH010000119.1 GCA_013213745.1 Ilumatobacteraceae bacterium | reverse complement strand
TTATTTAATCTCACAAGCTCCACCAGCACAAGCTAGTTCACCTGATAAGTCTGTGTTATCTTCTGTTTCTGTTATATTTGATAAATCAACTTGTTTTAATGAATGCATTAACTCTTGATATTTACTTGGATCTATATCTTCAAACGGAGCTTGAGTATATGTTCCACCATCGTAAGGTAATACAGATAAGCCATTGTAATATTCTCTATTATCCCACATCCAATTACCAGCTTTGTACCACTCTTCAGGTTGTAAACTTATAGTAGCTGAAACATTATGAGTGTTAGATCCTTTCCTATGGCCTGGTTTAACCCATTCAGTTGCTATTTTTTTCACTCTATTTAAAAGATCAAATGGAGATTCAGTTCTAAGTATTGAACCTTCAGGAGCTTTCTGTGGTATAGATATTACAGCAGTGTCATGAGGTCGGAAATATTCATCTTCGATTAACTCAGGATGATGTTCAGCTAAGTATTTATACATTGATTCATTTTTCCCAACTCTGATCCTACGGATGTAATAATCATTGTGCCATGCGTGAATACCAGATGAAGTTCCTAATGCCAGAGATGTCGTCCCAGCAGGCTTTACGGTTGTACATCGTGCAGCTTTATTAATTCCAATCAGCTTCGCGACTCTTGTGTTTTCTCTTTTTACAAGTTGAGCGGCTTTCTCCATGTCGTATCCTAATACCGTGCCACTCCCTATCCCCGTCATACTCACTCCAATCAGAGCGTCTTTTTCGGTTGTTTCTTGCCATATCTCTCTTAAATAATGGAAGTCAGTGTAACCAGCTTGCAACGTTCCAATGAATGCAGCAGCTTTTACTCTTTCGTTTAGATCATCTTGTGATTCAAGATCTGAAACATTAACTTCACATAAGTTACAAAATTGATAAGGTCGTAATGCTATTTCACAGCATGGATTTGTACCCCAATCCTTATCATTGTTAAAATAAATTCCGGGTTCTCCGGCTCCACTCTTTTCAACACGTTCCCATAAATTCATAAAGTAATCTCTAGTAATTTTATGTCGCATTAAAACAGCAGAGTTGTTTGATCTACCTCTTTGTGGGTTTGTTTCCCACCAGTTTCCAGATTTACAAGCAATCATTTCATGATCATCTGCAGAAAATAAAGATATTAAAGCAGCACGTCTAATACCACCTGCTAATACAGCATCAGCTATATGACATACAATGTCATGAACTTCTACTGTTGTTAATTGATCTCCATCTTCTTTAGCTTGTAATATACCTTTAAGTTTAACTAAACATTCTTTTAAAGGCTGTGGGCCAGGAGCTTTACCTCCTGACGTCACTAGCTGAGCACCTTTAGGTCTTATATCCGAGTAATCGAAACTAATTCTAGACGATCTTCGATCACCCATATAAGACTTCATTAATACTTTGATTGCATCAGCCCAACCTTCAATCGAGTCACCAATTAAAAACCTTCTCCTACGTTTTTCATAAGGTTTATTTATAGGAGGTAATTTACTAACATGGTGTTTTTGAACAGAATACCCTACTCCAGTTCCTCCAAGTAACAAAAACATTGTTTCATGGAACGAATCTACATGGTCAATAGGGAGATAAGCGCAGTTGTATACTCTGTTAGGAGATATCTCAATCGGTTTGCCACCGAATTGAAGACTACGCATACTTGGTAAAACCTTCTTTTCATATACTAACTTATAAACTTTTTCTATTTGGTCTTTTAAGTCTGGATACTTTTTAATATGCATTTGTTTATTCCTTGTTACTAACTCATCCCAAGTTTCCCTGCGATTTAGTTCTGGAATATACTTTGCATATTTCATATACACTGTAATATTAGATAAGATTTCACTCGCTAGTTCCATTCTGTTCAGCTTTCTTTTGTTCTTCAATTTGTTTTTCCATGTTCTCTTGTAACTGTTTAACAGCATCTTCATAACCAGGCATTAACTTTAAAGTTTCTAAAGTTCCTACACCTAATTCTCTTAAGTGAGTTATTTCTGTTACAACATGTTGTAGCACTCTTTTTATTCCTTCTAGTTGATTTTTCATTTCAACTAATGTTTTTTCTTTCATTTGTAAATAGTTATACACAAATCAATTAAGGGTAAGTAAAACACATGGGA
>JABSQH010000118.1 GCA_013213745.1 Ilumatobacteraceae bacterium | reverse complement strand
TATCAGATATTAGTTTGTCGGCATTCATCTTAGCTGTCTGTGAGATAACCAATGTATTCTGAGCTGATAAGTTGACAAGCTGTTGAGCTTTCAATAACAGTTCAGCGTCGGCCAAATCTTCTTCTTTCTTAAGGTTTACTAGTTGTTGAGCAACCACTAACGTTTCCTGAATTATTTTCAGGTTCTGGTTAGCAAGCATTTCTTCTTGTCGAGATGCAATGCCATGTCCTAATACATACTGTAGGGACGTAGCCATAGCTGCACTTAAAGTACCAAGATATACAGTAGCATATTCATTACCATTGATTCGGTCTTCTTTGAACTCGCGTTCTAAGTGTGAACCAGCAGTTCGCATTAACTCATCGAAGGCACCACGTCCTTCGTGTTCACCTGTAGTCAGGTCGGTGAATTCAATAGCCATTAATCAATACTATGATTAAGTGCTTGGCGTTGAACCAAATCTTTAATCTCGTCATCAGTTAGAGGGTCAAGCAATTCAACACTCAGCTCTTTAACATTTTTAGCTCGTTTAGTTTCACGGCCTTTATGGTCTTTACCTTTAATAAAGATTTGATATTCTTTCTCTTTAAGGTGTAGGTAAATCATGTAAGGCACATGGAAACCTTCTTCGGTATCATATTGCACAAATTTGCGAATGTCACCGACGATTGAATTTGATACACAATACCAGTTGCCTTCATAATCTTTCATGGCAGGGTTACGGTTCATAACGTTAACTCGCACTAGACGGTTAGCTTCACGGCGTAAGCGTTGGTTGCGCATGATGATAGTTTCTGGTGCTTGTTGGTAGTCGCCCGGATTAACAGCAGTAGCTGACTGTGTGTTCTGTACTTGCTGGTGAGCATCTTCGACAGCAACTGGTTCATCGCTAAGAGCGTTCTGAACTTTAAGGCGTAATGTTTCTACACCGATGTTTGCTGAGAATGGGATGTTTAATGTTTTAGCGCGGGCTTTCAATGATTCTAATTCTGTTGGTTCTGTCATGATGGGTATCTCTATATTAATTAACTCGTCCGGAGATTCGGGTGGAGCTTTCACCTAGAAGGGGAACCCGAAGGCTCCCCATATATTATCTATCTAGTGTATCTTACAGTTCAGCGACTGATTTCAATACTGCTAAACGTTCAGTGCGTAATCCCATGAAACCGTAGTACCATTTGATTGACATGAAGCCTTTTTCACCGAATGGGTCAGACTCTAAAGAGTAAGCCGCATCGCTTTCAGGTTTAACATGTTTGATTTTGAACTTAACAACTTTACCATTAGTTTGGAAACCAATAGTAGTGAATGATTCATCACCAATAACAAGCATAGGGAATACATCATAGTTACCGCCAGTAGCGTGATAACCAGGATTTGTAACTTCTGCTGCGCCTGCGCCTGCCCAATGTAACATTTCTGGAACAACGACAATACGGAATTGGTCAACTGAACCAATTTCACCTTTCATAATCATACCACCAGCGGCAGCATATTTATGAACAGGGATGAATGCTTGGTTGTTGAATAAATCAACCATACGACGGATTGAAGGAACTAACTCAGAACCGATGAACATGTAACGTGCGCCATCAATTGTGCGAGTATCAGTTTGTTTAGAACCGGTAATCATTTTAGTTTCTTTCGGAGTACGGTTATTATCTAAAGTGATAGATAAACGCATGAAGTCTGTGTACGTTAGTAATGATGGAGTACCGCCTTCACCAGTAATCGTAGCAACAGATACTGCATCGCCGCCGTAGCGAACCACACCAGCAGAGTTTAAGATATCAATCTGTAAAGCTGCTTCTGTCATTTCATGAGCTGCGTTAAGCATTTCACGGTTTACGTGTGAACGTAAATCTGGGTCAGAATCAAAATCAACTGATTCTTTTGTGTAAGATTCGTAGAAACCGAATTTCTCGAAAGTACCTTCAATAGATACACGTTTCATACCGACTCTGTTCACTGCGCCGCCATTTTCTGACAATACAGGAAGTTTACCTTGAATCGTACCGATGTCTTTACTTGAACCGTATAAGTTACCAGTTTGTGCAACTGAGTCACCTGTTTGGTCGCCAGAGAAGCGATAGCCCAATACATAAGCTAAACCATCTGTGCTGTTAGTACCGTCGGTATAACCGGCAGCATCTACACCTACAAGAGTTAAGCCTAAGCCACCCAATGCAGTATCAGCATTCATGAAGTCATTTACTTTCTGTTTAGCAGCAAGTAATGCAGCAGCGTCATTAGCGCCTTCGCCTACGAATAGTAAGTCAGAAGTACCTGTACGACGTTGGTCAATTACACCAACAGTGATGTTAGTCACGCGGATAGTTGATTTCTGTGTAACTGATAAACCAGCAGCGTCAATACCTTGGTCATTGATATTCGCATCATCTAAGATAGGAATATAATGGTCACGTTTAATACGCTTGCCCATGTTCTTCGGCATACCTAACGTTGATGCCATTTGCATGAACGTAGTTTTCTTACGTGCTTCGATAAGTGCATTACGTTGGTAATGGAAGTCACTCAGTTGAGCACCGATACTTGAATCGCCTGAGGCATTCTTGCCCGTTGCGCCTGTACCGTTGTTATATTGATTAGCCATTTGAAAAGGCTCCTTTGTGATTAATGATTAAGTTTGTTGAATTGTTTCTCAAATTCTTCATCCGACAGATTGTCGAAGTCAATTACTTCTGCTTTCGGTGCTCGTTGCTTAGGAGCGTTAGCTCGTTTGCGTTTAGCTTTGTCAGCAGGCTTAACAGATTTCTTAGGTGCTGGTTTTGATTTCTTACCTGATTTGGTTTCTTTGTCGCCTGTTGGTTTGTTAGCGTCATTGAATTTACCTGCGGCTTCGAGTTCGTTACCAACTTGTATATATGCTTGAACATCATTTAGTCCGTTCAGCTTACCAAGTACTTTCTGTTCGGCTACCTTAGAAGATATAATATCATATACACCACTGGCAACGTGGTCATTGATGACGTTAAGCACATCCGGTTTACCCATGATAGCGTCTTGGCTTCCTCTGTCCCACTTCTCAGTAACGATAGTCATTGTCTGTTCGTACGTTGCAGTGTCTCGTAGCCCCGAGAGTACATCGCGAAGGTCTAACGCTTCATCGGTAGTTGAGTAAGAGTTCGGAGTATAGTCTGACTCGCTATCAACATCTATATCGAGAGGGTTCACTTTACCTTGCTTAAGAAGTTTGGTAAGAGCGTCCTTGTTTCCTTTAGATGCGTCAATTAATAAGTTGAGCTTTGCAGGGTCTAGTAAATCATTGTCTCGTAGAGTTTCAACGATTTTACGGTCTTCCTTCATATCTACCATTTTTTTGTGGTAGTTAGCTCCCATGGACATCAGTCTACGTGCATCTGCGACATTGTCAACCTTCATCTCACTATTATTTGCTCTGAACGGTTCTGTAAGAGCTTTCCAGTTGTCAGAGTCACTAGGTTCAGAGTCGTCTTTTTTATCCTTGTCAGCGTCGTCTGAGGCATCTTCTTCGTCAGATTTTTCGTCATCTACATAGGCGTCGGCTTCTGCATCAGAATCGCTATCGTCAGTAGGGTCACTGTTATCAGTATTATTATCATCATCAGAATCGCTGTCATCATCGTCGGAGTCATCATCGTCATCTTCCTTATCAGCATCATCATCAATGTTAGCATCTACTAACTTATTGTCATCCCCATCTTCGTCATCAGAAGCAGCATCGGCAAGCCTTGCTTCTTCATCGACGGATGCGTCTGACTCATTATCTTCTTCGCGTTGAACCAAGTCTTCTGAACCGGGTAAAGGTAAGTTTAGGAAGTCTTCGTCGGACATGCCAACTGTTTCTTGTTCGGTAGCCATATTATTCGTCCTCTGCTTCTAAAGCTTCAATCATTTGTTTGTCTGATTCAATAGCGTGGCGCATAGCATTAGCTTCGCCTTCTATCGCACAGAAGAATTGGAATAGACCACCGATAGCGGTAATGTCTTTCTCAATCTCTTTCTGTACATCATCTGATTGAGCATTCGGACAAGCTTTAAGCATGACCAAACGAGCAGGTTCGTCTTTGAAGTAACGTTCAGTGATAAGACGTTTGAACGCACGATTTTTCATTAGTGCTGCTAGGTCATCGCCTAACTGTACTTTTTCAATAGCGTCTTTCATATGTACTTCAATTGATTTAATTTCGTTTTGTAATTCACTCATAATATTTTCTCTCTTGTGTCCTGCACCATTACGTGTCAGATATTAGGGGAGAGGATTCTCCCCATTTATATTACTTTTTAGCTTTCTTATTCTTCGTGGTAGTAGCCTTAGTTTTCTTAGGGCCAGCTGCCTTAGTCGGTGTGCCAGAAGAGTCGGTCTTGTTAGCTCGTGCTAATTCAAGTTCACGTTCTTGTGTAGTGCCACCTTCTTGTTCGATGAAGTCTAAGTCAACTTTATCGGTTAGTGATTCAGTCTCTAATGTTTTAGCAGCTTCATGAGTTGCTTTCTGACCATTGAAGATTGTTTCGCTTTGTAGTTTAGCTATTTCTGCTTGGAGCTTCATACCCTCTAATTGAGCGTTCTGTAATTCAGCTTCTTGCAATGCTATTGCTAATGGGTCTGGCTTAGGTTCGAACTGTTCAAGTGCTTCTGCTAGGTCAGGCATTTTGCGTAACTTAGCGATGCGAACGAGTATAATCTTAGTTACGCCAAAGTCAACAGTGTTACCCATAGTTTGCAGCATAAAGCTTAACTCAGACGCTTTAGCGTTGTCTTCGTCGGCTGTGCTTATGGTTACACGTAAATCAAATGGTATGCCTAGTTCATCCTCACGGGGTGCTACATAAGGCTTATTAGTGATTCGTGTGACTTCTTCTTCACTGAGCCAAACATCATTCATTGCCATCATTTTCTTACCGATGCGTATCACGCAATCTGCAAGTCTACGAAGGATACTAACTTCACGTTTAGCGGTTGCATCAAGTACATTCCGTTGACCGCCCACTGTATCGCCAAGGGCGTTACCTGTGATACCAGAAGTAAAGGCTTTAACACCAGTCAGGGATTCGGCATCCTGATTTTGCATCTGAATCATTAGTGGGGCAGACTGTGGAATCTCTGCATACTTGTGCATGTAAAATGCTTCGGCTGGATTACTAACCCCAGGGTTATATTCATAGTCCATACCTTTACGGAACTTGATACGGTTGGTAGCATCTAGGGCATCTGTTCTGTGGCCTACTTGGCCGTTAGAAGATTTCGCCATGATGTCAATCATACCGCGTTGTACTGCACCGATAATAGATTGGTTTTCAATTAGCAATTCACCATCTGGTTCGCCATGTGTTTGACGACGTTTAGGTAAATATTGAGCGGCTGTGAATGGTAATGAACCATCTGGATAAGGACTTTCCTCTAGGCCAATCATAGTACCATTAGCATAGGTAGCAACAATAGGAACAATAGTTCCGTCATCGTTAATATCCCAATAGCCCCAGTACTCTTTAACTGTGAACTTAGCACGAGGTTTATCTGCAAAACGGAATGAGGTGAACTCATCATCGCTAGCATCTACTTCGGACTGTTCTGTATCAGCTGAACCAATCGCATCTAGGTTACTATACTTATTCTGTGCGCCGAGCTCTGCAAGGTTAGACTCAAATGAGTATATGATAAACATAGCAGCATCAAGGTCGCCATTACATGTAGGGTCAATAACGATGTTCGTGTATTTGACTACTTCTACTGTAGGGTGGTTACGGATGATTTTAGTTACGAGCTGTATTTCTTCACCTTGTGGAATAGCTATATGAGGTAAACCGGTTGCTTCGAATTGTGCTTGAGCGGCCTGTATTTCCTCTGGCAATTGACGGAATGAATCAGGAGCAGTCTGTTTTAACTGAGTGGCCTGTACCATCATAGTCATAGTAGCTTCTGTTAGGTCTGGTTCATAACTGAATAGTTGGATAGTCTTAGGGACTTCTTTCTCTTCTGTAATCCAGCCTACACGACAAATTACTGTACCTTCATCAACGTCAGTGTGAACCAAGTCATCTACAAACTTCTGCTTGTTGATTTGGGTACTCCACTGGAAGTTAAGGATTGCGCTGTTCTGGTCTGCCCGTGCCCGGTCTTCGTGGCTTACTGGATGAACATCAAAGATGTCAGCAGTAGATAAGAAAGGGTCACTCAAACTTGAGTATCTCCATTCAGCTTGTTTACGTATTACTTTAGGTTGAACACCAGAACGCCCGGCAGCAGGCTTAAACTTAGCAGCGCCAGTGAGGTTCATGTTATCTAACCAAGCTCTAATCTTAGTAACCATATTACTATGGTCTGACTGAGCTTCTGTATTGTCAGCTTCTAGGTCAGCAACTGTAGGAGCGTTCTTCCAATCTGGTTGGATTGGTTTAGCTTGAACAGAGTCTTCCCCATGTAAGTCATGTATAGACATATTTCATATATCCTTTATATATTATTAAATAAGGAAGTATATCATTTACTCTTTATTCTTTCTATATTCTATTTATATAATCAATATACTCTTCTTAAATCAATAAAACAACCTTTAGTTGACATTAATTGTTCACTAAGGGCAACTTCGTTGCTATAATGGGTA
>JABSQH010000117.1 GCA_013213745.1 Ilumatobacteraceae bacterium | reverse complement strand
TTTACATTTATATTATCTATTGATAATCGTTTTTAGTTTGTATTTTTTTTATTATTGAGTAATATTAATTAGTAAGTAGCTTTCGTCAGATAAGTGACATGAGTGATGACTAAATTCAATATTATAGTTAATTAGTTCTTTTACTACATCGATCATATCATGTATGTATGAGTATACAATTAGTTGATCTTCCATGTCTTTCATGTTTAGTCGTTCATATAATTCAGAGTAATCTGGATTGTCGATGAGGTATTCATGATTATTATTTAATACTGGTAATTTAGTTAAGTCAAGCATATTTATTTATTTTATTATTAGTTATTAATTTATTATATTATCTATTGATAGTCGTATTTACTTTGAAAATTATAGATAATAATTTCCAGAGTAAACTTGATATGATACATATGCAACGATTGATACGAAAGTTATTACAGTTATTAATTTAGCGATGTCTTCTACTGCGAAGAATAATTTGTTTTTAGTTAATTTGTTCATAGTTATAAGTTTTAAATTCGTATATATTATCTATGCATCGTCGTAGTTAGTATGTATTACAAAAACGTTAAACATACACAATAATGATCTGCAAAAACGCGAAACCGTACGATAAAAAATTAAAAAGCAAAGGGGCCTACGAAATAAAAAATTGATTTTTGTTTAAGAATCAAAATAAAATTGTGAGGGGGCAACCCTTTAGTTCTATATTTCTCACTATATGTGACAATAGGTGGCTAGATTAGTAGAATAACAGGCAAATGTCACAGTAAATATTAGTAAAAACCTGTGAATAGCTATAAATGTACACAATATTGTAAAAATAATTTTAAAAATACGTAAAAATGGCGATAATTTATTCATATCCGCGCATCGATACTGTTGCTGGCACTGATATTATGGTGTTAGCTGACTCTAGCGAAGAGGATTTTGCGACCAAGTCGGTAACTATGGCGCAATTGAAGACATTTTTTGGCAGTGGTGGCGGAGGTAACGCTATAGCAGTGTTTTATGAAGGAGCTTTAGTTACAGATAACCTAAGTACACTTAATTTTACCGGATCTGGATTAAATATATCTAGTACTACTACAAAAGTTACTGTAGATGTACCAGGCGGTGGCGGTAGTGGAGACACATATACACTAGCTGCTACACAAGGAAGCTTTGATGTAGATTTAGATCTAGTATCTTCTGCTGGTTCACCTGGAACGATCACTTCTACGGTAAAATTTACACCTGGACCAGGCATAGACATTACAGCAGGATCTGCAAATGACATACAAATAGAGAATGTAAACGGAGAATTAGTAAGTAATGGTTTTATAGAAATACAAGATGTTCCTGGAATGCCAGGGCAAAAGACTGTAATACCAGATATGACATATAGATATACATTTAGGCAAGAATCAGTACCTAATAATAAAGGTATAAAATTTTTGCCACTACCTCCAGGTACGGTTGGCTCCTATGTAACCACAGATGTAGATACAGACAAAGGATTAGACTATGACGATGGAGTAGGTGGCACTGGTAAGATACAAGTAAAACTAGGTACTGGTTTAGGATTTGATGTTAGTGGAAATATAGAAACTACAAGTACATTTACGCCTGGCCAAGAGTTTAGTTGGTTACCTGCATTATGTTCTAATGGAGCAACTACTGGTGATTTAGGAGCTAGTGATTTAGAAGATGCTGGTATTATAACTATAACTAATAGAGTAGGACGAGCATACACCACTAACGATCCAGCATGGATACGTTATGAATTTTATATAGAATTTGAAATATTACAAGCATGGTCTAACGCACCGCCATTAGCTGATTATTTAATAATAGCAAGACGTGACGCTGATTCAGGTAAAACTGTTGAATTACCAGCTTTATACGATGCAGGTCCACCTATAGTTTATACTCCAGGTGATAATCTTCCCGGCCTCACTCGCGGCAGTATACAGATAACTAGAGCATCGGCAGGTGGAGGAGTAGTTCCAAATTACATGTGGAACAGAATACCGCAAACTGGAATGATTGCACTTGAAGCAACAACATACGTAGGTTACTTAGCATCGTTAAACTACAAAGGAGGGTTTGGAACTGGTTTAGATTATGTATATGACAATGGAGTAAACTGGTGGGGTGCAGACGGTATAGGTTATGAATGCGTACTTGCTGGAACTATAATTGTACATCCTTAGAATTTAATATATGGCTATAATATATAGTTACCCTAGAATATATACGGTAAACGAAGAGCAGTTATTACTTATAAGTGATAATAGAACAGGTAAACCTACCAAAAATATAGGTGTAGGAGATTTAGCTGCATTTATTACTACAGATAAGCAGATACAAGACTTTAAATTATATGGTAAAGATTTTTGCCCAGCTATTACTTTAACTGGTAATGATCTTATTATGTATTCCAATGGCGTATGGTGTAAAGGCAGTATAGGCGGTGGTTCATATATAGAAGCTGATTATAGTGTACCTGGTATTATATCTTTAGACTTATCCGCTACGGGCCTTGGTATTCCTAAGTCTGATTATTTCCTACGTGGTGATAATACTTGGTCGCCTTTAAGCATACCGTCAAACATCGTAGAAACTTTTAGCAGTGAGTCAGGTGTGTTTATAAATGTAACCAACAATGTTAATGCTAGTGGCAATGTGACAATAGGTACTGTAGATCTATCAGCAACAGGTTTAGGTTCACCAACTGAAAATTATTTTTTGCGTGGTGACAACACATGGGCAGAGGTATCATTAGATGTTAACTATGAAAGCACATTAAACCCATCATTAGCTATAATAAACGACATAGGTGGTTTTACAGCAGGTACAACAGTAGGTGATTTACTAGGTACGCCACTCTCTTCAATGTGGGATACGTTATTATTTCCTGCTTTACCACCAGTATATAAAAATCCTACTATTTCAACTACTGAAAGTTTTGCAGGATTTGCTGAAATAGGTGAAACAATAGTCGTGCCTGTTACTATACAATTTGTAAATAAAGATTCTGGTGGGTTTGACACAGGTACAATGACTTTAAATAGAGGTGGAACACCACTAGGACCGCTAAGTGTTTCAACAGCTTTATTTCCTCCGGATATTTTACCTCAATATGGAGAACCTAATCCAAATAATCCACAAAAGAAAACAACTGGTACATTTACTGAAACTTTTGTTTTTCCAACACCTACTAGTGGGCTTACTAGAGTAGAAACATATACAGGCGCAGCTAGTTATTTAACTGGACAAGAACTAAAAAACAGTCTTGGCCAACCTGAAGGCCCAGCTATTCCTGCAGGTACTATATCTAACACTGCAACTGTTAGAGGGTATTATCCATATTTTTGGGGACTTACAACATCTGCTTGGAATAACTATGCTATAGCAGTTGCTGAAGTAGTTGGTAGGATACAAAACCCTGCAGATCCAACAGTTAATAAAGTTGTAAACAATTCCAGTGGTCAACTAAATATAGCTTTTAACGGTACAGCAGGAGTTGATTTTATGTGGTTTGCTACACCAGA
>JABSQH010000116.1 GCA_013213745.1 Ilumatobacteraceae bacterium | reverse complement strand
TCTGGTGTAGCAAACCACATAAAATCAACTCCTGCTGTACCGTTAAAAGCTATATTTAGTTGACCACTGGAATTGTTTACAACTTTATTAACTGTTGGATCTGCAGGGTTTTGTATCCTACCAACTACTTCAGCAACTGCTGTAGCATAGTTATTCCAAACAGATGTTGTAAGTCCCCAAAAATACGGATAGTATCCTCTAACAGTTGCAGTATTAGATATAGTGCCTGCAGCAATAGCTGGTGGAGAAAGTTGGCCAAGACTGTTTTTTAGTTCTTGTCCAGTTAAATAACTAGCTGCGCCTGTATAGGTTTCTACTCTAGTAAGTCCACTAGTAGGTGTTGGAAAAACAAAAGTTTCAGTAAATGTACCAGTTGTTTTTTCTTGTGGATTATTTGGATTAGGTTCTCCATATTGAGGATTAATATCCGGAGGAAATAAAGCTGTTGAAACACTTAGCGGTCCTAGTGGTGCTCCACCTCTATCCAATGTCATTGTACCTGTATCAAATCCACCAGAATCTTTATTTACAAATTGTATAGTAACAGGCACAACTATTGTTTCACCTATTTCAGCAAATCCTGCAAAACTTTCAGTAGTTGAAATAGTAGGAGGACTATAACTTGGTGGTAGAGCTGGGAATAATAACGTATCCCACATTGAAGAGAGTGGCGTACCTAGTAAATCACCTACTGTTGTACCTGCTGTAAAACCACCTATATCATTTATTATAGCTAATGATGGATTTAACGTGCTTTCGTAATTAACGTCTAATGATACTTCGGCCCATGTGTTATCACCGCGCAAAAAATAATTTTCAGTTGGTGAACCTAAGCCTGTTGCTGATAGATCTACAGTACCTATTGTCACATTGCCACTAGCATTGACATTGTTGGTTACATTTATAAACACACCTGACTCACTGCTAAAAGTTTCTACGATGTTTGATGGTATGCTTAAAGGTGACCAAGTATTATCACCACGTAGGAAATAATCAGACTTAGGATTACCAAGGCCTGTAGCAGATAAATCTAAAGATATAACACCAGGTACACTATAATCAGCTTCTATATATGAACCACCGCCTATACTGCCTTTACACCATACGCCATTGGAATACATAATAAGATCATTGCCAGTTAAAGTGACAGATGGACAAAAACTTTTATTATACAGTTTAAAGTCTTGTATCTGCTTATCTGTCGTAATAAACGCAGCTAAATCTCCTACACCTATATTTTTGGTAGGTTTACCTGTTCTATTATCACTTATAAGTAATAACTGCTCTTCGTTTACCGTATATATTCTAGGGTAACTATATATTATAGCCATATATTAAATTCTAAGGATGTGCAATTATAGTTCCAGCAAGTACGCATTCAGCACCTATAGCATCTGCATTCCACCAGTTTACACCGTTTTCATATACATATTCTAAACCACTCGCACCTACTGCGCCTTTATAATTTAACGATGCGAAGTAACCTGCGTATGTGGTTCCTTCATAAGCAATCATTCCAGTTTGCGGTATTCTGTTCCACATGTAAGTTGGATCTGCTCCTGCTGCTGCAGTTGCTTTAGTTATCTGTATACTGCCATTTACATCATCATTAAGATTAGTGCCTGGAGTATAAGTTATAGGTGGACCTGCGCTATATGCAACTGGTAGTTCAACAGTTTTACCTGAATCAGGGTCACGTCTTGCTATTATTAAGTAATCACCTAATGGTGGTACGTTAGACCATGCTTGTGCTATATCAAATGCTATATAAAATTCATAACGTATCCACGCTGGATCGTTAGTAGTGTATGCTCGTCCTACTCTATTAGTTATATTTATAATACCAGCATCCTCTAAATCACTAGCTCCTAAATCAGCAGTAGTTGCTCCATTAGAACATAATGCAGGTAACCAACTAAACTCTTGACCAGGTACAAACGCGTTTGTATTTTCTATATTTCCACTACCATCAAATCCTAAACCAGTACCTAGTTTTACTTGTATTGCACCAGTGCCACCTATTCCATTGTCATACTTTAAACCAGCTCCAGTATCTATTACAGTATATATAAAGTATCCATCTGCCAAAGCTGATGGTACTAATGTTATACCTCTGTTATCTGGCGCAGGTTTAGATTGAAATGTTCTTCTATAACTAAGTTGTGGTAGTATTTGTTTTTCACCTGGATTTGTAGGGTGATCTATGATCTCAATATAGTCACTATTTACTATTAGTTTATTTAAATTCTCTATTTGTATGTCATTTGCAGATCCTGCTGTAATATCTATGCCTGGTCCAGGTGTGAATTTTACTGTAGAAGTGATCGTTCCAGGTGAACCATTAGAAGATACTAGATCTAAATCCACATCAAAGCTCCCTTGTGTAGCAGCTAATGTATATGTATCTCCACTGCCGCCACCGCCTGGTACATTTACAGTAACTTTAGTAGTAGTACTAGATATATTTAACCCAGATCCGGTAAAATTAAGTGTACTTAGGTTATTTGTAACTAAAGCTCCTTCATAAAACACTGATATAGCGTTACCTCCGCCACCACTGCCAAAAAATGTCTTCAATTGCGCCATAGTTACCGACTTGGTCGCAAAATCCTCTTCGCTAGAGTCAGCTAATACCATGATATCGGTGCCAGCAACAGTATCGATGCGCGGATATGAATAAATTATCGCCATTTTTACGTATTTTTAAAATTATTTTTACAATATTGTGTACATTTATAGCTATTCACAGGTTTTTACTAAGATTTACTGTGACATTTGCCTGTTATTCTACTAATCTAGCTACCTATTGTCACATATAATGAGAAATATAGAACTAAAGGGTTGCCCCCTCACAATTTTATTTTGATTCCTAAACAAAAATCAATTTTTTATTTCGTAGGCCCTTTGCTTTTTTAATTTTTTATCGTACGGTTTTGCGT
>JABSQH010000115.1 GCA_013213745.1 Ilumatobacteraceae bacterium | reverse complement strand
GACGACGACGTCGAGGTCACCTCTGAGCTTGTGCAGTACACCGACGACGACGAGGTCGCGTACGTCGACGACGGCGTCGTCACGGTGCCGATCAAACCGATCATCTTCGATGTCGACAGCAAGTTCGTCGGATCGAGCTGGCTCGACTTCTACGAGACCTACGTGCTCCTGGGCATCGCCGACGCAATCGACGACGACACGCCAATCGTCGAGATCGATCACAGTCTCGACGACCGGGTTGTCCTGACCGACAGCAACGCAGGGCTGCACGAGGCCGACCACGTCATCGTGACCGTGCCGCTGCGCATGCTCCAGCTCGGCGACATCTCGTTCAGGCCCCCGCTCGATCGCGGCATCGCGGCGACCGCCGACGAGAACGGGAATCGGGTCAGCGGGGGTGGGTCGAATCGTGGCGTCGACGAAGTCGAAGAACTCACCGTCACCGTCGACGACCTTCCCGTCGAGGAGGGCTCGTACCGCGCTGAGTGTGGCGTCGGTCCGCCGACCAGGTGTCGCCGGATCGACGCCGCACACCTCGAACTCGTGGCGATCTTCGCCCCCACCCCGACACCGCCCCCGACACCGATACTGAGCCGGCCCGGTGCTGCTTCAGCCAACGAGGCGATCTGTCTGGCGGCGATCATCGGGTGGCGAAGCGCCAACAGCCACACTCCGAGGTGCAGATGGATGCGCGGCTCGATACCGCTCGACACAGCGAACCTACGTCGGACATCGGAACGGGTCGCTACGGTCGTCGGCGATGAGCAACGACGCGCCGCTTGACCTCGACCTCGTTCGAGCCCAGTTCCCTGCGTTCGACAACGAAGGCGGCAATACCTTCTTCGAGAACGCCGCCGGGTCGTTCGCCTGCCGGCAGACGATCGATGCGCTGACCCGCTACTACACCGAGACGAAGGTGCAGCCGTACTCCGCGTACGCGGCATCGGCGGCTGCCGGAGCGGCGATGGATCGCGCCCGCGCGAGGTGGGCCGAGGCGCTCGGGGTGACCGACGACGAGGTCGTGTTCGGTCCGTCGACGTCGGCGAACACCTACGTCCTGGCCAATGCCTTCGCCGATGTGCTCGGGCCCGGCGACGAGGTTGTCGTGACCAATCAAGATCACGAGGCGAACACCGGAGCCATCCGGCGAGCAGCCGAGCGTGCAGGTGCCGCCGTCGTCGAGTGGCCCATCGATCCGGAGAGTGGGCTGCTCGACATCGACGAGTTCGCTGTGCTCCTGACCGACCGCACGCGAGTGGTGACGCTTCCTCATGCGTCGAACATCATCGGCCAGGAGAACGACGTGGCACGGGTGTGTGCGCTCGCCCACGGTGTCGGCGCCCGCGTGGTGGTCGACGGGGTGGCCTTTGCGCCCCACGGGATCCCCGACGTGGCGGCGCTCGACGCCGACGTGTATCTGTTCAGCTTGTACAAGACCTATTCGGTGCATCAGGGCCTGATGGCGGTCCGCAACGGCCTGCTCGACGAGCTCCCCAACCAAGGTCACTTCTTCAATGCCGAGGCGCCCGACAAGCGGCTCAACCCTGCAGGGCCGGACCACGCACAAGTCGCCGCGTCGGCTGCGGTGCTCGACTACATCGAACTGCTCGATGCCGCTCACGAGCCGAACGGTGGCGGATCACTCGGAGCAGCGTGTCGACGCGTCGCCGATCGGTGGCAGGCACACGAGACCGCTTTGACTGCCGAGTTACTGGCGGCTCTGGCGGCCATGGAGGAAGTACGCGTGCTCGGTCCGACGTCGGCTCACGAGCAGGCCTTGCACCGCTGTCCGACCCTGGCGTTCGTATCCCGCAACGAATCGTCGGCGACCGTCTCAAATCGCCTCGTCGAGCGCGGCATCAAGACGAACAGCGGGCACTTCTACGCATGGCGCCTGCTCGATGCCATGGGTGTTGACCCGGAGGAGGGTGTCGTCCGCCTCTCGTTCGTGCACTACACGAGGCAGAGCGACGTCGAACACGCCATCGCCGCTCTGGAGCCGTAGCGCCGCAGCAAATCTGCAACGCTCTTGGCGTGGCACATCCTCAGATGTTCGACGACGACCCGATCCTCGGTCGTGTCCGTGAGGTCGCACACGCGTTTCCACGCGCCGACGAGAAGGTGCCTCATGGCCGGCCAGCGTCTTCACCAAGAAGGTGTTCGCCTACTACTGCGGTTCCCTCAAGATCGACGGCGAGCGGCTACAGCACCCGCACTCGATCGTGATCATGCCGGACCCTGAGGGCCGCACTGCGCTACTCGATGCGTCGTACCGGACGACCGCGCCGGCAGCTGCGATCAGCGAACTCGATGCGCAGGACTGAATGCCGCGTCAGCTGAAGATGGCGGCGAGGCGATCCTTCGCCTTGGCGTCGCCGAGTGGTCGGCCGATGATCGCCCGACCGTCGCGCACGATGACAGGACGCTGCATCAGCCGGGGGTACTGCAGCAACACCTCGACCACAGCGTCGACATTGCCGACGTAGTCCGCTTCGTTGAGGCCGAGCTTGTTGAACTGGGCGTCCTTGCGGACGAGGTTCTCGACCGGGTCTTCCAATCCGTCGATGATCGCGCGGAGCGTCGCCTCGTCCGGGGGCTCTTTCAGATAGCGCACCTCATCGACGTCGATCCCCAGGTCCGCAGCGACCGCTACGGCGTTCTTCGACGAGTTTCAATTCGGATTGTGATAGATCCGCGCGTCGGCCACGCCTCGAGGGTACCGCCCTCGCCTGCCGGCCTTCAGCTGCGCGGGGTGCCGAACTTCTGCGTCCAGTACGGCAAGCCGTCGACGCTGTAGGCCAGTCCGAACCCGACTTGGGTGTTCGACGACAAGATGTTCGCCGCGTGGCCGGGGCTGTTCATCCACGCCACCACGACGGCTTCGGCCGAGCCGTACCCGAAGGCGACGTTCTCTGCCCAGTTGCGGAACCGGTAGCCGGTGCGGCGAATCCGGTCACCCGGGTTCGACCCGTCCGATCCGGTGTGTGTCATCAAGCGGCGGTTGGCCTGGTCGACCGAATGGGCCTGCGCCGCTTGGCCGAGCTGTTCGTTGTAGGCAAACGGGGCGAGGCCGCGTCGCGACCGCTCGGCGTTCAGCATGTCCAACTGTTGCTGGAACTCGGGCCGGAGCATTGCAATCTGTGGCCCTGGCTGTGGCGCCGGCTTGGGCTTTTCTGGTGGCGCCAGGCGCACGGCGGGAGCCGGACTCTCGGGGGTCGCCAAACCATCGATGGTGGAGCTGGTCGCCGAGGTCATCGGCGAAGCCCCAATCGCGAGCGCACCGACGGTGGTGCCGACCAACAGCAATTTCCGCACGAGGTCTCATCGACGCTGCCGGCGAGGAACTGAAGCAAAGTTCGTGACAGGCGAACGTCAAGAACGTGTCAAGTCGCCGCAGCTAGGGTCCGGACGTGGGTCGTCCGATCGAACGAGTGCTCGTACTCAATGCCGGCTCTTCGTCGGTGAAGTACCAGCTCATCGATCTCGTGAGCGGCGATCGGATCGCTGGCGGGTCCGTCGAGGCGGTGACCGACGTGCACGCTGCGTTCAACACTGTGGTCGAAGCACTCGACGACCACCGGGTCGATGCCATTGGTCACCGGGTCGTTCACGGCGGCACGTTGTTTTCGACGCCCATCGTCATCGACGCAGCCGTGATCGAGGCGTTGCGCGAGCTGATTCCGCTGGCCCCATTGCACAATCCGGCGAACATCGAAGGCATCGAGATCGCGCGCCGGCTCTGGCCCGACGACCCCCAAGTCGCAGTGTTCGACACGGCATTCCACAGCACCTTGCCGCCACGGGCCTACCGATATGCGATTCCCGAGGCGTGGTACCGGGACCACGGCGTGCGTCGATACGGGTTCCACGGCACCTCACATGCCGTTGTCGCACAACGCGCCGCCGACGTTCTCGGTCGGCCGCTCTCCGATGTGCGGCTGATCACGGCCCATCTGGGCAACGGTGCGTCGATGGCCGCGATCGACTGCGGACGCAGTGTCGACACGTCGATGGGTCTGTCACCATTGGAGGGTCTCGTGATGGGGACCCGATCTGGCGACCTCGACCCTGCTGTGGTGGAACACCTCGTCGCCGCGACGGGCCGCTCGGTGACCGAAGTTGTCGATGACCTCAACCACGCCAGCGGGCTGTTGGGGGTGTCCGGTGATTCGGATATGCGGACGATTCTCGACCGACGAGCGTCGGGCGACGTCGCCGCAACACTGGCGTTCGACGTCTTCGTGTACCGCATCAAGAAGTACATCGGCGCGTATCTCGCAGTGCTCGGTGGCTGCGATGCGCTCGTGTTCACCGGCGGTATCGGTGAACACAGCCCAGACGTGCGGGCGGCCGCCTGCGCCGACCTCGAGGAGATCGGATTCGTCGTCGACGCAGCACGGAACGAAGCCGGCGAGAGCCGTATCTCCGCCGATGAATCATCGATCGAGATCTGTGTCATTCCCACCGACGAGGAGCGGTCGATCGCCGAACAGACCGCATCGTTGATCGTTACGTCCGGGGAATGATCCCGACACGCTCGCCGACGTCGACGTCGAGGCGGGCCAGCGCGTCGTCTGGCGAGAGCGCGTGCCACGCCGTGGTGTCGGAGCTTGCCGTCGTGGAGTCAGTGGGCATCGCTACGGATCGTAGAACGCAACGAACGTGCGCGATCGTGGGCCGATGGACACGATCGAGATCGAGCCGAGCGGCGCCGCCTGCGGCGCGACGATTCGAGGGATCGACCTTCGTGGCGACCTCTCCGCCGAGACGGTGGCCGAGGTTCGTGCTGCCTGGCTCGAACACCGTGTGGTCGCATTTCCCGATCAGGACCTGACCGACGACGACCTCGAGCGATTCACCCGCTACTTCGGGCCGTTCGGCGACGACCCGTTCATCGAGTCGATCGATGGGCATCCGCATGTCATTGCGCTGCATCGTCGAGCCGACGAGACCGCGTCGATCTTCGCCGAGTCGTTCCACGCCGACTGGAGCTTCCAGGAGTTCCCGCCCGACGGGACATGCCTCTACGGGATGGTCATCCCACCCGATGGCGGCGACACGCTGTTTGCCGATCAGCACAGCGCATACGTTTCGATGCCTGCGGAGCTGCGAACACGGATCGACGATCTCGTCGCGTTGCATTCGGCAAAGGTCGCCTACGCCCCCGACGGGATCTATGGCGAGGCCGACGACGACTCGGATCGCACGACACGGATCGTTGTCGACGAGTCGGCGAATGCGATCCAACACCACCCGCTCGTTCGCGATCACCCCGAGACGGGACGCCGAGGCGTGTACAGCTGCGCCGGATACATCTGCGGGATCGAGGGCATGTCGACCGACGACGCCCGCACCCTGCTGGTCGAGTTGTATCGCTGGCAGACCGCCGACGAGGTCGTGTACCGGCACCGCTGGGAGCCGGGGATGCTCGTGATGTGGGACAACCGTGCGGTGCTGCATCGCGCGACGGGCGGCTACGACGGTTTCGAGCGGCTGCTGCATCGAACGACGATCGGGCACCGCCAGATCGCCGCGGTCTAGCGGTGCGCATCGATCTGGCGACACTGACCGTTGATCTGTCCGGAAACCAGTGGGACCTGATCGGTCCGCCATCGTCTGGCCGCTGAGGGGTTGTTCGCAATGGTCCAGTGGCGGGTGCACGGCGAACGCATAGTCCACGAGTCGCCGTGGGTGTCACTCGCATTGACCACGGTGGAGCCACCGTCGGTTGCGGCGTTCGAACACCACGTCGTGCGCGCTCGGGGCCCCGCAGCCGGATGCATCGTCACCCGCGACCTGGTCGGCGAAGCCAGCGCCGAGCAGACCGACGGCACCGCGGTGCGCTCATTGATCGCCGACGGCCAGGTCACCGACGGGCTCAGCCTCACTGCGCTGGCGGTGGCCTTCACGCTCGGCGTGCTGCGCTGAGCCTGGCGCTCGCCAGGTGGTGCGTCGGCTTCACGCCGCGCTAGTTGTTCTTGATCGTCATCCCGCCGTCGACGAGTAGCGCATGCCCGGTGATGTACGACGACGCCGGCATGGCGAGGTGGAAGATGCCGTGGGCGATCTCGATCGGGTCGGCGTAGCGCCGCAGCGGCACCCGGCGTCGGGCGAACTTGTCTTTCATCTCGTCGGGGATACCGGCGGTGATCCCTGTACGGACGGGACCGGGACACACGGCGTTGACCGTGATGCCCTCGTCGCCGAACTCCACTGCGAGCGACTTGGTGAGGCCGACCAGCCCGTGCTTCGCCGCGGTGTAGGGCGAGTTCCCCGCGCTGCCGCCGACGCCTTCGGTCGACGACACGTTGACGATGCGCGGCGCGTCGCTGTTGCGCAGCAGCGGCAGTGCCGCGCGGATCAGTCGCATCGGGCCGGCAAGCATCACGTCGATCGACATGTCCCAGGCAGCTCGATAGCCATCACCATCGATCGGGGCAGGAATAGCCAGGCCGGCGTTGTTGACCAGCGCATCGAGACGACCGTGACGCTCGCCGATCTCGGCGATCACCGACGCGACATCGTTGTCGTCGGTCACATCGAGACGCCGGGTGGTGATCCGCTCGTCGTCGAGGCCGACGATCTCATCGCGATCGGTGGCCACCACCATGGCGCCGTGTGCGGCGAACAGTTCGGCCGTCGCTTTGCCGATGCCCGACGCCGCACCGGTAACCAGAACGATGCGGCCGGTCATGTCACGGGGATCCATGAGCCGATCGTGGCAGACCCGCGACATGCAGTTCCCGTCGAAGCCACTCCAAGATCTCTCGAGGTTGTGGGCGGCACCGACGCTGACAATGCTGCCGTTGAGGGGGCGGCGTTGGTGACGGTGGCTGATGTTGGTGCTGCGCTGTTCCCTTGCGCAGCTCGCGGCGATCGACACCTCGGTGTTGCCGGATGCCGCAGCGCGAGTGGGCGGACTTGGTGGAGCGGGCCGGACTGTTCACCGGAGCAGCCCACGAAGCAGTGAACACCCACCGCCCCGACGGCACCGAAATCACCTGAGCCCGTCGCGGCGGGCGATCTCCTCGCTCAGAACTGCGCGACCCGAGCGATGCCGGCGACCAACGCTGGGCCGAGTGCGTCGCTTGGACTGTCCCCGAAGATGTCGACCAGTTGCGGCGCCGTCAGATGCTCCGGATGGTGGAGCTCGACGATCGTCGCGTACTCGACCTGCTGGTCGTCGCGGCTGACGTCGAATCGATACAGGTGCATCACCAGATCGTCTGGCTCGATCTGCATCAGTCCGAACGGGCGCGTGGGAACGTCGGCGGCCGGGACCTCGCCGAGTGTCGATCCTGTCGATCGTCCAGCCGGCATCGCGGAAGGTGCTGCCGATCGAGGCGCCAGCGACGATCGTGGCGTGCTCGTCGGCCACCGCATCGTCGATGACCGGCGGGTACGTCACCACGGCAAACGTGCGCGTGATTCGGTCGTCGCCCGTTCCGGAGTACAGGTCGGTCACCCGTTCGGAGTCGGTCTGGCTGAGCACCACCGGCGACCACGAGGGCAGTGCTGATCAGTACCGCTCGGAACGCACTGCTCGTTACGGTGCCGCAGGGTAGCGGTACGTCCCCGGTAGGTTCCCGGCGATGTGTACGGCGCAGCGGATCGTCCGGCGCACCGGTGCCGTCGGCGTCGTGCTCGGGGTGCTGAGCGCGCTGGTGGGCTGCGGGACTGACTCCGACAGCGACACGCTGATCGTGTTCGCAGCGTCGTCACTCGTCGACGCATTTGCAGAGATCGGCGCGGCCTTCGAAGAGCAGAACGCCGGCGCCGACGTGATGATCACCACTGGTGGCAGCTCGGCATTGCGTGCCCAAATCATCGACGGCGCGCCCGCGGCGGTGTTTGCAAGCGCCAATGCGTCCACGATGGATGCAGTCGTCGAAGCCGGTGACACCGCTGCGCAGCCTGAGGTCTTCGCGCGCAACCGCCTCGAGGTCGTCGCCCCGGCGGGCAATGCTGGCGGCGTGAGTGGCCTCTCGGATCTCGCCCGCAGCGACCTCTTCGTGGGGTTGTGCGCGGCCGGTGTGCCGTGCGGCGACCTCTCCCGAGACGTGCTCGGTGAGGCCGGCGTGACCCCATCGGTCGACACCGACGAACCCGACGCACGAGCGCTGTTGTCCAAGATCGTCGACGGCGAGCTCGATGTCGGGCTGGTGTATGCGACCGACGCGGCGAGCGCAGTGGACGACGTGGTCGCATTTGCGACCGGTGTTGACATGACCACCCCCTATCTCATCGCGCCCCTCGACGGGGCCGCCGACCCAGAGCTCGCGGCGGCGTTCGTCGACTTCGTGACCGGGCCGGTGGGCCGGGCTGTGCTGAGCGACAAGGGATTCGCGGCGCCGTGACGACGCGACGTGGCACCGAAGAGCGCATCCCACTGCTGTTGGGCGTCCTCGCGTCGCTCGCCATTGCGTTGGTCGCCATCCCGCTCGTCGGGTTACTCGTTCGCGTGCCGTGGAGCAATCTCGGCTCGCTGCTGACCTCCGATGTCGTGCTCGACGCGTTGCGCCTCTCGTTGATCAGCTCGATCGCTGCGGCGGCCCTTTCGACGGTGCTCGGTGTCCCCCTCGCTTGGCTTCTCGCCCGGCGCCGCTTTCGAGGTCGGCGGGTCGTGCGCGCTGCGGTGACGCTGCCGATGGTGCTCCCACCGGTCGTGGGTGGCGCGGCGCTGTTGTTCGCGCTCGGGCGGAGAGGAGTTGTCGGCGAACCTCTCGATGCCATCACGGGCATCGTCTTGCCGTTCTCGCTGGCAGGTGTGATCGTGGCCAACACCTTCGTCGCCATGCCGTTCCTCGTGCTCACGGTCGAAGGCGCGTTGACGAACTCCGACCGAGGAGTCGAAGCGGCGGCCGCGTCCCTCGGGGCGTCTCCCCTGCGAGTCTTCTGGAAGGTCACGTTGCCGGCGATCGCTCCATCGCTCCGTGCCGGCATGGTGCTCGCATGGGCGCGAGCGCTTGGTGAGTTCGGTGCCACCGTCACGTTCGCCGGCAATCTCCAGGGCCGAACGCAGACACTGCCGCTCGCCGTGTTCGTATCGCTGGAGAACGACCGCAACGCCGCGTTGGCGATGAGCCTGGTGATGGTCGCCGTGTCGTTCGCCGTGCTGTTGGGCCTCCGCGATCGCTGGTGGAACAACCGATGACGGCGTCCGCCCAGCCCCGTCAACTCGACGCGCGTCTCAGGGTGTCGCGCGGCGACTTCCAGTTGGAGGTCGATCTCGAAGTCAGCGGACAGCAGACGGTGGTGTTGCTCGGACCGAATGGTGCTGGCAAGTCGACCGTCGTCGATGCGCTTGCGGGCGTGTGTCCGATCGACGCAGGTCGGATCGTCGTGGATGGCGTTGTCGTCGACGAACCGGCGACATCGACGTTCGTGCCCGTCCGCCAGCGCGGGTTGGGCATCGTGTTTCAGCAGTATCGGTTGTTCGAACAGATGAGCGTGCTCGACAACGTGGCCTTCGGCCCGAGCGCACAGGGCGTGCGGCGCGCCGCGGCACGCCGTCGCGCTGCGGAGGTGCTCGATCTGCTCGGCGCGACCGAACTGGCATCGCGATCGCCCCGGGACCTGTCGGGTGGTCAGGCACAACGAGTGGCAATCGCCCGTGCCCTCGCCGTCGAGCCCTCTCTGTTGGTCTTCGACGAGCCGCTTGCCGCGCTCGATGTCGAGGTGCGCGCGGATCTTCGGCGCGCGCTGATCGACGTATCGGCGGGCACGGGAGCGCTCGTGATCACCCACGATCCGACCGAAGCGTTCCTGCTCGCCGACCAGATCGTCGTCGTCGAGGACGGGCGGGTGACCCAACGCGGCGACAGCGAAGCGATCCGCATGCATCCGGCGACGCCGTACGTCGCCGCGCTCACCGGGACCAACCTGTTCCGCGGGACCGCCCACGGCGGCGCCGTCACGCTCGACGGTGGGTTGACACTGCACGCAGCCGACACGCACGCCGCGGGGCCGGTGGTGGTCACCATCGACCCAGTCGCCGTGGCGCTCCATCAGGCCGAGCCCAACACCAGCGCGCGCAATACCTGGTCGACGGAGGTCGTCGCGGTCGAAGCGCTCGGCGAACGAGTGCGCGTCGTTCTCGGCGAACCCTTCGAAGTGGTCGCTGACGTCACGCCCGGCGCAGTCGAAGCGCTCGATCTCCGAGCCGGGATGACGGTGTGGGCCTCGGTGAAAGCGACCGAGCTCCAGGTGCGCCCGGCGACGAGCTAACCGACTACCCGCAGACGTCGAATGTGTTCGGCAGCGGTGTCAGGCCAGCAGCGTCGGCACGTTCGCGAAACTCGGCGAGGCCGGGTTGGTCGTCGATCCACGTGAGGCGCGCACGTTGCCCCTCGGTCGCTGGTTCCACGCCGAACACGTATGCGCTGAACGCCTCGGCGAAATCTTCCTCGGGGTTCGTCGCGGCATACGAACCAAAGAACCCCGCATCGAGGTCGCACCGCTCGTCGGCAGCTTCCTGATCGTCGACGAACGGATCGACGGTGGCCAGTACCGACGGATCCCAGAATTCGTCGATCCACCCCATCATCAGGGCGTCCTCGAGGTAGCAGCCGTCGCCGTTGTCGTAGGTGATGCAGTTGTCGATCGCTTCGGCGGTTCGATCGAGCTGCTCGGGTGTTGCCGTGAACACGTGCGTCAGCTCGTGCGCCAGCGTGAGCGACAGCTCGTCGCCGTCGAGGTCGGCAGCGTCGAGGTTCACCGACATCTGGAACTGGGCACCGTCGGCGTCGAGCGCGGTCACGTAGGCGAGGGTGTCGGCAGCGTCGTCGCTCGCCGGCTCGAAGCCCGAGAACACGCCGATGTCGTCCATCTGCGCGGGTGGGCTGAACGATCCGAGCGTGTTCCACGCAGCGATCAGCGTGTCGTTGACCTCGCCGAGACACGGTGCGCCGAGCCCACCGTTCAGCACCGGATGAGCGGCAACGAACGCGAATCCGTCGTCGTCACCCGACAGCGCGTCTTGGTTGCACACTTCTGCAAGTTGCGAGCCGGCGTCATCGGTGGACGGCGCCGACGACGGCCCGTCACTCGAGGTCTGCAACGGGGTCGGCTCTGCTGCGTCGAAGTCGTCGTCACCGTCGTCGCTGCACGACGCGACGATCAACGCGACGACGGTGAGCGCGGCAGCGGCTCTCACGGCAGACGTGAGCTAACCCAGCCGCCCGGCTGCACGAGCAGCCGCCTCGGCGGCTTCCAACTGCTGCTCGACGATGCGCAGGCCGTCTGACCAAAATGCGGGGTCGGCAAGGTCGCAGCCGACGATCTCGCCGAGCTGTTCGGGTGTCCGCGACCCACCGGCGCGCAACAGGTCGATGTAGGCCGGGACGAAACCAGACCCCTCGGCTTCGTAGCGGGCGTACACCGACAGCGCCAAGAGCTGTCCGTAGGCATACGCGTAGACGTACCCGGGCGTGCCCATGAAGTGCGGGATGTAGCTCCACCACGTGGTGTATCCCTCGGTGATCTCCACCGCATCGCCGAGGAGCGCGCCCTGTGTCTCGGACCACAGTTCACCGAACCGTTCCACGCTCAATTCACCGTCGGTGCGACGTGCCGTGTGGCAGGCATCCTCGAAGCGGTTCATTGCGACCTGGCGGAACACGGTGGCGATCGAGTCCTCGATCACCGAGGCCAGGAGTGCGAATCGCTCACCGGGGTCGTCAATCGACGAGAGGAGGCGCTTGCTGGTGACCGTCTCGCCGAACACCGATGCGGTCTCGGCGAGGGTGATCGGGGTGGTCTGATGAAAGATCCCCTGTTCGCGGGCCAGGTAGAAATGCATCCCGTGGCCGAGTTCGTGGGCCAGCGTGGCGACGTCGCGAGTGGTCGACGTCCAGTTGAGGAGCACGTAGGGGTGATGGTCGGGCGATACCGACGCGGCGAAGGCGCCGCCACGTTTGCCGGCGCGCAGCGGAGCGTCGATCCATCGCTCGTCGATGAACCGATCGACGATGCCAGCCAGCTCCGGAGAGAAGGAGTGATACGCCTCGCGCACGATGTCGGTCGCCTGTGACCAACCGATCTGTTGTTGCGACTCGGCGACCGACGCCAGCCGGTCGTAGTCGGCGAGTCGGTCGACGCCGAGTACTTGGGCCTTCAGGCGGTACCAGCGCTGGGCGATCGAGTAGTGATCGACGACAGCGTCGACCAGCGCTTGCACCGACTCGTCACTCGCCTCGTTCGACAGATTGCGCGATGAGACCCACGTGGGGAATCCACGTAGGCGATCATCGATCGACTTGTCGAGCAACAGCGTGTTGTAGACGAAACCGCGCGTCCGCAACCCCGGTTGTAAGCCTTCGGTGACAGCGTCGGCGACGGTCTGGCGAACGCCGCGGTCGTGATGCGTCAACGACGACAGCGCCTGGTCGAGCGGGAGGCCTGCGCCGCCGAGTTCGTCGGGCAAATCGACGGTGATCGCCGAGGTGAGCTCGTCGAACAGGCGGACCCAGGCGGCGGCGCCGGTTTGGCTCTTCTCGGCCAGCACAGTCTCTTCCTGCTCGCTGAGCAGGTACGGGCGCATCGCTCGCAGGTTGCGCAGATGGTGCGCACAGAACTCGAGCTGAGGGTCGGCGAGCAGTGCTGCGGCGCGCTCGTCATCGAGCGCCGCCCATTCGAGATCGAAGAAGATCAGCTGCGTCTCGATCGCCGTCGATCGCTCTTGGCTCGCCGCAACCGCAGCGCCGCGTGCGGGGTCGGTGGTGTCGGTACTGAAGGCCAACATCGCGTGATAACCGGCACGCGAGGTCAGGTCGGCGATCTCGGCCTGCGTGCGCATCGCCGCAGCCAGGCCGTCGACGTCGAGGTCGGCGACGGTGCCGCGCAGCGTTGCGAGCTGCTCTGCGAGCGCCTCGGCGCGTGCGAACAGGGTGTCGATCGACTCGCCGTCGGGAATGATCGTGTCGATCTCCCAGGCGACGTGTTCTGCGGTGAGATCGGCGTCCGCCGACGATGATTCCACTGCGGTCATCTCCGCAGTCTGGCGCGTTGACGCCAACCTGGTGTACTCCTACTTCGGCGCCGATGGATCTCGGAGCGTTTTCGGTCAGCCTGGCAGTGGCGGATCTCCCCGCATCACTCGACTTCTACGAGGGCGGATCACCCCGCAGCGGGTGATCGAGCACTGATCAGTCGACCTCGCCGATGTCCTCGTTCCACAGGTCAGGCTCGGCGGCGATGAACTCGCGCATCAACTCCACACACCGCACATCGTCGACGACCTCGACCTCCACGCCGCGAGAGGCGAGCAACGCCTCCGAGCCCATGAACGTGTGGTTCTCGCCGACCACGACGCGTCCGATTCGGTACAGCAGCACGGCACCGGTGCACATGTCGCACGGCGACAGCGTGGTGTACAGCACCGACCGGCGGTACTGCGCTGGGCGCAGCCGCCCTGCGTTCTCCAAGCAGTCGATCTCGCCGTGACGAGTCGGGCTCCCGAGCTGGACTCGTTGATTGTGGCCCCGACCGACGATCTCACCGTCGAGCACCAGCACGGACCCGATCGGTATGCCGCCACTGGCTCGACCTCGTTGCGCCTCATCGATTGCGGCGTCGAGGAAAGGATCGCTCATCGGCCCATGTTGGCCGGTCAGCGGGCGATCAGCTGGTCCACCGGCGCATAGTCGTCGGTGAGCAGCTGACCGCGACGTGCGAGCGCCGCAACATCGTCGGCCAAGCCGCCGCCGCCGAGGTTGCCGGAGTCGAGTGTGATCGGGGCGCGGCTGGCAATCAACAGCGAGTTGCCGAGTCGCCCCTCGCTCGCGGACGGCCCGAGCACGACGGTCACCTCGAACGTTTCCGACAGCGTCCTGGTCATCGACTCGAGAAACCGACCGTCGCCGCGATCGATCACGTTGAGCACGTAGACACCGTCGTCGGCCAGCACTCGATCGATTTCTTCGGCGAACTCGACCGTCGTGAGATGCCACGGAACCGCTCGGCTGGAGAAGGCGTCGCCGACGACGACGTCGACCGAGGAGTCGTCGAGGTCGTCGACACCGACTCGTGCGTCGCCCGTGCGGATGTCGATTCCGTCGGACGACGCCAACGGGAGTTCGCGTTCGACGATGTCGATGAGCTGGGCATCGAGTTCGAACACGCTCTGCTCGCTGCCCGGCCGAGTCTCGCTCACGTACCTCGGCAGGGTCAGCGCGCCACCCCCGATATGGGCGATGTTGATCGGGCCGGCGGGGAGTGCGTCGATGACGTCACCGATGCGATCGACGTACCAGAATTCGAGGTGTCGCGGATCGTCGAGATCGACGTAGCTGTGGCGCAGGTCGTCGAGGACCAGCACCGCTCCGTCGCCGTCTGGTTCGATCGAGGCGCAGTAGTAGGCGGTCTCGTACTCGCACGGTGACGCCACTGCGACCATGGCGAGTCCGGCTGCGACCGCGATGAACGCAGCAACTCCGATGAGCGGGAGTTGGGCCCGCAGCGTCGCCCGGCCGACGGTGGCCCACAGGGCCGCGCCGGCGATGATCAGAGCGACGCCGACGGTGACGATCAACGTTGTCACCGCAGCGATGGCGACGAGCACGAACCCGGTGAGGAACGTGGCCACGATGGCGCCGGCGGTGCCCCACGCCGACAGTTGTCCGACCTTGGCACCGGTTTCGGCGAGCGACCGCAGCTGCAACTTGACCACCGCAGGTGGTACCGCGCTCAACACGGTGGCCGAGGGCAAGAAGGCAATCGCCGACAGGAACATCACGCCGACCCCCGACGTCGACTGGAGCCCGTCGCCCAGCACTCGGACGATGGCGATGGTGGCGATCGCCAACGCGCCGCCGAGCACCAACAGCGGCGGGATCAAGCGGCGCGGATCGACACGATCGGCCGCCACGCCACCGATCCATGCGCCGATCGCAATCCCCGCGAGAACCGTCCCGATGATTGCGGTGTAGGTATCGAGCGTGACGCCGACGTAGGGCGCCAGCAGCCGGATCGCCAGGAGTTCGATCACCAACACCGCAGCCGATGTCCCGACGACGAGGGTTGCCGCCAGCCAACTCGCGAGCGGCGGTGGTCCAGGTGCGGCGTCGGGAGTCATGCGCGGAGGGTGCGGCGCTCCCATCGGTCGGGCGCCGCCGCCATCGTCGCGTATTTGGTCGGGTCGCCGACCGTCACCGTGGCGGATTCGCCGTCGATCGGGCAGCAGACGAACAACGCCCAGTCGCACGGCGCAAGCCGCACGGTGACTTCGGCTGCCACCACTCCTTCGCGGGTGCGCCAGTCGTAGAGGTATTGCTCGCCGTCGATCCCGATCTCGGCGAGCCGCAACGGGTCTTCGATGATGCGATCTGCGGTGTTCAGCGCCACGACGTAGGTCCACCTTCGGCCCTCCACCGTGATGTCGGTCGATGCCCATGCCAACCGTGCGCCCCGTGCCGGAGCGCCGAAGAGACAGTCGTCGATGAGTGCAATCGGTCGGTCCGGGCGGAGCAGACGGCCCGCGTCGTCGCAGGTCCGCATCACGATGTCGCGGTCGGTGCGACCGATGCGATCACCGATGCCCACCGGCCCTGCGCCGAGCGCCGACAACAACGCCTCGACCTCGGCGTGGCGGTCACCGTCGATTGCGTCGGCATCGTCGGTGACGTTGGGGTTGGAGAAGAAGCAGTCCTTGAACGGCGCCAGCCCGAGTGGATCAGCGAGGCGATTGACGGTGAGGAACCATGTCCACAGCAGCGCTGGGTCGGTGGTGAATCGGTAGTCGTCACTCGTGCGAATCGCCACGACTCGATCGAGCTGCGCCGCCTCGATCATGTCGGCGGGGGTGGCCATACACCACAGCAGATCGATGTCGTACTCGGCGGCGAGTCGATTCAGTGTTCGCTGCCACTGGAGGGCACGCCCAGGTCGTCGGCGAAGTTCGCGGACCGCGAACCAGACCACCTGCATCCAGTCCTGCTCGATGCAGGTGGTACCCCAGCGGCGGGCGTCCTCGAACCAGCGACGGAAGAACTGCGGGTCGACCGGTGCGGCCGCGAACTCGTCGACCCACCACTCGTCGACGTTGGTGATGTACGGCGAACTGGGGGAGATGTGGCGCGCGTGGAGGATCAACGGTGGGTGGCCGAGTTGCTCGGCCAGCCAACCGACCCCGTCGCCATCGGCGATGTCAGGAAATGCGTCGTCGCGCGGCGTCCACGTCATCGCTCCGGTCGGTGGCACGTCGTCGGGATACCCGATCTCTGTGATCTGCCGTGGTGTCTCGTGCGGGTAGAACCACGAGTCGAGTTCCACGCCGACGATCGGGACGTCGCTGTCCCGAAGGTCGTTGACCACATCGACGACCGACTCGCCGATCGACCGACCATGCTCGGTGCGATACCAATACGCCGCTCCGTTGTCGGTCCAGTAGGCCAGCTTCCCAAGTGCCGGGTTGTCGTCGATCGGTCGGTGTTCCACGGGTGCGAGGTCGCTGCGCCAACGATTGAGCAACGCCTCAACCGCAGCGCCCCGATACAGGTGCACCGTCGTGGAGTGACCGCGCTCGATCTCATCGAGGTCGCCATGCCATCCCCAGAGCAGCTGTCCGTCGCGAGCAGCGATGATTTGTTCGTGCGCGCCGGCGACCGGGGCGAGCAGCGCCGCACGTTGCCCGCCACGGACGATCAGCGGCAACACGGCGCGAGGTGACCGCAGGTTCGGCACCGGATGGAAGTCGAAGTCCGTCTGTTCGTCGGCGACGACCGGCATCGCGAACTGGGTGAAGGCGAATCCGAGCATCTCGATCTGCTCGGCTGCCTCGCCGAGCAGGTCTGCCGGTGTGAACTCGATGGCGACCGACGGCCGTGAGTAGCGGTCGGTGGCGAGACCGCTGAGTTCGTCGAGTGCTCTGAGCGTGAACACGACGTGCTCGGGAGCACCGGTCTCCTCGATCGCAACGCGACCGAGAACGTCGTCGTCGATCGCGACCGTCCGGTGGTTCACGGGGCGGAGTCGCGTTCGCCGGCCGCACGCGACGCCGCGTCGGCGACGTGGTACTCGGCGAGCAGCTCGCGCTCGCGATCGTGACGCGGGAACCCAGTAGCCACCAACACGAATCCGATCACGATCGCCGCGCAACCCGCCAGGTAGGCGTTGTTCGCGCCGTCGATGAAGGCCACCCGAGCTGCGGCGATGATCTGATCGGAGAAAGTGGGAACCCGCTGAGCGGTGAGTTCCGCGGCTGCGAAACTGCTCTCGAGTTCTCGAGCGATGTCACTCGTCACCTGGTTCTGTAGTGCCGGAGGTGCATCGGCGACGTCGGCGGCGATCGCTGCGCCGTAGCCCGCTGTGAGGAGTGCGCCCATCACCGACTGCATCGCGGCGCCACCGAGATCGCGCTGCAGGTCGGCCGTGCCCGATGCCATGCCCGCCCGCTCGACTGGCACCGACCCGGTCAAGGAGTTCGAGGCTGGTGTTCCCGCCAAGCCGACGCCGATCCCGATACAGACGTACGCCGGTGCGACTGCCCAGTACGAGGCCCCGACGTCCCACAACAAGAGCATCAGCAAGAAGCTGAAGAAGCAGAACACGTAGCCGGTGAGCAGCGTCAATCGGGCTCCGAAACGGCCGACCATACGCGCCGATATCGGAGCCGAGGGCACCATCAACACCACGGCTGGCAGGATCGCTGCGCCCGCCTCGAGTGGTGAATAGCCGAGCACGTTCTGCAGGTACTGCTGGCCGACGAACATCGCGCCCATCAGCGATCCGAACACGATGATGCCCGCGAGCGCAGCGACCCAGAAGACCCGCCGCGACGCGATGTCGAGGTCGTATAACGGGAACCGCGCCCGACGTTCCTGCAGAATGAACGCCACGAGCGCCACGATCATGATGGCGCCAGCGGCGATCGCCGTGCTGCGGAGCTCGGAGCCCCCGGCGAAGTTGATCGACAACACCAACGCGCCGACGAACACGATCGAGATCAGACCGCCGAGGTGATCGACCGGGTTGGTCGTCTCGTTGATGTGGGCCGGAACGATCAGCAGAGCGAGCACGAACGCGAGCGCCGACAACGGCACGGTGATGAGGAACACCGATCCCCAATAGAAGTTCTCGAGGAGCCACCCCGCTAGCAGCGGACCGAGCGCAGCGAGTGCACCACCCAATGCCGACCAGGTGGCGATCGCCTTCGTGCGAGCCGGCCCGGACCACAGTGCGGTGATCAAGGCGAGTGTTGTCGGGAACGCCATGCCGGCAGCGACGCCCCCGATCACTCGGCCGACGATCAGCATCGTGTCGCTCGTGGCGAATCCGGCGACCAGCGATGCCGGGATCGACAGTGCCATCCCGATGAGGATCAACAACTTGCGCCCGTAGCGGTCGCCGACGGCGCCGAGATACAGCACCGAGCCCGCGAGGCCGAGCGAGAAGCCGACGGCGACGAGGTCGAGCGAGGTTTGGCTCGAATCGAAGTGCAGCCCGATGTCGGGCAGGGCCACATTGGCTACCGACAGGTTGAGGTTGGCGACACCGGCGACCAGGATCAGCGCCGCCAGCACGATGCCGGCTCGATGCGGGACCTGACTCTGCTGGCCCGCGTCTGCGCTCTCGGTACTGGTCTGGTCGTCGGCAGCGATGTCGGGATCGTAGTGAACTCTCGTTCGATTGCCGGAGCCCTCGATCGGTGCGACGATCACGGGCGTGTCTGCGACCCCGCTCTCCTCAGATCGACTCTCCCAGCTCGACGCACACTGGCGCGCCGCCAACTACCTCGCCGTCGGCCAGATCTACCTGCTCGACAATCCGCTGCTGCGAGAACCGCTCACCCTCGAACACATCAAGCCGCGCCTGCTCGGGCACTTCGGCACCACGCCGGGGCTGAACCTCGTGTACACCCATCTCAATCGGGCGATCGTCGATCGCGATCAGGACATGGTGATGATCGCCGGGCCAGGTCACGGCGGGCCGGCGATGGTGGCATGCACATGGCTCGAGGGCACCTACAGCGAGGTATACCCGAACATCGGCCGCCACGAGCGCGGCATGCAGCGGCTGTTCAAGCAGTTCTCGTTCCCTGGCGGAATTCCCAGCCACCATGCACCCGAAACGCCGGGATCGATCCACGAGGGCGGCGAACTCGGGTACTCGCTGTCGCATGCCACCGGCGCAGCGCTCGACAACCCGGACCTCGTGGTGGCATGCGTGATCGGCGACGGCGAGGCCGAGACCGGGCCGCTGTCGACCAGTTGGATGAGTAGCGCGTTCCTCAACCCCCAGCGCGACGGCGCCGTCCTGCCGATCCTCGCCCTCAACGGGTACAAGATCGCCAACCCCACGGTGCTCGCACGCATCGGCGACGAGCGTCTCGAGCAGTACATGCGGGCGACCGGCTGGGAGCCGCACTGGGTGTCGGGCGACGACCCCGAAGCAGTGCACCAGCAGATGGCCGCCGTGCTCGACACGTGTCTCGACAAGATCGCCGACATCAAGGCCAACGGCTCGCAAACCACGTCCGACCAACCGTGGCCGATGATCGTGATGCGCACACCGAAGGGCTGGACCGGACCCAAGATTGTCGACGGCGTGCCGGTCGAGGGGACGTGGCGGGCCCACCAGGTGCCACTGGCCGGTGTGCGCGAGAACCCCGAGCACCTGCAGCTGCTCAAAGACTGGATGAAGAGTTACAAGCCCGAGGAGCTGTTCGACGACGGTGGCGCGCCGATCGAGCAGATCACATCGTGGTTGCCCAACGGTGACCGCCGCCTCGGCTCCAACCCGCACACCAACGGGGGCAAGCTGCGGGTGGCGTTGGAGATCCCCGACTTCCGGCACTACGGCGTCGCCGTCGACCAGCCAGGTCGCGAGACGTCGGAACCGACCCGTGTGCTGGGTCGACTACTGCGCGACGTGATGGAGGCCAATGCCGACCGGCAGAACTTCCGACTGTTCGGGCCCGACGAGACCGCCAGCAACCGCCTCGACGCGGTGTACGAGGTGAGTGGCAAGACGTGGCACCTCGAAGAAGTCGACACCGACATCGCCCTCGAACCCGACGGGCGAGTGATGGAGATGTTGTCCGAGCATCAGTGTCAGGGGTGGCTCGAGGGGTATCTGCTCACCGGCCGTCATGGTCTGTTCTCGTGCTACGAGGCGTTCATCCACATCATCGACTCGATGTTCAACCAGCACGCCAAGTGGCTCAAGGTCACCCGGTCGCTCGGTTGGCGTGAACCGATCAGCTCGCTCAACTACCTGCTCACGTCACATGTGTGGCGCCAGGACCACAACGGCTTTTCTCACCAGGACCCGGGCTTTGTCGACCACGTGGTGAACAAGAAGGCCGAAGTCGTTCGGGTGTACTTCCCGCCGGACACGAACTGTCTGCTGTCGGTGGCCGACCATTGCCTGTCGAGCGTCAACTACGTGAACGTGATCGTGTCGGGCAAACAGCCGTCGATGATCTGGTTGACGATGGACGAGGCCGTGTTGCACTGCACGCGGGGCATCGGCATCTGGGACTGGGCGAGCAACGACGACGGCGACCCCGACGTGGTGCTCGCCTGCGCCGGTGACATCCCCACGCTCGAGACGATCGCGGCAGCGCAGATCCTGCGCGAGCACATCCCCGACCTGAAGGTGCGGGTGGTCAACGTGGGCGACCTGATGCGCCTCGTTGAAGAAGATGATCACCCCCACGGTCTGAGCACGAGTGAGTTCGACACGATCTTTCCACCCGACGTGCCGATCATCTTTGCCTACCACGGCTATCCCTGGCTGATCCACCGGCTGACGTACCGGCGCAACGGCCACGACAACATGCACGTGCGCGGGTACATCGAGGAGGGCACCACGACGACGCCGTTCGACATGGTCGTGCGCAACAACCTCGACCGCTTCCACCTGGTGATGGACGTGATCGACCGCACGCCTGGGTTGGGGTCGAAGGCGGCGCTCGTTCGCCAGCAGATGATCGACGAACGCACCCGCCACCACGCCTACACCCGCGAGCACGGCGAGGACATGCCCGAGATTCGCAACTGGACCTGGCGGGGGTAGACGCCATACTTGCCCGATGGCCCCCGACCCCGACAATGCAGCTGGGAACTTCATCCGCGATCTGATCGCCGACGACCAGCAGCAGAACACGTTCGGGGGCCGGGTACACACACGGTTCCCGCCCGAACCCAACGGGTACCTGCACGTCGGTCACGCCAAGGCGATCAGTCTGAACAACGAGCTGGCGCAGGAATTCGGCGGCGATTGCAATCTGCGCTTCGACGACACCAATCCCGATACGGAGGACATGGCGTTCGTCGAGGCGGCCATCGAGGACCTCACCTGGTTCGGCTACCCGCCCAGCGGCGACCCGCTGTACGCCAGCGACTACTTCGATCAGCTCTACACATGGGCCGAGGGTCTCGTCGAGGCCGGGCTGGCCTACGTCGACGAACAAGACGGCGACACCATCTCGGCCCAACGTGGCGGGTTCGGACAGCCGGGCGTCGAGAGCCCGCACCGCGACCGCCCCGTTGCAGAGAATCTCGACCTGCTTCGACGCATGCGTGCCGGCGACTTCGCTGACAACGCGATGGTGCTGCGCGCCAAGATCGACATGCAGCACGAGAACATGCAGCTGCGCGATCCGATCATGTATCGCATCCGTCATGGGCACCACTACCGCACCGGCGACGAGTGGTCGATCTATCCCACCTACGACTGGGCGCACGGACAAAGCGATGCCATCGAGGGGATCACCCATTCGTTGTGCACGCTCGAATTCGACAGTCACCGCCCGCTGTACGACTGGTTCCTCGAACACCTGCCGCTGCCCTCCGACCAGCCGCGGCAGACCGAGTTCGCCCGGCTGGAGTTGACCCACACGATCACGTCCAAGCGCAAGCTCGCCCAGCTCGTCGCCGACGGCGTGGTCGACGGCTGGGACGACCCGCGCTTGCCGACGCTGCGGGCGCTGCGCCGCCGTGGGTATCCGCCGTCGGCGCTGCGCGAGTTCACCGAGTTCATCGGTGTCGCTCGTACCAACAGCCGCCACGAGATCGAGTTGCTCGAGTCGTTCGTCCGCACCGAGCTCAACCGAACTGCGCTGCGTCGTCTCGCCGTGCTGCGACCGCTGCGCCTCGTGATCACCAACTGGCCGACCGACGAGGCCGGGAATCCCGTCGTCGAGTACGTCGACCTGGTGAACAATCCGGAGGATTCTGACGCCGGCACACGTCAGGTGCCGTTCTCGGGTGAGTTGTACATCGAGCACGACGACTTCAAGCTCGACCCGCCGCCGAAGTACTACCGCCTCACGCCCGGCCGCGAGGTTCGCTTGCGCGGCGCCTACTTCGTCACCGCGACCGACGCCGTCACCGATGACGCCGGCAACGTCATCGAGGTGCGGGCGACATACGACCCCGACACTCGTGGCGGCTCTTCGCCCGACGGGCGCAAGGTGAAGTCGACCATGCACTGGGTGTCGGCGGCAGAAGCGGTCGACGCGACGGTGGCCTTGTACGAGCGACTTTTCAGCGCCGAGGTGCCCGGAGCCGATACCGGCGATCCGTTCGATGATCTCGACCCCAACTCGCGCGAACTGCTGGCCGCCAAGGTCGAGCCGGCGCTCGCCGAGGTGCCGGCAGGCGACGTCGTCCAGTTCGAGCGCCTCGGCTACTTCGCCGCCGATCGCACCGCCGACGGCGCACCGCTGTTCCATCGCACCGTCGGCTTGCGCGACGAGTGGGCCAACATACAAAAGCGCCAAAACCGCTGACCCGCTATCCGAAATTGTCGCGGTTCCGTGCGTTTTTCGCACGGAATCCCCGGTTTTTCGGTGGTTTCTGGGCGCGGCCACCGGGGGGTTCGGGGTCGCTAGCATCGCCGCGCGTGAAACGGTGGGTGTCATGGTGGGCCGCGGTGGCGGTTGCGGTCGGTGCCGTGCTGGTCGGCTCGGGTCCGGCAACGGTGTCGGCGGCGACGGTGGCCGACGTGTTCTGTGGTGGGCCGACGGCGCCGGATGCGGTGGCGGGTCCGACGCTCGACGGGTTCACGACCATCGCGCCCGAGCGGTTCGTCGACACACGCGACGGCACCGGCGGCGTCGACGAGATGGTGCCGTCTGGGTGTACGTTGCGACTCCGCTTCGATGCCAGCGATCTTCCTGACGGCGCAGTCGCTGCGGCCGTGTCACTCACGGCCATCGCCGACCAACGGGGGTTCTACACGGTCTTTCCGTGCGCCAGCGGACGACCCTCGTCGTCGAACCTCAATGCCCGGGGCGACGACATCGCCACTCCCAACCTCGTTGTCGCAACCCTTGATCCCACCGGCGCTGTCTGCGTGTTCGCACAGCGCGACTCACACCTGATCATCGATATCACGGGCTGGTGGGGCGCGGCCGACACCTCGTTCTCTTCGATCGAGCCCGTGCGCGCCGACGACACTCGCGAGACGCTCGGCATCCGCCTACCCCCGTTCAACATCCGGGCGATCCCCCTCGGCGACAAGTACGTTCCCGCCGACACGACTGCGGTGCTCGTCAACGCCACTGTCACGGGCGCCAATCAGCGGGGATTTCTCCAGGTGTACCCGTGCGGGCAGGCGCCGCCGGACACCTCGGCGCTGAACTTCCTGGCAGGCGAGTCGCGCGCCGTCGCAGTGGTCGTTGGGATCGGCGGACCTGGTGGACAACTCTGCGTGCAGTCGAACCGGTTCGTCCATGTCGTCATCGACGTGATGGGGTACTACGCACCGCGGCCCGATTTCGGCCCCGCCCCGGCGCTGCAGACGCTCGTCGGCGATCGACTCGTCGACACGCGTATCGGGACCGGCGGGCCGACAGGCACGCTCGATGCCGGAGAGGTACGCACGATCACCCCTGCGGCCGGACACCCCGCAGCGGCCGAGGCCAGTGCGGTGTTGCTCAATGTCGTGGCCACCGACGGCGAGGAACCCGGACACCTCCGGCTGTTCCCGTGCGACCCGCAGGTGCCTGAGGTGTCGAATCTGAACTTCGTCGACGCAGCATCGGTGAGCAATCTCGTCCCCGTCGAACTCTCCGATACCGGGACCGTGTGCGTCTACGCCCACCGCCGGACCCATGTTGTCGTCGACCTGGTCGGCGTGATGGCTGCGCCTGCAGGAAACCTCGCCGAACGGCTGGCATTCGACGAGACGGTGTGGCCGCCGTATCGACCTGATGGTCCCGACTACGGGATTGCCTGTACCGACAGCACCTCCAACGTCACCATCGATGTCGACCCGCTGCCCGGCGCACGTGCCTTCGTCGACGGCGATCCCGTCGATATCGACGGCGCGGCGGTGACGGTGCCGTTGACGATCGACGAACTCACCATGGTGGTGCTGCGCCGTGGCAACGACGTCCGCAGTTACGGCTTTCGTTGCCTGCCGGCGGACTTCCCGCAGCTCGCGGTCGAGCGCGGCGACACGTTGCCCACACCGGGCTGGTATCTCACGACGTTCGGACAGGGCGGCTCGCCGTCGGGTGAGTTCGTGGTGATCCTCGACGAGTACGGCGCACCGGTGTGGCACAAGCGTGCCGAGACTGACGTGATCAACTTCGATCGTCGAGCGGACGGGTCGCTGCGGGTGACCAGCTTGGGCCGGTTCTTCGGTATCCCCTCCGACGGCGTGCGCACGCGACTGTTCGACGTGGCCGGTGCGTCGGTCGCCCCGGGCGTGGTCGAGATCACCGCTGACATCGGTGGCGTGCCCTACCTGAACTGGGAAGACGAGCTGCCCATCGACCATCACGACCACGTCGACCTACCCAACGGTGGATCTGCGCTGATCTCGTACCCGTTGCGTGACGCCGGGGTCGATCTGACCGCACTGAACGGCGCTGTGCCGTGCCCGATCGCAGGGACTGACCCAGAGTGCTTCTTCGGCGATGAGTGGGTCGTGGATTCGACAATCATCGAAGTGGACGCCAACGGCGAGATTCAGTGGACGTGGAACACCAACGTCGGAACCGGGCTCGACGTGATCCTCGACGATGTGCTCGATGCCGGCTTCCCGCAACGATTCGGGCGATACGCCGGCGCTCCCAATGGTGGCGAGCTCGATCTCGTGCACATGAATTCGCTGCAACGCGTCGCCGACGGCGACTATGTCGCCACTGCACGCCACCTCGATGCGGTGTTCCGTGTCGACCGGGCGACTGGTGCGCTCGACTGGTACCTCAGCTCCGCACCGCCACTGGGCGGATCCCCAGCCGCAAACGCCGCCCGTTTGACGATCGTCAACGACCCGCTCGGCGGGCCGATTCGTCCCCACGATGGGCGCTTCGATGATGCCACGAACATCTTGACGATCTTCGACAACCGGTCCGGCACGAGCGAGCCGGCGCGGGTGGTCGCCTATCAGGTCGATCAGGGGGCGATGACGGCGACACTGCTGTGGCAGTTCGACGAACCGCAGTCGAGGACCAGCCGGGCACAGGGTGGCGCACGGCTCGGCCCCGACGGTTCGTTGCTCGTCACATGGGGCAGCCTCCAGCCGGTGTTCGAGGAGTACGGCCCCGCCGCTGCCGACGGTGTCCGCGAGCTGCTGCTGCGGATCGCCCAGGTCCCCGGCGGGACGAGCTACCGCATTCTCAAGCAGCCGAGCGACGCGTTCGATCGCGACGAGCTCCGAGCGACATCGGGCGGCTCGCTGCCGACCTGACCGCACGATCGAACATCACTGGTACCAGTAGCAGCCGTACTCATCGACGTCACCCCAGCGAGCTTCGGCGCGGACGTCCAGCGAACCACGGTCGGCGAACGTGATCGAGTTCGGCGCCACCGCCGCAAGTTCGCTGTCGATCACGACGGTGCGGAGCGGCGGATTCCAACAGTTGGTCGAGGTGTCACCGTTGATCACGCCGCGGGCACGCAATTCGGTGCCGTCGAGCTGTGCGACGACGGTGCCCCCAGCGCCCTGGAGCGTGCGCGCAAGGCACGTCTCGTTCGGACCACAGTCGTTCCAGCCCGGCGAGGCGGGGATGGCGATCGTGCCGTCCGCGGGCCAGTACAGAAACGCTCGGTGATCCCACTCCATCTCGCTCCAGCCACCGATCGACAACGTGTCGATTCGCTGCGGATTGGTCGATTCGCTGACGTCGAACAACGACAATTGCGTACCGAGGGCGAACCCTTGCTCGTTGGCGTCTTGACCGACGCCGAGCAACAATCCTTCGCCGACGGGGTGCAGGTACGCGCTGTAGCCGGGGATCTTGAGCTCGCCCTCGAGCACCGGCGTCTCCGGATTCGACAGGTCGAGCACGTAGAGCGGGTCGATCTGGCGGAACGTGACGACGTAGCCGACGTCACCCATGAAGCGCACCGCGAAGATCTGTTCACCGCGACCGAGCCCGCCGATCGACGAGATCTCGCGGAGCTCACCGTCGGTCGGTCGCAATACCGTGACGATCGACTCCGAGTCGCCGTTGCTCGAGTCGTCGACGGTGGTCGCGACGCGCAGATCATCATTGTGCTCACTCATCGCGAATTGATTCAGCAAGCGGCCCGGTACCTGGCCCGACGCGACGTAGATGGCGCCGCCGTCCGCTTGCAGGTCGAAGCGGTGAATGGTCGTCGGGGGCGGCCCGGCGGGTTCGTCGAGTTGTTCGTCGCCTCGATCGTCAGACGTACCGACGGCGAACGGGACCACGTCCCACGACTGGTTGGCGACGTACAGACTCGTCGGCGACGCGTACACGATCGAACCGTCGGCAACGACCCCGGCCGCGCCGACCGGGGCCTCGTCACCGTCGAGATCGACGCTGGCAATCCATGTGACTCCGAGTCCGCTGAACTCCTCCGGGGCGCCGACTGCGGCGCAGTCGAGCGCCGCTTCCATCGGCCCGAACTCGGCACTGGCCGTCTCGGCAAAACGGCGCGGCAACCAGTCGGCCACGTCGGACTCGGCGATGATCTCGCGGTTGCGAGCCAACGCTCGTTCTTCGTCGTAACCGAACTCGCCCGGATCGACGAAAGGAAGCCGCTGGCCGAATGGGGTCGAGACGACGATGCGCGCCACGCCGTCGATCGAGCGCGTCGCCACGACGATGCCTTCGAGGTGGTGGCGTGTGACGAGTTCAGGAGCGGCGGCCTCGTCGACGTCGTACAGCGAGACCACGGTGTCGGGTGACCCGGACCAGGCCGACGTGATCACGGCGAGTCGATCGTCGTCGAGCAGCAGTTGGTGCTGGCCATCGGGCACATCGAGCGTGGCCACGACCTCGGCGGAGTCGACGTCGACGATGCGGACGCCCCCGTAGGGTGCAGCGACGTACAGGTGTTGGCCGTTGGTTTCGACCACGTCGCCTTCGTCGACGCCGACCTCTTGCACGTTGGTGTCGGAGAAGTCGACGCCTGCCCCGCTGCCACTCTCGTCGGCGGACGAGAAGTCAGCGTCCGCTTCGAACTCGACCGCCATCTCTTCGGCCACTTCCCGGATTCCTCCGTAGTGGCCGTCGAGGCCCCACGGTGTCACGCGGTCCGCAGCGATGCTCTGCATGTGTCCGAGCAGTGCCGGACAGTCGCCGAAAAACTGCAGGTTGGCGAACCCGACCGGCGCTCCCGGCGTCGATGCTGGCGGCGGTGACGATGCCGGCACAACGGTCGATCGCGACGACGGATCCGTTGCGGCCGTGGTGCCGGCCACACCGGTGGTACTCGCCGAGCCGGACGGCTGCGCGTCGTTCTCGTCGGCACTGCATGACACAGCGGTGAGCGCAGCGACACCGGTGACCGCCATTGCTCGGGCGGCTCGGCGCCCCGTGATCCCCCATCCCATGGCCGGTTAGACGTCGGCGCGGCGACGTCGGTTCCCTAACGATGTTCGATGTACAGGCTCTGCATACTTCGGCCGAGACGGCCGTGTTCGTCGTACAGGGCGGCCTCGGCGACGCCGGTGCCGGACAGCACGGGTTCGCCGCCGTAGGTCGACGCGGCGGACAGTGCGATCCACTCGCCGGCGACTGGACGGGCGAGATGCACTGACAGGTCGGCGTTCATGAACAACCACTCGTGGTTCGGCAAACCGTTGCTCAGTCCATTCCCCGTGTCGGATGCAGCAGCGACCCGCTGCAGTCCAGTCGGTGCCTCGTCTGGCACCACGTCGACGTCGAGGTGGATCCAGGCGGTTGCCGCCCCGAGCTCATCGAACCGTCCGTCGACGAGTCGAAAGGTGATCGCGTCGTTGTGAAAGGCCAGGCCCTCGGTCGCTGACCAACCCGTCTGCGTCACTGGCGCATCGAGCGGTGCCGGTAGGTGATCGTCGAGTTGGACGGTTCCTGCGGGGAGGGGCGCCTCGGTGTGGCGGATGCGCAACCCACGGGCGAGTGCGAGGTCGTGGTCGTCGTCGGCGATCGCCACGGTGACCAACGACACATGGCGGCCGGCCCGCTCCACCGATGAACGCACCCGTAGCGGTCGATTGACCGGCACGGCGTGGATCAGCTCGGCGGTCAGTCGAGCGACGTGCCAATTGACGTGGGCGGAGTAGGCGTCGTCGACGGTCTCCACGAGCTGTGCCAGCAACGCGGCCACCGGTCCGCCGTTGCAGAACCGAGGGTCCCATGGTCCGCGCGACAACTCGGTCGCGACCCATCGATCGCCGTCCGGTTCCCACAGAGCGGTTGGCATGTCAGTCGTGTTCGAGCGGTAGCAGCGCCTCAGCGGCGTGCTCGAGATGCTCGACCCATGCGGTTGCATCGCCAGGCTCGACGATCGGGACCACCACGAACTTGGTCGTGCCCACATCTTCGAATCGTTTGATCAGGGCACCGAGCTCGTCCCACGAGTCGGGGACGAGCACGCGTGGGTCCTCGAGGTCGGGTCGACGCTTGGCCAACGCAGCGACGAGCGCGTCGGGCACCGCGCCGAAGCAATACGGGATCAAGACGCCGTAGTGGTCGTCGTCGATCGAGCGCTCGTGCTCGGCGCACGTTTCTTCGATCACCTTGCGTCCCTCGGCGGCGTCGTCGGGAAGCACGAACGACGGCAACCAGCCGTCGGCGAGTCGCCCGACCCTGCGCAGTTCGCTCGGTGCAATCCCGCCGAGCCACACGTCCATCCGCTTGGGGACGGGCTGCACCGTCACACCGTCGAAGTCGAACCGCGCGCCATGGTGATGCACCGGATCACCGCTCCAGCATGCGCGCATGACGTCGAAAGCCTCGTTGAACAGCGCCGCCCGCTCGCCGCGCTCGACGCCGAAGGCCTGCTGTTCGACCGGGTTGACGGCTCCGAGCCCGAATGCCGGCAAGAGCCGGCCACCCGACATCACCGCCAGCGTGGCCATCTCCTTGGCGACGAGCACCGGGTTGCGTCCTGGCAGGACCATCACCGACATCCCGAACTTGAGTCGCGAGGTGCGGCCCGCTCCGTAGGCCATCGCCACGAGTGGGTCCGGTGCGGATCCGCTGACCTTCTCCGACAGCCACAACGAGTCGAACCCGAGCCGCTCGAGTGCGTCGACGACGACGCCGTAGGACGGATCGTGGAGGTTCGTGCCGGTGCCGAGGCCGTAGCCGATGCGCAGCTTCATCCGTCGATCCTCGCACTCGGACCGTACGCCGGGCGAGATCAGGCCGCAGGAGCGCCCGTCAGTTGGAGCCGACCATGTCGGGCTGGCGCTGCTGCACCGCGCGCCCGGTCGAGACCCAGCTGACGCCGAACGCCACGAAGATCACGGTGAGCACGATCGCGACCTGGGGCACATCGATCGCGGCAGCCCCGATGGCCGCCAGTGCGGCGACAACTGAGACGACGACGGCGACTCGAATCGCTCGTGCCCAGGTCTGTCTGCGCAACTCCATGCGGTGTTGTTATCGCACCTGGTCATGTCGACGCTCGGGAATATCGGAGATCGCGCCGAACCGTGTCACACCTGTCATGTGGCCGACCGAATCGTCACACGATCGCGCGATCCGTCGCCGCCTCGGGCAGCTCAATCAGCCATGTCGACGGGGATGTCGATGTCGGCGGCAGGCCGGACGACTGCGGGGTCGGGCGGCACGGCGACGTCGGCGTTCTTGCCTGGATAGTCGAGTGTGCTGAGCACGTGCCGGATCGATCCGATGCGCGCCCGTTTCTTGTCGTTGGAATTGATCACCGTCCACGGCGTACCGGGACGATCGGTGTACGCGAGCATCTGGTTGCGTGCCCGCGTGTAGTCGTCGTATCGGTTGATCGACGCTTCATCGATCGGCGACAGCTTCCAACGCCTGAGCGGATCGTTCTGGCGGGCAGCAAAGCGTTCCCGCTGCTCCTCCTGGCTCACCGTGAACCACAGTTTGAACAGATGGGTTCCCGATGCGACGAGGCTCTCTTCGAACCACGGCGCCTGGCGCAGAAATTCGGCGTGCTCCCGAGGTGCGCAAAAACCCATCACCGTCTCGACGCCGGCGCGGTTGTACCACGACCGATCGAAGAAGACGATCTCCCCGCCGTGGGGTAGATGGCTGATGTAGCGCTGGAAGTACCACTGGGTCTGTTCCACGTCACTCGGTTTGGGGAGGGCGGCAACGCGTGCTCCGCGCGGATTCAAGTGCTCGGTGAAGCGCTTGATCGAGCCGCCTTTGCCTGCGGCGTCGCGCCCTTCGAACACCAACACCAGCCGTTGGCCGGTGTCGATCACCCAACGTTGCAGCTTGAGCAACTCGATCTGCAGGTTGCGGAGCTCCTTGCGGTACGGCTTCTTGCCGATCGTTTCGGCGTAGTGCCAGCCGTCTTCCATCTCAGCGATCGTCGTCGGAACGTTCGGATTGGCCATCGGGTCAGGATGCCATGCCCCAGGCATCGCTGGTGCAGGCGACGTGACAACGGTCGCGTGACACCTCGAACGAGATCTGAGGCGCTTCAATAGAGCGATGCCGATCGGTCGAACCTCTGCTGCGCTGCTCGCACTCGGTGCGCTCGGCGTCGCCGCATGTGGTGCGACCGAGGCCGCCTCGCCCGACTCGACGTTGCCTGCCCCGTCGGCGACGATCGGCGGCGTGGGCGTGGTGCCCGACACCGTTGCGGGCGATCAGCGGCCGATCACGGTGATCCCGCGGCCGGTCGACGAGGAGGGCAACGAGATCCAGCTGATCGGTGAGCAGGTCGATGGCAATCGCTTCTTGGCGATCGGCGATTCGATCTTCGCCGGCACATCGACGCGTTATGGCGGTCAGATGTGTGATGTGCTGGTCCCGCTCGGCTGGACGGTGGCTGTCGAAGCCGAACCGAGCCGCAGCGTCGAGTTCGGCAACCAGGTGCTCGACGAAATGCTCGACCCGTTCTCGCCTGACGGCGAATGGGATGTGGCCGCAGTTTTCCTCGGAACCAACTATCGAGGTGACCCGGTCGAGTACGAGGCGGAATTGCGCGAGATCCTGATGCGCCTCTCGCCGCGGCCGACCATTCTGGTCAGCGTCGCGTTGTACCGAAGCAACTACGTCGAGGTCAACGAGGTGATCAATCGGCTTGCCGAGGAGTTCTCGTTCGTGACCGTGGTGGATTGGACGAGTTTGTCCGAAGAACCCGGGATCCTCAGCGGCGACGGGCTGCACCCGAGCGACCGTGGTCGGCAGGCATTGGTCGAGTCGATCGCCGCCGAGCTCGGGCCGCGGCCCGGGACTGGCGAGTGCCTCGGCTCGGAGTTCCGCGATGATTCGGCGATCGCACCCGGTGGGTCGATTGGCGGCGGCGGGTCGAGTTCGTCATCGAGTGGATCGGGTGGTTCGTTCTCGGGCTCGTCGAGCGGCTCGGGCGGCTCCACGTCCTCGGGTAGCTCCAGCTCTGGCTCGTCGAGTTCTGGCGGCGGCGGCACCACCACGCCACCGGCGGGCACCGTCGGTGGCGGCAGCGATACCGGTGGTGCGGGCAGTGACACCGGTGACACCGGCACAGGCGATACCGGGAGCGGTGGCGACACCGGTGGCGGCTCGACGGGCGGCGATACCGGT
>JABSQH010000114.1 GCA_013213745.1 Ilumatobacteraceae bacterium | reverse complement strand
TGGGAGAACAGCGACCAACGCGAGCGCTGGGACTACAAGGACTGGGGCGAGCAGAGCGAGAACCTCGCCCCAGGCTCGGTCGTGCGGCTCGAGGGCGCGTCGGTCAACGAGTGGAATGACAAGCGCTCGATAAACGTCAACCGCACTACCCGGGTGACCGTTCTGCGCGAGGGCGGCACTCCGGTGACGCAGATCAGCGACGACCCCGTCACCATAGAGACAGCCTCGGAGAACGAGGGCTACGTGAATCTCGTCGCGCGCCTGATTTCGTCCAAGCCAGATGTCATCGTGAAGCGTGACGGCAGCGGTCAGTTAGATGTCGTCCGCGGTAGGCTGGCCGACTCCAGCGGTAGCATCGGCTTCCTGTCATGGGTACCTCTCGAGCACGAGCCGGGGACCCTGCTCAAGATAGATGGCGCATCCGTTAGGAAGTTCCGCGAGACCCCGGAAATCAACATCGGCGACAGGACCAGGATAGAGGTCTTCCACGACACGGCATTCGCCAGTATGGACGACCTCTCACAGGCTAACAAGGTCAGCATCGCCGAGTTGCGCAACGGAATGAGTGACATCGAAATCACAGTCCAAGTCGAATCATGGGACCAGCGCTCATTCACCGCCGAAGACGGTACCGAGCGAGTCGTCCGCAGCGGCGACGTCCTTGATCCCAGTGGCCGCTGCCGACTCACCGCTTGGTGCGAGATCGACCCCAAGCAGGGGGACTTCCTGCATCTGACTGGCTCCCGCGTGCAGTATTGGCAGGGTTCCCCCGATCTCGTCGTGGACGATGCCGCACAGGTGACTGACCTGTCCGACCCGCCTTGGGACTCGATAGACCCCGAGCAGCACTGGGTCGAAGCCGACCTGACTACTGTGGTCACCAGCGGCTCGCGCAGAGGCATTCGCACCAACGGCACCATCGTGGCCGTACGCAGGGACTCGGGCATCATTGAGCGGTGCCCTGAATGCAGACGCGTCCTCAGGGACGGCGCCTGCATCGACCACGGCCCTCAACGTGGAGTCGAGGACCTCAGACTCAGGTTCGTCATCGACGACGGCGTTTCCAATGCATCACTCTTGTTGGCAAAGGATCCTTCAGAAGCCTTCCTCGGGATGGATCAGGAGGCTGTTAGGGAGCAGGTGGACAAGGACGGTCAAGACGGATTCGCCGCTTTCCTGCGCGAACGCGTGCTCGCGCGCAGACTGAGCGTCAGAGGGCGCTCGATCATCGATGATCAGGGTGCCATGCTGCTCGCCGACGAGGTAGAGCAAGACGAGACCACATCAGCCGACGCCGCCAATGAGGTAATGCAGCGTTGGGAGGTGGTACTTTGATGCAAGAGCCAACACGTCGATTTTCCCGCCAGAGCGCTGTGCGCATGTTCGCTCAGGAGTACCAGGAGGCTTCACTGCCTGAGGAGGGCTCCGGCGAGTACGACCCATCGTTCGTCATCACCAAACTGGGTGCCAAGATCAACCGCGCGCTCGTCTGTGGCGTCATCGACAGGATGGAACGCCGAGAAGGTGAGAGTGGTCCTAACTACTCGGGCCATATTAGGGACCCG
>JABSQH010000113.1 GCA_013213745.1 Ilumatobacteraceae bacterium | reverse complement strand
TCCGCCCCCCCCCCCTCGAAATCTCTGAAAAACCTATTTTTGAAAAAACGAGACACGTATTCTTAATTTATTTTGTAATTTTTTTGTATTTTTGCCCAAAATCCACTCGTTTTGGCCAGAATTAATTGGAATTCGCCATGGAACCGTGGTCGTTTTGACCAACTTCGTCACGGAGCCTGCAAAATCCTTAAAAAACCCTTTAAATAAAATCCTTAAAACGAGACATAAAAATCCTTAATAAAATCGAAAATATTTACGTTTGATTTATTTTTGTCGGTTTTAACTGGTTATCGTTTGGGCCAAAATGAATTGAGATTCGTCACGGAACCGTGGTCGTTTTGACCAAGTTCGTCGTCCGTCGTCCTGAAACGGGCCGGAAACTAGTCGTCGTGTTTGAGATCCACATCTCCTGGTGCTGGTCGGGTTACACCACCGCGGGTAACTCGAAGGAAACCCGAAGTCTCTGCGGGGAAACCCTCTCGAAGCTGCGGGAAACTCGAAGTCTCGTCATTTCGCGGGAAAAACCCGGGGGAAACCCTCTCGAAGCTGCGGGAAACTCGAAGTCTCGTCATTTCTCAAAAGAAAAAAAACCCGTACTACTCGGTCGGTTGACATTACACGTATTATGTAAAGTTGGGTCGTTGCCGCGGCCGCTCGAGCAAGATGGTTTTTTGCGATTTTTACAACGCGTATATCAATCGTTACAAAAAGAAAAACAATTGGCATACGCCAATTTTGTATGGTTTGTTTGGTCGATATTTTCCCAAGCGCGCTAGTGTCCTAACGAATGGAAGTGAGTCCCAGAAATTCTCTAGAGAATTTCTGGGACCCACTTCCATTCGTGCGGACACTGACGCGCTTGGGAAAGTATTTGATTGGTCTGACCATCATTTTTTCACTTTTGATGCTCTGACGAGCTCGATGTTTTCCCAAGCGCGCTACTCGTCAGGACACTGGCGCGTTTCGTCGGCCGCACCATTAAAACTGCCAGACCGAGGCCGTCTCGAGGATCGGCACCTTCGGGACGTCCAAAGCAAATGCCAGTGTCCTGACGAGTGGAAGTCGACGCAGGAAATTATCGTGTACGGCGACGCAGGAAATTAAGTCGACGCAGGTGTACGGCGACTAGCTCCTGCAATATCGCCCGTACACCTGGGCATTAAAAAAAAATCATACATAGAATGCATTAGTATCCGCTCCAGAGGAATGTATTTTTTACGGTCATTGCCGGAGCTGATCCAACAATCGAGCCATGGCCCTACTATTTCGCAACAAACTGGAACTTTTTGAATAGCGCGTACCCTCGCATTCCTGGAATAAGCGCACTAAATTTTCTGCAATGTCGCAAAAACAAATGCATTCTATGTATGATTTTTTTTTAATGCCCAGGTGTACGGGCGATATTGCAGGAGCTGAATTTCTGGGACCCACTTCCATTCGTGCGGACACTGACGCGCTTGGGAAAGTATTTGATTGGTCTGACGGATTTGTTTGGTCGTCCTGGTAGCGGTACTCGGAACGGGGCCCGGAATGACTGAATTTCAAAGTCGAGCAGCCGCGAGCGTTTGAGCAAGAAGATTTTTTGGGTTTCTACAACGCGTATGCCAATCGTTTTTCTTTTTGTAGCGATTGATATACGCGTTGTAAACATCGCAAAAAACCTTCTTGCTCGAGCGGCCGCGGCTGTCCCGATAGCGGTACTCGGAACGGGGCCCGGAATGACTGAACTTACAAAAAAGAAAATAACGACCCAACTTTACATAATACGTGTAGTGTCAACCTTACGGAAATACGGGTTTCACTGTGTCAACCTTACGGGTTTCACGCGTTCACCAATGATTCTTTTGCAGGAAATGACGAAGAACCACCCGACCAGGTGGTGTGGATCCCAAACCACCACTACTAGTTTCCGCAGCCGCAGATGTGGGTCGTGCTCGTGCAGGCCCCGTGTCTCCCGGGCCCGTTTCAGGACGACGAACGACGAAGTTGAATAAAACGAACAACGGTTCCATGGCGAATTCGAATTAATCTTAGCTCAAATGAGTTAATTTTGGAATTGGAACAAAAAAATTTAAATTAAAATAAAAAAACGTGTTCCGGAATTGTCAAATTATGTCTTTCAG
>JABSQH010000112.1 GCA_013213745.1 Ilumatobacteraceae bacterium | reverse complement strand
TTCGGCCGGCGCTATTCGGGAGGTGTCTGGTTCGGACCCCACTGCTGCGCCCCGGGGCGAACGGTGCGCAGCTTGCCGTTGCGCACCGCGCTCGCCGGCCCGATCGCTTCGGCACCGAAACGGTCGCGGATCTCATCGACCGTTGACTCACGCGTCCCGGGTTCGGCGCCGGCGAGATCGTCGAAGCTCAGCTGCTGGTGGACTGGGCCGAGATTCGATCCGGACACCCCGACCAGTCGGATCCCGGGGGTGGGATCGATCGGCTCGAGCAGCGGTATCAGCAACTCGGCGATGATCGAGGCCTGGTCGATCGGTTCTGGTGTAGTCGTCTGGCGGGTGATCGTGCGGAACCCATCGGTGAATCGCAACTTCAGCGCAACCGTGCGCGCACCGATCTTCTGACGGCGCAGTCGGCGAGCCACCGCATCGGACATCCGCACCACCTCGGTCCTCAGTTCCTCGATCGTGGCGAGGTCTTCGGCGTAGGTCTCTTCGTGGCTGATCGACTTGATCGCTTGATCGGGCTCGACGGGGCGGTCGTCATGGCCGACTGCCAACTCGGTGAGGTGGCGAGCCTGCGACTGGCCGAGCGAGGCGGCAAGCGCTGGAGCACCGACGGTGGTGAGGTCGGCAACCGTGTAGATGCCGATCCGGTTGAGTTTGGCCAGGGTCGCCGGCCCCACGCCCCACAGCCGCTCGACGGGCAACGGCTCGAGGTAGGCCCGCTCCTCCCCCGCCACGATCTCGACCACGCCAGGACCCCGCTCGATTCCGTCCCGACTGGCGCGTGGTTTGGCGTCGACCGAGGCCAGTTTGGCGAGGAACTTGTTCGGAGCGACGCCGACGGAGCACCCGAGCTGGAGCTCGTCGCGGATCGCCGCCCGAAGCGCGCGGGCGATCGTCGGTCCATCGCCGAGCAGCTCGATCGAGCCGCTGACGTCGAGGAATGCCTCGTCGAGCGAGAGCGGTTCGACGAGTGGCGTGTAGCGCTCGAAGACGTCGCGCACTTCCCGAGACACTTCGGAGTAGTGGGCGTGATCGCCGGGGAGAAACACCGCATGCGGGCAGCGCCGCTTGGCGATCGACGAAGCGAGGGCCGAGTGCACGCCGAAGCGACGGGCCTCATACGACGCAGCGGCGACGACGCCGCGCGGACCGTCGCCGCCAACGACCACCGGCTTGCCGCGCAGTTCCGGGCGACGCCGCAGCTCGACCGACACGTAGAACGCGTCCATGTCGGCATGACAGATAGTCCTACTGCGCCCCAAAGCAGCCACGCCTAGAGGCTACGTGGGGTGCGAACAGGCCATGAAGACAAAACCAGCGACGATCAGGGCATCAAGAAGCTCTGTGTCACCCACTGCCGACGATGCCGATCTGGCCCAGCAGTCGCGCCACGAACACGGAGACGTTCTGACGAAACGTTGGGTCGTCGACCTCCAACCGCAGAACCTGTGGGACGTTGACGCCCACCTCTTTCATCACCTCTGTTGGTCGGGAGTCGATGCGAGGGAGGGTTCCCGACTGGTGAGCAGCTGGCTCAGGTGTGACGACTACCTACCCATGGATCATCCGCAGAGCGGGGTTGACTTCGTGGTCGGTAATCCGCCCTGAATCCGACTTGAGGAGATCGACGGGGAGGTCACCGCACGGCACCGCAAGCTTCACCCGACGATGTCGCGCAGAACCGGCATCTACGTCGGGTTGATCGAGCGTGGGCTTGGTTCATTGAAGCCGGGCGGGACGCTTGCGTTCATTTGCGCAGACCGATGGGCGCCGAATCAGTGTGGGCGAACACTACGTCAGTTCGTGAGCGACTCGGAGTACTCCGTGGCCCTCGTGCTCTCCATGCACTCCGTGGACGCTTTCGAGGAGCAAGTATCCGCCTACGCTGCGATCACGGTCACCCGCACGGCGGAGCAAGGCCCCGCAGTCGTTGCCGACGCGAACAGCGCCTTTGGGCCAGACGAGGCGAGTGAGCTTCCGAAGTGGTTAACCGATCCCTCGGGGAGTCACTCAAGTGGACGATGTCGAACTCGACGAGGATGTCGACGGCCTTCGACATGGTCGGCCGATCGCTCCCCGAGCCCATGGCGACGCCGACGAGCGGCTGTTCGGAGTTGCTCACGCTGGCCGAGTGCAGGCGGGGGTGCTGACGAGCCGACCCGGTCGCAACCTCAACGACCGGCGGAAACTCGTCAAGGAGCGAGGAGGGCCATCTCGATGGCGGCCAGCGCGGCGTCTTCGCCGACGTTGTGACCGCCGGGACCCTCCGACCGGGCGACCGCCTGCTCGTGGTTCTCGACGGTGACGATGCCCATGCCGATCGGGATGCCGGTCGACAGTTGCACCTGCATCACACCCTGGGCACAGCCTTCGGAGACGAGTTCGTAGTGCGTGGTTTCACCGCGGATCACGCAGCCGATGACGACGATCGCATCGACGTCGCCCGACAGCGCGAGCGTGCGAGCGGCAAAGGGCAGCTCGAACGCACCCGGAGCACTCGCCGACGTGGCGGTGGCGCCGCAGCGTTCGATCGCTCGGTGAGCGCCAGCGGTGAGGGCGTCGCAGATGTCGCTGTTCCAGCGAGCGCTCACGACGCCGACCCGAAGGCCCGCACCATCGATCTCGCCACCAGGCGCTGGCTTGGCTTCGGGGGTCGCCATCAACTGGCTCCCTCCGCCGTGGTCGGGTCGGGCGCGGGCGACATCTCGGCGTCGAAGTGATGGCCCATGCGCTCGCGCTTGGTGGTGAGGTAGGCGAGGTTCTCGGGCGTCGCCGGTGTGGCGATACCGACGCGCTCGACGATCTCGAGCCCGAAGCCCTGGATCCCGCCGTACTTCGCCGGGTTGTTGGTGAGCAGCTTGATCCGGCTCAACCCGAGGTCGACCAGGATCTGGGCACCGATGCCGTATTCGCGCGAGTCGATGGGCAGGCCGAGCTCGACGTTGGCGTCGACGGTGTCGCGGCCCTGCTCCTGCAACTCGTAGGCGCGGAGCTTGTGGCCGAGGCCGATCCCGCGGCCCTCGTGACCGCGCAGGTACACGACGACACCCGCACCCGATTCCGCGACCATCTGCATCGCCGCCTCGAGCTGCGGACCGCAATCGCACCGGCGGCTGCCGAACACGTCACCGGTCAGGCACTCGCTGTGCACTCGAACGAGCACACCACAATCGGCATCGGCCGCGGCCAACGCATCGTCGTCGCCGTAGACGAAGGCGAGGTGTTCGATGCCGTCCAGGGTCGACTCGAACGCAACGCAACGGAACGTGCCCCAATCGGTCGGCATGACGACGTCGGCGATCCGCTTCACGAGCTGCTCGTGGCGGCGGCGGTACCGGATGAGGTCGGCGATCGAGATCAGCTTCAGGCCGTGCTCGTCGGCGAACGAACGCAGCTCGGGCAGGCGAGCCATGTCCGTCATGTCGCTCGTGGTGATCTCGCACAGGACGCCAGCTGGCTCGAGCCCCGCCATGCGCGGCAGGTCGACCGAGGCCTCGGTGTGACCAGCACGCTTGAGCACACCACCCGCCCGAGCTTCGAGCGGCATGATGTGGCCCGGCCGAGCGAGGTCACCCGGCACGGTGGCCGGATCGGCGAGCGCCCGGATCGTGGCTGCACGGTCGCCGGCCGAGATGCCGGTGGTGGTCCGGGCCTTGGCGTCGACGCTCACGAGAAACGCTGTGCGCATGCTCTCGGTGTTCTCGGCGACCATCGGGTCGAGATCGAGCCGACGAGCGCACTCGGACGTGATGGCCGTACAGAGGAAGCCCGACGTGTGGCGGATGAAGAACGCAATCGTCTCGGGCGTGGCGAACTCGGCCGCCATGATGAGGTCGCCCTCGTTCTCGCGATCTTCGTCGTCGACGACCACCACGATTTCGCCGCGGCCGATCGCCTCGATCGCCTCTTCGACGGTGTCGAGCATGCTCGATTGATCGGTCATGACGCCACCGCCTCGGTGCTCGATTCGACAGCACCGCCAGCAGATGCGTGCCACGTGATGAGCTTCTCGACGTACTTGGCGGTCACGTCGACCTCGAGGTTGACCTTCGATCCCGGACCCTTGTGGCCGAGCGTGGTGACCTCGGCGGTGTGAGGGATGATCGCGACGGTGAAGCCGTCGTCGAGGGCGTCGACCACGGTGAGGCTGATGCCGTCGACGGTGATCGATCCCTTCTCGACGATGTAGCGCGTCAGCGCCGGGTCGCACTGGACGCGCAGGTCGGGCACCGGATCGACGATCGTGCCGACGCCGTCGACGTGGCCCTGCACGAGGTGGCCGCCGAGTCGATCCTGCAGCCGCACCGGCCGCTCGAGATTGACCGGGCTGCCAGCCTGAAGCTCACCGAGACTGGTGCGGTCGTAGGACTCCTGGGTCACGTCGGCTTCCCACCAGGTGGCGACGAACGAGTCGTCGTCGGGTGCTTCGGTGACGGTGGAGGTGGCGTCGCCCCACCGAACGACGGTGAGGCAGCAGCCGTTGACGGCGATCGAATCGCCGAGATGGATGTCTCGGAGGACGACGGTGGCGTCGATGCGCAGACGTGATCCGTCCCGCTCGGCGACCTGGCCGAGTTCCTCCACGATTCCCGTGAACATGTTCAGTTGTCTCCCAGACATCAGGGGCGACGGAACTGTTCGAGAACCGCGCCCGTGGACTGGGGATCCGACAGCGAGCGCGCAGGCGACCGCTACCGAGTCCCTCGCTACCATCCGGACTGTGACCGTCGGCGCCTGAATTCCGCAGGCTCAGTCCCTCGTGTTGCCGGCTGTTCCGATCAGGCGATCGGCTCCGGGTCGGCGAGGGAGTCGTGGACTGTGACCACCGGTTGGGATTTTCACCCGACCCCGCGAGGGTTCGCGGATACCATTCACGCTACCGAGCCGACGGTCGTCGGCGACAATCGTCGACGCGCGTCACGCGCGACCGCCTCGCCAACGCAGCACTCAGCGACGGCCGACGTGACCCGCTCGCAACCCGATCCGACTGGTGGACGAATCATCCGGAAGGGTGACGGTCGCCATCTCGACGTAGCCGAGCGCCCCATCGAAACCAGCCGGGCCGGCGGCTGCGTCCGTCCAATCGATCACGTACACACCCTGGCGAGGCGAGAGGATCACGTTCATCGGATGGAGGTCGAGGTGCAGCATCCGTTGTCAGCCACCCAGCGCCTCGCGGTCGACGCCCGGTGCGAGCAGCCAGTCGGGTGCCGGGATCTCGCGAGCTGCCGCTGCAGACGAGCCAGCCGCCATGCGTGCCAGAGCACCCGCCACGGCGAAGGTTCGAGCGCCTCGAGCATTGTCGGGCCATCGACCTTGTCCATGACGAGGTGACGGCCCTGACTCGGTGGACTTCGGGCACCGGATACTTCCAGCTCCGCACGTACTCCATCACTCGCACCTCGAGATGGAGGAGGACCCACTCTTCCTCGAGGACGGCGACATGGATGCCGCAAGGAGCGTTCCCAGAAATCCACCGACCGTTCTTCCGGGCGTCGACGCGGGCACGCCTGATCCGTGCCCCGATCCGCTCCGATTCCTGAGGGGCAAGTTCAGCCTTGATGATGGTCTGGAAGCGAGCTTCCTCGCGGGACGTGTCCACCCCGTCGAGCGAGACGACACGGAACGGGGCTCGGCCTCCCGAGCGGGGAAAGAGCCAGAGCACGCCCTCCGCTCCCGGCCGACTGAATCGGTCGATCGCCCACACGAGGAGCACTCCCCCGGCTTCCTCCGCAGCAACCATCGCTTCGGAGAACGGCGGGTGCACCCGGTCGGCGTAGGCAGACTGCACCTCCTCGAAGCGAGCGACCACCTGCCACCCCTCCCGGTCAGCTCGCTCCTCCAGAGCCTCCAACTGCTGCCGGACGGGACGTCTGTGCCCATCCTCGGTGCTCTTCCTGGCGTAGATGACTGCGAGGGTTGGAGAACCGCTATCGGTAAGTGCTCGTTACCGTCGTCTCGATTCATGTCGGGGTGCAAGATCGTCCGATGAGTGGGCGCGGCCATCACCTTCCGACTATCGCTCCAGCAAGGGGCTGCGCCATCCGCTGCGCGGGCGCGGACGGCGTTCGGTACCCTCCGCTGTCGATGTCTGACCCATCGATTCCGGAAGAGACTCGCCCACTCTCGGCGATTCCCTCTGTCGGCACTCGGGTCGCCGCGTTCGTTGCGATCTTGGTGGCCGGCCTGGCTGGCGGCCTGATCGGGTTTGCCCTGGTCGATCTGCAGTGCGAAGGTGACTGCGGCGTCCCTCTCGGACTCGGTCTGCTGGCCGGCGCGGTCAGCGCTGCGGTGGGCATGGCGGTTGTTGCGGTCCTGGTGATGCGCGCGATCGGCGAATGGCGCGAGATCGAGGACCGAACCAATGCCGGACACGCTCCGCGCTGAGCTGCGCGAACTCGCCTCGACGCTCGCAAGAGTGGCCGGGACCGAAGCACTGGCCGGCCGACGCCGGCTGCCCGTCGGACAGGTCGTCCACGACACGAAGAGCTCGGCGACCGACCCGGTCACCGAGTTCGACCGAGCGGCCGAGGAGCTGATCGTGTCGACGCTGCGCCGCGTCCGACCCGACGACGGCATCGTCGGCGAGGAAGGCGCCAACGTCGCCGGCACGTCGGGCATCGATTGGCACGTCGACCCGATCGACGGAACCGTGAACTTCGTGTATGGCCTGCCGACCTGGTCGGTGTCGGTCGCTGCGTGCGACGTCCACGGGGGCGTGGCCGGCGCCGTGTACGTGCCCGTACCCGACGAGATGTTCACTGCGGCCCGCGGCGAGGGGGCGACGCTCAACAGCGACCCGATCCAGGCGTCGACGGTCGAACAGCTCGACATGGCGCTGGTTGCAACCGGCTTCAACTACGACAGTGCGGAGCGACGCCGCCAGGCTCGCCGACTGACCGAGCTCATCGGCCGCGTGCGCGACATCCGCCGTTTCGGGTCTGCGGCGCTCGACTTGTGCATGGTCGCATGCGGACGCGTCGACGCCTACTTCGAGGAGCACCTCAACAGCTGGGACCTTGCGGCGGGCAGTCTGATCGCCGCCGAGGCCGGTGCTGTTGTCACCGGGTTCGACGGCCAGCCAACCGTGTCCGGCTCTGTCGTCGCCGCGCCGCGTGCGCTGCAACCACATCTCCGCGCCGCTGTGCTGGCTGCTGAACACGCTCTCGATTGACTGCCAGTCGCACGGCCTCTAACGGCGTACGGCCTCGTTTCGGAGCCGTGCGGGCGGCCATGCTCGTCAACCGCAGCGACTTTGCGGCATCATGGGGTCCGTGGGTACTCGCATCCTGGCCGTCGAGGACGACGAACGGATCCGTTCGGCCGTCAAACTCGCCTTGGAAGACGAGGGTTGGGTGGTCGACGAGGCCGAGAGCGGCGAGGCCGCCATCGACATGTTCCAGCGCAGCTCACCCGATGTCGTGCTGATCGACATCATGTTGCCGGGAATCGACGGCTTCGAACTCTGCCGCACGCTGCGGCGCACCAGCGATGTTCCCGTCGTGATGGTCACCGCCCGTAACGACACCCACGACGTGGTCGCCGGGCTCGAGGCCGGCGCCGACGACTACTTGACCAAGCCGTTCGCTCCGAAAGAGCTCTCAGCACGCATCCGTGCGCTGTTGCGTCGAATTCGCCCGACTGCCCCTGGCCACCAACGGCTGGTGTTCGGCGACCTCGAATTGATCCCCGACGAGGGCAAGGTGCTGCGCGACGGCGACGAAGTCCACCTCACCAAGACCGAGTTCCGTCTGCTGTGCGAACTGGCCGAAAGCCCCGGCAAGGTGCTCAGCCGAGAGGCACTGCTCGACAAAGTGTGGGGCTACGACTATTTCGGTGACGGCCGACTGGTCGATGTGCACGTCCGTCGCCTGCGCACCAAGGTCGAGGCCGACCCCGCCAACCCGCGCCACGTCGTCACCGTGCGCGGACTCGGCTACCGGCTGCAGACGTGACCGAAGGCGGCTGGTTCCGTCCACTCCGGTCGCGACCAGCTGCGATCGGACTCCGTCGACGCATCCTGCTCATCTTCACCTTCGGCTCGATCGCCCTTGCGTTGTTCTTGGCCTTCGTCACCTACGGTCTGGCCCGCCAGAACCTCGTCGACGAGCGGGTCGACACCGCCATCACCACCAGTCAGCGGAACGCCCTGGGAGTCGAGCGCGATCTGCAATCGAACCCGCCGACCGCCGAATCGGCACAGAACTCCCTCAACCGGATCGGGGCGCAGAACTACCTGATCTGGTACCGCGGCAACTGGGCCGGCGGCTCATCGACCTTCTTCGACGACGCACTCCCGCCCGACTTGGTCGAGCGGGTCATCGATCAGGGCACGTCGGCCGAGCAGATCGTCGACCTCGGCGACACGCTGAGCGTGGTCGTGGGCTGGAACATTCCGGGGATCGGTGCCTACTTCGAGGCGTTCAGTCTCGACGAAGCCGACTCGACGCTCAGCAGTGTGCGCCTGTCGCTCGTCCTTGCGTCGCTGATCACCGTCGGCTTGGGAATCCTCGTCGGCACCTTCGCCGCCCGCCGCGCCGTGCGGCCGCTGGCGACCGCCGCCCAGGCTGCGTCGGCAGTTGCCGGCGGCCGCCTCGACACGCGCATGGAGACGACGGAAGACCCCGACCTGCGGGTGCTCACCGAGTCGTTCAACGGCATGGCCGAGGCGCTGCAGCAGCGCCTCGAGAAAGACGCCCGGTTCGCCTCCGACGTGAGCCACGAGTTGCGCTCACCGTTGATGACGTTGTCCGCCTCGATCGAGGTGATGGAAGCGCGCCGCGACGACCTTCCGGAACGCTCCCAGGTAGCGCTCGATCTGTTGTCGAGCGACGTCACCCGCTTCCAAGGACTCGTCGAAGACCTGTTGGAGATCTCCCGCTTCGATGCCGGTGCGATCCGCCTCCACCTCGAAGAGCTGCTCGCTGCTGAGTTCGTCCGCCAGGCGGTGGCGGTGAGCTCGGTGCCAGACACGCCGGTCACGGTGTCAGAGCGGGCCGAGCAGGCCTTGATCCGCGG
>JABSQH010000111.1 GCA_013213745.1 Ilumatobacteraceae bacterium | reverse complement strand
TCAGCCTGGTGCTGTCGTAGGCTTGATTACTGCATGTGGGTTCATCGGAGCCCCAAGCAGAGGTGGCGGAGTGGTTAACGCGCTGGGCTGAGGGCCCAGTCCTTAGTGGATCGCAGGTTCGAATCCTGTCCTCTGCACCACACGACTGCAGTCAGCGCGGCTGAGGCAGTTTCTTAGCGGCGTGCGGGAGGAAGAACACGTGAGCAGTCGCCCCTACGCACTGATTCTCGTCTGCCTGATGCTAATGGCGTTCGGGCCGCCGGGCCCTGAGCAGGCGCGGGTCGAGGAGTTCGGGGATAGGCACTGGACCGATTCGAACGATGGCTACGGCCCGATCAACTACACCAACGAGCACACTACTGCCACAATCAGCAAGAATGGGAGGTCTGCGACGCTTACCATGCCGGGCGGGCATGTCTACGACCGCCCCCTCCCACTGGTCGTCGCTTTGCATGGGTACTCCAGTTCTGGATCCTTCAACGCCTGGTGGATGAAGCTGTATGACAGCGTCCACGAGAACGAGCACCTGCTGCTCACCCCGGACGGCACTATGAATCTCATAGGGATGAGGTTCTGGAACGCCACCGATGCCTGCTGCAACCTGTTCGGCGCCGAGGTGGATGACGTCTCCTTCCTTGAGGGCCTGATCGACCAGGCCGTCCAGAACTACGGGGCTGACCCGGAGGGAGTTGTGCTGATAGGTCACTCTAACGGCGCGTTCATGAGCCACAGGATGGCGTGCGACCGGGGCGGGACGATCGAGTCGATAGTGTCGCTGAACGGGGCGACGTGGGACGATTTTTCCAACGACTGCCCCGATACCGGGAGGCCGAACATCCTGCACGTCCACGGTGCCCTTGACAGCGTCATACAGTACGCCGGTGGGACGATGAACGGCAATCCGTACCCTTCGGCCCCCCAATCAACCGCCCTGTGGGCCGACAGGTCGGGCTGCGAAGCGAGCTGGACGGACGTCGGCGACATCGACCTGACCGGCAACGACGGGTTCCCCGAGACCGACGACCTCGAGTTCCTGAACTGCACCGATGGCAACAGGGTGGCGCACTGGAGGATCAACGACGGGAATCACGCCCCCTCTCTGAACGACCCCGGGTGGGCGGATCAGACCCTGAGTTGGGCGCTCGAGGACTTCGTCCGTGACTCTGACGGCGATGGCTACCGGGACGATGTTGACGCGTTCACCTACAACCCGAACGAGTGGGCGGATGCGGACGGAGACAAAGTAGGGGACAATGCTGACCAGTGCGATGACGACCCGACCGGCTGGTCCGACGCCGACGGCGACGGGGTCTGCGTCCCCAGTGACGCCTTTCCCAACAATCCGGACGAGTGGTCCGACGCCGACGGCGACGGCATGGGGGACAATTCGGACGCCGACGACGACAACGACGGGGTGGCGGACTACTGGGATGCCTTCCCGCTCGACGCCAACGAGAGCGTCGACACGGACGGGGACGGGGTCGGTGACAACGCCGACACCGATGACGACGGTGATGGCTGGGATGACGTGCAGGACGCCTTCCGCCTCGATCCGGACGAGCACTCCGACACCGACGGGGACGGGGTCGGAGACAACGCCGACACCGATGATGACGGAGATGGCTGGTCCGATGCGGACGAGCTGAGCTGCCAGAGCGACCCTCTGGACGGGGCCGATGTTCCGACGGACACCGACAGCGACTGGAAGTGCGACCTGTTCGATGATGATGACGATGGGGACGGTGCCCCCGACGGGGCCGATCAGTTCCCCCTCGACCCCAGCGAGTGGGACGACAGCGATGCCGATGGGGTCGGGGACAACGCGGATGCCTTCCCCCAGGATGCCTCGGAGTGGGCCGATTCCGATGGTGATGGGGTGGGCGACAACCAGGACGTGTTCCCCCAGGATGCCTCGGAGTGGGCCGACTCGGACGGGGACGGCGTGGGCGACAACCAGGACGTGTTCCCCCTGGACGCCGGCGAGACCCTGGACACCGACGGTGACGGGACAGGTGACAACTCGGACGCCTACCCGCTGGAC
>JABSQH010000110.1 GCA_013213745.1 Ilumatobacteraceae bacterium | reverse complement strand
TAGTTAAACCATTTGTTTATGCCATATTTGAATTTATCTTGGCCATTTTCATCAATACCATCTAATTTAGCATCAAAGCCAAAGCTTGGAGGTATCTCACCTAAATTATATCCTTTATAAGGTCTTTTATTTAGTTTCATTGTTGTTTTACTTGTAAATCTAATTCTATTCATTTATTACTTCTTCTAATTTATTTATTAATTCTTTGGCATCTATTTTATTGTCTTTATACTCTAAAATAGGAAACCTAATGTCTTCTATTCTTACAAATCTTAATGTCTTTTTCATTATTTTTGTATAAATCTATTTATTACTTGATTCATTACATATTCATGCAGTTCATTGTCATTTATATCTTCTAAATCACTATATTCTAATTCTTTTGCTATAGTTTCATACATATATTCAAACACTTGGTTATGAACATCAGTTGAAATTCTATCTAATTCTTTAGTTTTACTCATTTTATTTCTTTATTATATTATCTGTATTATTACGTATTACCTATCTATTTAATCTCCAGTCCAATTATTATGGTTATTGTCGTACATTTCTTTTAATGTATTATCACCTAACTGGTCCATATAAGCATAATGTTCTGCATTTTCTTGTCTATCTTTAATAGTTTCTTTACATCTATCCCAAGAAATATTACTAATTTGAATTCTTGGCCATTTAGTCTGATAAAATGTATATCCTCTATCAGTTGTAAATACTTTTATTTCTTTATCATTATAGATAAGTTCACCTGATTTTAAGTCAGATATAAATATCCATCTATCGTTTTTGGTATCAAATACCATTTCATCTATTAATTTATTCTTCATTTTCTGTAGCTTTATCGTGTTCATAATTCTCTTTTATATGTTCTAGTATTTCATAGTAATTAACATTGTTTAAAAATGCTCTAGCGTAATCTTCTACTAGACCAAAATGTCCAGCATAGTCAAATACTACATTTTCAACATATTCTTCTAACATTTCTGTAGTTGGTAATTCATCAAAATAATCAGTGACATCCATATCACTAAATAATTCTAAATTTATTCGCCAAGTGGCATAATTACTCCACCCATTATATTTTTCATAATTCATAATTTATTTATTTTATTTAATTTGTTAACAGTTTTTAGATTCAAATTCTAAAAGATATTCATATCTTTTCTTTGGATTAGGTATTAATATTCTTTCATAATAGTATAAATCTCTATCATACCAATCTCTTTTATCTTTTACAAAATTCTTTTTAACTTTATTTATTTGATAAAATTTCTTATCTCCAGTAAAATGATTAGTTTGTTTAGTATTTATTCTTACATATCCACTAGGAGAACTTACTGAAATTCTTCCATCATTCATTAGAAAGTGTAAACTTCCTTTGTTTGTTACTTTAATTAGTATCATATTTATTTATTTAATTTATTATTATTTATTTATTTATTACCAAGTTCTAGTTTGTATTAATACAATTCTACCATTATACCAATATCTAATTCTATTTGTATTGTTATTATCTAATGAAGTTAAAATTTCATTATATTGTTTAGTTGATAAATTTTTATTTATTATATTATTTTTCACTGACATAGTTTTAATTTATTAATTATTATTTATTTTATTATTTAAGTTATTCATTTTTAACTCTTTACACTTATATTATCTATAATTGATCGTATTACCTATCTATTCTTAATAAGTGGTTATTTGTTTGATTAATGACATAGTGTCATAAGGTATAAGACAAAGTGTCATACTACGACATATTGTCATATATATAATATATTGTAATATATTTCATTATATTGCAAACTTTGGAATGATAAGTTCATTATCATCATACTGAGTCTCAAGGTCATTCAGGAGGTCAATCAGCTTAGCATCTCGACTATGATTGTAACGAGTCTTAGCCAGTTGATTGTTGATGGAGGTGATAAGGTCAGAGACTTCTGCTCTAGACATTAAGTCAGTGTCGATCAGATGATCATTGACATATTGTAGTAAGGTCATAGTTAATTGTTTTAATTGTTACATATATATTATCTAAGGTCGAACGTGTTACCTGTCTAAAGGTCGGAGGTTGGAGGTTACGATACGATTACGATACGATTAAGTTACGATACGGGATGGTTACGTACGAATACATAGGAAAAAAGGCAAAAGATATTTACTAAGCATAGGAAAAAGTCCGTATATATGTGACGAAATGACGCAGAAAAGGGGCCCATAGGCGAAAAAAAACGGTTTTACGTGACGAAATGGCATAAAAAAAGGAGGGGGGACACAAACCCTCACTATTTGTAACAACTGTCCCAAAAAAAATTATCAAAAATTTTTTTATCATTTTATTTTATACAATCGCACCCTTAATAATATTATACTTCGTATAATATTTAGGATAAGTAATACTGTATTATATATTATATTATATATATATATTATATAGAAAGAAATAAAAAAGAAAGAAAATACCGTAAATTTCATTTTTTATACGTAAGTATATATTTATAGAC
>JABSQH010000011.1 GCA_013213745.1 Ilumatobacteraceae bacterium | reverse complement strand
CTACGGCGGCATCGCCGCGCTCATCTGGATGCTGACGCTCGGCGCAGGCGGCGCAGCGCTGCTGGCCATCGACGAAGCCGACGTGTCGTTGCAAGTGGCGGGCGGGGTGCTCGTCGCACTCGGGGCCTACCTCGCGACGCTCTCGGTGATCTACTTCAACGTCGCGCTCGCCGCAGCTGCCGACGAGGCTCTCCAAGGCCGCACACCCGACCTGACAGCGGCGCGCGCCGCGGCCACCAGCCGACTCGGCGCCATCGCCGGGTGGGCGGTGATCTCAGTCGTCGTCTCGGCGCTGTTGTCGATCATCCGCGACCGCGCCGGCGCAGCCGGGGGGATCCTGGCCGCGATCGGCGGGACCATCTGGTCGCTCGTCACCTTCTTGGTGGTCCCGGTGCTCGCACTCGAGCAGATCGGCCCGATCGCCGCAATGAAGCGATCGGCGAGCCTGTTCCGCCAGCGCTGGGGTCAGCAGATCACCGGCAACTTCGTGATCGGCGGGATCGCCGGACTGGTCACCCTCGTCGGCGTGCTGATGTTCGCCGGCGGCGTTGCCCTCATCGTGTCCGACTCCACCGCCGGCCTCGCAGGAGGCGTCGCGCTGGTGGTCGTCGGAATCGTGGTGACGATCACCGCAGCAGTCTTTGCGGGCGCTGTGCGCGGGGTGTTCGGTGTCGCCTTGTATCGATATGTCGCCGACGACACGACGGTCGGCCCGTTCGATTCGCGCGACATGGAGAGCGCCGTCCGCCAGACGGCGTAGTCGGTGCGGGCCGACACACGGCCGCCGCTACCGGGCGAGTGGCAGCGTTTCGTCGAGATAGTCCTGGCGACACTTGGTGCGCTGCAGCTTGCCGCTCGACGTCTTCGGCAGGGTGCCCGGCTCGACGAGCATGATGTCGCGCGGCGGAAGCCCTGACACTTCGAGCGTGCGTTGGTGAATTTCGTTGCGGATCTGCTCGAGCCCGCCTTCGACGCTCGACGGACGCACTTCGGCGACGACGACCACCGACTCCTTGCCCTTGTACCCCTCCATACCGAAGGCGATCACGTTGCCGGCGCGGGTGCCGTCGAGCCCGCCGATGGCCCGCTCGATGTCTTCGGGGAACACGTTGCGCCCGCCGACGATGATCACATCTTTGATCCGCCCGCACAGCACGAGTTCGCCATCGAGCATGTACGCCAGGTCGCCCGTGCACAGCCATCCATCGCGGAACAGCGCGGCCGTTGCGTCGGGACGCTTGTAGTAGCCCGGCGTCACCGAGGTGCCCCGTAGAAGAAGCTCGCCCACGTGGCGTTCGGGCAACTCCTCATAGGTGTCGGGGTCGACGACTTTCATCTCCAGTCCCGGTACCGGTTGGCCCAGCAAGGGAAGCCGACGAGCCCGCACGGCGAAGTCCTCGTCGTCGATGACCTCGATTGGCTTGGCGACCCGCTCGGATTCCAAGACGATCCGATCGACCGTGTCGGTGGCGATTCCACGGCCGCGTGGTGGGAACGACCCGCCGATAGCCACCTCGGCCATCCCGAATGCCGGAAACACCCCACCCGGATCGAAGCCGAAGCGCGACGCCTGTTCGACGAAGGCGTCGACCGCGTTCGGGTCGACCGGCTCGGCCCCGGAGAGCGCCACCGACAGAGTCGAGAGATCGAGATCCTTCATCCGCTTCAACGCGCGCGTCGCCAGCACCCAGGAGAAATTGGGTCCCGCAGTGGCGGTCCCGCCGTAGTCACTGATCCACTGCATCCAGTTGCCCGGGTGGGCCAGGAAGTCCTGTGGCGCNGCCTGCACGAGATCGACGCCTTTGGTCATCGGCAACACCAAGAATCCGACGAGACCCATGTCGTGATACAGCGGCAACCACGACACCATCACGTCGCCTTGACGCAGTTCAGCTGCCTCACTGCAGGCGTCGATATTGGCGCTGAGCACACGATCGGGGATCATCACGCCCTTCGGCTCGCTGGTCGATCCGCTCGTGTACTGCAGGATCACCAACCGTTCGGGATCGTGCGGGGGGATCTCCAATCGGTCGCCGCTCGGCACGTTGGGCGAGCCGGGCATCACCGAACGCATCGAGGCCAGCGGAGGATCGCCTTCTTGCCACTCGTAGAAGTCGGCCAGCTGGTCGTCGATCAGCACGAGTTCCGCGTCGCCATGGCGAATGCGGGCACGCGTACTATCGATGAACGCCTCGAGCGAGCCCATGCGCATTGGCAGCGGGAGCACCATCGATGCCATCCCGGCCATCCAACAGCCGCGGACGATCGTCATCAGCTCTCGGCTGGTCGGCCCGAGAATCGCCACGTGATCGCCGGGCTGTAGCCCTTTGGCTTGGAGTGCCGCGCCGACGGCGCGGGCGTCGTCGTGCACCTCGCGCCATGGCACCGCGACCGGACCATCGGGGCCCATCACCGACGAACCGACGAAGCGCACCGAGGTGTTGGTATCGGCTGCAGCTTCGAGACGTTCGATCGTCGAGAGAGTAGGGACCGGCGAGTCGGCGTCGCTCATGGGCCCAGACGCTAGTGGGCAGAGCCGGAGGCGAGGCGTGTTGCGGCGGTCTCGATACGTCCCAGGAGGGTGACCAGTTGCTCGATTTCGACAGCATCGAGTTGCCCACCGATCGTCTCGTCGATGACACGCCGCGCATAGGGGGCAAACGCTTCGAGTTGAGCGCGCCCGGCCGCAGTGAGGGCCACGAGTGATGCCCGCCGGTCGTCCGGGTCGGGAAGTCGCTCGACCAGACCCTCAGCGACCGCCCGTTCGACACGACGGGAGACATGACTCGGGCTGAGCAGGAGTTGGCGGCTGAGGTCGACCACCCGCAGCCGCTGATCGGCGGCCTGGTCGACGCGTACGAGGAGATCCATCGTGGTCGGGTCCGTCCCAATTGCTGCTGCCGCGTCGTCGAAACACCGTCTGAGCACGACGTTCGCCGCCAACAGGGCTCCGGACGGGCGGAGCACTTCGACGGGCAGCACCGCGGTCGCCATGGATCCGATTCTAGATGGTTCGAAAATCAGTGCGCGGGCAACTACTATGCGTGTATACGCACGTACTGTTTGCGCATGTTGTTACCCCGATCTTGCCCGAACGGGCACGGCGGCACCGAAGTCAGAAAGGCGCCGCCATGCGCGACCCCCGTACCGACCACCTCCGCACACCGCCCTATTGGCTCCCGTCGAGCCGATCGGGAAGGTGGGTGGTGCGGCCGCCGCGGACCTTGACCTCCGGCGGATCGCAGGCGTAACAGCCGTACTCGACGTGCACACCCTGGATCGACATCTGCGTCCCGCGCGACTTCTCCACGATCACCTGCGGTCGGTGATACAGGTCGTCGCCGCCGCAGTTGGGACACCGCGGTCGCGGATCGCGGGTCCACGAAATCCGACAGCTGGCACAGGTGAGTTCGATCTGTCCGTCGTCGAGCGGCTGGCCGGTCAACTCGTCTTCGGACGAGCACCGCGGACAGATGATCTCCAGTGCCACGACATCACGATACGGCTCGATCGCAGCACCACCTGTGAACATGAGCGCTGATGCAGGTCGCCACGGCACCGCCGCTGACGCTCCGCTCGACATACCACGGCGGGCGCAAATTCACGATCGAGTTGCGTGTCACCGACGGCGCCGACTCGACGATCGCCACGCTCGTGCCACCTGGATCGCAGCTCGCCCTCACATGCACGTGCATCCTCACGCCTGGGGCAGACAGCGAAGCGATCGTGGTCGATCGCGAGGCTGGATACCTCGTCCTCGCCGCGGCGAGCGATAGACCGTTCCACGATCGGTGGACGATCGGGCCGCTGCACGCAGAAATACCAGCGCGGCACGCCAACGATGGCCCCGAGTCGGCGTTCATCATCCTCCCCGGCGGGGCGACCACCGACGTCATTGTCGAGCCGACGGTGCTCGACGCTGACGCCGAACGGCACATCCCGCCACCACCCGCTCTGCGGCCCCGCGCGCGACCGGCGTCGACCACCGCGCCGACAGTCTCGATCACCGACATCGCTGCCGGATTCGCGCCGGCGGTCGACGCTGTCACCGCGCTTCTCGCGCGTACGGGGCGGTCCGGACGCCTGCTCGTGGGCGAGTCGGCCGACACGGATGGGAAGCGCCTGGGCATCACTCGGCGCGACGACATCGCCCCAGGGGGCTACGCCTACGACACGGCCGAAGACCGCATCGGACTGCATGCCCCTGACGTCGGCGGAGTGCGTCACGGGCTGCTCGATCTCGTGCGCATTGGCGAGCGCGGAGCGGAGCTGACGGAGTCGATCACGGCACCACGTTTTGCGTTTCGCGGTGTCCACCTCGACCTCGCCAGGCAGTGGTACGAACCTGAAATCGTGCTCCGGCTCCTCGACATCGCTGCGTGGCGTCGGCTCAATCGCGTCCATCTGCACCTCACCGACGACGAGGCCTGGCGACTCCCCGTCGCCGAGTACCCGCAGCTCACCGACATCGGCGGACGACGTGGCCATGGTCTGCCGATCCCGCCCCTGAACGGATCGTCCACGGCGCCATACGGTCGCGCCTACACCGTCGCCGAGATCGCGTCGTGGGTGCAGCGAGCCGACCAGCTCGGCATCGTGCTGGTGCCCGAGATCGATGTTCCCGGCCACTGCTACGCCGCGCTGCAAGCGGTGGCCGACCTGCGCGACCCGAACGATCGGTCGAACGCCCGGAGTGCGCAGCGGTTCGTCGACAACGTCCTGGTGCCAGGCCGACCAGCGACTCGTCGGTTCGTCGAGGCAGCATTCGGTGCGCTCGCCGACACCTTCCCGACATCACCGGTGCTCCATCTCGGCGGCGACGAAGTTCCCGCCGACGCGTGGCGCCGCTCGCCCGTCGCGCACGGCTGGGCTGCCCAGCGCGGACTCCGGGGGTCGGCCGACATCGCCCGCGCGTTCCATGACGATGTGGTCGCCATCATCCGTTCCCTCGGACGCGCGCCGGCCATGTGGGAAGAAGCTGCCGACGCCGGTGCCGACACCACCGGTGGGTATGCCATCAGTTGGACCAGCGGCGCCTCGACGGCGCGTCTGACCGCCGCCGGGCACGACGTCGTCGTCGCTGCGGGCGAGGCCTACTACCTCGACATGGCCACCGCACATGATTGGCAACAGCCCGGAGCGTGTTGGGCGGGAGTGACGTCGATCGACGACAGCTGGGGCTTCGATCCGCTGGCCGGCGTCGATCCCGAGCACCACGATCGCGTGATCGGCTCCCAGGCCTGCGTGTGGAGCGAGCACATCACCAGCCTCGACGTACTCGACGATCTGGTGTTTCCCCGGCTCGACCTCATCGCCGAGCGGGCGTGGGGGCGCAGGGACGACCTCGACGCCGCCACCGTTGCCGCCGAGTGGCGCAGCGCACCGCGCTTCACCACCGATCGATGACGATGGCCAACCTCCACATTCGCCAGTACCAACCCGCCGACCGCAATGCGCTGTACGACATCTGTCTGCGTACCGGCGACTCGGGCAACGACGCCACCGGGAAGTATGAATCGGCGACGCTGCTCGGCGACATCTACGTGGGGCCGTATGTCGAGTTCGAACCCGAGCTCGCCATCGTGGTGGCTCGTCAGGGGACGCCACTTGGTTACGTCATCGGCACCGCTCACAGTTCCCGGTTCTTCGATCGGTGCGCACGCGAGTGGATCGGCCCGATGCTCGATCGTCAGCCGGAACTCACGCAGCCGCCGCTTGCTCGCCGTGTCGACGACCTTCGGCCACCGCAACACCCTGAGTTGCTCATCGACTACCCGGCGCACCTGCACATCGATCTTCTCCCCGATGCACAAGGTGACGGATGGGGACGCCGACTGATCACGGCGTGGCTCGACGAGGTGTGGCGACGGCAGATCGGCGGGGTGCACCTCGGCGTTAGTCGCAACAACGTTCGGGCTATCGGGTTCTACGAGCACATCGGATTCACCGAGCTGCGAGGTGACGACACGGCTGTGGTCTTCGGGATGCGTCGGCCGGCACGTCCTCGACGGGCGTAGTGTCGACGGGGTGGCCGCGCACGAACTCGTCCCGACGATCGACATTGCCGATCCGACTGCGGCCGATCTCGCTGCGCTCGACGAAGCCTGCCGGCTGCACGGTTTCTTCTTGCTGACCGGTCACGGGCTCGACGAGCTGATCGCGGCAACGTGGCGCGAGACCGAACACTTCTTCAGCGTCGGCCGTTCGGTTCGCGCAGCGGTCGGTCGCGACGCAGAGAATCCCCTTGGCTGGTTCGACCGGGAGCTCACCAAGCGCCGACGCGATCACAAGGAAGTGTTCGACTTCATCGACCCAGGCGTCAGCGATCGAGATCGACACAACCGGTGGCCCGACCCGACGGTCCTCGCCGACTTCCGGCCGACGATGCTGGCGTTCTTCGATGCGTTCAGCGACCTCGCCGAACGAACGGCAGCGGTCGTGCTGGGTGCACTCGGGCTCGACGACGTGGACGGGTTCGCCGGCGACCGCCACAACAGCACGGTGCGACTCAATCACTATCCGCTCGGCGACCCAGTGCCTGGCAACGAGCGCGAGGGGCTCGCCGACCTCGGCGAGACCGCCCTCGGGTATCACACCGACCCCGGCGTGCTCACGCTGCTGCTCCAAGACGACACCGGTGGCCTGCAAGCACGCACGGCAGATGAGGCGTGGATCGATGTCCCGCCGCGACCAGGAACGATCGTGGTCAATCTGGCCGACGCGATGCAGGTGTGGACCAACGATCGCTACCGCGCCGCGGTCCATCGGGTGACGACGATGACCGAACGCAACCGATACAGCATCCCCTACTTCTCGAACCCGTCTCGATCGACGTCGATCGCTCCGATCGCCGCACTAGCGGATCAGCCGCGTTACCGCGAGTTCCTGTGGCGCGACTACATGCGGGCCCGCACGGAGGACAACTACGAAGACCTCGGCGCCGACGACGCCCAGATCACCGACTACTTGATCCCCAGCTGACGAACTGTCGCGGCAGCTCAACCGCTGACTAATCTCGCCGCATGCTGAAGGCGGCGGCAGCATTCATCATCGCGTCGACGCTCGTGGTGTCGGCGATCTCACCTGCGACGAGTCTCGAGAACGGCGGCCGCATCGAGCTCGACAGCCCCACTCGTCAGGTCGATACCCGTGTGGGGTCGCGGGTCACCGCCCGCGTCCTCGGTTCGGGGGTGCTCTCTGTCTGGGTTCTCGACCCGACAGGCCCAGGAACCGCCACGGTACACCCCTGTGGTTCGCCACCGCCTGCGGATGAGACGACGTTTCGACTGACGTCACCACGGGACATGAAGTATGCGAGGTTCGCGACGAGCGAGTCGACCTGCTTGACCTCGAACGTCCCACTGCACGTGATCGTCGACCGAGCGGGCACCGTCGCGCCGACGCCGTCCGCAACTCGCGACCAGTACGTGGCGCTCACAACTCCCGAAACGCTGTGGAGCGAAGCGTCTGCCACGCCGCAGCAGACGATCCGCATCCCGCGCCCTGCCGAGCTCTCGGACACGGCCACCGCCGCGGTGATCTCGCGCGACGCCATCGCCGCGTCGGACCGAGGCTTTCTCTCAGCCCATTCATGTGATCGTCCGCGTCCCATGGTTGCTGACGTCGGGTATGGCGCCGACCGAGCCGCGAACGTCGCCATCGTGCCTCTCGAGGCCGGCGCCGACTTGTGCGTCTACGCCCACACTCCGGTCCATGTACGGATCAAACTGCTCGGCGAGCTGGCGGCGACCGGGCCTGACGCAACGGCGTTGCCGCCGTCGTGGCGCTACCAACCAGGGGAATTCCCTGGCCCATCCCTGCGGTCGATCGTGCCCGAGCGAGTGCTCGACACGAGGATCGGCCAGGGCCGGCCGGGGACGTCGAAGGTCGAGCCCAACGAAGTCGTCGAGTTGTCGTTCGGCGACCTCGTCGGACCGCAGACCACTGCGGTCGTACTCAACGTCACCGTCACCGAGACCGAATCAGCCGGCTTCGTGGCCGCATGGCCGTGTGGCGGTGACCGGCCGATCGTCTCGAACCTGAACTTCGTCGCCGGGGAGACCGTGCCCAACCTCGTTGTCTCCAAGCTCAGCCCGGCGGGCACGATCTGCCTGTCGGGAATCGCCCGCGCCCATCTCATCGCCGACTTGAACGGCACGTACGAAACCGATGGCGGCCTGCTCGCCAATCCGGTACGCCCGACTCGGATCCTCGACACGCGCCAAGCGATCGGCGTGCCCACCACCACCAAGCTCGCGGCCGGCCAGGTGCTCGAACTCGACGTCGTCGACGGCAAGACCGTGCCTGAACAAGCCGGCGCGGTGACAGTGAACGTCACCGCCACCGAACCGATCGCCCGCGGCTTCATCACCGCGTTCGCCTGCGATCAGCAACGACCAACGGCCTCCAACCTCAACTTCGCACCGGAACAGAGCGTCGCCAACCTGGTGACGGCCAAGTTGTCGCAGAACGGAACGCTGTGCTTCTACTCCCTCGTCGACACGCACCTCATCGCCGACGTCGCTGCGTGGTACGGCGTCGAGGAGCCGGCGGGACTGATCGACCTGGATCCGGTGCGGCTATTGGACACCCGCGAGGCAGTCGGTATCCCGACGACGACCAAGATCGAGGCCCGGCGATTCATCGAGCTCCAGGTCGCGGGACGTGGCGGCGTCGGATCTGATGCACTCGCCGCGGTGCTCAACCTGACCGTGACGCAGCCCGAAGACCGGGGGTTCGTCACCGCGTGGCCCTGCGACGAGGCCAGGCCGACCGTGTCGAACGTCAACTACGCAGCGGGAGAGACGAACCCCAATCTGGCGACGGTCAAGCTCTCCGCAGACGGCAAGGTGTGCCTCTACACGCTGCGTCGAGCGCACCTCATCGCTGACGTCGCCGGCTACTTCACCGATGAGCCGATCGACACCGTGGGCCTGGCGCTGTCCTGACTCGCTCAGCTCCAGTCCGCACCAACCTGACGTCAGGGCGGGCAAATCAGGAGAGACAGTCCCGAACGGCGTTGTTGAGGTTGACCGTGCGCGGGTCGCCGGTGAGACCGGAGTGCATCTCGTTCATCACGTAGCCGTAGCCGACCTCGTTGGTCGGGTCGGCATACCCCAGTGACCCACCGGCACCGGGGTGTCCGAACGACTCTGGCGTGAGCAGCGGGGCGAACGGCGTGTCGAGCATGAACCCGGCGCCGAACCGCGTCGGCAGCACCAACGACATGTCTGGGGCATTGACCCGCTCGGCACGGGCCCGCTCGACCATGTCGGCCGACAGCAGGCGGACGCCGTCGACGTCGCCGACCGTGGCCGCATACATCCGAGCGAGGCTGCCGGCGTTGGTGATCCCGTTGGCCGCCGGCATCTCGGTGGCATGCACTTCCCGGGTGTTGAACGGCGAGTCGTCGTTGTCGTTGATCTCCCCGAATGCACCGCTCATCGTGAGCGCCTTCCAACCGGCCGTGCCTTCACCCATGAACTGTTCGACCATCGCGGCAACAGCCGGATCGGTCGGCGCGGGAGGCGCCTTCAGCGTCGAGACCCGGATCTCCTCCGACGCCGGCAGGCCGATCCAGAACTCCAGTCCGAGCGGCGCCGCCACTTCCTCGGCGAAGTACATGCCGATCGAACGCCCGTCGACACGCCGCACCAGCTCGCCGGCGAGCCAGCCGTAGGTCACCGCGTGGTACCCGTGGGCGGTTCCCGGCTCCCACTTCGGAGCTTCCGCGGCAAGCGCCTCGACCACGGGTGTCACCGCGAGCACCTCGTCGAGGGTCAGCGGCCCGTCGACGTATGGCAGCCCCGCCTGGTGGCTCATCAGTTGCTCGACCGTCACCGTGTCCTTGCCGTGGGCCCCGAACTCGGGCCAGTACTGCACGACCGGCGCGGCGTAGTCGAGCAGTCCCGCCTCGACGAGCTTGGCGATGCAAATCGCCGTCGCACCTTTGGTGGTCGAGAACACGAGCTGCAACGTGTTCTCGTCCCAGACTCTTCTGCTGGCTTCGTCGGCGACGCCCGCCCAGATGTCGACTTTGCACTCTCCTCCGACATACAACGCGAACCCCGCACCCAACTCGCCGGGGTCGGTGAAGTTGCCGGCGAACGCGTCGGCGACTTTGCCGAACCCCTCCGCCACGGTGCCATGGACCTCGATACCGCCGATCGTCGTGCTCATCCCGGCGACGGTAGCCACAACCAGGGCCTTGGGTCGGACCGGGGAGCCGTAGGCTGGTCGACCGCTATGGCCGACGACACTCCCCCGTTCCGCTACACCGCGACCCTGGCCGACGACATCGAGCTTCGTTGGCAGGACTGGTGGGACGAACACGGCACCTTCGAGACACCGAATCCCACCGGTCCGCTCGGAGATGCCGCAACCACGCAGGCGCGGGGCGAGAAACTGTTCGTGCTCGACATGTTCCCCTATCCGTCGGGCACCGGCCTGCACGTCGGGCACCCGCTCGGCTTCATCGGCACCGACGTGTTCGCCCGCTTCAAGCGGATGACCGGGCACAACGTGTTGCACACGATGGGCTTCGATGCCTTCGGCCTCCCGGCCGAGCAGTTCGCCGTTGAGACCGGCCAACACCCGGCAATCACCACCGACGAGAACGTCGCCACCTACCGACGCCAGCTGCGTCGGCTCGGTCTGGCCCACGACCCTCGGCGCGGCGTGTCGACCACCGACCCGGCCTACTACCGATGGACGCAGTGGATCTTCAACCAGATCTTCAACGCCTGGTACGACGCCGAGGCCGACCGCGCTCGACCGATCGCCGAGCTGATCGCCGAGTTCGAGTCCGGCACGCGAGCGGTGCCCGACGGCCGGGCATGGTCTGCGCTGTCGCCAGGCGAACAGGCCGACATCGTCAACGACCACCGTCTCGCGTACGTCAGCGAGGCGCCGGTCAACTGGTGCCCTGGCCTCGGCACCGTGGTGGCCAATGAAGAGGTCACCGCCGACGGACGTTCGGACCGCGGCAACTTCCCGGTGTTCAAACGCAACATGCGCCAGTGGATGATGCGCATCACCGCCTATGCCGACCGCCTGATCGACGACCTCGACGTGCTCGACTGGTCGGACGCCATCAAGACGATGCAGCGCAACTGGATCGGCAAGAGCCACGGCGCCGACGTCGACTTCCAGGTGACCACGACCAGCGGCGACGCCGCGACGATCACGGTGTTCACGACGCGCCCCGACACGTTGTTCGGAGCGTCGTTCATGGTGCTGTCGCCCGAGCACCCGCTCGTCGGCGAACTGACCACGCCCGAACAAGCAACGATCGTGGCCGACTATCAGCAGGCCGCCGCCGCCAAGAAGGACGTCGATCGTCAAGACGAAACCCGCGAGAAGACCGGCGTGTTCACCGGCTCGTATGCGACCAACCCGATCAATGGCGAGGTCATCCCGGTGTGGATCGCCGACTACGTCCTCATGGGGTACGGCACGGGGGCGATCATGGCCGTGCCGTGCGGAGACGCACGCGACTTCGAGTTCGCCCGCACGTTCGGGCTGCCGATCCCTGCGATCCAGCAGCCGCCAGACGCATGGTTCGAGGCGCACGAGATCGCTCCCACCCTCGACACCGAGCAGTGGCCCGAGGCGTTCGTCGGTGATGCGCCCTACGTGCAGTCGAGCAACGACACGCTCGACCTGAATGGCATCACCACGAAAGACGAAGGCATTGCGCTGGTCAATGCGTGGCTCGAATCGCACGAGTCGGGCCAGGCGACCATCACCTACAAACTGCGCGACTGGCTGTTCAGCCGGCAGCGCTACTGGGGCGAGCCGTTCCCGATCGTGTACGACAGCGACGGTCGGCCGCACTCGCTGCCCGACGACATGCTGCCGGTCGAACTCCCCGAAACCGACTCGTTCTCGCCGCGCACCTTCGAGCCCGACGACGAGTTCTCCAACCCCGAGAGCCCACTCGACCGCCTGGAGTGGTGGGTCGACGTCGAACTCGACCTGGGTGACGGCGTGCAGCGTTACCGCCGCGACACCAACGTGATGCCGCAGTGGGCGGGATCCTGCTGGTACGAGCTGCGCTACCTCGACCCGACCAACGAGAACCGCTTCGTCGGAGCCGAGGTCGAGGAGTACTGGATGGGACCGCGCACCGACCAGCGGCCCGACCATCCCGGCGGCGTCGACCTGTACGTCGGCGGCGTCGAACATGCCGTGCTCCACCTGCTGTACGCCCGCTTCTGGCACAAGGTGCTGTTCGACCTCGGCCATCTGACGTCGAAGGAGCCGTACGCCCGTTTGTTCAACCAGGGATACGTGCAAGCCGCCGCGTACCAGGACGAGCGCGGCATCTACGTCGATGCCACGAAGGTCGACGGCAACCCCGACGACGGGTTCACCCTCGACGGCCGACCCGTGTCTCGCGAGTGGGGCAAGATGGGCAAGAGCCTGAAGAACGCTGTGTCGCCCGACGACATGTATGCCGAGTACGGAGCCGACACCCTGCGGCTGTACGAGATGGCCACCGGGCCACTCGATGCGTCGCGGCCGTGGGAGACACGCGACGTGGTCGGCATGTACCGCTTCCTGCAGCGGCTGTGGCGCAACCTCGTCGACGAAGACTCGGGCGACTTGGTGGTGGTCGACACTCCAGCCGACGACGACACGATCACCTTGTTGCACCGAACCATCGACGTCGTCCGGACCGAGATGGATGCACTCCGATTCAACACGGCGATCGCCAAGTTGATCGAGCTCAACAACCACGTGACCAAGCTCGACGCCACGCCCCGCGAGATCGCCGAGCCGATGGTGTTGATGTTGGCACCGCTGGTGCCACACGTCGCCGAAGAGCTGTGGGCCAAGCTCGGCCACGACGACACGCTGACCTACGAAGGTTTCCCCACGGCCGACCCGGCGCGCTTGATCGACGACACCGTCGAAGTCCCAGTGCAGATCAACGGCAAGCTGCGCAGCCGCATCGTGGTGGCCACCGACGCCGACCAGGCGACCATCGAGGCCGCCGCCTTGGCCGACGATGCTGTCGTTACGGCGCTCGCCGGCGGCGCACCGAAGAAGGTCATCGTGGTGCCCCGCCGCATGGTCAACGTGGTGGTGTGATTCACTCATGACAGCGTTGTGACGCCGTCCACGCAGCTGCTCCATCCACGTCGATCGACCATCCATCCATGACCTCGCTGAGTACCGACGCCGGCACGGCACCCACCGGCAACGACCCGCGTATCGGGTACCAGCCGGCGCTCGATGGGTTGCGCGGCCTCGCCGTGGCCGGCGTGGTGGCGTTCCACCTCGGGCACCTCAGCGGAGGTTTTCTCGGCGTCGACCTGTTCTTCACGTTGTCGGGCTACCTGATCACACGCCTGTTGCTCGTCGAACGGGCCGCCAAAGGTGGCGTCGATCTCCGTCGCTTCTGGACTCGTCGGGCGCGGCGGTTGCTGCCTGCGTTGTACGCGCTACTGGCCGCGACGGCTGTGTACGCCGCCTGGTTCGCCCGACCGGACGAACTCGAAGGAATTCGCGGCGGTGGGATCTCGGCGTTGGCGTATGTCGCCAACTGGTGGGCGATCGTCACCGGCGACGGTTACTGGGACCTGTTCACCACGCCGTCACCGCTCGAGCATCTGTGGAGCCTGTCGATCGAAGAGCAGTTCTACGTGGTGTGGCCGTTGGCGGTCGTGTTCCTGCTCGGCGCAGCGCTGCGGATGCGCCGACTGCTCATCGTGTCGGCCATCGCCGCGGTCGCATCGACGGTGTTGATGGCGGTGCTGGCGTCGGGCGACCTGAGCGACGCCTACCTCAACACGTTCACTCGCATCGGCTCGATGCTCGTCGGGGCGATCGTCGCCATCGCGTTGCACCAACGTGCGGGCGCACCGGTGAGCCACAACACGGCCCGCGCGCTCCAGGTCGGAGGGCTGCTGTCGGCTGCGCTCCTCGCGTGGATGTGGTTCGTGGTCGACGGGACGAACGCGACCATTTACCGGGGCGGTTTCCTTCTGCACGCGGTCGCCGTCGGTGTGATCATCGTGGCGATCACAGTTGGCCCAGACGGCCCCGCGGCGCGGGTGTTGCGCGTGGAGCCGCTGCGTCAGCTCGGCCTCGTCTCGTATGGCGTGTACCTCTGGCACTGGCCGGTGATCGTCATCGCCAACAGCGAACGCACCGGTCTCGACGGCGCCGCCCTGCTCATCACTCGCCTCGGGATCACCACGGTGCTGACCGTTGCTTCCTACATCCTCCTCGAACAGCCGATCCGCCACAGCAAAGCTGCGCCGCGCACCGTCGGCATCATCTCGATCGGCGCCGCGTTGGCCCTCGCGGCGGCGCTGTTCATCACGACGATTCCTGAAACCCGGACGATCGTCGCGGGCCCAGCACCCACGCTGGCGCCCCGCCCGACCGGCGCTACGTCGACCACGACGACTCCTGCCACGAGCGCTCCCCCGACAACTGCCTCGGTCGAGGCCGCAGCAGGCGCACCGACAGCGACACGGCCAGAACCTGCACCCACGACGACCGCACCCGCAACCACCGTCGTGGCAGATGAAGCAGCCGACGACGATGACGCGCATCAGGGCATTCTCCAGACCGAGCCGGCACTCGGCGCGCCGGTTCCACCGATCGTCGAGCCGGTCAACGTCCTGCTCACTGGCGACTCATTTATGTTCGACGCCGAACCGGGCATCGCGGCGGCCCTCGCCGCCAACGGCGGCGCCAACGTTGCCGAACAAGCGCGTTTCGGATTCCGCATCACCGACGATGGCTGGGAGTCCGTGCTCGAAGAACAAGTCGCCCTCGCCAATCCCGACATCGTCATCGCCATGTGGGCGCGCTTCGACGCGGCGTGGCTCGAAGAGAACGATCCCGATGAGTACCGGGCCCGACTCGATCGCGCCGTCGAGATCCTGACCGCCAACGGCGCGACCCTCGGCTTCGTCGGACTGGCGCCGTCACTGAGCGGTGGCGTCGACCCGACGCCGGTCGACCGGTCGATCAACGAGCTCTTCCGCGAGTTGCCAGAGCGATTCCCCGGATCGGTGTTCTACATCGATCCCGATCCGGTCGTCGCCCCGAACGGTGAGTTCGAGCTGCTGATCGACGTCGAGGGCGGCCAGCACCGAGTGCGCAAGACCGACGGCAACCACTACTGCCCCGATGGCTCAGCGCGATTCGGACTGGCGATCGGCCAGTTCGTCGAGACACTCACCGGGTTCGTTCAAGTCGATCCCGCCCAGTGGTGGGGCGGCGAGTGGCGCAATGACGAGCGCTACGACGAACCGGCCGGTTCCTGCACCTGAGCCTCGAGTTCAGGTGACGAACGCATTCGGCGCAGGCCAGCCGCCGCGGCCACGGCGGCCAGAACGATCACCGACGGTTCGGCGGCAACTCTGAACCGTTGGTTGCCGTACGTGAACACGACCAATGCGAACACCATCCCCACGGGCACGACGAGGGGCCAGATCGTGATCCGTCGCCGCCGAGCCAATGCGCCGCCGACCACGGCCGCGGGCGCAAGGACGATCCACCCGATCCAACCCGCCCACAACCACTGGTAGTTGCGCCCTTCGAGGCTCTCGTAGAACAGCTGTGTGCGCACGTCCCACACCCCGGCCGTGCGCAACACGCGCAGCGTTGCCACCGCCGGCAGCCGTTCGGGATTGTCGACCGCGAAATCGATCGCCGCACTCCGCCGTTGCGCCGCGGCATCGGTCTCGTCGAGTCCTGCAACATCGACGGCCAGAGCACAGTCGATGCGCCACAGTCCGGCCTGCTCTCCTCGGTAGGTTCGCTCGCAGTTGGCGCCGGCGAGCAGCGTGCCGCTGTTGTTGGTGAACGGCTGGATGTGGTCGAGACTGACGGCGTTGCGGATCGTCCACCCGCCGACGCAGACGACGACGCCGATCGAGGCCACACCGACTCGCCGCCCCCAGGTGCGCCAGTCGATCGCACCGTCCTCGGCGCGAACCAACGCTGCGGGTACCAACAACGCCGGCAGCAGCACGATCGCCTCGCTGCGAGTGAGGACACCCAACCCGACCGCTGCGCCCGCGGCGGCGAGCCACCAGAGCGGGCGCTGCCGATCGCTGCGGAACTCGTAGACGCACCACAGCGTCAACGCGACGAACAGGAAGTACCAACCCTCGCTGACCAGTGAGCCGTCGAACACGATCATCTGCGGATACACCGCGAGCAGACCTGCGGCGATCACTCCGACCGCGGCGCCGGCCACCGCGCGCCCGAGCAGTGCGACAACCACGATCGATGCCGCGCCGACGAGACAACCCAGGAACCGCTGGTCATCCGCGTTGTCGAGGCCGACGAGATCCGCGAACGCCAGCACCGACGGATACAGCGGCGGAAACTCAGCGGTCGGAACCGAGATGCCGAGATCGGCGTACTCGCGCGGCCGCACGTACCCGGCCCCGCCTGCGAGATGGCGACCGAGCAGGTGATACGTCTCGGCATCACCGAACAACTCGATACGCCCGAGCGCCGCCGTGACGATGTAGATCGCCCGGGCGATCACGCCGACGCCGACTGCACCGGCGGTCCCGCTCCAGAACGTGCGATCGCTCACCGCGGGATTCTCGCGCGCTCGTCGCAGACTTCCATCGACCCCGAGGACCATCGCCCCTTGTGTTCTCAGCGTTACGGCGCGACAGTGGGAGCTGGATCCGTCAGGGTGTCACGAGGGACTCAGGCGTGGAGGCGTGCCTCCATCGACCAGTCCGAGCCTTTCCCCGCCAACGGGAGACACCCGGCGGATCCGACTACGTCTCGGCCAGGTACCAGGCGAGTTTCTCCAGCGCCGCTGGGCCGAATTCGAGCGTGCGCAGCTGGGCCTCGTCGACCTCGTCGGTGGGCGTTCCACCGTTGCTCGACCAGTCGAGACGGGCGGTCGACAGCCAATCGGCGAGGGCAGGGTCGGCGCTCCACCGCACGGTATTGGTCATGGTGGCCGCGATCGTGCTCATCCAATCGATGTCGCTGTCGGGGTGTGGGACCACCGTGCACAACTCGTTCTTCGTCGCCTCGTCGTCGTAGGCCGCTTCGACGTGGCCGATGAACGCTGCGCTGAACACCTGCTGGCAGTGACGCACTGTTTGCAGCACGATGCGGTCGCCGTCGAAGACGGGAACCGTCGGCAAGCGGGCGAGCCCGTCGGCGGTGCAGTCCACGAACACCGTTCCGGCCTCGACACCGACAGCACCATGTTCGAGGACCACCTCGGTCGGACCGATCGACTGCACCCGCCCCTGACGGATGACCGTACGAATCGTGCGCAACATCTCGAGTTCGACCGTGGTGACCGTCGAACACCGGTACATCGTCGGACGAACACCGGCGTCGAGCCGCAGGAGTGCGCCCACCGACTCGAGACGGTCGAACATGTCGTCGACCGATGTCGACTCGGCGACGGCCTGGAACTGATCAGCGAAGCCGCCTGCAGTCGACGAGAACAGGTCGCCTGGCTGGATCGATGCACGGTCGAGGTACCACGAGTCACGGGGCATCACCCAGGAGATGTGCTCTGGCTCGACGCCGTGTTGCAGCAACCACAAGCAGGCATCAGCTCCCGTCTTGCCCGCGCCGACGACGACGTACCCCGGCGGAGGCGAGGACACCTTCGGCAGTCCGTTCGGCGGGATGCACGTCACGCCGTCGGCAACCTCATAGGCCGGCGGACGCTGCGACGGGACCTCGACGCGCATGTAGCTCGCGTCGACCCACTTCTGTGCATGTACCTGCGTCGTCGCGCCGCTCGTCAACGAGCGGACGACGCCATCACCGTCGTGTCGGGACATCGGCAAGTAGCGCACGCGACCCGATGGCAGGAACCGTTGGTCCAGCACCTGACGGAAGTAGGCCACGACCTCGCTTCCCGTCGCCAACTCGTACAGACCCTTGTTCGTCCCCACCTCGTCGACCGCCCCACTGCCGAGTGGGGTCGAGTTCACCCCGTAGAACGACGACGGTTGGTGGAGCCGCACGTACGGATAGGCATCGTTCCAATGCCCTCCCGGCGCGCTCTTTTCGTCGACGAGAGTGACCGTGGCATCGGTCTCGGTGAGCAACACGTCGGTGAACGCCATTCCCATCGCTCCGGCGCCGGTCACCAGGTAGTCGGTGTCGATCTGATCCATCACCCCACGTTGCCATTCCGGCGGTTCGATCACCTGATCGGCACTGCCACGGCACTGTGGCGGATCTCACCACCGAGCTGCACCGATGACGTGGCGCACGACCAATAGCCTGGAACGGCATGAGTCCGCACCGCCGTCGATCGCGTCGCGCCGCGATCGTTGGCGCCGCGCTGGCCGGGATGCTCGCCGCCAGTAGCTGTGCGCCGAGGGCCGAAGAAGGCCTCGTCACGACAGCGCGCATCGTGCCGGACTCCACGGCATTCGCCGTGCGACCCGTCGTCAGCACGACCACCACGATCGCCGTACTCGATCCCGACGATCCAAACGTCGACCGCTCCGACCTGCCGGGCTCTGACTACGTGGTACAAGAGGGCGACTACGGCCTCAAGGTCGCCGGCGAGAACGGCATCACCCTCGAGGATCTCGTCGCCTACAACGGTTGGGACTCGATCGCCTCGTTTCCCTGGCCCGGCGAGATCATCCGCATCCCTCCGGTCGACCCGAACGCTCCGACGATTCCACCGGCGACGTTTGCGCCGGAGGTGTGCGAGTCCAAGACGCACACGATTGCGGCCGGCGAATTTCCGTTGGAGATCGCCGACGAGTACGAGATCACGGTGCAGGAGCTGACGCAAGCAAATCTCGGCAACCGGGCCTTCGCCATCTTTGCCATCGGCGGCACTATCGTCATCCCACCGAACTGTTGATCACCGGTCGGTGTCGACATCGATGTCGAGATGTCGAAATCGACGTCGTCGTTCGTAGTACTCATGTCCACACACGGGTACGACATGGGAGCACAACGATGACTGCAAGTCACACGACCGGGTCCGGCACCGCCGAGACCAACCCGGTGGCGATGATCGGCACGATCACCTGTCAGGACGGCAAGGCCGACGAGATGGCGGCCGCGCTGGCACAGACGGTCGCCGCGGCACGCGAGATCGGCGAGTAGCCGTCCGAGGACGTCGTCCTTAGGGCCGACCGGTTGCGAGATCATGTCGTCGGGGTCTGCGTCGATCGTGTCGGTGGTGTCCGAGCCGACCTCTTCGGACGGTGGGTCGACCGCTCCGCCGGTCGCCGTGGCCCATCGCATCGCCGTGTGCTCGTCTCCGATTCCGGCGCTCGGATCGCGGCGGTGATCGTCGAGCCCGCCGCTGTCCTCGGTCTGGTACGCGCGGACCGAATTGTCCGTGGTCGGCGCATTGGTCGCCTCGACGGCGGTGGACGCGTCTGGCACACTGTTCCAATCGATTGACACGGACAATCGGTCGACTGGGAGAGCTGTCACATGAGCGACGACACGAAAACACCAGAGAGTGCATCGACCGGACCCGAGACGAAACCGGTGACCGACTGGGCCACCGACTACGACATCTTCGACCCGAACTACGTGGAGAATCCCTTCCCGATCTGGGACGAGCTCCGGCAGCGCTGTCCGGTCGCCCACAGCGACCGTTGGGGCGGTTCGATTCTCCCGACTCGGTACGAAGACGTGTACGCCATCGCCCACGACATCGAGCAGTACCCGTCAGGAGGTGGCATTGCGGTCGTCCCACTACTCCCGCCACCCGACGGCGAGGCGGCCAGTGCACCCACCGGGCCAGCGTTGCCCCAGGGCGTGCCACCGATCAGCGCAGACCCGCCGCTGCACACGTGGACCCGCCGGCTCATCCTGCCCACACTGAGCCCGGGTCGGGTCCGCGAGTACGAGCCGTACACCCGCGAGCTCTGCCGCCGGTTGGCCTCCGAGATCGCTCAAGACGGTCAGGGCGACGGCGCGGCCGGATATGCCCAGCAGATTCCCGTGCGAGTGATCGGGCACCTCCTCGGTGTTCCCGAGGAGATGGCGCCGACCTTCACCGAATGGGTGCGCGACGTACTCGAGTTCGCATATGACGAGGAACGTCGCACACGGGGAATTCAGGGGATCCTCGGCTACCTGCACGAAGCCATCGCGCAACGACGGGCGACGCCCCACAACGACTACCTCACAAAGCTCCTCGAGTCCGAACACGAGGGCAAGCCGATCACCGACGATGTCGTCCGCGGCATGTGCGCACTGCTGCTCATTGCCGGTATCGACACGACGTGGTCGTCGATCGGCGCGACGATCTGGCATCTGGCGACGCACCCCGACGACCGCGATCGCCTGATCGCAGAACCGGAGCTCATGCCGACGGCGATCGAGGAATTCCTGCGGGCCTACGCGCCGGTCACGATGGCTCGGCGGCTCCCCGACGGCGGTGAGTACAACGGGTGCCCGATCGGCGCCGGCGAACGCATTCTGATGAACTTCCCGGGCGCCAACCGCGATCCAGAGGTGTTCGACGAGCCCGATCGCGTGATCCTCGATCGCCAGCAGAACCGGCACTTGGCGTTCGGTGCGGGCATTCACCGCTGCGCCGGATCGAACCTCGCCCGTATGGAGCTGCGCGTTGCCGTCGAGGAATGGCTGGCAGCCATGCCGAAATTCGAGATCGCCGACCCCGCCGGTGTCACGTGGGCCGGCGGTCAGGTGCGCGGCCCGCGCACCCTGCCGATTCGCGTCAGCTGAGCGCGCCCTGGATCCACTCCGGTGAGCCAAACGGCCCCCTGTGAGCCCATTTCCTCACCGGACGGATCTGACGCACGCGCTCGCTACGGTGCGGGCGTGCGCATCGTGCAGCTGATCGCCCCGGTCATGGCACTTGCCGGCATCGCCGGGTGCTCGACGGAGTCGACCGAAGACGTCGTCACCCGCACCCGCGCCGAGGTATGGGTCGACGACCGAGGCGGCGATGTCGACGCGCTGGTTGACCTGTGCGCTGTCGACGCGACGGACACCGAGGCCTTCGACGAGCTCGTCGACAATGTCACCTCAGACATGTTGGCCGCAATGCAGTTCACCTGCCCGGTACTCGGCGACCTCGTCGCGCTCGAAGTCGAGCAGTAGCTCGGGGACCGACGCCACCAGCGTTCGTCGTCGGGCTACGTTCGACTGCCTGGACACGCTCGAACTGCCGACTCGCCGACGCGCCGCAACCATCGTCGACGTGCGCGGGCGGAGTCGAGCGGTGCGTCCGCGTTACCGACCGCCGACGGCGCTGCGCGTCGTGGTCGGACTCGCTGCTGGGCTGGGCACCGTGTCGGTGATCGCACTGATGCTGTCCGACCGGGCACCAGGTGTGCTCCGTCAGTTGTTCGGTCCTGCGGCAGAGCGCCTGTCGGACCGCATCGATGCAAGCGCCAGACTGCCATCGACCGAGCAACTTCCCGAGAGCGATTTCCTCGTCCACGTCGGGCTCTGGGCAGCCGTCACCGTGCTGATCGGGTTGACGATCTGGACATGGCGTGGCCTGGTGGTTGGCGCCGTCGGCGCGCTGACGTTGAGTGCATTCGTCGAAGTGGCACAGGGCCGGTACTCGTCGAGTCGCGCGGTGGAGACCAGCGACGTGCTCGGCAACGCCGTGGGTGTCGCCGCCGGTGTGGTGGTTACCGCCGCCGCATATCTGGCGTGGAGCGCCTTGGCTGCCGGCCGCGCTCGTCTGCGGTAACCGCGCTGACCGGCTCCGTGCTGCGCCGGGACAGCACTGCAACCGGAATGGTCCGGTCGGTGAGTTTTTCGTTCGACGCGAAGTCGCGGCCCGCCACTGCGGCGCCCGACGCCGTCGAGCACGAACACGTCCATTCCCCCGGAACGAGGCGCCCTTCAGTCCGTCGCTGCTGCGCTATCGCTCGACATGTTTCTTGGTCATGCGGCGACCGAGGCCGGGTATGTAGCGACTCGCCAGGTTGGCCATTCAGCCGCTGATGATGGGCATGATCGAGACGGTCGCCGTCGTCGCGAGACCCGTGGTCGGAACCGACTTCGTCAGCGGGCGGCGCGCTGGCGGGCGTCGTTGAGGAGCTCGATCACCGCAGGCCGGGCTTGGTCGGCACTCGAGAGCGGCGCACCGAACGGCACTCGCGCCATGCGCGGCCCGGCCGGAGTTTCAGCGGTGAGGGTGCCGCCGTAGCGGTCGATGCCGACCATCGTGGCGTCGGTCGCGTCGTCGAGGCCAGCCAACACCTGTGCGTACATCACGTTGGCTTCACGATGGTCGTCGTTCATGTGCTCGACCACCGGTCCGGCGACATCGGCCAGCGGGTCGACCTCGGCATCGCGATATCCGTGTGCGGTGACCCAGCTCATGTGGCCGAAGCCACCGACATAGCGGACCGACTCGGTGTTGAGACGCCAAAAGCCGAAGTCGGTGAAGTCGGCGTAGTAGCTGGCGTAAGGGTGCAGCTCGAGATACCGATCCCGCAACTCGCCGGGCGCGTCGAGGAGCTCCAGCCGGCCGACCATGGTCAGCCGCGCCTTGCCGAGCGGGTCGCCGTCGCCGGCGAGATCCACAACCAGCAGGCTGACGCGATCGTCGCCGCGCGCATTCACCGTGTGCTCTGCCATCTCGCTGATCAGCACGATCGGTTGGCCGAGTGCGTCGGTGGCGTACGACACGACGCTGCCGTACGGATAACCCTCTGCGGTCAGCGTTGACAGCGTCGCCATCCGATTGGCTGCGACGAGCGTGCGCGACAACTCGGCGTCACTCGGAAACGACGATGGGTCGCCTGCGATCGGCGGTCCTGCCTGTCCCCCGCCGTGTTCTTTTGGTCGTGTCATCTCCACTCCCCCGCTCAGAGGTTGCCGACCGATGAGCGATCGTCGAGGGCCGTCGCCAGCCACGCCGCTGAACCGACGGTGCCGAACAGCGCGGCGAGCACGCCGGATTTGGTACGCCCGGATCCGAACACTGCTGCGAGCAGACCGACGAGTGCGCCGACCGTGCAGAGCGCCGGCGCGGCGATGTCGAGCGAGGAACGATCCGGTGTCACGGGCCGAAGACTATTGCGCAGTGGCTCGACACACCATTGGGAGGCACGGCGGCGGCGACCGGTTGCGAGGCGCGGCGACCCCGCTTGCGGATCGTCACCCGGGCACGAAGGAGGACTCGATCGGCGCCGGAACGTGAGCGATGTCGACGATCGCTGGCGCGGGAGCGAGAGCCGACGATGCCCTTGCGGTGGTGAACAACGACATCGAGGTCGACGACGCTGACGGTTTCACCACGATCAAGCAGATCATCGTGATGGTGCGCCTCGAGGGCGTCTGACGCGTGCAGCAAGTGTGCTTCAACTGACCGGGCGGCTGACACCTCCGTCACCCGACTGGAGGAACTCGATGATCGCTGGGAATGCCGTGCGGTCCTGGATCAGGAACATGTGTCCGCCATCGAACACGCGTAGCGACGCATTCGGCATCTGTTCCGTCAGCAGCTCAGAGTTGGCCACCGGCGCGATGCCGTCGAACTCGCCGGCGCACACCAGCGTCCGGTGCTCGATCGACGGCAAATCGGCAATCACGTCGTGGCCCCTGCGGGCACCCATTTGCCGCGCCAGACCGGCAAGCCGGTCGGGGTCGGGCGGCCGGAACGACTGCTTGCGAATCCGTGCGTAGTAGGCGCCGAGCGCGGGGATCGGCTCGTCAGCATCGGGGTCGTACCGTCGGTCGGTCAGGCGGCACCGCTCGGCGAAGGCGTCCTGCGGGCTCAGGCGAGCGAGCTCGTGCAGTGGGTACGACGGCGCCTCACCACCCGGCGAGGTACAGCAGAGCACGAGTCGATCGATGAGGTCCGGGTGACGCGCCGCAAGGTTGAGCGCAACCATCCCGCCGAAGCTCGTGCCGACGACATGGCAGCGGGTCCACCCCATCGACGCGATGAGTGCCGCCGCATCATCGGCGTAGTCGGCCATCGTGTAGGTCCCATCAGGCCTGGAGGTCTGCCCGAGGCCGCGTTGGTCGTAGTGCAGCACCTCGAAGGCACGATTGAGGGGAATCACCCCCGGCGGCGAATCGCGAAGGTCGTTGCCTGACCCGCTGATGTTCAAGACCGGTGGGCCCTCCCCGTGCAGCTCGAAGTACACATCGATGTCGTTGACGGCTGCGAAGGGCACACTTGGATGCTCCCCGACCACTCCGACCGCAAGCGAGTCGGACTGCCCCGAACTCAACCCCGAAATACCGGGAGATACGTGCGCTTTTCGCACGTGATCGCGAACAGAATCGTCCTGGAGTCGGCTCCTTCGTTGAAGATCGACGCGGCGATGGCGTCGGTCCTCGCAGCGGAGGCGCGCCGGCGCGCGATCTCGGGCGGGATGAAGCCGCGGGTCCGTGCGGCCGGGTTCTGAAGACTCGGCGGTGTCGCTGGAGGAACGGGGTTTGCCGAAGTTGTCGAGGTTTGCCGAATTTCTTTCAGCGAATCTCGGCGAATTAAGCGAACATCCGACCCGATCGACACCGAGGAGTTCCCGTCGCCGGAGGAAATCGAGCGTCTCGCTCGTTCCGTGGCGCAGTCGCGCTCGCTCACTGAGGCGGATCGCATCACCGTGATCGAGCAGCTTCGACGGCTCGCCGAGCTCGTCCGCCCATCAGACCGTCGGACGCGAACGCCCCAGGCCTGTTACCTGGGGGTTTGGAGTGGAGCTAAAGGGAATCGAACCCTTGACCTCTTCCATGCCATGGAAGCGCTCTACCAACTGAGCTATAGCCCCGAGATGGGTGATCGCTCACCCGTCTCGTTAACGGCCCGCCAGTGTAGGACGATCGCGCTCGACTTCCCTGATGTCGTCTGAAATTTGGGACCGCCCGCCGATGATGGCCGCAAGGTCAGTCGAACTCTGTGCTGCGCGTCCCCGAGTAACACGCAGGCACGTACGGGTACTCGGCGGTGACGTAGTAGCCGTACGAACCGTCGACGACCATCCCGTTGCACTCGTCGAGATTCCCCAAGCCCTCGACGTACTGGTAGTGGCCGATGAACTGGCAGTTGTAGTCGTCGCTCTGCACGTTGCCGACCGCGTACGGCGTCGTGTACCCCCCGATGTCCTGGCGTCTGCCGGATCGCAGCTCGTAGCTCGGCTGGGCCGCTCGAATCGCTCCGCTGTCGTCCCCGAAGCACGGCCCGTGGAGCGGGAAGCCATCCGCAGCGAAGCCGATCACCGGCGACACGTCGACCCCCTCGCACTCCACCGCATCCAACACCGCCGGGGTCGAGTGGTCGTGGTACCAGCCGTCGGCCTGGGCGTGGGCAAGAAAGACGTCGAGATTGAAGTCGTTGAGTGGCGAGGCGATGTTGCAGCGCCACGGATTGTCGAGCTGGCCGCTGCCACAACCCGAGGTTTCGCGACCCGGTTGTTGACCACCGACTGAGAAACATGCTGCGGAATATCCCTCCCATTTCACGCCGTTCAGCATGATGACGGTGGCGCCGAGATCGAGCACACTGGTGCTCTCGGCGAGTTCTGGCGATCGGGTGATCACCAGCCGGTCATCAACGGGTCCGGCCTCGTTCGCGAACTGCGCACCCTCACCGATGTCGTCGTTCGGGATCTGGTTGGTCACGAATGTGCACTCGTCGTCGGTCGCAGTGATCTCGAGCGATCCCATGCACTCACGACCGGTCGGCTGGTCCGTGCTGTTCGACGTGTACGAACCCACAGAGTCTGCGCAGTCCAGCGACGTCGACGTGAGGATCGCACCTGTGAGATCAGTGCCGCCGCCACCGCCGGACTCGACCACGAGAAGCGTTCGGTTGACCACAACTACCGGAGCACTGCCGTGTTCGGCCGTGGTCGTGTCGTCGAGCGACTCCGCGAGCGGCACGTGCCAGGCTGCACCACGTGACAACGTCGATCCCAACGGCACAGAACATCGTCGAGCGCTTCGACATGCTCGCCCATCCAGAGGGCGGGCACTACCGAGAGCTGTGGCGTGGTCCACCCGGCGGCGACGGCCGCGACGTGGGCAGCTCGATCATCTTCCTCCTCGCCGAGGGAGAGCGCTCCCACTGGCACCGCATCGACACCACAGAGATCTGGCACTTTCACAGCGGCGCGCCGCTACACCTCCACGTCGCCGACCCTGCCAGCGGCGGAGTCCGCACGTCGACGCTCGGCAGCCTGAGCGACAACGACGCTCACCAACCGCAAGCGGTTGTGCCACCACGCCACTGGCAGTCGGCGGAGACCCTCGGTGATTGGACCCTTGTCGGCTGCACCGTGACGCCAGGGTTCGAGTTCGAACACTTCGAGCTCGCACCACCCGACTTCACGCCGTGACCGCCCGGAATCACACGATCCGGAGCGCTACACGATGCTCTTCTGCGGGCGAATCACGAGTTCTTCGATGTTCAGCTCGATCGGCTGAGTGATCACGTACTCGACAGCCCGTGCGATGTGCTCGACGTTGCCAACTGACGAGTTGAGCGCCGCCTGCACCTGAGTGATCTCGTCTCGAGTGAACTTGCCCGACTCGTCGGCCTCGAAGTCGGCGATCCCACCCATCGCGGCGAAGCCCTCGATCATCGCTGGATCGGCATGGCGCACGAAGTTGGTAGCGAACGCGCCCGGCATGATCGACGTGACGCGAATCGGGTCGTCTTCCAATTCGTTGCGGAGCGTTGCGTTGATGCAGTTCACCGCATGCTTGGTCGCGCCGTACACGCCCGAGTCGCGGCGAATTGCGGCCACCGACGAGATGTTGATGATGTTGCCCTCGGAATTCGTTGCGCGCATAGCCCGCACTGCCGCCTGACTGCCCACGGCCAACGCCAACACGTTCACGTCGAGCATCGTCTTCCACATCTCGGGATCACCGTCGACGACCGTCGAACCGAAGTCGCCCAGACCAGCGTTGTTCACCAAGACGTCCAGGCGGCCGGTGCGGTCAGCCGCGCCCTGGATCCAGCCCTGCAACGCCGCGCTGTCGGTGATGTCGAACGACGATACATCGGCGGTGCCTCCCGCAGCTTGGATCGTCGCCGCCGACTCTTCCATCGGCTCGATCGTCCGCCCCATCAAGAACACGTGCGCCCCGAGGGAACCCAGATGTTCGGCGATTGCCTGGCCGAAGCCGCTCGAAGCTCCGGTGACGCAGACGGTGCGGTTCTCGATCGGACGGTCGCTCATTGGTGGCTCCTCGGTGTCGTTCGGGTCGGAAATGACGGACTGACACATCACACTCAAAGTGTCAGCAGGGTTGAGCCTGACATTTCGGCGCCGATATGTCAAGCTTTACGCAGTGACGTCTGCCAACGCAACGCAGCACATCGATTCGAGCCGCAACGCGCGGGTCGAGGCCATCCGCCGCGCGGCGATCCCGGTGTTCGCTGCGCAGGGCTACCGGGGCACGTCGATGGCCGATCTGGCGCAGGCGGCAGGGGTCTCACGACCCGCGTTGTACCAATACTTCTCCGATCGAGCCGACCTGTTCCGGGCTGCGTTCGGGGCGCTGCTCGACGATCAAGCCGACAGTGCGATCGCCGCGCTCGCTGGTGATGCGGATCTGGTCGATCACCTTGACGGCTACCTCCAACGGTCGATCGGCGACGGCTGGGAGGCACTGGCGGCAACGCCTCACGGTGACGAGTTGATGGAGGCCAAGTACGAGTTCGCTGCCGACGTTGCCGAGGAATCGACCCGCCGCGCCCAACGCGCGCTGCGCGCCTTTCTTCGCCGACGGACCGACGCCGACACCCGGGCGATCAACGTCGCACTCGAACTGCTGACCCTCTCGCCCATCGGACTGAAGTCAGACCACCCGTCGAGCGCCGTCTACCGACGGCGTCTGCGGGCATTGGCCGAGGCTGCTGCACTGCTCGTGTCGCCGGCGAGGTAGCGCAGCGACCCGTCATCGTCGCGTCGACGTCGAGTCAAGCGTCGCGGGACGCCGACCCCGACCAGTCGACACGTGCGACGTCGAGATAGAGCCGCTCGATCTCGTAGAACTCGCGCACCGACGCCAAGAACACGTGCACGATCACGTCGCCGTAGTCGAGCAACACCCACTGCTGCTCACGCAGTCCCTCGACACGGACCGGCGGGCGTTCGAGTTCGAGTTTCGTCGCTTCCTCGATCGCCTCGGCGACGGTGCGCACCAGACGCGGGTTCGACGCACTCACCACCACGAAGTATCCGGTGATCGCCAGCACCTCACCCACGTCCAGCACGACGATGTCGTCGGCCTTCTTGTCGTCGGCGATACGCGCGGCGAGCAGTGCGAGATCCAACGAGTCGTCGGATTCAGCCACCATCGCCTCCGTCGTCGCTGTCGACTGACGACCCGGTCTCGGCTGGGTCCTCAGCGGCTGGGTCCTCGATCATGGCGGCGTCCACCGCCGTGCGGAAGTCGAGATAGCCCGTCCCGAGCGTCACCACCACATCGATGCCCTCGATCACTTCGTCGGCCAACACCACTTCGAACTCACCGAACACGAACTCGGCGAGCGCCTCGACGTCGCTGACGAATTGTTGTTGCGTGACTTCGAGTCGGGTGACGACTTCGGCCGGATCATCACCGGGGACACTGTCGATCGACACGGGGTTCGACTGGAAGAAGAGCAGTTCCCCGATCAGATTGCGCATCATCTCGGGAATCGACTCGAACTTGACGTCGCTGGCGGCGAGCTGGCCCTCGGTGATGTCGGAGTCGATGCGGAACGTCAGGGCCGCATTCGGGGTGAGGACACGAGTCGGCGACACCTGCCCGAACACCAACAACGCATCGCGGCGGTCGACGACGGCGACCTCGCCGCCCAGGTCGCCGCTCGGATCGGCCAGCACCTCGGCCAGCGCAAGATCGCGAGCGATCACGGGTCCGGCGAGCAGCCGTTCGAGCAACTCCTCGAACGAGCTCGGTGGCGGCACCGAACCATCGGTTGCGGGCGTGACATCGACGTCACCGACCGGCGTCGCTGCAACCAGCGCCGTCCACACGGCGACGTCGAGCGCATGTTGATCGATCGGCGACAAGAACGCATCGACCGCCACGAGCGCGTCGACCGCCTCGCTGCGCCGCAGTACTTGGTCGCCCGCCTCACTGACGACGCCCGAACCGATGGCGTCGCTGTCGAGCACCGCGACCGGGAGTTCGGCCTCGACGAGATCGATCGGCGCCAAGGCCGCAACCAATGCCGGGCCGTCGTACACCCCGGTCTGATCGATGGCGATCGACAACATCGCACCGACCTCGGTGGCGAACTCTTCCAGCTCTGTGTCGTCGGTCGGATCGACCGACGACCACGCGGCGCCGACGGTCTGCGGTTCGTCGCCGAACCCCGCGTTGACGTCGGCGTTGGTCGGCACGAGGGCCAGCGATCCGCCCGTACCATCAGGCAGGAGGGTGGCGACGGCCAGCGACGCCAGCTCGCCGTCCGCCCCGACGACGACCAACAACCCGTTCGGCGTGTCGGGCAACTCGATGCGCGGTCGGTCGTCGACACCCACCGCCTCGCCCTCCTGCGAATTGGTCAAGGTGACCACCCCGACCACGAACCCGGCGGCGGCGGCGACGACGAGCACGACGGCAAGCACGCCGACGACGACCGTGCGACGGCGACGACGACCCGGTTGCGCAGTCATTCCGGAGACTCGTACAAATGCCGGTCACGGATCACGTCGAGCACCGGCTCGGTGACGAGATAGTCGAGCGGCCGACCATCGGTGAACCGCGCCCGCAGATCGGTGCTCGACACTTCGAGACGCGGCACCTCGACGCGGATCCAGTCGATGTCGTCGTCGAGGACGACGTGTTCACCAGGCCGGTCGACGACCACGAGCAACGACGACGCCACGACCTCTTCTGAACGCGACCACGTGCGCAGCCCAGCGGCGGCGTCGTCGCCAACGATGGTGAACAGCTGAGCGCCTGGATGATCGACAGCCAACGCCTCGAGCGTGTCGGCGGTGTAGCTGTTGCCGCCATGGTCGATCTCGTGGCGACCAGGCTCGAGGCCGGGCACGTCAGCGACGGCTGCATCGACCATGGCCAACCGGTCGGCAGCGGGCGTGATCTGACGAGAGCCTTCCTTTTGCCACGGCACGTTGGCCACCATCAGGATCACGACGTCGAGTTGTAGCGCATGACGCACATTGACCGCTGTCACCAGGTGACCCACGTGTGGCGGGTCGAACGTCCCCCCGAACAGCCCGATCCGTGTCATCGACGGTGACCGACGGCGGTTTTGGGCACGGGTGACCAAGATATGCACAACGTTTGCGAAACCGGTCACCACAATCCCAGTGTGCTTGACAGGTCTGTTACTGTTGGAACTCCCCATCCACGGAGCTCTCCGGCTCCGAATACCCCCCATACGACCCATCTCTCGACCCTCGGCCCAAGCGGTTTCTGAGCAAAACCCCTCTTCAGCGGGCCTTTCAGCCGCTTCAACCGGCGCCCACCGCCCGCGCCACTCGCTACACATCGCTGCGCCGAACTCCTACAACATCAGCTCTTCGCTCACACCTCCGGGTGTGTCCGATGACACACCACCCGAGCGGAATCTCCGCTCACTCACGAATGGTTATACGGAACATCATGAATGACTCCATCGGTCTCTACCTCAACGACATCGGCAAAGTGCCCCTCCTCACCGCCGAGGACGAGCGCGAACTCAGCCGTGTGATCGAGGCCGGCCGCGAGGCACAGGAACAGCTCGACAACGGCAAGCGCAGCGCCGCCCTCAAGGCCAAGGTCGCTGCCGCCGCCAACGCCAAGGATCGGTTCATCCGCTCCAACCTGCGTCTCGTCGTCTCGATCGCCCGCCGCTACCCCCTGCCCCAGGGCATGGATCTGCTCGACCTCATCCAAGAGGGCAACCTCGGTCTCGAGCATGCCGTCGACAAGTTCGACTGGCGCCGCGGCTTCAAGTTCTCGACGTACGCCACGTTCTGGATCCGCCAGGCCATCGGCCGAGCGCTCGACCAAAAGGCCAGCCTCATCCGCATCCCGGGAGACCGCTCGGCCAGCCTGCGCGCCGCGCTGCGCCAGGCCTCCGGCGACGGCGAGACGCTCGACCAGGCCAACGCCGAGCTGCACCGCCTGACCACGCCGGTCAGCCTCGACAAGACCGTCGGCGACGACGGCGACGCCACTCTGGGCGATCTCATGGCCAACGGCGATGCAACGCCCGAAGACCACGTGATGACCCTGGTCGACAGCGATCTGCTCGACGAGCTGCTCGGCACGCTCGACAGCCGTGCCCGCTTCGCCGTCGAGTCCCGCTTCGGTCTCGTCGATGGCGAGCGCAAGAGCTTCCGCGAAGTCGGTGAACAGCTCGGTGTCACCGCCGAGGCAGCGCGCCGCCTCGTCAGCCGGGCAGTGGCCGGGTTGCGCGACGACGCCGAGCGTATCCTCGCCGTCTGATCGCACACAGCGCCGCACGGCGCCTCGACAACACGCACGACACGGGCCCCGGAAACGGGGCCCGTGTTCGTTTTCCGGCGCCGATAGCCTGGGCCCATGGCCGCAGCGAGAACCGACTGGTCGCCCGCGTCATGGCGCGAGTTCCCCGCGGGGCAGCAGCCCGACTGGCCCGACGCCGGTGCACTCGACCAAGCGCTCAAGCAGATCTCGGCACTGCCCCCGCTCGTGTTCGCCGGCGAAGCCCGATCCCTCCAGCACGAACTCGGTCGAGTCGCCTCGGGCAACGCTTTCCTCCTGCAGGCAGGTGACTGTGCTGAGAGCTTCGAGGACTTCTCGGCCGATCTGATTCGGGAGAAACTGCGAGTGATCCTGCAGATGGCCGTGGTCCTCACGTACTCCGCGGGCGTGCCCATCGTGAAGGTGGGACGCATCGCCGGCCAATTCGCGAAGCCGCGTAGCTCGCCGACAGAGAAGGTCGGCGAGGCCGACATTCCGTCATTCCGTGGCTACATCGTGAACGACCCGACCACCACCGAGGCGGCCCGCCAACCCGATCCTCAGCGACTCGTGCAGGCGTACCATCAGTCGGCATCCACGCTCAATCTCCTGCGCGCCTTCACCAAAGGCGGCTTCGCCGACCTGTCGCGGGTGCACGCCTGGACCCAGGAGTTCGTCTCGTCGAGCCCCGAGGGACAGCGGTACCAGTCGTTGGCCAATGAGATCGATCGGGCGCTGGCGTTCATGCGCGCCTGCGGCGTCGACACCGAGTCGAACCCGAACCTTTCCGAAGTCGACGTGTTCACCAGCCACGAGGCGCTGATCCTCGGGTACGAAGAGGCGCTCACACGGGTCGACACCCTCACCGGAGCCTGGGTCGACTGCTCAGCACACATGTTGTGGATCGGCGAACGCACCCGCGAGCTCGCGGGCGCACACATCGAGTTCCTGCGCGGCGTCGCCAACCCGGTCGGCTGCAAGCTCGGGCCGACGAGCACGGTGGAGGAGACGCTGGAGATCTGTGAGGCACTCAACCCATCGCGCATCCCCGGCAAGTTGACGCTCATCACGCGGATGGGCGCCGACGCGATCGAAGAAGTCCTCCCCCCGCTACTGCGGGCCGTACGCGAGTCCGGCCATCCGGTGGTGTGGGCGTGCGACCCGATGCACGGCAACACGTTCACTGCGCCCAGTGGCCGCAAGACCCGCCACTTCGACGATGTCGTCCGCGAGATCGGTGGATTCGTCCGCACCCACCGCGCCGAGGGCACGTGGCCCGGCGGGCTCCACGTGGAGCTCACCGGCGAAGATGTCACCGAATGCCTTGGTGGCGGCGACCAGCTGGCCGACGCCGACCTCGACCACCGCTACGAAACGGTGTGCGACCCACGGCTCAACGCTCGCCAGAGCGTCGACCTGGCATTCCACGTCGCCGAGTTGCTACGCGACTTCACCTGACGTCACACCGGCGGCGATGGGCGTCCTCGACCTCACGGCGGCCTGGCCCGTCGACAACGTCGCCGCGGCGATCATGCAGGGTGCCGTCGTGCGCGAGCGGGTCGGGCCAACGAACCAACAGTTCCGCGTGGCGTCGCTCGCCAAGCCCGTGAGCGCGTGGGCCATGTTGGTGGCGGTCGAAGAGGGAATCATCGGCCTCGACTCCCCTGTCGGCCAGCCCGGCTGCACCCTGCGCCATCTCATGGCCCACGCCGGGGGCTATCCGTTCAACGGACACGAGCCAATCGCTCCGGTCGAGCGGACCCGCACCTACTCCAACGGCGGCATCGAACTCGCCGCCGACGCCATCTCGGCCGCCGCTGAGATGCCGTTTGCCGAGTACCTCGATGCCGCCGTGCTCACGCCGCTCGGCATGCACGACAGCGAGCTCTTCGGCTCGCCGGCGCACCGCTTGCGGACCAGCGTCGACGACCTGGTCACATTCATGGGCGAAACACGCACGCCAACGCTGATCGCCGCCGCGACCGCCGCCGAGGCACATCAGACGCAGTACCCCGCGTTGAGCGGTATCGTTCCGGGGGTGGGTCGCTTCGAGAGGTGCCCCTGGGGGCTCGGATTCGAGATACGCGGCGACAAGCAGCCGCACTGGACCGGGTCGAACAACGCCCCTGGGACATACGGCCACTTCGGTGGCGCCGGCACGATGATGTGGCGCGACCCGGCTACGGACGTATCGGTGATCGCCCTCACCGACCGCCCGTTCGACGAGTGGGCATCGACCGCACTCCAGCGCTGGCCCGAGCTGTCCGACGCTGCGCTCGCCGCGTATGGAGGCGGCGCGCCATGACGCTGTTCAGCCACGGCGATCGCATCCGTTACGCCACGACCGGCGACGACGGCCTCCCGCTGGTGCGCTACGGCTGGATCGGCAATGTCGGTGACGACACCGGTCCGATCGAGGTCCTCCTCGACGACGAACTCGGCGGCAACGTCATCGATGCCGACAAGCTCGAGCCGGTGCACGTCGGCAATGTCACCTTGACCCTTGCGGGCGACGACCTGCTCGACGACCCCTCCTTGCGTCAGGCGCTCGTCAACCTGTGGCGCGCCGAAGCCGAGATCGCAGGGCTGCAGATCGCGTCGCTGCACTCGATCGGCACCGGTGTGCGCGACTCCAGTGAGGGCTACGTGATCGCCGAGCTGTCGAGCGGCGGCGAACAGTACGTCTTGCGCGCCGTGCGTTGCCCGCAGGAAGTCGGGGCGATCGAGGTACGAGCCGATCGCCCCAATCGCTGGGAAGTCCTCTAACACCCCACGCTCGACAATCAACGACCGTTGGCGCACTCGATCGTGTAGTACACCGTCGCCACCGCCTCGTCCGACGGCGCTCCATCCACTCGCATCCTGCACCCGATCTGGGAGTGGGACGGCGACACCCTGCAGGGTTGGATCGCCACCAACCCGCAGTCGCCCAAGGCGCGTCGCTTGGCCGACAACCACGGATCATCCCCGACTGGACCGATCCCGACGCAGCGATCTTTGGCGTCCTGCACGCCACGCCAACGCGGCTCGGGGTCCAACCGGCTTCACTGATGATGCGCGGCGAAGGCGAACTACTCGACTGGCGCCCATCGACCCAGGCCGTGGTCGCAGTGGCCTGAGCCACCGCGACCAACAACTCAGCTCAGGCGCTCGATGATCATGGCCATGCCCTGACCACCGCCGACGCACATCGTTTCGAGGCCGATCGTCTTGTCCTCGGACTGCAGGTTGTTGATCAGGCTGGTCATGATCCGTGCGCCCGTCATGCCGAACGGATGGCCAAGGGCGATGGCCCCGCCGTTCACGTTGACCTTGTCGAGCTCGAACCCGAGCGTCTTGTACGAGGGGATCACCTGCGCAGCGAAGGCCTCGTTGATCTCGACCAGATCGATGTCGTCGGCGCTCATGCCAGCACGCTCCATCGCCTGCTGGCTCGCGCCGATCGGGCCAAGACCCATGATCTCGGGGTTCAAGCCGGTGACACCGGAGGCGATGATCCGCGCCAACGGCGTCAGCCCCAGTTCGGCAGCTTTGCTGTCGCTCATCACCATCACTGCGGCCGCACCGTCGTTGAGCGGACAGGCGTTGCCGGCGGTGATCTCGCCGTCGGGTCGGAACACCGGCTTCAGTTCGGCGAGCTTCTCGGCTGTGGTGCCAGCGCGCGGGCCGTCGTCGGTCGACACCACCGTGCCGTCAGGCAGGGTCAGCGGCGTGATCTCATTCTCGAAGTGACCGCGCTCGATCGCGGCGACCGCGCGCTGCTGGCTGCGGGCACCGAACTCGTCCATCTCCTCACGGCTGACATGTTCGATCTCGCGCACGTTCTCGGCCGTCTGGCCCATTGCGATGTAGAAGTCCGGGAGGCCCTCCGGAGCCGTCCACTCGGGCTGGCCGCCGGCGGCGCGCTGGGCGGTGCGCTCGCCCGGACCCTTGAAGATCGGATTGGGCGCGGTGTCACTGGCCCCGTAGGCGTACCGGCTGACCGTCTCGACGCCAGCGGCGATGAAGCAGTCACCCTCTCCCGCTTTGATCGCGTGCGCAGCCATGCGAATCGTCTGCAGGCTCGACGAGCAGTAGCGGTTGACCGTGACGCCAGGAACATCGTCGAGACCGGCCAAACCGGCGGCCATGCGTCCGATGTTGAAGCCGGCCTCGCCCGCGGGCTGGCCACAGCCCATGATCAGGTCCTCGACGTCGTCGGCACTGACTTCAGGCACCTTGTCCATCAACGACTTGACGATCTGAGCGGACATGTCGTCGGGGCGGAGGTCGACGAGGGACCCCTTGTTGGCGCGCCCGATCGGGCTGCGGGCGGTCGCAACGATCACTGCTTCGGTCATACCGGCGAGGGTACCGAGCAGTCGCTGCCGCGCTGTAACCCGATCGCGGCGACGCCGAGTACGGTCGATCGCCGATGACCACTATCGCCACCCTCGACGTCGGAGGAACGTCGATCGCGGCCGGAGCCGTTGCGGTGCACGGGCCGAACGACGCCCACGTCGTACTGAGCGACGCCCGCCCAGCGCACGCCGACGGCGACCGCGAGACGATTCTCGGCCAACTGTCGGCGGCGGTCGGTGCCGCCGTCGAAGTCGCCGGCTCCGACCTCGCTGGCGTAGCGATCGGCTTTCCCGGCCCGTTCGACGTCGAGGCCGGCACCGCCTTGATCCACGGTTTGTTCAAGTACGAGTCGATCTATGGCGTCGACCTTCGTGCCGAGCTGCGATCGTCGGTCCCGGTGCTCGCCGAGTTGCCATTGCGCTTCGTGCACGACAACGAAGCGGCGGGCGTCGGCGAGGCGGTATTCGGCGCGGGTCGCGGCTTCCACCGCGTACTCACCGTCACCCTCGGCACCGGGGTCGGTTGTTGCCTCACCGATCGCGGCGCCGTGATCCAGTGGGTCGACGATCTCGAAGTGGAGAAGCTGGCTCGCCGGGCGACACCGGAGGGACGCGCCGACGACGTGCTCTCGGCACGGGGCCTCGCAGCCCGCTACGGCATCGAGCGCCAACTCCTTGCGGATCATCTTGCGCCGCGGCCGCTCCCCGGCGACGTCGTCGAAGTGGCCCGCCGGCATGGCGCGGCGGTCGGTGCATTCCTTCGGCCCGCCATCGCCGAGCTCGCGCTCGACGCCATCGTGATCGGTGGCGGCCTGGCCGCCGCATACGACCTGTTCGGGACACCACTCGAGGCGGAACTCCCGATTCCGTGCAACGTCGAGATGCTCGGCGCCACCGGCCCGATGCTCGGCGCCGTCCGCCTCGCCTTCCCCGACGTGCTCTAGCAACGGATGCCACCTGGGGTCAGCACCCCCAGATGCACACCCTGGATGTGGCGCGTCAGCGGGTGTCGAGGACGCGAAACGCCTCGGCCGAGCGCCCGGCGGGAAGGCCGTGCTGCTCCGCGATCCCCTGGTACCACTCGCGCACCCGCTCCTCCATCCCGGACGGGTCGGGATGCTGGGAGGCGTGACACATCAGCGCTCGGATCTTGCGATCGAGTTGGCCGGTGATGTCGACCGCCGAGTCGGAGTCGGGCCCCAACGTGAGCCACACCTCGCTGACCTTCCAGTCGTCGAGCTCGGCGCACGGCTGCCCAGGAAAGGCGAACGGATTGCGCGCATCTGGGTACACCGCACACATCGTGGCCTCACCGGTGGCGGTGTGATCGGGGTGCGACCCATACGTCGATGCCAAGTTGCGGATCGGTGACTGCGTGATCACCACATCGGGTCGGACGTCACGGATGACCGCACTGATGTCGTGGCGCAGCTCCATCGACACCTCGACGCTCCCATCCATGTACCCGAGGAACCGGAGGTCGGTCACCCCGACCTCCGCAGCCGCCTTGGTCTGTTCCTCACGCCGGATCGAGGCCATCTCGTCGCGTGGGATCGAGTGGTCGAACCCACCGGCTTGACCATCGGTGACCAGGCAATACGTGACGACGGTCCCAGCATCCGTCAGCGCCGCCACCGTCCCCGCGGCGCCGAAGTCGACGTCGTCGGGATGCGCGGTGACCACGAGACAACGTTCGATGTCTTCGAAGGCGAGCACGAGGTCAATCTAGTGTCGGCGAGATGTCCCCGGCTCCGTCGTGCAGCTGCGCCAAGAGGCCAGCGCAGTGAGTGACGCCCCGGTCCCCGCCGAACGGCGCCGCGACCTCCTCAACCAACTCACGATCATCGGCTGGCTCTCACTCGGAGGGTTCTTCGGGTTGATGCTGTACCAAGTCGATCGGGTCCGCTCGATCGACGGCTCGCGCTTCGCTGGCGTCTGGGAGCAACGCATCGAGGTGCTGAGCTTCCTCGTGCTCCCGCCGAACATCGTCGTGCTGGTCCCGCCGGCCCTGATCGCGATCACTGCGGCATACCTCGCCGACGCCGACGCACCACCAGCGATCGCCCCACTGCTGCGCGTCACCGGCGGTATCGCCACGATCCTCATCGTGATCGGTGCCGTCTCGATCGTGACGTTGCTGTTCGACGACAGTGCAAGCGGGGACGCTGGTTCGGTGTTCTTGCGCATCGGCGGGATGCTCGTGGCCTACGCCATCGCCAAAGGGTGTCGCTCCGTCGACGCCCTCCGTGGTCTTCGCTGATCTGCTGGCGCCCGATCGGCACTATCCGCCGAGTTCGCCGGCGAGAAAGTGGTTGCGACACAACAGCTCGTACCGCACTTCATCGCCGAACAGTGGCTGGGTCCCACTGGGGTTGGTGTCGCCGACGACAACGGTCTCGCCCTCGTACACCACCTCACCGTTCACGACGCGGGCGTTGTGGGTAGCGAGGGCCCCACACCAGCATCGTGCCTCGACCTGGAGCGGCGTGTGCACGTCGGCCAACTCCAACATTCGCTGCGTCCCGTCGAAGAGCTTCCCGCGAAAATCGGTGAGGAGCCCGAAGGCGTACACGTCGACCTCGAGCCCGTCGACGACGCGTGCCAACTGATCGCACTGCTCAGGTGTATAGAACTGCACCTCGTCGCAGACCAGGTAGTGGATCGGCCAATGCTCCGCGGTGAGGTGGTACAGATCGAGTTCGGGCGTCACCTCGACGGCTGGCGCAGCCACGCCGAGCCGGCTGGTGACCTGTCGGCCCTCGCGGTCGAGTGTGGTCAGCAGCAACCCGTACAGCTGCCGACTCGAGAGATTGTGATGGATCTGCAGAGCAAGCGTGCTCTTGCCAGATCCCATGGTTCCGAAGTTGAAACGCAGCGTCGCCATCGAGGCGTCCGACCCTACCCGCGCCCGCAGTCAGGGATCTCGACCCTCGACTCCCTCGAACGACGGATCGACCTGAGCCGGTCCTTCGATGCGCAACAAGTCGTCGGGCGACTCGCCACCGTCGTCACCGTCGCACGCCGCCGCGGCCGTGAGCGCCAGCACCACAACACCGACACGCAGCAAGCAACTCAGATGCTGACGGCCACGGCTCATGGCTGCCGACCGTAGTGGGACACCGCACGCGAATCGTGCCAGTCGCCCCTATCGCGACATCGATCATCGCCGGCACACTGAACGAGATGGGCTACGTAATCGAAGTCGCCGAAACGGTGACGATGGCCGTTCGTCGCATCGCCACCGAGGAAATCGAGGGAGCCCTCGACAACCTCGGAGGCACGACCGATCGTCCCGCCCACGAGGCGATCCACGACTGCCGGAAACGCTGCAAGAAGGTGCGCGGACTACTCCGTCTCGTCGGACCCTCGCTCGGCCGTCGCTACATGCGCGCCGATGCCCGCGTACGCGATGCCGCGCGGGAGCTGTCGGGCGCTCGTGATGCCCATGCGCTCGCCGACGCGTTCGAGAGCGCGACCGCCACCTGTCTCGCAACCGGCGATGCGCCTGTCAACAGCCTCGAGATGTTCGCTCCGGTCAATGCGGGGCTACGACGACGCGCCGAGGCGGCGAGCATCGAGTTCGATGCCCTCCCCGACCACGTCATGCGCGCCAGCGCACTGCTCGACAAGGTCCACGGCGGTATCGGCGACTGGCGCTTGAGCGCCGATGGCTGGGACGCGATCGGCGCCGGTCTGACGGACAACTATCGCCGCGGACGACGCACGCTGAGGACCACTCGCCTCGACGGCACCCCGGAACGTTTCCATGACTGGCGCAAGCGCGCGAAGTACCTCTGGTTCCACGTGCGCCTGCTCGAGCAGGCGGCACCCAACGTGCTCACCCCGTTGTCGGCTGCGTTGTCGGACCTCGCCGACGATCTCGGTAGCGCACACGACCTGGCTGTGCTCGACGATGTCCTCGCCGCCAACACCACCGAGTTCGGCGGGGCCGCACTCGTGACCCACGCACGCTGCGTAATCGGCGAGCGCCGCCGCCTGCTCGAAGCACAGGCGCTGGCGCACGGGTCGCGCCTGTATGTCGAGACGCCGAGCCGGTTCGGCGAGCGGATCGCGAGATACTGGGATCTCTGGCAAGGCGAACACGGGTGAACGAGGTCGAGCGGGCCTTCGTCGTCGACTCGGACCGCGACGTCGGCCCGTACGTCTCCACCGCTGCAGCGACCACACCGTTGCGCCAGGGGTACGTGGCAATCGACGACAACGGACCGGTCGAGCTGCGTATTCGACAACGCGGCGATACCTCGGTGCTGACCGTCAAGGGCGGGACTGGCATGGTCCGCACCGAGGTCGAGTTCGAGATCGACGAAGAGCGCGCCGCCGCGTTGTGGCCGCTCGCTGGGGAACGCGTGATCGAGAAGCAGCGGCACACGATCCGTATCGCTGACGGACACCTCGCCGAACTCGACGTCTACACCGGCCGATTCGCAGGGCTGACGATGGTCGAGGTCGAGTTCCCCGACGCGGCGACAGCGCTGGCGTTCGAGCCGCCGGATTGGTTCGGTACCGAGGTCACCGACGATGCCCGCTGGGGCAACGCCAACCTCGCCCGCCACGGCCGCCCCGACCAGAAGTAACACCACCCCGTTACAACGTCTCGGCGACGAGCGTTACAGGCGGCGAAGGGTGTCGATGGTGTCGATCTCGGCGACGGGCTTGTCGTCGCGGTAGCGGCGCACCCTGGCGAACCGCAGGGCCACGCCACCGGGATACCGCGTCGACCGCTGCACCCCGTCGATCGCCACCTCCACCACCTGGTCCGGACGAACCGTGACGACGTGTCCGTCGTCGCTGGTCTGCAAGTCGAGGAAACGTTGCGTCTGCCACTCGAGCATCTCGTCGGTGAGTCCCTTGAAGGTCTTGCCGACCATCACCAGGTCGTCGCCGTCCCGAGCACCGAGGTGCAGGTTCGACAAGCGACCGTGTCGGCGCCCGTGGCCCCACTCGACCGCCAGCACCACGAGATCGAACGTATGCACCGGTTTGACCTTGCGCCACGCCGATCCGCGGCGGCCCGCCGCGTACGGCGCGTCCAGCGACTTGACGACCACGCCCTCCTGGCCGGCTGACACCGCCTCGGCGAAGAATCGCTCGGCGGCGTCGCGGTCGTCGGTGACGATCGACGGGAGTCGAGCAGGTGCCGGCACGACCCGTTCGAGAGCCTCCCGGCGCACCTGCAACGCCTCGTCGTGGACAGCGACACCATCGACGTACAACACGTCGAAGAAGAAGGCGTGGAGCGGTGTGGCCTCGTCGCTGGAGAACTCGCTGATCGTGTCCTGGAAGGCCTGCGGCGACCCGTCGTCGAGCAGACCGATCGCCTCGCCGTCGAGCACCAGATCACCGCCCTCGTAGCCAGCGACCTGCTCGACCACCGCCGGCAATCGATCGGTTACGTCGTTGCGGTTCCGGGTGAACAAACGAACCTGGCGATCTCGACGGTGCGCCTGGATACGCGCACCGTCGAGTTTCACTTCGACCAGCGCAGTCCCGCCGTCGAGTGCATCGGCTGCCGATGGCGCAGTCGACGCCAACATCGGCTCGACCGGACGCAGCGGCTCCAGCCCGATCGCCGCCAGGCCGTCACGCCCATCGGCGAGCGCCACCGCCGCGGCCTCGCCGAGATCGCCTGCAAACATGGCCGCCCGGCGTACTGCGCCAACCGGCACTTCGGCGGCGGCGGCGATGGCGCTGGCCAGCACCCCGTCGAGCGCGCCCTGTCGCAGCTCGCCTCCGAGGATCGCACGCAGCAGCTGCTGCTCGCGTTCTGTCGCCTGTGCGAACAACGCGTCGAGGAGCGCCCTGCGGTGCGCCGCCGAACCGTCACCGGTTGCTGCGGCGAGTTCCTCGACCGCCGCCTGCACCTCCAGGATCATCAGCGACGACGATGGCGCCGCCGCAACATCGAGTGCACCGATCGAGGCCCGGCCGATGCCGATGCGGCCGAGCGTGGTCGAACCGACGAGGAACGCCGCCGCCGGACGAACCTCGGCGGGCTCGAGCATGTTCAACAGCTCAGCGAGCTCTGCCACCTTGGCGTTGCGTTTCGACGTGGCAGCGACGCGATCGGAGGTCGCCGCGAGATCGGCGAACGCAGTCACACGGTGAGTCTGCACGATCGACGGTGTCGCCCACTACGGTGGGCTCAGCAGCGGCAACGCCGCCGCCGCGGACATTCGCGACGACGATGTCGCGTCACACCAGGGGGAACATGACCGAGACGATCGACCGGACCGATGCCGGCGACGGAGACCGCGTTCTCGACCACCTCGTCGTACGGTTTGCCGGCGACTCCGGCGACGGAATGCAGCTCACCGGCGACCGGTTCACCTCGGTCAGCGCCAGCTTCGGAAACGACCTGAGCACGCTGCCCGACTTCCCGGCCGAGATCCGAGCACCAGCGGGCACCGTCAACGGCGTGTCCGCGTTCCAGGTGAACATCGCCGACCACGACATCACCACCCCGGGCGACGAACCCAACGTGTTGGTGGCGATGAACCCGGCCGCGCTGATGGCCGAACTGCACCGCCTCGAGCCGGGCGGCACGATCATCGTCAACGAGGACACCTTCGAAGCACGCAATCTGGCCAAGGCCGGGTACGGCGAGGGCGACGACGTGGTCAACCCGCTCGACGACGGAAGCCTCGACAGCTACCGCGTGTTGCGGGTCCCGATGACCTCGCTGACCAAGGAGGTGTGCGCCCCGCTCGGCGTGAAGCCCCGCGATGCCGAACGCTCCAAGAACTTCTTCGCTCTCGGTCTGGTGTCGTGGATGTTCACCCGACCGACCGATCCGACGCTGGAGTGGATCGACGAGAAGTTCGCCAAGAACGACAACGTCCGCCTGGCCAACCGCGAGTCGTTCCTCGCGGGTTTCAACTTCGGCGAGACCACCGAAGCGGTCGGTATCCGCTATGAGGTCAGACCCGCGCAACTGCCCGGCGGCGAATACACCTCTGTCACGGGCAACGCGGCGCTGGCATGGGGCATCATCGCCGGCGGCCAACTGGCCAAACTGCCCGTCACACTCGGCTCGTACCCGATCACGCCCGCCAGCGACATCCTGCACGAACTGTCGAAGCACAAGCACTTCGGCGTCCGCACGGTGCAGGCCGAAGACGAGATCGCGGCGATCGGGATGGCGCTCGGGGCGTCATTCGCAGGGCATCTCGGCATCACCACGACGAGCGGCCCCGGCATCGCCTTGAAGAGCGAAACCACGTCGCTCGCTGTGTCGATCGAACTGCCGCTGTTGATCGTCGACATCCAGCGCGGCGGACCGTCGACCGGACTGCCGACCAAGACCGAAGCATCCGACCTCAACTTGGCGTTGTTCGGCCGCCACGGCGAATCACCGGTCCCGGTGGTCGCCGCGTACAGCCCGACACACTGCTTCCATGCGGCGATCGAAGCGATGCGTATCGCCCTCAAGTACCGCACGCCGGTGTTCCTGCTCTCCGATGGGTACTTGGCCAACGGTTCAGAGCCGTGGCTCCTCCCGGACGTGTCGTCGCTGCCCGACATCTCGGTGCCGTTCGCCACCGAGCTCAACCACGTCGATGACGACGGCACCGAGACCTATTGGCCGTACCTGCGCGACCCCGACACGCTCGCTCGACCCTGGGCCATCCCCGGCACACCGGGCCTGATGCACCGCGTCGGTGGCCTGGAGAAGGCCGATGGCACCGGCAACATCGACTACACCCCGGAGAACCACGAGAAGATGGTTCGTCTCCGAGCGGCCAAGATCGACGGCATCGCGGCAGACATCCCGCCGACCGACATCAACGGCGACGCCGATGCCGACGTCCTCGTCCTCGGGTGGGGATCGACATGGGCGGCGATCGACGCGGCGGTGCAACGGCAACGCCGGGCTGGCCACAAGGTGGCCTCGGCGCACCTCGTGCATCTCAATCCGCTGCCGCCGGACCTGGGTGACATCCTCAGTCGCTACCGCCGGGTCATCGTCCCCGAGCTCAACTCTGGCCAGCTGACCAACGTGATCCGGGCTCGCTATCTCGTCGACGCCCGAGCGTTGACCAAGGTCCAGGGCTTGCCGTTCAAGTCCCGCGAAATCGAAAAAGCGATCGTCGAAGCGCTCGAGGGAGCAACGTCATGACCACGACCGACGTCCCGGTGACCACCAAGAAGGACTGGTCCAGTGATCAGGAGGTGCGGTGGTGTCCCGGCTGCGGCGACTACGGCATCCTCCTGGCCGTCCAGCAGCTGATGCCCGAGCTCGGCGTTGCGCCAGAAAACACGGTGTTCGTGTCGGGGATCGGCTGTTCGAGCCGGTTCCCGTACTACATGAACACATATGGGGTCCACGGGATCCACGGTCGGGCTCCGGCGATCGCCACCGGTGTCGCCGTCGCCCGCCCCGACCTCGACGTGTGGGTGGTGACCGGCGACGGCGACGGCCTGTCGATCGGTGGCAACCATCTCATCCACGCCCTGCGGCGCAACGTGAACTTGACGATCCTGCTCTTCAACAACCGGATCTATGGGCTCACCAAGGGCCAGTTCTCCCCGACGTCTGAGCTCGGCAAGGTGACCAAGTCGACGCCGATGGGTTCGATCGACCCCCCATTCAACCCGCTGATGGTGGCCCTGGGTGCGGCGGCGACGTTTGTGGCCCGCACCCACGACCTCGACCGCCAGCACATGATCGAGACGTTCCGCGCGGCGCATGCCCATAACGGCGCCTCGTTCGTCGAGATCTACCAGAACTGCAACGTGTTCAACGACGGCCAGTTCGCCGACGTGACGAAGAAGAACGTGCGCGACGAAATGCTCATCGACCTCGTCGACGGCGAGCCGATCGTGTTCGGCGGCGAACGCCAACGCGGCGTGGTGATGGGCAGCGACGGCCAGCTCCGACTAGTGGATCTCGCCGATGTGTCGCTCGAGGACGTGCTCGTCCACGACGCCAGCCGCAACGACCCGTCGCTGGCATTCGCGCTGGCTCGCCTGTCGACCGACGACCACTCTCCCACGCCCTTCGGTGTGTTTCGCGACGTCGAGGGGCCCGAGTACGCCACCGCCGTCGCCGATCAGGTGCTCGACGCCAGCGAACGTCGCGGTCCAGGCGACATCGAAGCGTTGTTGCGCTCGAACGGCACCTGGACCGTCTAGCCCGTTACATCGTCTCTGAGACGGTGTAACGGGTCAGGTGATGGCCAGCTCGGTGAGGCGGTCGAACACCACGACGTGTTCGATGCGCACGCCCACGACCTCCCCGCGTGCGGGCGCAGCGACACCGGGTTCCAGCGTCGCCGTCAACGATTGACCACCGCAGCGACACCACAGCGTCAGCGGCTGCCCTGGGAGCACTCGGTCGACGACCGCCCGCACCGGTCCGCGAGCATCGATCACCGCATGCGCGGGCCGGACTCCGAGGATCATCCGATCGCCGATCCGATCGGCAAACGTCGGTGCGGCCACCCGGTGTGTGAAGCTCGTCGACGGGTCGTCACTGACTGCGCCCGCCGTCAGCACCAGCCCGTGGTCTCGCCGAGCAACGGTCACCTCGATGATCGCCAGCGGGCCCGTTGAAATCGCTGCCCCGAGGGTCGCCGGAGTCAGCCATACGTCACTCGGTGTCCCCGACTGCACCACGGTCCCGCGCTCGACCACGATCAACCAGTCGGCGAGCGTCATCGCGTCGTCGGGATCATTGGTCGCCATCACCGTGGTAACGCCGTAACCGGCCTGCAGGGTGCCGATCTCCCTTCGCATGTGCACCGTGAGGCCCGGATCGAGCGAAGCGAAGGGCTCGTCGAGCAGCAGCACGCGCGGGACGCGTACGAAGGCGCGCACGATCTGCACCAACTGCTCCTCACCCTGGGACAACTCATCGGGCCGCTTGAGCAGCAGACCCTCGATCCGCATGGCCCGCGCTTCAGCGTCGACTCGCTGGCGGATCTCGTCGACCGCTTCGTGCCGCAACTCGAGCGGAAAGGCGACGTTGCGGCGCACGCTGCGGTTGGGGAACAACGCCGGGTTCTGAAAGACCATCGCGAGGTCGCGGTGATTGGTCGCGATACCCGCCATATCGTCGCCGCCGATCGATACGACGCCAGTGCTGATCGGCACCAACCCCGCGATCGCCCGTAACACGGTGCTCTTACCGCTCCCCGACGGACCGACCACAGCGGCAAACTGGCCGCCGCCGACGTGCGCAGTGACATCACGCAGCATGGTGGTGCGGTTGATCGACACCCCGACGCCGTCGAGATCGACCTCAGCCATCGTCGGGAACCTGATCGGGCTCGACGCCGAGCACCCAGCCCTCTTCATCGCACACATCGATGGGAACACCCGCCATGAGCGCATGCGTTCCCGTCTTGCGCAAGAACGCGGCAGCCGCCAGCACCTGGCCCTCGTCGCGTACGGCGACCGGCCACGGCTCGAGCAGCGAGGGCCACATCTCGGCGATGGTCACCGTGGCAGGCGCCTCGAACGGCCACACCGCCACGTCCGGATACGTCCGCCGAAGTCGTTCAAGCACGGGGATCGCCAACAGCGACTGCGAACCAACGCTCCCGGCACCGAGCAGTTGCCACGACGACGACGGACGTCGCCCACGTGTGCGCAACACCGCTTCGACACGCCGCCATTCGGCGATCGACGAGCTCGCCGGCTTGGTCGACGTGAGTGTCCGACCCGCAGTCGACGGTGGACATCCCCAGAACGGACCCGGTCCGTCACTGATCCGCCGATTCAGCTCGGCAGCAACCGCGAATCGGTTGTTGCGATTGTTCGGATCGTCGACGATCAACGTGGTCAACAACCGCCACATCGCCGCCCATGGCTGATCGTCACTCGTCGCCGCCAGACCGAGCGCATCGGCGGTGCCGGCCGGGTATCCGAGCGACACGTCGATCGCTATGAGAACGCTGTCGCCGCGATCAATGGCGCCATCGACAAGACGACGCAGTTGTGCTTCGGCCAGGGCACGGGTGGGCGGATTCTCGGCAACCGGTCCGCTGCCACCACCATCGCCATCATCTCTACCATCATCCCTACCGTCGTCGACGGCGATCCAGATCGAATCGCGTCCCGACGCAGGACGAGACCGTGCGCTCCAGTCGATGGCGATGATGCGATCGAACACTGGCAGCCAGGCGACGGTCGCAGGTCAGGCGACCACGTCGGACACCGCGGCGAAGTGCAAGCCGGCGGCCACCACGGTCAACAGGTGCCACACCTCGTGGTAGCCGAATCGCTGCGGCCATGGATTCGGCCACCGTGTCATCAGCACGGGGAACCCGATCGTGTAGGCGACACCACCCGCAATCACCAGCGTCAGCTGCGTCGTCGTGAGGTTGTCGACCATCACCGGCGCAGCGATGACGGCGGCCCAGCCCATGACGAGATACAGCGAATTCGACACCCGCTGTGCGCCGTCGAACACAGCCAGCTTGAGCACGATGCCCAGCACTCCCGCCGTTGCGACCACCGCCAGGATGGGGATGCCCCACGCGGGCGGCAGCGCGAGCACACACAGCGGCACGTACGTGCCGACGATCAAGACGTAGATCATGGCGTGGTCGAGGCGCTGCATCGTGCGGCGCGTCCGCTCGCCGCGCGCCAGTCGGTGATACGCCGCCGACGTGCCGAACAGCAGCACCAGCGACGCTGCATAGATCGTCGCAGCCGCGGTCGCCGCTGCGGTCGGGGCAGCGATGATCAACAGCACGCCCGCCGGGATTGCGGCGACGAAAGCCCAAGCGTGCATCCAACCGCGCCAGGTCGGTCGTTCGCTGCAGTGGAAGACGGGATCCACGGATGCGACCGTAGCCACGTCGGAACGAACGTTGGGCGCGGTCATCGCGACTTCACAGGCCGTTCACTCGGCCTGCTCCCGGGTGACCAGATCGAGCACGGCGGTCCCGTACCGCTCGAGCTTGGCCGGACCGATACCCGGAACGCGCCGCAACTCGTCCTCGCTCCGGGGCCACCGACGAGCAATCGCTTCCATCGTCCGGTTGTCGAAGACCACGTAGGCGGGTTTGCCGTCGCGCAGCTCGTTGCGGAGAGCGCGCAACGCCTCGATGCGCTGCGCGGTGAGCGGGTCGACCGGCGTCGGTTCGGTCCGCGAGTTGGCACCGCGACGAGTCGCCGCTGGGCGAGTAGATCCGGGTGACGGCGACACCGGTTCGGTCAGCGGTGGTGGGGCGGTGAGTTCGTCGACGAACGGTGACGGCGCCGCACCGGTCACGATCGTCGCCGCTCGCGACGCTCGCGTGAGCGCAACATGGAACAGCCGTCGCTCCTCTTCGACGTCCTCGCTGAGACGATGCGGATACTCGGACGCCGACGCCTCGTGGACCACCACAACCGGCCACTCCTGGCCCTTCACACGATGCACGGTCGACAGCGTCACCCCGTCGGCCGCTCGCTGCGTGGCGAACACGTCTCGGGCCCAGGAGACGAAACGGGTGGCCAGCGGAGCGTCATCGACTCCTGCGTGATCGACTTGGTCGAACACCGATGCCAACTGCACCACGGCGGTGAGGTCATCACCTTGGGCTGCACGGTTCATCCCCCTCCGGTGCGCGTCGAGCGACTCGATCGACCCCGCAAGCCCGATGCGCTCCACGAGCAACAGCACCAGTTCGGCACACGACGCTCCATCGCTCAGTGTCTGCTGCAAGAGCTGGACATCGGCGGCGAACTCCTCGAGGCGTGCTGCGTCGCGCTCGTTGTTGAGCCGCTCAGCGAGGCGAAACAGCTCGACCACGTCACCTTGTTCGCAGATCCAATCGGTGATCCGGGGATGGAACGACCGCGAAGGTCGGCGTAACGCCTCGCGCAGGTCGTCGGGCTCGAAACCTGCCGCACTGCGGCGCCTCCGACCGGACGGCGCAGCCGACGCGAGGCGCAGCCATGCCAGCACGGCGCGCACTGCGGTGCGATCGAGAAACTCCAGTCCGACCCCTCCACGGATGGGTACACCGTCGACGGCAAGGGCACCCTGCACCGGTGCAAGCAAGGAATTGACCCGCGTCAGCACGGCGATGTCGGCCGTCGCCACGCCGTCGTCGGTCGCGGCAGTCACGGCGGCACACGACGCACCGACTGAATCCGCCGACGAGGCGACCGTCCAGCCCTCGTCATCGGCTGCCGGCCGCGCCGCCCTGATCGTCTTGGCGACCCGCCGCCGGTTATGACGCAGCAGGTTGTCGACCGCCTCAACTATCGGTGGCGGACACCGATAGTTGACCTCCAACGGATGACTCTGCGCACCCGGAAACCATTCGGCAAAGTCGATCAGCCAGCCGGGGTCGGCACCGTTGTAGCCGTAGATCGTCTGATCGTCGTCACCGACTCCGAACACCGCGCCGTCGGGCGCCGCCAGGAGCCGAATCATCAAGACGTGGGCGGGCGTGAGATCTTGGAACTCGTCCACGAGCATCACCCGACACGCTCGTTGCGCAGCGACACGGGCGTCGGCGTCGGACAACAGCACACGCAGCGCCCGATCGATCTGGCCATCGAAATCGACAAACCCGCGACCTTCCAGGAGGGCGTCGTAGGTCGGCCACATCGCAGCTAACCCCTCGACATCGCCGTCGTACCGGGCCTCGACCTCGTCGGGGTCGGCGAGCTGCAATCGAATCGCACCGAGCGCCTCGATCCATGGTGCCACCGGGTCGCTGTTGCGGCGCCGAGGGAAGCTGACCAGATCGCCGATGATGCCGCGCACCTGCGGCTCGTCGATCGTCTTCCATCGCCGCGGCTGTGGCGCAAACGGCGGTGTGCCGTTGACGATGGCGAGCGCAATCGAGTTGAGCGTGCGCACCTGCAGGCCGGGCAGGTCAGCGGTCCGCTCGGTCATCTCTTCTTGGGCCCGTTTATTGAACGCGACGAGCGTGACCGCCTCGGACGGAAGCCGCCAACGTTCGAGGAGATGCCGAGCACGTTCGGTGAGCACGCGGGTCTTACCCGAGCCCGCTGGGGCAATGATCCGGGCGACGCCGCCGGCGTGGGTCACCGCGGCGAGCTGATCGACGGCGAGGTCGGCTGTCGACTCGTTGTCGACCGGTGGAGCGGCGTCGGCACCGAGTACGGCGTAGGTGGCGGTGTGGACGACCGGCACGTCATCGATCGGCGGTACGAATCGGAGGGGTCCACCGTCGAGCCATACCCAGGTGCCATCTGCGAGTTGCACGTCGCCGATCGCGGGCTCGTCATGTGCGAGGTCGGCGAGAGCGACCGAGTTCGACCATACGAGATGAGCCAGCTCGTCGCATTGGAACCCGAATCGCGGGCCGAGCGTTCGCGGGGCCTCCTCGGTCGACTCGGTTGCGTCGCTCGGCGGCGGAACGGCATCGGGTGTCGACAACTCGATCACCGTCCGTCGACGTTCGTGGCGAGCCGCCCGGAGAACTGCGAGCAATTCGTCGGGCGCAGCCACCTCGGCAGCGCCGATCGAGATGCGCGGGGCCTCGTCCCACGGTGCCGGCGCTGGGGCAGGGTCGTCTGCGGTGAGCACGAGAAAACGACCGAGGTCGTCGGGGCCCGGGAGACACAATCGCCACGTGTACGCAGCGCTCGCACGTCGAGGTGCTCGGGAGCTCGACGGAGCCGACCGATGAGGTTCCGGCGGTGCTGGTGTCGCCGGCAGATCGTCGGCCGTGACGCCCTGCCAGCATGCCCGCACCTCGGCCGGGGTGTCGTGGGTGCCGCCACAGTGAGCGCACCCGATGGCCATGTGTGCGACCCTAGCGATCATGTCGATCGGACACGACGAGACGACCACACCCGTCGATCCCACCATGAACCGGCCCGAGCTGATCCTCGTGCGTCATGGCGAGACCGAGTGGAGCAAGACCCGGCACCACACGGGACGCACCGACATTCCGCTGACCGAACACGGCCGCGAACAGGCGCGGCGGCTGAGTTCGGCCATCGCCACGTTCCCCATCGTCCACGTGTTCGCGAGTCCGTTGCAGCGCGCCTGGGAGACCGCTCAGCTGATGGGACTGGATCCCACGGCCGACGACGACCTGCTCGAGTGGGACTACGGCGACTACGAGGGTCGCACGACCAACGACATTCGCCAGAAGATCCCTGGGTGGTCCGTGTGGACGCATCCGATCATCGGAGGGGAGTCGATCGACGAGGTCGGGGCGCGTTGCGACGGCCTCATCACCAAAATGTTGGCGTTAACGGGAACGATTGCGCTCGTCGCCCACGCGCACATCCTGAGGGTGCTCGGCGCCCGCTGGATCGAGGCGCCGTGCGTGGAAGGTCAGCGACTGGCGCTCGACACGACCACGATCTCGTTGCTCGGCTGGGAGCGCGAAAATCGCGTTATCCGGCGGTGGAACGATCCCGTCGGGTGGGAGTACGGCGCAACGTCGTAGCGCCGAGCCAGTGCGTGCTCGTTACCAGGCGATCTCCGGCAAGCCGTACGTGACGCACAACCCGGCACCGTTCACGATGAGCAGTGCGGCGATGATCATCCCGACGGCAAACACCCGCCCCGGCGTGCGTCCACCGGCCTGCGGTACCGGCATGTACCACTCAGGCAGCAGCGCGTCACCGGCTGGCGCACCGTCGAGGTGCCACGGCTCAGCGTCGTCGGCGAGTTCCTCGTCGGTGGACGTCGCAAGGGCCAGTTCCGTCAACTCCGAGTCGGTCCACGCCTGCGTTCCGGCGTCGCCGTCATCGGTTCCCGACGTCGTCTCCATTGCGTCGAACGGTACCTCGCCGGAACGGATTGATGCGCGCGAGGCCCGCGCTGGGTAGTGTGCGCATCGCCAGACGTTCACGTCACGGGGGGATACATGACCGACATCGTCGAGGCGACCGAACAGGACGACGGACCGTACATCTTCAGACGATGGGCGTTCTGGCCAGCACTGGTCGGCGCCGTCAGCATCACGGCCGGCCTCGCGTTCGGCTACGACCAAGGGGTCATCGGTGGCGCGCTCACCTTCATGCAGGACGAGTTCGGCTTCGGGAGCTTCGTCGAGGGCCTGATCACGAGCTGGGTCACCGTGGGGGCCCTGTTCGGAGCCCTGGCAGGCGGTGCTCTCGCCGATCGGTTCAGCCGCAAACGGGCCCTGATCCTGGCCGCCTATCTGTTCATAATCGGAGCGATCGTGCAGGCGGTCGCCCCGACGGTGCTGATCTTGATCGTCGGGCGGTTCGTGATCGGGTTCGGCGTCGGCGTCGCCTCTGTCGCCGCACCGATGTTCGTCGCCGAGTCGGCCGCTCCGGACATTCGCGGCCGCCTGGTGTCGGGATTTCAGCTGGCGATCACCATCGGCATCCTCGCCGCCCAGTTCGCCGACTACCTGCTCAGCGAATCGGGCACGTGGCGCCTCATGGTCGGCCTCGCCGCCATTCCCGGCCTGTTGTTGCTGATCGTGATGACCCCGGCGCGGCACAGCCCCCGTTGGCTGGTCTCGGTCGGTCGGCTCGACGATGCCCGAGACGCACTGTCGAAGTATCGCGGCCCAAAGGTCGATGCCGACGCGCAAATCGCCGAGATCGAGGAGAACCTGGCGGACGAACCCGACTCGAACTGGGGTGATCTGTTGGTCGGCGGGGCACGCCGTGCGCTGGTCATCGCCGTCGGCCTGGCGTTGTTCCAGCAGATCACCGGGATCAACGCGATCATTTACTACTCCAACGAGATCCTCGCGGACGCCGGCTTCAACGATGCGTCGTCACAGGCCGGTGCTTCGCTGGTCGCGGTGGGGTGCGTCAACGTGGCGGCGACGTTCATCGCGCTTGCGTTTGTCGATCGACTCGGGCGCCGACCGCTCCTGATTGCCGGCATGGCCGGCATGCTCCTCGGATTGGTTGGCATGAGCATCACCTTCCTCTTCGAAGCCCAACCCGACAACATCAACACGATCGTCGGGTCGCTCTCGGTGATCTGGATGGTCGTGTATGTCGCTTCGTTCGCCTTCTCCCTCGGCCCGGTGGTGTGGACGATCATCTCCGAGGTGTTTCCCAACCACATCCGCGCCAAGGGGATGTCCCTGGCAACCGCCGTCAACTGGGGCGCCGCGTTCGTGTTGACCCTGCTGTTCCCCAACCTGATCGACTGGATCGGGAACTCCGCAACGTTCGCCATCTTGGCGGTATTCACCGTGATCGCGATGGGCTGGACGTGGCTCAATGTGCCCGAAACCAAGGGCAAGTCGCTCGAAGAAATCGCTCAGATGTTCGAACGCGACGACCTCGAGGCGCGCTCGAGCGCCGGCGAGTCGTGAGTACACCCGATCTGCCCACGGCAGCCCGGCGCTGGGCGGACGAGGCGCGACTCCATGTGAACGCGTTGTCCCCCGACAATTACGCACGACTGTTGCACGCCGACTTCGTTCAGGAATCGCGTCGGTCGGCACCTTTCACGTTCAATCGTGAACAAGCCCTGGGTTCGGTCGACACGATGCGGCAGATGGGACTGCACGTCGGCGGCATCGACGTGGCGGTCGCAGGTGCGTACCACCTCCTGACCCAACGCCGCTACGAACACCGTCAGGGTGTGGTCGAGCTGCTTGCGGTGACCGCCTGGACGACAGATGGCCTGCTGCTGCGAATGATCGAGTTCGAGCTCGACGCGCTCGACGACGCCATGGTCGAGCTCGGCACGCTGGCGGGCGAGGACCCCATCATCGTCAACGCCTACTGGTAGGCGACCATCTACGCCGAGGTCGGTGCGCGCAGGCGCGCTACGGACGCTGGCGTCGGAGTCCGACCGTGACCCGTCGACGAGCGTGCGGGTACACGTTCGAGAACGACGATTCGCCAGCGTCGGTGGCCACGAGCAACAACTCGGCGTCCGCTGGCAACGGGGCGTACGGGTCGGGGTTGGCGCGAACATCGTCACCACGGTCGACGGCAACCACGTTGCACCCGGTACGCCGGTGCAAATGCGACTCCGCGAGTGTCCGTCCGGCCAGCTCCGCCGGCATCGGCGAGCGGAACACGTTGAGTCCGTGGGCAACGAGGAGCGTCTCGTCACCGCGGAAGTGGTTCCAGATCGCCGCCGACCCCGTGGCCGCATACGACAGCACAGCATCGGCGCCGGCTCGATACAGCGTGGAGACGTTGCGGTCGAGCCGAGAGCGGCTGACGACGCGTGCGTCGGGCCGAAGCCCGCGGCAGTAGCGAGTCAGGTACACGTTCACGTTGTCGTCATGGGTGGTGATCAGGATCGAGCCCGCATCGGTGATCCCCGCCTCCTCCAGGACCGCCCGGTCGGCGGCATCGCCGATCACGTAACGCATCCCCTCGCGTCGCCGCTCCGGAAGTTGCTCGACGATCGTCGAGGCGACACCTTCGGCGCTGAGGGTCGCCGCCACGGCTCGACCCACCCGTCCACCGCCGATGATCAACGCGCTCGGCGCGGCCGGGGTATCGAGACCGTAGGCATCGTCGAAGGCGGCCAACTCGTCTGGGTTCCCAGCGAGAATCAGTAGCGACGTGCTGCGTAGCTCGGTGTCGGCGGCCGCCACGGTGAACTCGCCACGCTCCCAGACGCCGATGATCCCGACGTTCATCCGTTCGCGCAGTCGCATCTCGCCGAGCGTCTGCCCCACCAGCTCGGTGCCGACGACACCGGCCTCGGCGATGCACAGTCCGCCAAACGTGCCGATGACGTGTGTGGTGCCAGCCAACCCCAGCGCCCGTTTGGCCATCGCCTCCCCGAGGACCTCGCCGAGCTGCACCACGCGATCGACTCCGGCGATCTCCAAGATGTCGACTGCGGCGGGAGCGTTGGCGCTGGCGACGATGCCCACGTCGGGTGCGATCTCGCGCACGGTGAAGGCGATGTTCGTGTTCGTCTGGTCGTTCTGGGTGGCGACCACGAGCGCCGCCGACTCGACGCGTGCGTGTCGATACGTCGTCGGGTCATCGAGCGGCCCGACCATGACCCGCCGCCCTGCATCGTGCAGGCGGCCTGCTGCCTCGACGTCGTCGACGATCACGACGTACGGCACCTCGGCTCGTGTGGCGTGTTCGATCACGTCTTCCTCCACCGGCCCGAGCGCGGTGAGGATCAGATGACCCGCTGTCGCCTCCGAGACGCGGCGAGGCGCCCGCCGGGCCTCGCGGTCGTTCATCCACGGGATGAACACGAATTGGATGAACACGAACGGCAGCATCACGAGCAGGAACGCCGACCCCGACAGCAGCACGATCACCGAGAACACCCGCCCGGCATCGGATTCGAACGTGATGTCGCCGAACCCGAGCGTGGTCATCGTGGTCAATGTCCAATAGACGCTGGTCGGCCACGAGAACGATCGGTCCTCGCGGTCCATCAGCTCGTGGAAGACCGTGCTGAAGACGGCGACCATCACGACGAACGCAACCAGCAACACGACGATGGTCTTGAGTTGGCGGCGCCGCTCAGCACGACGTGCCACCTGACGCGTCCGCTCGTCGTCGGCCAGCATCGAGTCGGGAGTACCGCCGATGCGTTGGCTGACCTGGGCAAGCGTTGCGCCCAGCGACTTCAGCACGCTGACACGATAGAGGGTCGGAGCGACGTTCACGGCAGCCACGCCACAAGCGACGTGTGCCAACCTCGCGATATGCGCGCCCTGCCGATGAACGACGAACTGCTCCGCTACGCGATCGATCATGCCAATCCGACCGCCGACCCTGTCGCCGCCGAACTCGCCGCAGTCACCGCTGAACGGTTCGGCGGACGTGCGGCGATGAACATCGCCGAAGACCAGGGTCGCTTCTTGCAGATGCTCGTCGAGATCAGTGGCGCATCGACCGTGGTCGAGGTCGGGACCTTCACCGGGATGTCGGCGTTGTGGCTCGCTCGCGGGCTGCCGCCGGGCGGCAAGCTGATCTGCTTCGAGCTGGTCGACACCTACCTCGACACCGCACGCACGGCGTGGCAGGCCGCCGGCGTCGACGACCGCATCGAAGTGCGGATCGGCCCCGCCGCCGACGGTTTGGCGGCGCTGCCCGAAGACCCGCACGTCGACCTCGCGTTCATCGACGCCGACAAGGGCGGCTACCGCTCGTATCTCGACCTGCTGCTCCCCCGTCTGGCAACGCACGGCACGATCGCTGTGGACAACGTGTTGTGGAGCGGCGCGGTCATCGACGCCAACGACTCGACCAACGACACCGAGGCGCTGCGCGCGTTCAACCGTCACGTCGCCGACCACGACGAGCTCGACGCGGTGGTCCTCACCGTCGGTGACGGCATCACCCTCATCCGCCACCGCACCCGCTCGTAAACGCAGCACCGGCAGCCGCCGGCCCATCAGGCAAGCCTGGTGCGTAGTCTCTACACATGACCCTGATCGAGTCGCAAACGCTCGCCGACCGGCTGCGCCGCGCCCTGCCCGACGACGTCGACTACGCCACGCTGCGGCTCGTCGACGAACGCTCTGAGCAGCTGCGGGTGCGTCGCGACACGCTCGAGCCGCTCCACACCGAATTCGATACCGGCGCCATGATCACCGTGTGGAACGGCGGCGGCCTGGGCTACGCGGCAACGGCCGATCTCAGCGATGACGGCCTCGCCGAGGCCGGGCGGCGGGCCACCGAGTGGGCACGGCGCACCGCCAACGCCATGGTCGGCACCATCCCGGCGCCCGATCGACCCACCGGAACATATGCGTCGCCGGTCGAGGTCAGCTGGGACTCGATGCCCCTCGACGATCGCATCGACTTGCTCCAACAGCAGTCGTTCCGACTCGGGATCGACGAGCGGATCGTCGACTGGGGCGCCAGTTTGACGCGACGAGACGTCGACCAACTGTTGGTGACTTCAGACGGCGGGGCCGTCGAGCAGCGATTTCGTTTCGTGTATCCCAGTCTCAGCGCAACGGCCAACGAGGGCACCAACACGCAGATCCGGACGTTCGGCGCGCACGCGTTCTGCGGACAAGGTGGCGCCGAGGTGCTCGGCAGGTACGGCTTCGGCGACGCCGCGACGCGCATCGCCGAACAGGCCGTCGAGCTGCTCTCGGCGCCGAACTGCCCGACCGACACGATGGACGTATTGCTCGCGCCCGACCAGATGGTGCTGCAGATCCACGAGTCGATCGGCCACCCCCTCGAACTCGACCGGATCCTCGGAGACGAACGCAACTACGCCGGCACGAGCTTCGTCACGCCGGACATGTTCGGCAGCTTCCAGTACGGCTCCGAGTTGCTGAACGTGACCTATGACCCCACCGTCGAAGGCCAGCTCGCGAGCTTCGGTTTCGACGACGATGGCACCCCCGCAGAACGCCAATACCTGATCCGCAACGGCGTGCTCGAACGCGGCCTCGGCGGCGCCGTCAGCCAGGCCCGCAGCGGCCTCCCCGGCGTCGCCACCTCGCGTGCGGCCGGGTGGAACCGACCGCCGATCGACCGGATGTCGAACCTCAACGTCGAGCCGGGTGACTCGACTGTCGACGAATTGATCGCGTCAATCGAGCGTGGGGTGTATTTCCACACGAACAATTCCTGGTCGATCGACGACAGTCGCAACAAGTTCCAGTTCGGCTGCGAGTACGGGCAGCTGATCGAGAACGGCGACATCGTGGGAGCCGTCCGAAACCCCAGCTACCGCGGTATCTCTTCCGCGTTTTGGCGCAACCTGCGCGGCGTTGCCGACAACGACAGTTTCACCGTGATGGGGACACCGAACTGCGGCAAGGGCGAATTGAATCAGATGATCGGCACAGGCCACGCGTCACCAGCGTGCTTGTTCGCCGACGTCGAGGTGTTCGGAGGAGAGCAATGAGCGGCGGCGCCGAGCGCGACGAGCAGACGTACTTCGATGCGCTCATCAGCGACGCCACGGCGCATCTGGTCGGCGATGAGGTGCTGCTGGCCACGTTGACGGGCGAATGCACCGACTTCATTCGTCTCAACAACACCGACGTCCGCCAGGCCGGAACAATCGAACAGCGGCGCCTTTCGCTAGACCTCATCGAGGGCCGCCGCCACGCCGCCGGCTCGACCCAACTCACCGGCGTTGCCGACACCGACCGACATCGCATCGACGAGTTGGTGACGACCCTGCGGGAGCAGCGGGCGCACGTGGGTGATGATCCGTACCTGCTGTACAACACCGACCCCACTTCGACGGAACGAACCGAGGCCGGCACCGTGCCCGACGCCGATGCCGCCCTCGCCGACCTCCGCACGGCCGGAAAGGGCAAAGACCTCGTCGGCATTTACGCTGCCGGCGACACGTTCAGCGGGTTCGCCAACAGCCTCGGTCAACGCAACTGGTTCCAGTCGTCGACGTTCAATCTCGATTGGTGCTTCTATCTGCGCGCCGACAAGGCGGCCAAAAACTTGTACGCCGGCTTCGACTGGGATGACGACGCCTTCGCTCGCAAGGTCGAATGGTCGTCGCGCCAGCTCGACGCGCTGCGCCGCGACCCCATCGAGCTCGCCCCGGGCGACTACCGCACGTACTTGGCGCCACGGGCAATGGAGGAGCTGGTGTCGCTGTGGGGGTACTACGGGGCATTCGGTCGACGCGCTCACGAGACACGTCAGTCGCCGCTGCTCAAGATGGTCGCCGGCGAGGAACGCTTTGCTCCCGAGGTGACGATCCTCGAGGACACCGCCGGCGGCGTGGCCCCGAACTTCCAGGCCGAGGGCTTCTTGCGTCCCGACCAGGTGACCCTCGTCGATGCCGGCCGCTACGCCGACACCCTCGTCTCGCCGCGCTCAGCACAAGAGTTCGGTGTCGACACGAACGGCGCCACGATCGGCGAGTACCCCGAGTCGCTGGCGATCGCCCCCGGCGACGTACCGACCGACGGCGTCGACGACGCACTCGGCACCGGCCTGTACGTCGGCAACCTCTGGTACACGAACTTCTCCGACCGCATGGCCTGTCGCACCACGGGCATGACGCGGTTCGCCACGTTCTGGATGGACAACGGTGACATCGTTGCGCCGATCGGCGTGCTGCGCTTCGACGACACCGCGTTCCACCTCCTTGGAGATCGCCTCGAAGGCCTGACCGATACCTCCGAACTGCTGCTCGACCCGTCGACCTACGTCGAACGCTCGACGGCCAGCGCCCGGATGCCCGGTGCGGTCGTCGACGGCATGCGCTTCGTGTTGTAGCGACAACGGCGCGGGCCGCCGCCGGCACCACCTGGCAGGTCGACCGTCTGACAGCAGCGCCCTGCGGCCGTGTGAGGCAGAGTGGGAACGTGAACGAGCTGCACTGGACGTCGGCAACCGAACTGGCGGCGGCGATCGCCAGGCGAGACGTGGCGAGCCGCGAAGTGCTCGACCATCTCGTGCAACGGATCGATGCGCTCGACGGATCGATCAACGCCGTGGTGACGAGTGACATCGAACGGGCTGCCGCTGCGGCCGCCGCCGCGGACGAGCGCGCCGCAAACGACGACGATCTCCCGCCGCTGCACGGCGTGCCGATGACGGTCAAGGACTCGTTTCAGACGGCCGGTTGCACCACGACCTCGGGGGCTCCGGAACTCGCCGACTTCGTCCCCGACGTCGATGCCGCACCTGTCGCACGGCTGCGTGAGGCCGGGGCGATCCCCTTCGCCAAGACCAACCTCCCGATCTTCGCCGGCGACATCCAGAGCTTCAACGAGGTGTTCGGCACGACCAACAACCCCTTCGACACCGCCCGCACTTGCGGCGGCTCGTCGGGCGGATCGGGCGCCGCTCTCTCGATGGGCTTCACGCCGATCGAGCTCGGCAGCGACATCGCCGGCTCGATCCGTACACCCTCGGCTTGGTGCGGCGTCGTTGGCCACAAGCCGACGTTCGGCATCGTCCCGGCCCACGGCCAAATCCCCGGACCACCCGGAACGCTCAGCCAGGCCGATCTCGCCGTGGCCGGACCGATGGCACGTAACGTCGATGATCTGGAGGTGATGCTCGACGTGCTCGCCGGACCAGATCGGTGGAACGCTCCGGCGTGGCGACTGGAGCTGCCGCCGCCGCGGGCGGCGGCACTCGGTGAGCTCCGACTGGGTGCCTGGATCGACGACGACGTGTGCCCCGTCGACGACGACACTCGCGCGGCATTGACCGGAATCGTCGAGTCGCTGAGAAGCGCGGGAGCGACCGTCGACGACACCGCCCGGCCGTTCACCCTCGACAAGGCGTGGGCAGTGTTTTCGGGTCTGCTCTTCGCTGCGCTGTCGGGGGGACACCCGAAGGACAAGATCGAACGTCTGGCTGCGGAGGCTGACCCGTCCCCGCTCGGCGACGCCAAGCGTCTGACGGCCGCCCGACATCGCGATTGGCTGAGTCTCAACGAGCGGCGCCTGCAGATGCGCGCCCGCTTCGGCGAGTTCTTCGAGCGCTACGACGCGCTGTTGCTTCCGACGCAGCCGCGCACTGCGATCCCCCACGACCACAGCGATCCGCAGTGGGGTCGCACCGTCGACATCGGTGGCTCCGAGCGGCCCTACACCGACCTGTTCCAGTGGATCGCCCCGGCCGGCCTGGCCCTGCTCCCGGCGACCGTGGTGCCGGTCGGTGTTGGCCGCGATGGCCTCCCCATCGCCGTGCAGATCGTCGGCCCCCATCTCGAGGATCGCACGCCGCTCCAGGTGGCTCGGCTCATCAGCGAACTCACCGGCGGCTGCCCCCGCCCCGCTGCGGCCACCTGACCCGCCCGCAGTCAGGCCGAGCCGAGCCGATCAGCGATGTCACACCCCCATGTCAGGATCGAGCGCATCGATCAACGACAAGGAGAACGTGCCATGAAAGTGCTCATCGCCACCACTGAAATGCAAGGGACCGCGCCGGGTGACTACAGCTGCACACTCGAGGGCGAGCTGGTCACACCCATCGCAAGTGAGTGCGCGAGCAACGAGCAGTGTGGCTGCAACCGGGGTTTTCCCGGGCTGGTCAGCAGTCGCGCCACCACCACGGCAATGGTCGTCGAGCGATCCGGGCTGACGATCGACGACGTTCGCGACGCGGTCACTGGATTCCTCGAACGTGGCGGCTGGGTCGACCTCATGCGCGAGGCCGCGGAACGGGCCGATGTGATCGACGTCGACCAAGAGGTCGAATCGGGTCTGGCCACGTTGGTCCACGAACACGTCGAGACCGTGCTCGAGATCGGGGCGCGCTTGCCGGAGGGCACAGTGGTTGCCCGTTCCGGATCGACGGTGTATCGCCGCTCGATTCCTCAGGCTGCTTGAGCCAGCCCGCCTGGTGCCGGTACGGTCGGGGCACCATGAAAAAGCTGTTCGTTCTCATCGCCATCATCGGTGCCGTCGCCGCCATCGCCAACGCTCTGCGCAAGGACGACCTGAACAACGACATCGACCGGGCAACCTCGTCCATGGGTGGTGGGTCGACACCGAGCCCCGTGCCATCGGCCGATGGTGCCGACGACGCACCGGCCGAGGCAACGGCCGAGGCAACGGCCGGTGCCGACGACGCCGGCACCGACTGATCGCCCGTCGCGCTCACGACGCGCTTCACTCGGCGACAGCCCACGCCGACTGGCCTGCCCGCGCCGACTGACCTTCCCGAGCCGATCGACTAGACGATCTCTGGTTTGCCCCGACGACGGCGCACAGCGTTGCGTACTGGCGTCCGCACGGCTTCGAGGCCGAGGTAGAACGCGGGAAAGGCCAACAGAACGAGGAACGTCGAGCTGACGAGCCCACCGATGAGCGTAAATCCCAGCGACTCCCAGAACGGATCGCTCAACGCCAACGGGAGCAGCCCGACCACGGTCGTCAACGTCGTAGCGATCAGCGGTCTGAATCGACGCGTCACCGCTTCCTGAATGGCCTCGCCGGCAGTGGCGCCACTCCGTCGGGCCCGGTTTGCGGCATCGACCAGCAGAATCGTGTTGTTCACCGCAACGCCGATCAGTGCAATGAAACCAACGGTCACCAAGAAGCTCAGCGGGTTGTCGGTCGCTGACAGCAGCGTGAACACGCCGAAGAAGCTGAACGGGATCGCCAGGAAGATCAACAACGACTGAGCGAGCGACCGGAACTGCACCGTGATCACCACGAGCATCAAGATCAGTGCGACCAACCCGGCCACGCCGAGCGCAGCGAAGTCGTCCTGGTTGTCGGACTCTGCGCCGAAGTCGAAGTCGAGGGCATTCGGGGCAAGACCCAGCGCTTCGAGTTCGGCGGGTGGGTACAGCTCGGCGACATAATCCTCGGTGGCGTTGAGGTTGCTCGTGACGTTGTCGTTGTCATATTGGGCGCGGACCTCGAGATATCGACCGCCGTCGCTGCGCGCGATCAATCCGTCAGTCGACACCACGGCATCGAGGATGGTGACGGTCGTGCCCCCGGCACGGAGTTCGAGGCCGATCAACTCTGACTGAATGTCCTCGGCCAATGCCTGACCAGCTTCACCGGTCGAGGCCTCGACCTCGATCTGGACCGCGAACGGGTACTCCGCGGCGGGCGGGCCGTTCTCCTGCTGCACGACGTTGACGCGCACTCCGGCGATGGCATTGGCGCGTTCGTCGATCTCGTCGACGAGCGTCGGTGCGGTCGGGCGCGACCCGATCGGCGTCAGTGCAATCGAGTTCTGGAGCACGCGCTCGTTGCCGCGCAGGTACTGCGAGCGATCGAAGTCATCCCCCAACACGTCGAGCACGATTGCGTCGATCTCGTCGGCGATCCGTTCGGCCTCCTCGATCGTTGTCCCCGGGTCGAACTCCGCGTCGACGGCGATCCCGGTCGAATCCTTGCCACTGGGGAAGATCGAAAAGCCGAGGCCGCCGGCGATGCTGCCTGCGGCGACGATCATGGCGATGGCGAAAACCGCAAGCCCCCAACCGACCGCCCGACCCTTGGCGCCGTTCCCGGAGGGATACCCCGCGAGGCGACCAGCCGCCTGGGCAGCTCGTCGCTCGAAGCGGGCGATCGGGTTTCTCGACGGCTTGCTGGCGATGAGAAATCGGCGAGCAATCGCCGGAATGAACAGGATCGAGAACAAGAACGACATCAGCAGCGTGATGATGACCGTGGTCGGGATCGGCCGAATGAACTCGCCCAAGATGCCCCCGACGAACAACATCGGCGAGAACACGACCACCGTCGTCAACGTCCCCGAGAACGACGCCGAACCGACCCGGTCGATGGCCGCACGAATCACGCCAACCGGCGTGCCGGCTTCGTCCTTGTTGGCATCGATCGACTCGGAGATGACGATCGCGTCGTCGACGATCAGACCGAGCGTCAGGATCAGCCCGAACAACGTGATCGTGTTGAGCGAGAAGCCGACACCCCACAATCCGATGAGTGCCCCCAGCAGCACGAGGCCCATGAAGCCCGCCGTGATGAGCGCCACCCGCCAGCCGATCAAGATCAGGCTGACGAGCGCCACCGCTGCCAGACCGGTGAGGAGGTTGTTGGTGAGCGACGACAACTGCTGGCGCACACCGATCGCGAAGTCGGCGGTGACCGACGCCTCGTACCCGTCGGCGAGCACGACGTCGTCTGCGGTGATTAGCGACTCGAGTTCGTCGCTGAACTCGAGCACATCGAGGCTCGACCCCTCGGTGCGGATGATGCCGATGGCGACGGCATCTTCGTAGTTCCCGCCATCGAAGGCGACACGTGTGTAGCGCGTGATCCGCTCTTCCTCCGCGCCGGTGTCGGGATCGAATCCATCGGTGACGAGATCGCGCACCTCGGCGGTCTCGATCGACGCGGCCGTCTCGAGGTCGGCGGCGAGGAGCTCGGCTTGGGCCTGCAGTTCCTGTGGCGTCGCTCCGGGCGGCCCGGTGATCGACACCAGCGCATCGAACTGCCCGACAAACTTGGCTGCGTTGACTGGGTTGTATTGGACCTCGACCCCGTCAGGGAGCGGGACGTCGAGCGCAGCGAGCGTTGCGGTGCCTGCGTCGGAGTCAATCGAGCTCTCGAACTCGACGACGACACCGAACGAGCTGGGGAACGCCTCGGTGTCGACCGCCTCGACACCCTCGACAGCGAGGAAGGCCTCGGTGAGCGGAGCCACTGCCTCCTGGTCGACTTGTTCGGCGTCGTCGACGAACCAGGTGCCGGAGACCACGGAAATCGGCGTGTTGATCGGCGGAAATCCCTCGCGGGCGAGACCGAACGTGTACGCGGAGATCCCGACGATCACGATCACGACGAGGATGCCGACCGTCGCCTTCCATTGTTTGGTGGCGGTGACCGCGATCGAGGTGATGATCGACCGTTTTTGCGGTGGCTGGGTCGACGGAGGCGGGGCGGGGACGAATTCTGGTTCGAGTTCGGTGTCGATGGCCATCGATCTCTCGTGGGGGGGGCGGAGGGCTGGTGAACGCCGGAGCTCGACGTGCGATAGGTGTCCGGCGCATCCAGTTGTGGCGGATGAGCGCCGGAACGCTCAGGCTATCGGTGCGGCCCGCGGGCGGCTCCGGACTCGAGCACCGCCACCAAACCCCCTGGATCGTCGGTCCCGATGCGAAACACCCGATCGTTCGCCAACTGCAGCTCGACGGCGTCGCATCCCCACACGTTGTACATCCAGCCGTGCGGGATCCATCGAATGCCCCACCCGTACCACCAGGAGTTTCGTACCTGTGACACTCCATTGACGTCGCTCAGCGCGATCGCCCGTGTCGGCCAGCCCCATCCGAACGTCGCTTCCACACATCGATCGTCGACGGTCACGGTGAGCCGGGCCATTGCAGCGACGACGATGCCCAACAGCAAGAACACCGCAACGGCGACGGAGCGGAATTGCACCGAGAAGCCACCGCCGATCATCGCGATCACCAACGACGCAACAAACGCTGCGGCCAAGATCCACAACCCGACGTACGACGCCTGCGTGCGCTCGTACTGCGCCGTCGCCGTCATGTCTCAGCTGCAGCCGCTCGTCGTGCCGCAGCTCGAGCACACGTAGCAGCTGCCGGCGCGGTGCATCACCACGCCGCATTGCATGCACATCGGCGCGTCGCGCTGCGGGCGGATGATGCCGCGTGCCGCCGTGTTGTCCTCCGGTGTGGGCTCGACCAGGCCGAACTCCATTTGCGCAGCCAGTTCGTCGGCCGGCGGCACCGACTTGGGGTCTGACACGAAGTCGGTGCCCTGCACCGTTGGTGTCACGGCCTCCTCGACGCCGGGCAACGTGGGCTGCAGCCGTTCGTCGACGGAGAAGATTCCCAGCTCGGCGCGCTCGTCATAGCTCATGTAGTCGAGGGCCAGGCGACGGAACAGGTAGTCCATGATCGAACTGGCGAAGCGGATGTCGGGATCGTCGGTCATGCCGGCAGGCTCGAAGCGCATGTTGACGAATGCCTCGACGAACGCCCGCAGCGGCACGCCGTACTGCAGGCCGTAGCTGATCGACTTAGCGAAGGCGTCCATCACGCCCGCCATGGTCGAGCCCTGCTTGGAGACCGTGAGGAAGATCTCGCCCGGCTGACCGTCGTCGTACTCGCCGATGGTTGCGAACCCCTTGCAGTCGGTCACTCGGAACTCGAACGTGCGCCCACGCCGACTGCGCGGCAGCTTCTGGCGTACCGGAGGGTGGACCATCCGTTCGATGACGGCACCGGCGGCGTCGACGACCGGGTCGGCCGAGACCACACTGGGATCGGTCGACGTGCCACCCCCCGACGACAACGGCTGGCCGAGCTTGCAGTTGTCTCTGTAGATCGCCACCGACTTCACACCCAGCTCCCACGCCAGCTGGTGCAGATCGGCGACGTCGTCGACGGTGACGTCTTCTGGCATGTTGACCGTCTTGGAGATCGCGCCGGAAAGGAACGGCTGCACCGCTCCCATCATTCGCACGTGGCCCTCGTAGTGGATCGGGTTGTCGCCCATCGAACAGGCAAATACCGCCAGGTGCTCGGCAGCGAGATGCGGCGCCCCGAGCACCGTGTGGTGTTCATCGATGAAGGCGACGATGTCATCGACCTGCTCAGCGTCGTAGCCCAACCGCCGCAGGGCGCGGGGAACCGTCTGATTGACGATCGACATCGTGCCGCCGCCGACCAGCTTCTTGGTCTTGACCAGCGCGAGGTCCGGTTCGACTCCGGTGGTGTCGCAATCCATCGCCAGACCGATCGTGCCGGTCGGAGCGAGCACTGTGGCCTGGCTGTTGCGCACTCCGAACGTGACCGCGTCGCCCAGCGCAGTCGTCCACGCCCGACGTCCGGCTTCGACCAGATCGACAGGGGGCCCGTCGCCACCAGCAGGGATTTCCAGCGATGCGTCCCGATGCATCCCGAGCACGCGCAACGTGTGGTCGCGGTTCGCCGCGAACCCGTCAAAAGCGCCGACGCGGGCAGCCATACGTGCGCTCGTCGCATACGCCCGACCGCCCATGAGCGAGGTGATCGCCGCAGCCCAGGCACGGCCTGCGTCGGAGTCGTACGGCACGCCTGCGGCCATCAAGAGCGCACCGAGGTTGGCGTATCCGAGACCCAGCTGGCGGTCGCGACGGGCGCCGCGGGCGATGGCATCGGTCGGGTAGTCCGCCCGCCCGACGAGGATCTCCTGGGCGGTGAACACGACGTCGACGGTGTGCACGAACGCATCGATGTCGAAAACGCCATCATCGTCGAGGTATTGCAGGAGGTTGATCGATGCCAGATTGCAGGCGGAGTCGTCGACGCTCAGGAACTCCGAGCACGGATTGCTGGCGTTGATCGGGCCGGTTTCTGGAATGGTGTGCCAGCGGTTGATCGTGGTGTCGAACTGCAGGCCGGGATCAGCACACTCCCACGCGGCCTGGGCGATCTGCTGCCACAGGTCGCGGGCCCGCACGGTCTCGAGCACCTCGCCGGTGGTGACCGCGCGCAAATCCCAGTCACCGTCGTCGGCGACGGCGCGCATGAACTCGTCGGTGACCCGTACGGAGTTGTTGGCGTTCTGATATTGCACCGAGAACGCGTCCTTGCCGTCGAGATCCATGTCGAATCCGGCATCGCGCAGGGCGCGGGCTTTGCGTTCTTCGATCGCCTTGCACCACACGAACTCGGCGACGTCGGGGTGGTCGGCGTTGAGGATGACCATCTTCGCCGCTCGGCGTGTCTTGCCACCGGACTTGATCGTCCCGGCGCTGGCGTCGGCGCCGCGCATGAAACTGACCGGGCCAGATGCAGTGCCACCCCCGTCGAGCGGCTCGCGCGAGGAACGGATCGGCGAGAGGTTGACCCCCGCCCCGGAGCCGCCCTTGAAGATGATTCCCTCCTCGCGGTACCAGTTGAGAATCGACGGCATCTCGTCGTCGACCGAGAGAATGAAACACGCGCTGGCCTGCTGGGGCACGCCGTCGACACCGATGTTGAACCACACCGGACTGTTGAACGCTGCTCGCTGGGTGGCCATGATGTACCGCAGCTCGGCGGAGAACGCTGCCGCTTCGACGTCGTCGGCGAAATAACCGTCGTCGGCCCCCCACCGCGTGATCGTGTCGGCGATGCGGTCGATCACCTGCCGCAGCGACGACTCGCGCCGCTCGTCTCCGAGCGTCCCCCGGAAGTACTTCTGGGCCACGATGTTGGTGGCGTTCTGCGACCAAGAGACGGGGAACTCGACGGCGCACTGCTCGAACACGATCGAGCCGTCTCGATAGTCGGTCAACCGGGCGTCGCGGCGCTCCCACTCGATCTCGTCGTACGGATCGACGCCAACAGACGTGAACAGTCGGCGCAATCCGATCGTGCCGTCGGCGGTGCGGTCGGAGGCGATCGTCATGGGCGGCTCCATTCGAGTCGGGCAGCGGTTGTGGGGATTCCAAACTACAGGCACGTCATGCCCATGCGCCACGGCGTGTGTGGCGCCGACAGCGGTGTGTTCTCACAGGTACAGGGCGCTTCCCCCTAAGCGGAGACCGGCGTCGGCCGGTCCAATCGACCCATCGGCGAAGATGATGCCGCTCCCGCTGTCTCTTCCGTGGCTCACACCGCTATCGGCACGAGGCGACACCCTACGAACGTCACCCTGTGTGAGAAAAGGGGCAAAACCGTGTGAATTTCGCTGTGCAGAAACCGGTCGTGGATGTGGACAGCGAGTGAACAGACGGTGACGCCACTGCGACGCCGTCGTTCACGCAGGTGCCACGGTCACCGGGATCCCGTTGAGTACCGATGTACCCGACAGTGGATCGATCGCCGCGTGGTCGGTCAGCGCATTGGAATTGACGCCGGCGTGCTCTGCGGCCACCGACATCCGCGCCGCCGGATCGTCGTGACCCCAACCGTGGGGCAGACTGACAACTCCTGGCCGGATCGCATCGGTGACCTCGACGGGAGCCACCACGGAGCCGACCCGCGACGACACGGTGGCCGCTGCGCCGTCGACGACTCCCAGACGATCGGCGTCGTCGGGGTGCACCTGCAGCGTGCATCGCGGGGTGCCCTTCACCAGCACTTTCACGTTATGCATCCACGAGTTGTTCGAACGCAGGTGCCGCCGACCAACGAGCAACAGGCCGTCGGCGTCACCGCTATCGAGCGCGGCAGACAGCCGATCGAGATCGGCGAGAAACATGGTCGGGGCAATCTCGATCAGCCCGCTCGGAGTGCGCAAGACGCCGGGGAGACGCGGCTGCAACGGCCCGAAGTCGCGACCGTGCGGATGCTCCACGAGGTCGTCGAGCGACGTGCCGTCCGGGTTGGCGCCGAACCCGTCGCCGAACGGGCCCATCCGCAACATTGCATCGAGTATGCGTTCGGGTCCGACCCGGCCCGATGCGGAAAGTTCATCGAGCAACTCCCCCGAATCGCGACCGTGGATGACGGAGTGTTCGCTGTTCACCGCCGCGTCGAGCATCGACCGGATCACGACATCATCGACAGCCTGGGGGTCGGCTGCCCTCCCGTCAGCGCCCCCAAGACCCTGGATGATGGCGGTGAGTTTGGCGATGATCTCCCACTCGTCGGGATGATCGTCAGGCCGCTCGAACACCGCCGGCGAGTAATTGGCGACGTTGCGCACGGCGAACTGGAGGAGCGAGATGTCGTAGTGCGGCCGCTCGAGTTGTGACGGTGGCGGCAAGATCACGTCGGCGTAACGCGTCGTCTCGTTGAGATACAAGTCGATGCTGACCATCAATTCCAGCTCGTCGAGCGCGGCCCGCAGTTGCTCGGAGTTCGGCGTCGACAGCACGGGGTTACCGGCAAAGGTCACCAACGCGCGGACTTGCCCATCGCCCCCGGTGGTGATCTCTTCGGCCAGTGCAGCAACCGGATACTCCCCCATCACCTCGGGGTGCCCGCTCACGCGGCTATGACCCCGACCCGTCGTGAACCCGCGCCCACGACCCGGGGCACCGTTGGTGGTGTGTCCACCGGCCGCTGGTGTGGCAAACATCGAGCCACCCGGACGGTCGAGGTTGCCGCTGAGGTAGTTGACGACATCGATCAGCCAGGTAGTGGTCGAGCCGAACTCGGTCGTGGTGGTGCCGATCCGCCCGTAGACCGCCGCTGTTGGCGCCTCGACGAGCTCCTCAGCGATTCGCCGCGTGGTCGCCGCATCGATACCGGTCGCCGCGGCGACGGCGTCGGGCGTGAAGGGCGCCAACGCAGGCGCCAGATCGTCGTGACCCGCCACAAGGCCTTCCAGGTGGTCGCCCGGGGCAGCTCGGCCGCTCGACAACAGATGGTTGGCGATCGCTGCGAGCCACAACGCATCGGTGGCCGGCCTGATGGGCAACCATTCATCGGATTCTTCTGCGGTTTTGGAACGTCGCGGATCGACAACCACAACCTTGCCGCCACGAGTGCGGATCGCTTCGACGCGACCGGGAAAGTCGGGTGCCGTACACACACTGCCGTTGGACGCATAGGGGTTGGCCCCGAGCATCAGCAGGTAGTCGGTGCGATCCAGGTCCGGCACCGGAATCCCGACCGGCGACCCGAAGACCGCACCTGCGGCAACGTGACGCGGCATCTGGTCGACGGTCGAGGCGCTGAACCGTTGACGCGTTCCCAGTCCCGTGAGCAGGACACGCGAAAACGTCTGCCCGGACAAGCTGTGCACGGTCGGGTTGCCGACGTACGCCGCGATCGTCGACCGGTCATGGCGGTCGACGTAGTCGGCGAAGCGCTGGGCGATTTCCATCCACGCCTCGTCCCACGAGACCTCGACGTGCACGCCATCGCGTTTCACCAGCGGGCGGCGCAACCGGTCGGGGTCCTCGTGCAGCTGCTTGAGCGTCGAGCCCTTCGGGCAGATGAAGCCGTGGGAAAACACATCGTTGCGATCGCCGCGGATGCGCTGCACGTGCTCGGTGCCGTCGGTGTCGCGGCGCAGGGTGATCTCCAATCCGCAACCGGCTTCACAGAGCGGGCAGGTGCGGATCGCAGTTCGCGTGTCGACGGTGGCGGCCATCGCTCGATTGTCGCAAACGGAGACCGACCCGCTGATGTCAGGGCAATGCGGTGCACCCGGACCGCACTGCGTCGACGTAGGGTCGGCGCCGTGGACATCCTCCGGCTCTCCCCCGATGGACCAGCACGTACCACCGTCGCCGAGGCATACGGCGCCCCATTGAGCGACCCCGCCGAACACCACCAACGGACCGGCCGCCCATACGTGGCGCTGACCATGATCGCGTCGCTCGACGGATCGACGGCGATCGACCGCAAGTCGACACCGCTGCCGAACGACACCGACGCAGCAGTACTGCACCAGGCCCGCTCACTCGCCGACGTGATCCTGATCGGCGCGGCCACGGTGCGGATCGGCGGCTACTCGAAAGCGTCCCGGCCGGGACAGCGCATTGCGGTGGTCTCGTCGTCGCTCGACCTCGACCTCGATGCGGCGCCATTCGCAACCGGCGACGGCTTTCTGGTCACCACCAACGACGCTGCGGTACCGCCGGGCATCGACGTCGTCCGAGCAGGTTCGCGACGAGTCGACATCGGCCGGGCCATCGAGGGGCTCGGGGCCCGTGGATTCGACCACGTCTCAGCCGAAGGCGGATCGCGCCTGAACGGTGCGGTTCTCGACGCCGGCGCACCCGACGAGTTGAACCTCACGCTGTCGCCACGGCTCGTCGGCGGCGATGGGCCTCGGCTGACGCGAGGAGCAGCGATCAGCGACCACCGCCTGGAACTCGCGGCCATGTTCGTCGACGACGAGTCGTTCGTGTTCTCCCGCTGGCGGAAGCGCTAGCAGCCGCCGCCTACGGCAGCAGGACCGCCTGACCGACATCGATACGAGTTCCACCATTGAGATCGATCAGGCGATCGACGTAGCTGACGATGTCGGTCGCACCCCGGTGCTCGGCGGCGATCGACCACAACGTGTCACCCGGCTGTGCGAGATGCGAGCGGGCCCCATAGGTGGCCGCCGAGCCGGTCTCGGAGGCCACGGCAGGTTGGCTCCCGAGACCGGTCAGCGACAGAGCGACGCTGCCGACCGCCAGCAGGACGACGACAGCAAGCGTCGCAGCGACAACGCGTCGCAGGGCGTAGTTCGGACGCCTCGACGCACGCGCACACACGACCGAGCGCACGCCGGGGGGCAACGTGCGGCGGATTTCGTGATGGGAACGGAGGTTCGAAGAACGCACGTTCGGTAGTGTGCCGTGACCGAACACATGTTGTCAACCCACCATCGAACGAATGTTGCTATGTTCCCGTCAGCGGTACAGATGTTTGACACCTGAGACACCCACCCATAACATGTTCCCATGTCGCCCAACATCAGCCGCCGCCAACGCGAGATCCTCGAGTACATCGAGTCGCAGATCCGCGAGCGCGGCTACCCGCCGTCGGTACGCGAAATCGGCGATGCGGTCGGCCTCACGTCGCCATCGACGGTGCATACCCACCTCAACACGCTGCAGCGACTCGGCTACTTACGTCGCGACCCCGCCAAACCACGCGCGATCGAGGTGCGCTACGACCCCAACAGCGGCGCCATGCTCGAACGTCGACCGGTCCGGCACGTGCCGTTGGTCGGTGATGTTGCCGCCGGCACCGACGTGTTGGCCGAAGAGAACGTCGAGGAACTCTTGCCGGTGCCGGTCGACTTCGCCGGTGAAGGCGAACTCTTCATGTTGCGCGTGCGCGGCGACTCGATGATCGACGCGGGCATCCTCGACGGTGACTTCGTCGTCGCCACCCAGATCGCCCACCCCGACAATGGCGACATCGTCGTGGCGGGCATCCCGGGCGGCGAGGCGACGGTGAAGACCTACTCACGATCGGGTGCCGAGGTCACGTTGACCCCGGCGAACACCACGATGGAGCCGATGCGGTTCACCGCCGACGAAGTCGAGATCTTCGGTCGCGTGGTCACCGTCATGCGCCGCTACTGAACCGCACCGAACTCTCGCGCTACGGCGTGTCGTCCGGCGGAGCCCATGGCGACGGTGCCTGTGATGCTCCGCGAAGATCAGGCTCGCCAGGAATCGCCACCGGCGGGCCGGTCGGGCCTGCGGGCTCTGTTCGCGGGCGCGCAACGCCCGCCGCGCCTGTGGTCGGTGGCGGCGCTGGGGCGCCAGGTGGTTGTTGCGGCCACGGCCCGCCAGCCGGCCGCCACGGTTCGGCATCGACGGACTCGGGTTCGGGCGGCCGAGTGGCCCGTAACAGCAGCGCACCCCCGCCGATCAGCCCGATGATCGCAACGAGCACGGCCGACAGCCGGATCACGCTGACCCACTGACCCGGGTCGCCGCCAACCGCCACGTTGACGTCGGAACCGGCCTCGACGCGCAGCACGTGGTCGCCCGCGGTCGACACTGTGATGGCACCAATTTGTTCACCGCGACGCCCCAGACGGTCGTAGGTGATGCCCATGGCCTCGTCGATGTCGATCTGTTCGCCATCGGGGTCGAACAACGCCACTGCGACGTCGGGCTGCTCGGCGATGTCGAAACTACCGCTCGGGCCGTTGCAATCACCGGGAACGTCGTCGAACTGGCCCGACGTCTCGACGAAGACCAGATACTCGCCGACCCGGTCGAAGTCGAGCGTGGTGTCACAGCCGACCGGGGCGCGTGCGAGCACGTCGACGCCGTTGTCGGCGCGCTCGTTGGCCATCAACCACAACACGCCACCGAGCGCGAGCCCGACGAGCGTGACCAGCAGTCCGAGCGGCACGAGCCGCTTGGCCCCCATCAGCGCACGCCCAGTCGTTCGGCAACCAGCTGGAGACGATCATCGGGCTGCACGACCGCAATGCGCACGAATCGATCCCCGCCGCTTCCATAGAACTCACCGGGGCTGACGATCGCTCCGGCGTCGATCGCCAGCCGTTCCGCCATCCCCCAGCCATCGGTGTCGCCGGTCGCCATCCACAGGTAGAAGCCGCCAGCCGGGAGCTCGACGGGTCGACCGCTCCACGCAGTGAGTGCGTTGGCCAGCAAGGTCAGGCGGCGGTGGTACCGCTCGCGTTGCGCTTCGACGTGTTCGTCGTCGTCGAGGGCCACCGCTCCCGCCGCTTGCGCCGGGCCAGGCATCATCATTCCACCGTGCTTGCGCACCTCGCGGAGGTAGCCGACGAGCTCGGCATCGCCGGCGTAGAACGCCACTCGCAGACCGGCGAGGTTCGATCGCTTCGACAGCGAGTGCACCGCGACCACGCCGTCGACCCCGTGTTCGAGAATCGACCTGCCCCGCCCGGTCCAGGTGAACTCGACGTAGCACTCGTCGGAGAACACAGGCACGCCGTGGGCGCGCCCCCACTCGGCGGCTGCACCGAGATCATCGAGCGCTCCGGTGGGGTTCGCTGGGCTGTTCACCCACAACACGAGCGCCCGCGCTGCGTCTGCCGGATCGATCGAGTCGAGATCGAGCGTGCCGTCGAGCCGCGCCGGCACGGCGATCGCGCGGCACGAGGCCAGCTGCGCGCCCATCTCGTAGCTCGGGTATGAGATCGCCGGGTAGAGCACCGTGTCCCGCTCGGGACGCCGAAGGGCAAGGAGTTTGGGTAGCGACGCGACGAACTCCTTGGCCCCGATGGCTGCGCCGATCTGCTGTGTACCGATGGACACCTCGAAGCGCCGCTGCATCCACCGAGCGGCTGCGTCGAGGAGCGGAGGAAGGCCGACACTTGCTGGATACCGGTGGGCGTCGTCGGCGGCGGCCAGCGCGGCGAGCACCAATGGGTCTGGTTCGTCGAATGGCGTACCCACCGACAGGTCGACGGCACCGCCGGCGTGACGCTCGGCGAGGTCGACGACCTCGGCCAGGCGGTCATAGGGGTACGGAGGCGGAACGAACGGCTCGGTCACGGCTCGGTCACCCCGGTGGCGAACTCCGCGAGCCGTCCAGCCGAGGCGTCGGACAGACGCGCCCGAATGGTCCACGACTCGGCGCCGTCGGTGATCGAGACGACCTCGCCTTCGCGATGGACCGCGGCGAGCACATCGCCACGGGCGTACGGCACCTCGAGCTCGTGCACCGCACTCAGCGCGCGCAACCGGTCTGACAGGACCCGCAGGAACGCGTCGACGCCGTCACCACTCGCCGCACTGAGCGCAACCGACCCGGGATGGTCGACTACGAGCTGCTTGGCCACTCCGGGTTCCACGTCGGACTTGTTGAACACGAGCAACTCGGGCACGGCGTCGGCGTCGATCTCTCCGAGCACGTCACGCACGGCATCAATCTGTGCTTCGGGGTCCGGGGCTGACGCGTCGACGACGTGGACGAGGTAGTCCGCCATCGCGGCGACCTCGAGCGTGCCCTTGAACGACTCGACCAGCCCGTGCGGCAAGTTGCGAATGAACCCGACGGTGTCGGACAGCAGCACCGGCTCGCCACCCGGCAGCGCCAGCCGGCGGGTGGTCGGATCGAGCGTTGCGAACAGACGGTCCTCGGTGAGCACCCCCGACGACGTCAACTGGTTGAGCAACGTGGACTTGCCGGCGTTGGTGTACCCGACGATGGCGACCGACGCAAGACCGCTGCGCGATCGGCCCTTGCGTTGCAGCGCACGGGTATCGCCCAACGCGGCGAGGTCGCGTTCGAGACGGTTGATGCGGCGCATGATGCGGCGTCGATCGGTCTCGATCTTGGTTTCGCCACCGCCGAACCGGGCTCCGACACCGCCGCGCTGCTGGCTCAACTTGGCCCCGCGTCCACGGCGCAGGCGCGGCAGCCGGTAGCGCAGCAGCGCCAGCTCGACTTGCGCCTTGCCCTCCTGTGTCCGGGCGTTCTGGGCGAAGATGTCGAGGATGACGGCGGTGCGATCGATGGCGGTCCGGCCGAGCAGTTTTTCGAGGTTGAACTGCTGCGCAGGACTCAACTCGTTGTCGAACACGACCGTGTCCGCGTCGACGGCGAGGGCAAGTGCTTTCAGCTCCTCGGCCTTCCCTTTGCCGACGTACCAGGTGTGGTCCGGCGCATCCCGCCGTTGTACGACCTCGCCGACCACGTCGGCTCCAGCGGTATCGACGAGGAGCGCCAGCTCGGCAAGCGCCGCCTCGACCTGGTCGTCGGTCGCCGTTGGGACGGCGACGCTGACGAGGATGATCTTCTCACGGATCGTGCGATCGATCAGCGTGCCCGCAAGGGCCTCGTCGTAGGGACGATTCATCAGCGCAGGTCGACCTCGATCGATGCAACATAGGTCGCCGGACCGGTCAACACCGCACGCGTTGGCACATCGACATCGAAGCCGACCGAGGCCCGCCCACCGTCCATGTGCACCGTGATCTCCTGATGTTGCGAGGCCACGAGACCCCACGAACGCGCGGCGTATGCCGAGGCGACGGCGCCGGTCCCGCACGCATCGGTGATACCCACACCGCGTTCGTGGACGCGCATCGTGATCGCATCAGGCTCAGGCCCAGGCTCGACGATCTCCAAGTTGATGTGCGGGACCTGGTCGCCCAGTGCGGCGAGATCGACGACGGCAACCTCATCGACGCCAACAACCGAATGCGGGTTGCCGACGCTCAGGTGAGCGACCGGACGGTCGGGATGGCACCCGAGCGTCGCCCAGCCGGACGGCTCCGGAAGGGTATCGATATCGCCCATCTCGACGCGGACATCGACGGTGTCTGGGTCGTCGGTCGCGGTGATCTCGAGGCGGCGGTCGCCGACGTCGGTGCGCACGACCAACTCAGCATCGGCAGCCTGTCGACCGGCGACCGCCTGAGCGAAGCAGCGAATACCGTTTCCGCTCATCTCGGCGCGTGATCCGTCGGCGTTGTACAAGACCATGCGGGCGTCGTAGCCGTCGGCATCGGACGCCAAGAGCAGACCGTCGGCGCCGATGCCCCGCCGACGGTGGCACCAGCGACGCGCCAGCTCCGGTACGTCACTGCCCGCAAACGCGCCGCGATCGAACGCGACGAGGAAGTCGTTGCCGAGACCATGATGTTTAGTGAGGCGAATCGTGCTCATCGGCGCAGGACGTCGAGCACCGCCGGTAGCGCGGCTGCGACCGGATCCGGCTCGACGTCGATCCAGCGTACGCGGGGATCGCGACGGAACCATCGCTCCTGACGGACGGCGAACTGCCGAGTTCGTGTGATCGTTGCCGCGACCGCCTCGTCCAGGCTGATGACGCCGTCGAGATGGGCCCGCAACTCTTTGTAGCCCAGCGCCTGGGCAGCAGTGCGCGACATGCCCTCGAGACTCTCAACCTCCGCGAGCAGGCCTGCGTCCATCATCGCGTGGACACGCGTGGCAATCCGTTCGGCCAGCACCTGACGCGGCCACCGCAGCCCGATCTGCACGGTGTCGATGGCCGGGTAGTGATCGACCCCGGGACCGAACGAACTGAACTGGCGTTGCGCGCCCTCGGTCACTTCGAGCGCACGGATGACTCGACGCTGATTTCCGGGCTCGATGCGGGCGGCTGCCGTTGGATCGACGCGTTGGAGCCGCCGATACGCAGCGGCCAGGCCGTCCGCCGCGACCTCGGCTTCGACGGCCCGACGTGCGGTGGGAAACTCGCCGGGGAGGTCGAACCCGTCGATGATCGCGCGGTGATACAAGCCGGTGCCACCGACCAGCACGACGTGGCGCCCATCTCGTTCGATCTGCGCAACCGCGCCCTGTGCAGCCCGTTGAAACTCCGCCACCGTGAACGACTCCGTCGGCTCGACGAGATCGATGCAATGGTGGCGAACGGCGCGCTGGTCGGCGAGCGTCGGCTTGGCGGTGCCGATGTCCATCCTGCGATACACCTGCATCGAGTCGACCGAGACCAGATCGACGTCGCCCACCTGTCGGGCAGCGGCGAGCGCGACGTTCGACTTTCCCGACGCCGTCGGCCCGACGATGGCGAGTCGGGTCAGCGCTCTCCACCCTCGGCGATGCGCTGGTGGTGCTGAATCACCTCGGCGACGATGAACCGCAGAAACGCCTCGCTGAACGCAGGGTCGAGCCCCGATTGTTCGGCCAGCCGGCGAAGCCGACCGATCTGTTCCTGCTCTCGGGCCGGGTCGGCGGGCGGCAGGCCGGCAGCCGCTTTGTAGCGGCCCACCGCCTTGGTCACCTTGAACCGTTCGGCGAGCAGGTGCACCAGAGCGGCATCGATGTTGTCGATGCTCGACCGGTACTCGGAGAGCTGGGCGTCGGGCTCGTCCATGGTTGGGAACCTAGTGAGCTCGATCCTCAACCAGCGGCGACCGGGATGCGTGTGCGGTGCCGCGGGGCCGCGACCAGCTCGACAAAACGGCCCTCGAGGAAGTGCGGCGCGCCACGGGTGACTTCGATCGTTGCGTAGCTCCCAGCACGCAACCCGCCCGGTGGCGGCGCGAAGTGGACGAGTCGATGTTGCCGCGTGCGTGCACTGACCACGTCGGGATTGCGTTTGCTCGGACCCTCGACGAGCACCTCCTCGACGCGCCCCTCGCGGGCCTGATTGCGCTGCAGCGCCGATCGTTCGATCACGGTCCGCAGTCGTGCGAACCGCTCGCTGGCGACGGCCGGATCAACGGTGCGATCGGTCATGTCGGCCGCCTCGGTGCCGGGCCGCGGCGAGAAGATGAAGGTGTACGCGTCGTCGAACTCCGCAGCGGCGGCGACGTCCATGGTGGCGGCGAAGTCGTCGTCGGTTTCGCCCGGGAAACCGACGATGATGTCGGTCGTCACCGCAAGATCAGCAACGGTGCGGCGAGCTGCGGCCAGACGTTCGAGATACCGATCAGCGGTGTAGCCCCGATGCATTGCGGCAAGTACTCGATCGCTTCCTGCCTGCAGTGGGTAGTGCAAGTGCTCACACACCGCTGACGTCTCGGCCATCGCTGCGAATGTTTCGGTACGCATGTCCTTGGGGTGCGGGCTGGTATAGCGCACCCGCCGAATCCCGTCGATGGCCCCGACAGCGCGGAGGAGGTCGGCGAACAGCGGACGGAGCGCCGCAGTGCCGTCACCAGCACGCCGTGCCGCGAGCTGCAGATCACGGCCGTAGCTGTTGACGTTCTGACCGAGCAGCGTGACTTCGCTGACACCCGCAGCGGCGAGCTCGGCGACCTCGTCGACGACCTGTTCGAACGGGCGGCTGATCTCTGCACCGCGGACCGCAGGGACGATGCAAAACGCACAGTTGTTGTCACAGCCGATCTGGATGGTGACCCATGCGTTGTACGACGACTCGCGGCGCACGGGCAGCGCCGACGGGAACATCGCGTGGTCATCGATCACCGCTGCGTCGAGGATCTCGGTGATCGGTCGCGTACTGGTGCGCGCTTGGGCGAGGAGCTCTGCAGCCCGGTGCACGTTGTGTGTGCCCATCACGACATCGACGTGGCCGGCGCGGTCGGCGACCTGATCGCGATCTTTTTGTGCAAGACATCCCGACACGACGATCTGACGACCGGGACGTTGCGCCTTCCACGTCTTCAGATGCCCGAGGTTGCCATACAGCTTGTTGTCGGCATTCTCACGAATGCAGCAGGTGTTCAGCACGATCACGTCGGCGTCGTCATCGGACTCGGCCGCGATGAGTCCGTCGGACTCCAGCAGGCCCGCGATGCGCTCGGAGTCGTGCTCGTTCATCTGACAGCCGTAGGTCCGCACGACGTAGCGCCGGGCGTCATCGAGACCGTCGGAGTGGGGCACGAGCGTGCAGCCTATTGGCGATATCGTCTCGCCGATGCTCGCCGTCTTGCCGATCTCGAACACCTACCAGGTGTTCGGATTGCTCCACGTGATCGCCGCGATCGTCGCCTTCGGGCCGCTGTTCGTGTACCCACGGTTGCAGCGAGCGGGCGAGACAACGGCGATCGCTGCACTCCACATGCGCCTGGTCTTTCCAGCACTGATCCTAGTGTGGGTACTCGGCATGGGGATGGCCGGCATCGGCAAGTACAACATCGCGGAGACGTGGTGGATGTCGATCTCGATCGTGATCTGGCTGGCGATGACGCTCGTCAGCTGGTTCCTGATCCGGCCGGCACTGAACGACGCCGGTGATGGTGCCCGTTCCAAGATGGCCGCAGGAATTGGCGTGACCCACCTGTTGCTCGTGGTGACGTTGTGGCTGATGATCTTCCAGCCCGGCGGTTCGACGTTCAACTAGCCGTTGCATCTGGCATCACACCCCAGATGCAACCGAGGGACCTGCTCAGTCGATGCGCAGGATGCCCTGCTCGTCGAGGCGCGAGTAGGGGTTATAGGCGATCTCCCAGAGGTGACCGTCGGGATCGGCGACGTATGACGAGTAGCCGCCCCAGAACGCCTTGTGCGGGGCCTTCGTTGCGGTGGCACCGGCTGCGACCCATGCGGCAAACACGGTGTCGACGTCGGCTTCCGACGCACAATTCAGCGCCAACGCCACACCACGGAAGCCCGAGCCATCAGCGGGGACGCCGGCATCGTCGGCCAACGCCCCCCACTCGTAGAGACCGAGGACCGATCCCTGCATGGTGAACAAGGTCATCAACTCAACCGACGCCGGCGATCGAGTCCACCCGAGCGACTCGTAGAACGCCGTTGCGGCCCCGAGGTCGGCGACACCGAGCGTGATGATCGAGACGCGTGGCGGCACCACACCAGCGGCTTGGCCGTCAGCCATCAGTCGAGCTCGATCGGCGCGTTGTCAGCCTCACTCCACTCGCCATCGTCGACCGCGTCGTCAGCCGGGGCATTCGGATCTTCTTTCAGACCCGAGGCGATCAGCACCTTGTCGCTGATTTCCATCGTGACTTCGGGATGAGTGCGCAAAAAGTCCTTGGCTTTCTCTCGACCCTGTCCGAGTTGTTCACCTTCATAGGTGAACCACGCTCCGGACTTCTTGACGATGCCGAGATCGACTGACATGTCGATGAGCGAGCCTTCACGACTGATCCCCTGGCCGTACATGATGTCGAACTCTGCCTGTTTGAACGGCGGCGACACCTTGTTCTTGACGACCTTGACGCGGGTGCGGTTGCCGACGACCTCCGCGCCATCTTTCAGCGACTCGATGCGGCGGATGTCGAGACGCACCGACGAATAGAACTTGAGCGCTCGGCCGCCGGGAGTGGTCTCGGGCGAACCGAACATGACGCCGATCTTCTCGCGCAGCTGGTTGATGAACACTGCGATCGTCCGGGTCTTGTTGAGGTTGCCGGTGAGCTTGCGCAGCGCCTGGCTCATCAGACGGGCCTGGAGGCCGACGTGACTGTCGCCCATCTCACCTTCGATCTCGGCGCGTGGCGTGAGCGCCGCCACCGAGTCGACCACGAGCACGTCGATCGCGCCCGAGCGGGTGAGCATGTCGGCGATCTCCAGTGCCTGTTCACCGGTGTCGGGCTGGGAGATGAGCAGCTGATCGACGTCGACACCGATCGCTGCGGCGTACACCGGATCCATTGCATGTTCGGCATCGATGTAAGCGCAGACACCACCATTGCGCTGGGCTTCGGCGACGACATGCATGGCGAGCGTGGACTTTCCTGACGATTCCGGGCCGTAGATCTCGGTGATCCGCCCGCGAGGCAAGCCCCCGACACCGAGCGCCAGGTCGAGCGACAGCGCACCGGTCGGCACGGTCTCGATCTTCATGTTGGTGCGGTCCCCCATCTTCATGATGGCGCCCTTGCCGAACTGCTTGTCGATCTGTGACAAAGCCATGTCGAGTGCCTTGTCGCGGTCGGATTCCTTGCTCGTGCTCATCGTGGATCTCGCTTTCGTGGAACGTTCGTGACGGGAAGAGTCGGTCGAGGATCACCGTAGAGAGGGGGTGTCACATCGCCTGGCGAGAGGTGATGAGCACCGAAAGATCACGGCGAATGACAGCAGTGTAATCAACGAACGACTGTTCGCTCAAGCATCCCGGGGACGAACATCCTCGTCGCCGCTGCGTTCCGGCTCGGCGTCGAGCACGAAGTCGGTCGGTTCGACCGGCCGCATCACGATGTCAATCGCCTGCCACATCAGATAGGCGCGCGGATAGGCGACGAAGGGCAACAGCACCGCACCGATACCCAGCACAACGAAGAGCGGGACCACCTCGATCTCGGGCCACGTGACGATCACCAGCGCCAGCAGAACCAGCAACAACGGGCCAAGGGTGATGATCGCGGCCATTGCCGCGGCACCGAGCTCGAACCCGACGTCACCTCGCCGCCATTGCAGCGAGCAGGTGCGACACGACGCGGCCTTGGTGAAGTACGACGAGAACATCCCGCCTCTACCGCCACACCACGGGCACCGACGTTGCGCCCCACGCAGCAACATCAGCGCGAGGTGGGGGCGAGTCACAAGCGCAGGCTAGGGCCCGTATTTGTCTGACTCGCTGTCTTTGTCACACTTGTGCGGTGCGGCGTTCGCCCGGCGGGATGCTCCTCGTGATCTCGATGGTCTTGTTTGCGTTGGCCATCAGTCTCTGGTGGTTCGGACGCGTCGCGTTCACACCGGTCGACGACACCTCGACGACCTTGGCGATTCTCGACGATTCGGGCATCCGCAGCGAGATCGCCACCGTGATCGCCAGCGCCGACGCACCCGCGCTCAACCAATCACCCGCGCAGCTGAAGGAGTTCATCGAACAGCTGGCCCGGATCCCCGACGGAGCTGCGCTGATGAGCCAGCTCGTCGCCTCGGGCCACGAACGACTCATCGGCGACCGAGACGACCCGGTCCAGGTCAGTGCGGAGGAACAAGTGGTGATCGTGCGCGACGAGCGGGTCGGCGAGATGCCCTCCATCACCTTGCCCGTGCAGGAGGTGGGCACCCTCTCGGTCGTGCAGACCGGGGCGTTCTGGATATCGATCGGTGCAGCCGTCGGTGGTCTGGTGTTCCTCGTCGCCGCTATCGTCGTCCGCCCCGAGCGCGGCGAGATCACGTTGGCATTCGGCGTCGGGTTCGGCGCGCTGGCGATCTTCCTGGTCGTGTTCGGCTACCTCGCGCCGCTAACGGTGCTGCCGGCGATCTCCGACACAACGTGGATGGGTGTGTTCCCGCGCCTCGCCCAGCACAACCAGGCGCTGACGCTCGGGGTGGCGTTGGCCGCGATCGTGTTGGCCGCACTGGTCGTGTTCGCCACCGCCAGCATGCGCGAGCGTCGCCAGTGGTCGACTCCCCTGTCGGTTGGCCGCTACCGCGATGACCATCGCTGGAGCCGGTGAGCCGGCGTCGATGTCACGGAGCCGGTGAGCCGGCGTCGATGTGCTTCCCCTGGGATTCGAACCCAGAACCAATGGATTAAGAGTCCACTGCTCTGCCGTTGAGCTAGAGAAGCGAGCGGTCCGACAGGGTACCGAGCGGCATTGCGCTCGACACCCCGTCGGGCTCCGTCATCACTGACGCTGAGCGGGCCCTGCGGCTCGCTCTGTGGGGTGGCCAAGGGGACTTGAACCCCCAACCGCCAGGATCACAACCTGGTGCTCTACCTATTGAGCTATGACCACCATGTAGCGGCAGAGATGTTACCGGCCCGTCGCCGTTACCCGAGGATGTCTTTGGCGATGATCGTCTTCATCACTTCGTTGGTGCCGGCGTAGATCGACGTCACACGGGCGTCGACGAACGCCCTCGCGATCGGGTACTCGAGCATGTACCCGTAACCCCCGAACAGCTGGAGGCATCGGTCGATGGCCCGATTCTGCAGATCCGTCGCCCAGTACTTCGCCTTCGCCGCCGTTGCTGGATCGAGCTGTCCATCGTTGAGTAGCTCCACACAACGGTCGATGAACGCCTGCGTGACGTCGACCTCGGTGGCGATCTCGGCCAGCTCGAACTTGGTGTTCTGAAACGACGAGATCGGCTTACCGAATGCCGTTCGCTCGTTGACGTACTCGACGGTCCAGTCGAGCGCCGCACGGGCGCAGGCCACGCCGGTGACCGCAACCGACAGTCGCTCTTGCGCAAGGTTGAAGGTGAGGTACTCGAAGCCGCGGCCTTCCTCCCCCAGCAAGTTGCTCGCCGGAACACGGACGTCGTTGAAGAACAACTCTGCGGTGTCCTGGCTGTGCATGCCGATTTTTTCCAGGTTGCGACCGCGCTCGAATCCCTCCATCCCGCGCTCGAGCACCAATAGCGACATGCCGCCGTGGCGCTGGCTGGGATCGGTCTTGGCCGCAACGATCACGGCATCGGAGTTGATGCCGTTGGTGATGAACGTCTTGGAACCGTTGACGATGTACTCGTCGCCGTCGCGGATCGCCGTCGTCGCGATCCCGGCGAGATCCGAGCCGGTCCCCGGCTCGGTCATCGCGATTGCGGTGATGATCTCGCCTGAGGCGATCCCCGGCAACCAGCGCTCGGCCTGTTCGTCGGTGCAGTACTCGATGAAGTACGGCGTGCAGATGTCGTTGTGCAGCGTGATCCCCAGCCCGGCACCCCCGATGCCCGCGCGGGCGAGCTCCTCAGCGAGTACGACGTTGAAGCGGAAGTCGGCCGAGCCACCGCCGCCGAACCGTTCGGGTACGGCGATTCCGGTGAACCCGTACTTCCCGGCGTCGGCGAACAGCTCACGCGGCGCCAAACCTGCGGCCTCCCAGTCGAGATAGTTAGGCACCATCTCGTTGTCGACGAAGGATGCGATGGACTCGCGGAACGCTTCGTGGTCGTCGTCGTACAGATCGCGGAGCACGTCGGGCATACCGAAACGCTACGCCACCAATACCGTACCGGCGTAGGCCACCGGGCGATCCGTGCTCACGACATCATCCGGCGACGCCAGTCGTCGGGTTTCAACCCGAGCGACACCATCCGCTCCTCGACGAACACCGGCGGTGGCATCTCCTCACCAGCTTGCAGACTGGCCACCCAATCGGAGTCCTCGGCCCAGACATGACACGTGTTCAGGTTCATTCGCCACATCGCCTGTGCTTGTTCGGGCAGCTGCGTGCCCCCCGACGTGACCCCGCTGCGCACGTTCGCGGCGCGCATCGACCACATGCTCTGGATGGCCACCGGTGCCATCGCCTGCAGCAACGCAGTTGTGTGCGTGCAACCTCTGGGCCCTCCGAACAGCTCGCGCACCTCGTGCGTGAACCCGCGAGCGATCGATAGCCCGATCAGCTCTCGATAGCGCTCGACGATCTGTGGGCACTCGCGATTGGGGTGCGACAAGAACTCGACCGCGGCGTCGACGATCTCGAAGCTGGGCATCGCCACTTCGAGGTCGAGCTGCATGTGATGAATCGTCAGCGGATCGGGATCGATGTCGAGGTACAGCCCCGGTGGCTTCTGATCGCGCACGGCACCACGCAAGACCAAGCGATCGGCGGCTTTGCGGTAGGCCCGCACTCGGTACTCGCGATCGTGGATCACCTCCAACGGCTCCCCGGACTCGTCGACCGGATCGGCGGGCAGAATCGAAGCGTCGTCGAACAGGCTCGCTGCGTCGGGACCAGACTGCGCACTCACGACGCGCACGGTACAAGCGCGGCCGACGCCGGCAGGAGCCGGAGGAATTCGTCCGGGCGACCGCGGCGGCCCGACGGCCGGTTGCCTATGGTTGCCCGGTGAGTTCCCCCAGCGTCGCCGGGCGCACCGCTGCAGTCGTCGGCGTCGCCGCCGGCCTGCTCGGGGGCATTTTTGGCGTCGGCGGCGGATTGATCATCGTGCCCGGTCTGGTGTCGTTCGCCGGAATGGACCGCCGCCTGGCGCACGGCACATCGCTCGCCGCCACACTGCCCATCGCAACCGCCAGCCTGCTGACCTACATCGCCACGGGAAACGTCGACTGGCCGCTCGCGGTGTTCCTTGCGGTCGGTGCGATCGGTGGCGCCTTCGTCGGGACGCACCTGCTGCAGATCATCCCCAAACGGGCACTGACCGTCCTCTTTATCGCCGTGGTCATCGCGACCGCGTTTCGGCTGCTGCTGACCGACAGCACCGACGGCCGCGGCGACCTCACGGCGGTCATAGCGGTGGGACTCGTCCTTGTCGGCTTCATCACCGGAACGCTCGCCGGACTCCTCGGCATCGGCGGCGGAATCGTCATGGTCCCGGCGATGGTCGTCCTCCTCGACGAGATTCCCGTCGTGGCCAAGGGCACGTCGGTCGCGGTGATCGTGCCGACGGCGATCATGGGAACGGTCCGCAACCGCAAGAAGGCCAACGCCGACCTGCGCGTCGCCGCGGTCGTCGGCGGCTTCGGGGTGGTCTCTGCGGTCGTCGGCGGTCTGATCGCCAACCAATTGAGCGCGCAGGCGTCGAACATCATGTTCGCTGCGCTGCTCGTGTTCGTTGCTGCCACCCAGATCTTGAGCTTGCGCGCCGAGTCGCGCGCCGCCCAGCCGGCCGCCAGGTGACTTCGCTCGTCGTTCTCGCCCATCCCGACAGCGAGGGTTTCCTCGCCACGCTCGCCGCACGGGCGACCGTTGCCCTCGGCCCGGCCGCGCAGATGCTCGATCTCTATCGCCTCGGATTCGACCCGACGATGAGCCGACCCGAGCACCGCCGCTACCTCGACGGTCGGCCGCCGACCGATCCAATCGCCGTCGAGCACGCTCGTGCGCTGACCGCAGCCGAGAACGTGGTGTTCGTGTATTCGAACGAGTGGGGCACCGTTCCTGCGATGCTCAAGGGGTGGCTCGACTGCGTGTTCGCGCCAGACGTCGCGTTCACATTGACCGACCGCTGGCCGCACGTCCGTCCGGCGCTGACGAATGTGCGCACGGTCACCGGGATCGCCAGTTATGACGCATCTCGTTGGCGCGTCCGGTTCGTGGGCGACGGAGGCCGCCGCACGATGACCAGGGCCATGCGGCTCGCGTGTGGTTGGCGAACGCGCACCCGCTGGCTCCCGATCTACTCGCTCGACCGCACGACGCCAGACGAGCGGGCGGAGTTTGTGCGCCACGTCGAAGAGCGACTCGGAGGGCTGCGGTGAGACACCTGCTGCCGCGGCCTCCGCTCGGTACGAAGGCACTGGTCGTGTACGCCCACCCGGACCCGACGTCGTTCACCGCCGCCGCTCGCGATCGAGCCGTCGCGGCCCTCGAGCGGCGCGGTGCTGCAGTCGAAGTACTGGACCTCTATGGGGAGGGCTTCGATCCCATCAGCGTCGGTGTCGATCCGACCCTGTTGCACCACCGCAGGTTGCTGCGGTGGTGCAACACGCTCGTGCTCGTGTACCCCACGTGGTGGTCGGCTCAACCGGCGATACTGAAGGGTTGGTTCGATCGAGTGTGGACCGTCGAGGGCGGCCCCATGCGCGTGCCCAACGTCCGCCGTCTCGTGATCCTCACGTCACACGGATCCGGATGGTTGACGAATCTGCTCGAGGGTCGGGTCGGCAAACGGACGGTCGGCCGCGCCCTCCGCTCGGTCTGTCACCCACTGGCGCGCACGACATGGCGGGCCTGCTACCACATGGACCGCAACTCATTCGCCGACCGCGAACGGTTCCTCGCCCGCCTCGACGCGCTGTAACAGCGACATCTGGTGCCAGGCACCGACTGTCGCATGCGCCAACTGGCGCCTGGCACCAGTTGTCTCATCACTCAGAACCGAGCGATGGCGACCGCGATCTCGGCGGCAACGCGGGCGTTGTTCTCGGCGAGGGCGAGATTGGCCGGGATGCTGCGGCCCTCGGTGACGGCGGCAATCCGCTCGAGCACGTACGGCGTCACCGCTGCTCCACCGACGCCAGCGGCATCCGCTGCCTCGAGCGCCGACGTGATCGCCGCATCGATCTCGGCGCGGTCGAGCGCCGCGTGTTCCGGAATCGGCACCGCCAACAACACGCCACCTGTCGGCCGCGTCGCCGCAGCGAGGACCGCTGCGACCTCGTTTGCGGACTCGACGCGGTGGGCGACGTGCAGTCCCGAACTGCGGGTGTAGAAGGCCGGGAAGTCACCGTGGCGCCACCCGAGGACGGGCACCCCGATCGTCTCCAGATATTCGAGGGTCTTGCGGAGATCGAGGAACGCTTTGGCCCCAGCCGACACCGTGACGACGCGATGGTTGCCGATGGCATCGAGGTCGGCCGAGACATCGAAACTGTCGAGCCCACGGTGCACACCACCAATGCCGCCGGTGGCGAACACCGATACTCCACCGGCGGCCGCAATCGCCACCGACGCCGACACGGTCGACGCTCCGACGTCCCATCGCTGCGCCACTGCGACCGGCACGTCGCGCTCGGCCATCTTCTGGGCAACGCCGAGAATCCGTGAGTACTCGTGATCGTCCAAACCGAGTCGGACCTCGCCATCGAGCACGGCGGTCACGGCGGGGACGGCCCCGCCGTCGGCGACGGCACCAAGGCATCGCTCGAGGGCGATCTCGTTGTCGGGCGACGGCAGCCCCAGGTTGGAGAAGATCGTCGATTCGAGCGCGACGACCGGCTGTCCGACGCGCTGTGCGTCAGCGACGGCCGATGATGGTCTGGGCGTGATCACGCCCAGAGTGTGCCAGCGCTAGAACGTGCCGACGAAGGCGCCGTCGGGGTTGCCGTCGGCGATTACTCCGGGTGCATCCTCGATGGTGATCGCCAAGGCGGACACTTCACCCTCGACCGTGAACGTCTCGAGTTCGGGGTTCGGTCCGAGAATGCCAAGTGAAATCACCTGGGCGTCAGAGACCACACCCCACAACTGATAGGTCTGGTCGTCGGTCAGGGTCGGCAGCGCACGGGCTTCGAGGTAGCCGTGCCCGTCTTGGTCGATCACCGCGTCCGCAGTGGCGTCGGAGTTTTCTGCGACCAGGGTCGTCTCGACCGAGTCACGATCTGCCCTAGCGGTCTCGATCGCCGCCGCCAGCGGATCGGTCGGCGCATCGGCGCGGTCGGTGACGACCACGGTGATCGCCATGACGGCAACGATCGCTGCTGCGGCCGAACCGGCCAGCCAGGCGACCGATGACGACCATCGGCGCCGCTGGCGAGCGTCGTCGAGCGAGCGCACCGCTGTGCTCTTCGGCTCGACGGCCGGCACAGCGGGCGTGACCGCAACGGTGGGGGTGGCGTGAATGATCCGTTGGAGCTCGGGGCCCGGCGCAGGCTGCTCCGGGCCGTCGTCGAGCTCGCTGGCAATGCGGTCCCACAGGTCGTCGGGCGCCTCCATGCCGGTGAACGCAAGCATCGTCGCCACCTCGCGGTGATCGGCCACCTCGGTTGCCGCTTTCGGATTGATCGCAAGGTAGTCCTCGACCCGGCGGGCCTCGTCGGGGTCGACCGCGTCGAGGGCATACGCACCGAGGAGCTCGTCGAGCTCGTAGATGTCGTTGCAGTCGGTCATGTCGTCCATGTTCTCACCCACCGGTCACGCCGTTCCACTGGAGACCCCGGCCTCCAGTAATTCCTGCCGCAAGTGCTTCAACCCGCTGCGGATCCGACTCTTCACAGTTCCTTCCGGCTGACCGAGCTCGTCGGCCACTTCCTTGTAGGTGCGGCCACCGAAGTAGGCCAGCTCGATGGCTTCGCGTTCGCCCGGCGCCAGCGCTTCGAGCGCGTCACGCACGTGGCCCGCAAGTGCCATGTCCCAGACCTCGCGGGCGAGGTCGTAGCCGCCGTCGGCCTGCTCCCGGGCTTCGCGCTCCTCGCGCGCTCTCCGCGCCGCATCGGAGCGAATCAGGTCGACCGAACGCCCGTGCGTGGTGGCCAGCAGAAAGCTGCGCAAGGTCCCGCGCTCAGGATCGAACCGGCTGGGGTCGTTCCACAGTCGAACGAACACCTCTTGCACGATTTCTTCGGCCCGCGAAGTATCGCTGAGCAGGCGTTTCGCCAAACCGAACACCGCGCCGGCATGACGCCGGTAGGCCTCGGCGAGCGCCGCCTGCTGATAGCGGCCGATGGCCACCACCAATGCCGCGTCAGAAGCCTCGACGTAGTCCTGCCTCACATCTTCCATACGGATCCACCGGCGGGGCCGGATGACATCATTCTCGCACGAGTCGACTCACGACCTCAAGATGGTGGGTCTGCGGGAACAGATCGAGCACCTCGATGCCGTCGATGCGGTACCCCGCATCGATCAGCCCGCGCACGTCGCGGGCGCCGGCGACGGGATCGCAGCTCACCAACACGACGATCGGCGCGCCAGCGGCCGCCAGAGCGGCAACACCGCGCCGGCGAAGCCCGTCCCGGGCGGGATCGGCGATGACCAGATCGACGCGACCGGTGGCCTCCCATGCGCCGACATCTGAGCGTTGCACGGTCGCGTTGCGGCACGACAGGTTGTGCCGAGCGTCATCGCACGCGGTGGGTGAGGTCTCGACGAGTGTCACATGGGCGGCGTCGGCGAGCACGGTGGCTGCAAACAACCCGACGCCGCCATAGGCATCGACCGCGTGCTCCGCCGTGGCGGCCTCAGGAGCGGCGCGCTGCACCGCATCGACGAGCAGCTCTGCACCGGCGTGGCTCGCCTGAAAGAACGAGGCGGCCGACACGCGAAGCTCGGCGCCGGCGACCCGCTCGACGAGCGAGGCTCCACGTCCGGTGGCGATGTCGGCGGGAATCACAGGCCGGCGCGGTTTCCGACTCTGGCGTCGTCGCTTGGGCGCGCTCCACCATGCGGTCCGCGCCCCGTTGAACGCCGATACGCGCAACGTCAGCTCGACGTCGGGCTCGATGCGCGTCTGCGCGAGTGCGTCGACCAATTCATCAACGGCGACCGGGCAATCGTCGACGCCGACGACGTCGTGCGAGCCGGCCGCGCGAAAACCGACACGGCCATCTGGACCGCCCACCACGCGCACGGTCGTGCGATACCGAGTCGACGGCACTGCGCCACCGACTGAGATCATCTCGGCGATGTCATCGGCAGGCAGTCGACCCGTACGGGCGAAGGCGTCGACGACGATGCCGACCTTGGCGGGGAGCTGAGCCGTCGACTCGAGATGCATCCAATCACATCCACCGCACCCAGCCAGCCGATACGGGCACTGCGGTTCCCAGCGGGCCGGAACGGGTTCGACGACCCGCACCAGCTGCGCTTCAGCGAAGTCGGAGCGATCACGCGACAGCACGACCTCGACGACCTCGCCGGGGAGTGCGCCGTCGACGAACACCACTCGCCCGTCGTCGAGTCGAGACAACGCCCGACCACCCGCCACGAGTCGCTCGGCATGCAACAGCACATGCCGAGCGTAGGGCCACCGCTCTCACTCGCGGACGACGCGGTGCGCGACACTGGAACCATGAGCGGACCATCAGACGACGACGAGCGCTGGTACTGGGATCTCTCGCACGGCAGGGCTGTCCGCGCCAGCGAACGCGGCCCCGGCGCTCAGACGATGGGTCCATACAAGTCACGGGCCGAGGCCGAGCGCTGGCAAGAACGCGTCGACGAGCGCAACGAGGCGTGGGCCGAGGCCGACGACGAATGGGATACCGACCAGCGCGACGAGAGCGAAACATGAGCCGGCCGATCCAGATCGTCCCGTCGGTGCTGCCGGCCGACTTCGCCAAACTCGGTGACGAGGTGGCCGCACTGGAGGCCGCCGGCGTCGATGTGATCCAGTTCGACGTGATGGACGGCCAATTCGTCCCGAACATCACGTTCGGACCCGACGTGATCGCCGCCTGTCGGCCGCACGCCACCGTGCCGTTCGAGGCGCACCTCATGGTGTACACCCCCGAGCAGATGGCTCGCGAGTACATCGATGCGGGGTGTCGGCGCCTCATCGTGCACGCCGAGGCGTGCACACACCTGCACCGCGTGCTCGGCGAGATCAACGATCTCGGCGCGGCAGCGGCGGTGGCGCTCAACCCGGCGACGCCGGCGAACCATGTCGCCCACGTCCTCGATCTCGTCGAGATGGTGCTGGTCATGACCGTCAATCCGGGCTTCGGTGGCCAGCAGTACATCGCCTCGATGGAGCCGAAGATCGCCGAAGTGCGAGCGATGATCGAACGCGCCGGACGCGGCGATGCGGTCGATGTCGAGGTCGACGGCGGCATCGGCCCGGCGACGATCGCCGGCGCCGCCGCAGCAGGAGCCAACGTGTTCGTCGCCGGCAGTGCGTTGTACCGCGACCCCGACGGGCTGGCTCACGCCGTCGCCGATCTTCGCCAGCGAGCGCACGCGGCGGTGTGACCGCGCCCACCGTCCAACATCACTGCCCAGCGCGGGCGGCGATCGCCGGAAACCCCTCCGACGGCTATGGCGGCGCGGTCGTCGCCGTTCCCGTCGATGCCTGTCGAGCCACCGTGCGCGTCGATGCCCACGCACGATTCGAGATCGATCCTGCGCCGACCGACGACGACACGTTCACCACGTGGGCCGATCTCGCCGAACACGTCGACCGATTCGGCTACCGGGGCAGCCGGCCCCTTTTGCTGGCCACGCTCCGCCGCTTCGCCGCACACACCAGTCACCAACCTCGACCCGTCGCCATCCGGCTGTCGACCTCGATCCCGCGGTCGGTCGGGCTGGGCGGCTCGTCGGCGATCGTCATCGCAGCCCTGCGATGTCTCTACGACATCAACGAGCTCGCTCCCCCGTCGAACGACGAGTTGGCCTCGCTGGCCCTCTCGGTCGAGACCGACGAGCTCGACATCGGCGCAGGTCTGCAAGACCGAGTCGTGCAGGCCTATGCCGGTCCGGTACTGATGGAGTTCGGTGCCGACGACCAGCGCGTCGTCGGTGGGCTCACAGCGGGGTCGTATCGCCCGGTTCGGTGGGATCACCTCGCCTCGCTCGTCGTGGCCACACGTCCGCACGAGGCCGAACCGAGCCACCTCCTGCACAACGACCTCCGCTCCCGCTTTCGGAGCGGCGATGAACGCGTGCTCGCCGCGATGGTGACGCTCGCCGATTGTGCCCGGCGAGCCGCCGCGGCCATTGAACACGGCGACCACTCTGCTTTGGCGGGCGCGATCGACGACACCTTCGACACCCGGCTGAGCATCACCACGGCAACGACCGGCCAGCGGCGCTCGGTGGAGATCGTGCGGGCCTCGGGCGGCGCCGCCAATTCCACAGGTTCAGGTGGGTCGATCGTGGCCCTCGCTCGCGACGACCAACACCGCGCCGCACTCGCCGATCAACTCTCTGCCGACGGTTGTGTCGTGCTCCCGGTGGGGCGCACCGCGTGACACCCCATTCGTACGCTGGTCGACGATGGCTGTCACGCACACGCTGATCACCGCCGCGCAAGCGCCGCATGCTCTGGCGCAGGCCGTCGCCATGCTGCAGGCGGGTGATCCGCTGGCTCCGGTGACCCTGTTGGCGCCAAATGCCATGAGCGGTGTGATGGCCCGGCGCGCGCTCGGGCGCACCGGCGTCGCCGGGATCGACGCCCCCACGATCGGCCGCCTCGCGGGCGAGTTGGCGGCCGGACACCCGATGCTCGCCGGACGTGTCGCGGCGTCGAACCCTGTACTCGAGCAGGTCCTCGCCGACGCGCTCCGCGAGCAACCCGGAGAGCTGGGCAACGCGGCGTTGCATCCGACGTCGGTGCGCGCCGTGCGCGCCGCCTACCGGGAGCTGCGCATCGCCGGCCCCGATGCCGCACGCCGGCTCGTCGCCGGCATCCCGCAGGCGGCGTCATTAGCCGGCACGATCAACGATGCCCACGATCGACTGTCGACAGCGTGGTACGACGAAGCCGACGCACTCGCCGCGGCCACCGACGCAGTGCGCACCGGCCAGCGCACGCCCCAGCCGATGGTGGTGTACCTCGTCGAAGCGCTCGACGGGCGAGCCATCGAACTCGTTGCGGCGATCGGCGCAGCAACCGACGTCCACCTCGTCATCACCGCAGCGGCGACCGATCTCGCCGACCGTCTGGCATCGACGACCATGGGCGGCGACGCGACGGGCGCGGCCATTGCGTCGCCGGAACCGATCATCATCTCCACCACCGACGCCGACGACGAGTGCCGCTGGGCCGCTCGTTCCGTCGTCAGGTTGGCTCGCGATGGCGTGCCGCTCGACCGCATTGCCGTGGTGTGGCCCACGCTCGTGCCGTACGCCCGCCTCCTCGTGCATCACCTCGAGGCGGCCGGAATCGCCTGGAACGGGCGCGGTGGCACCCCACTGCACGAACGCGTGGCGCCGCGGGTGCTGCTCGACCTGCTCGACCTCGGACGACACGGGGTGCGCCGGCGGGAGCTGTTCGCCATGTTGGCGGGCGCCCCGATCCACAGCCGCGAGGCGCTCGCACCGACCACCGAGTGGGAGCGCATCGCACGGCTGGCCGGGGTCGTCGGACCCGACGACTGGCACGACCGCCTCGACCCGTATCTCGACGATCCGCGGTGGGGCACGGCCGCGGCGTCGTTGCTCGAGTTCGTCGGTCAGCTCGAGAACGCACTCGACGATCGCGTGCGCACGTGGTCCGAGTGGACGCAGTGGGCGCGCGCCGAGGTGACCCGCCTCCTCGGCGCCGACTACCGGTCTCATCTGGCTGAACCCGAGGTGCGCGCCGACGAGGCCCTCGATCTGGCGCTGCAGCACATCACCGATCTCGACCAGCTCGACGCCGCCCGGCCAGTGTCACGGGCGCGTTTCGCACTCGCCCTTGCCGGAGAGGTCGACGATGCCCCGACCACGGAAGGCCGCGTCGGGCACGGCGTCACGGTGTGCTCGCTGCACGGCACACTCGGCATCGACGTCGACGCCGCCGTCGTCGTGGGCGCCGCCGACACCACGCTCCCGCCCCGCCCGACCCCCGACCCGGTCCTCGACGACCGACGTCGACTCGCCGCCGGCCTTCCTACCAGCGACGACCACACCCGCCAGCTCCGTCGGCGCTTCGACGAACTCGTCGAACGATGCGCCGTCACCATCACCGCACCACGAGGCGACCTGCGCCACACCGCCGAACGCACACCGTCACCGTGGATCCGGCCATGGTTCGGCGAGCAGGCGCGGCATGTCGCGTCAGCCACCGGCGGCCTGCTCACCGTCGACTTTCCGGCGAGCCCCGCCGAGCATCGTTGGCGCACCGTGCTCGCCCGCCAACGCAGCGGCACCACGCTCGACGACCTGGGTGCCGATATCGACCCGATCACGCGCCGCGGCGCCGAACTGACCTCGGCGCGCGCGGCGGCGCAACTCACCGAGTTCGATGGCGATCTCAGTGCGGTCAGCCTCCCGTCGCTCACCGCCCACGCCCCACCGCTGTCGCCAAGTCGGCTCGAACAATGGGCGCGCTGCCCACACGCCTACTTCGTGCGGCACCTCCTCGGCGTGTCGGCGCTCGACGAGGTCGGTGGCAACCTCCATCTCCAGCCCGTCGATCGCGGGACCGCGCTGCACGCTGCACTCGATCGATTTCATCGAGCCGTGTTGGCGGGCGACCTGCCCCAACCGGGCCCGACGGGGTGGGGCGACGAGCATTGCGACGCGCTGCTCGATGCCTTCGATGCAGTGTGCGCCGACCTCGAGCGACGTGGCCGGGTGGGCCGTCCCGCCTCCTGGGCCGACCGCCGCGACGAGATGCGCAACGACCTCCTCGGTTGGCTTGTGACCGACGGCGCGCTCGTCGCAGCTCGCCGCAGCCACATCGCAGGATCCGAGGTGGTATTCGACGAGGCATCGATCGAACTCACGGGCGAACGCCGACTGCGCGTCCACGGCACCATCGATCGCATCGATCGAGCCACCGACGGTGCGGTGATCGTCACCGATCACAAGACGGGCAGCGACCGCGACCTGCGCGGACTCGACAACGACGACCCCACTCTCGGGGGGCGCCGATTCCAGCTGGCCACCTATGCCGCCGCCGCGGCCCAGTGGTCCCAATCCGACGCTCCCGTGCGTGCCGAGTACGGATTCTTCGTCCGCAACGACTACCGCCGCATCGGCATCGACTTCGACGACCCGACCATGATGCGTGCCACCGATGCCATCGCCCACACGGTCGACGGCATCGAGGCAGGATGGTTTCCCCACCACCCCGCTCGCCCGGGTTGGCGACTGTACGTCGACTGCCCGTATTGCGAACCCGATGGGCTGGGTACCGGCGAACTCCATCGAGCCTGGCTGCACAAGCGCCACGACGAGCGCGCCGGTCGTTGGTTCGCGCCGCCGGATCCGATTGTCGAGGACACCGATGACCGCTGAACAGCTGTCGATCCTCGACGAAGCAGCGCAACCGCCCGACGCCGCCGATCGGGAACGTATCGCCCACGACCTCGACACGACGCTGTTCGTCGATGCAGGTGCTGGCTCCGGCAAGACCCATGCACTCGTCCGGCGTGTCGTCAACCTCGTCGAGTCGGGCGTGCCGATCACCTCCATTGCGGCGATCACCTTCACCGAACGCGCCGCCGCTGAGCTGCGCAGCCGACTGCGCACGGCGCTCGACCGTGCACGTACACCCGCCGCGGCCGCCGCATCCGACGCGCTCGACCAGGCGCCGATCGGCACGCTGCACGCCTTCGCCCGCAGGTTGATCAACGATGCACCGTTCGCCGCCGGCGTCCCACCGGGGTTCACGGTGCTCGACGAGATCGAAAGTGCCGTGGCCTTCGACGCCGCGTGGGACGACCTGCTCGCGTCGCTGCTCGCCGAGGTCGAACCGGCGGGCGGGCCGATCGCCGGTGGACGACTGCTGGTGGAACTGTGTGAGTTCGACGGCTTCGGTATCCAGCGGGGGATGCGGCGAATCGCCGACGACTTCCGAGCCAACTGGGATCTCGTCGAACTACTGGTCGATCCGGCGGTGCCCGACGTCCCCGTGCTCGATCTCCAACCACTGCGCACGGCGATCGGTGACGTCGTCCTTTTCGACGTGCCCGACGACGATCGTCAGCAGGGCATCGTCGAAGAGATCGTCGCCACCGCACGGCTCCTCGACAGCCCGCAACTCCGGCCGCGCCTCGACGGCATCGCCCGGCTGGCCGATCGATGCGCGCCCTCGCGAATGGCCTCCAAGGGGTCGAAGGCGAAGTGGAAGAAGGCCCACGGCGCCGATGGCCCCGACCAGCTCGAAGCGCTGCGCGCCGCGGAGGGCCGGGTCGGCACCGTGGCCAACGAGCTACTCGACTCGATTCGCCATCAGCGACGTCTGCTGCTCGGCGCGATGCTGCGGCGCTTCGTGCTCGATGGGGCCCGCGAACGAATCGCCAACGGTGGCCTCGAGTTCCACGACCTGCTCGTGGTCGCCCGCCGCCTGGTGCGCGACCACCCGAGCGTGCGTCGCGAGCTGCACCATCGGTACACGCGGCTCCTGCTCGACGAGTTCCAGGACACCGATCCCATCCAGCTCGAACTCGCGGTCCGGATCACCGCGCCGCCAGACGACCCCGGCCACGCCGCTGACTGGCGCAGCCTGCAGCCCGTGGCCGGCCGGTTGTTCATGGTCGGCGACCCGAAACAGTCGATCTATCGATTCCGTCGTGCAGACATTGCCCAATATCTACGGACGACCGAGCAGGTCGGCGCCGACGAGGTTGGGCTCACCGCCAACTTCCGTTCGACCTCAGCGGTGATCGACTTCGTCAACAACGTGTTCGGCGAACTGATCCGCGCCGAACCCCACCGTCAACCTGCGTACACGCCGTTGATCGTCGCGCGTCCGGCGTCGTTGCGCGGGCATGGCTCGGTGCATGCGCTCGGCGTCGGTCGCCACGACGACCTGCGGCGCGGCGACCGGCGGGCCACGCCTGACGACGCCGGCCCTGCCGACACGCTCCGGGCACGCGAAGCCGACGAGGTGGCCGCGGCCATCACGACGGCACTCACCACCGGGTGGCAGGTCGCCGACGCCGACAGCGGGGCATTGCGCCGGTGCCGACCCGGCGACATCACGGTGTTACTGCCGACCCGATTGTCGCTGCCCGCGCTCGAAGCGAGCCTCGACGCTGCGCACATCGACTACCGCGCCGAGAACTCGTCGGTCGTGTACGCCTCACCCGGTGTGCGCGAGCTCCTGCTCGCGCTGCGCGCCGCCGACGACACCACCGATGCGCTGGCGGCCGTCGAGGTCTTGCGCACGCCCCTCTACGGCTGCAGCGATCCCGAGCTCTACGAATGGGCGAGCGCTGGCGGCACCTTCAATGTCTGGGTCGACCCACCGATCGGCCTCGAACACCACCGCGTGGCCGATGGGCTCGCCCACCTCCGAACCGTGGCCGAACGCGTCACGGTGCTGCCACCAGCCGACTTGCTCGCAGCAGTCGCCGACGAGCGACGCGTCGTCGACCTGGCGCTCGCCGGGCCGGATCCCGCGGCCGCGTGGCGGCGAATTCGTTTCACTCTCGAACGCGCCCGGGCCTGGTCCGACGCCGGCGGACGCGGCATTCGCCGCTACCTCGCCTGGGCTTACCGCCAGGCCACAGACCATCGCGTCGACGATGTCGTGCTGCCCGAGACCGACCACGACGTCGTGCGAGTCATGACCATCCACGCCGCCAAGGGCCTACAGTTCCCCATCACCATCGTGGCCGGCCTGACGACCCAGCCGCGTCCGCTCCCAACAGCCGGCGTCGTCTGGACCGACACGGCCTGGATGCTCACCGGACGTGGTGACGATGGACTCTTCGACGAACACGCCCCGATCGAAGAGCAGTTCAGCGACGCCGAACGCCGGCGGTTGTTGTACGTGGCGTGCACGCGCGCCGTCGATCATCTCGTTGTCTCATTGCACCGCATGGCGCCCGCTGCAAACAACGCCGACTACACCGATCAGACCCGCCTGACCGCGGCCGAGCTGCTGTGGACCGGTGGCGCCGCCGACCCCGCGATCGGGGCCGCGACAACGCCATCGTTTCGCCGCGACCACTACCTGGCGGAACCGACGACGGCACCCGAACTCGAGTGGCTCGACGAGTCGGCGTGGTCCGACGAGTACCACCGAACAATGCGCCGCGCGCACCGCCCCACGACCGTCGCCGCCACGCGCCTCACCGGTAGCGACGACACCAACCGCATTGCGCCCGAGATCGATGATCCCGGCTTGGCGAAAGAGGCACCGGCTGACGACCGACCCCCGTGGCGCCGTGGTCGGTACGGCACCAACATCGGCCGCGCCGTCCATGCAGTACTCCAACGCGGCGATCTGCGGGCGGGCGCCGACATCACCGACCTGGCCACCGCCTACAGCGCAGCGGAGGGAGTCGGAGCCGACGTCAACGAAGTGATCGACCTCGTCGAGTCGATCCGCCAGGCGCCCATCGTGCGCGCTGCCGCCGCCGGTGCCGAACACTGGCGCGAGCTGTTCGTCGCGGCCCCCTTGGACGACCGCGTCATCGAGGGATACGTCGACCTGCTGGTGCGGACACCGAGCGGGCTGGTCGTCGTCGACTATAAGACCGACCGCTGGTCGGGTCGCTCCGCCGAGCGCAGCTCTCGATATCGCCTGCAGCTGGCGGCGTACGGCGTCGCGCTCGGGGCCGTGGTCGGCGAGCCGACCGTCGGTGGGATCGTGGTGCACGCACGTCCGAGCCGTCCTGCCGAGGAACTCCCGGTCGAACGGTGGGCCAGCGCGCTCGACGAAGTACGCGCACTCGCTCGGTAGACCCTCAGCTCGCGCCGCTGTCGACGAGACCGTCGCTCGACGATTCGTCTGTCGAGCGGTCCGATTCCTTCGCTTTCGCGACGACCGCCTTGCGATCTCCGTGCCCGCGTACGCGCACGGCCCGATGGTCCGGTACCGGTGTCAACGCAGCTCGTCCGAGCCCGAACACGCCGCGCATGGAGACCGCCGCGATGCCCTTGAGAATCACGATCGCCACCATGGCGACCATCGCGATCACCGTCGGAACCGCCAAGGTGGCCAGCAGCACCTGCTGGTCGTCGAAGAGCAAGCTGAGCACGCCCGAATCGACGTCGCTGCCGTCGAGATTCACCGTGCGCACGGGGTCGTCGATAATCGGACACTCGACCGCAGTGTCTTGGAGGCCGATCACGTCGTTGCCACCGAAGGTCGGAGCTGGCGGACGGACCGTCGACACGAGCGCACCGACCTCACGATCGAATCCCGCTCCGACAAGATATTGCTGGCCCTCGTCGAGGAAGCGATAGTCGATGCCGTAGCGCACGTCGATCAGGCCGTCGATCGCCCACTGGTTCGCCGAGCCGGCACGTAGCTGATCGATCTGGAAGCGCACCACCTGCACGACGTCGTCCTTGCCGACGACCGTGCCGACGAAGGCGACGGCTGCAGGGTCCGGAGCGTCACACCCTGCGGGAATCGGAATCAGCCGGGTCGTGTCGGCCGGCAACGTCGGCGGCGTCCCATCGTCTTGTGCCGCGGCCGGCCCCGCCGCTGCCAGGACGCCAAGCATCAGCCCGATGAGCGCAACAAGGCGACGGGCGCGACCTGCCGGAACCACGACGGATCAGGCTACGGGGTGCGGTGCGCGCTGTGTGTGCACACCCCGCCGATCCAGCCGATCGACTAGCGACCGACGAACTTCGGATCGCGCTTGTCGAGGAAGGCGCGGATCGCCTCGGCCGTGTCCTCGGTGGAGAAGTTCACCGTCTGTGAAAGCCCTTCGGCAGCGAGCGCTTCTTCGAGTGTGCTGTCGAAGGACTGATCGAGCAACTTCTTGCTCATCGCCATCGCGATTGGCGGCCCGGCGGCGAGTCGCTCAGCCCAGTCGGCGACGAACGCATCGAGTTCGTCTGCTGCGACGACACGGTTGACCAGCCCGATCTGGTCGGCGCGTTCGGCGTCGATGATGTCGGCGAACAGCGCCAACTCTTTGGCACGATGCAGGCCGATCCGCCGCGGCAGGATCCACGAACCGCCGAAGTCGAGGCTCAGACCGCGCCGAGCGAAGATCTCCGAGAACCGGGCCGTTTCGTCGACCACGACGAGGTCGCACATCAACGCCAAGTTGAGCCCCGCCCCGACGGCGACCCCACGCACCTTTGCGATCGTGGGTTGCGGCAGCCGGTGCAGCGCCAAGCACACCTCGTTGACGGCCCGCATCGCCGCCAGCTGGTGCGGCCGCTCCTCGTCGTCGCGGGCGGAAAGGTCGGCTCCGGCGCAGAAGTTGCCCTCGGCCCCGGTGATCACGACGACGCGCACGTCAGATCGCGCGGCAATCTCGCGGAACTGGTCGCGGAGTTCGTCCCACATCGCCTGGTCGAGGGCATTCAGCCGCTCGGGCCGGCGAAGGGTGATCTCGGCGATGTCATCGTCGTGACGGACGGTGATCGACTGCAGTTCGACCGTGGTGGAAGCCATGTCAAGCGACGATACTGAGGTTCATGGGGTACAACCCGTACCGGAAGTACCGGGCCAAGCCGGCCGACTACGCGGCTGTGATCGCCGCGCTGGTCATCGCCGCAGCGCTCGTCGCCTGGGCGTTCCTGGGCTGACGGCGGGCGCATCACTCGACGCGCGGTCGGCGCTCAGAATGCATCGATGAACATCTCGATCCGTCCGCCGGTCACCGCGACGACATCGAAGCGCACCGTCGCTCCGCGTGCGTCATGGGCGCGCAGCCACGCTGCGGCCAGCCGCCTGATACGACGCTGCTTCGCTGCGCCGACCGCCAATTCGGGTCGACCGAACCGATCGCTGGCCCGCGCCTTCACCTCGACGAACACCACGGTGTTCGCCATTTGCACGATCAGATCGAGCTCGCCGATCGTGGTCCTCCAGTTGCGGCCTGCGACCGCGTACCCCCGGCGTTGGTACTCCCGCACCGCCAGGTCTTCACCAAAACGACCACGTGCTGCGCGTGCTTCGTACGACGCCATGGGCGAACTCCTGTTGTCACGATGGACCCGAGGAGCCGACCGGCGGCTCGATCGGCACGACGTTATCGGCGCCGCACCCGCTCAGCGGATGCGCCGGGCGCGTGCGGAATCGACCGGGAGGCCGCGGTCCGGGTGGAACAACGAAGCAAACATCTCTGCGCCATCGACCACGCGCGGTCCCGGTCGCACCACGAACGCGTCGGCGTCGACGGCCCACACCGCGGCGTCGCCGGGGAGGGTGCCCTCGGCGACCATCGCCTCGGCCAACTCCGTCGCTCCGTCGAGCCGGTAGCCGCACGGGGCAACGATGACGATCTCGGGCGCAGCGGTCGCCAATTCGCCCCAGGTCACTTCCACCGAGCGACCGCCCGGCACCCCGAGCACCTCGTCGCCGCCGGCCGCGGTGACGAGGTCGGGCACCCAGTGCCCTGACGCGAACGGTGGCGCGGTCCACTCGAGCACTGCGACGCGTGGGCGCACCACGCCTTCGAGTCGCTGCGCCAAGTCGTCGAGGCGACGACGCAACGATGCACACAACTCGATCGCCGTGTGCTCGGTACCGGTCGCCGCGGCGACGGTCGCGATCGAGTCGATCACGTCGTCGAGCCGTGCGGGGTCGAGGGTCAACACGTCGGCGTCGATCCCGAGGACGTCGAGGGCCTCATCGACGCTCGACGTGGCGACCGCACACACCTGGCACAGGTCCTGCGTCACCACCAGGTCTGGCGCAAGGTCGGCCAGCGCATCACGCTCGAGCCGGTAGAGGTCCTCGCCGGCGGCCATCCGCTCCTTCACGACACGGTCGATCTCTGCGGGCGTGAGACCCTCGGGCATCGCCGTGTTCGACACGATGCGTGACGTGCGCGCCGCTGGCGGATAGTCGCACTCGAACGTCACCCCGACGACCTGGTCGCCGAGGCCCAGCGCAAACACGATCTCGGTCGCTGACGGCAGAAGCGAAACGATACGCATGCTGCAACCAACCTACGCTCAGCCCCAACCAAAAAACCGGGGATTCCGTGCGAAGAGCGCACGGAATGGCGAACAGAACCGCGTCAGCGGGTCAGAATTCGCGCTTTTCGCGGATCTTGGCGGCCTTGCCCTTGCGATCGCGCAGGTAGTACAGCTTGGCCCGCCGAACGTCGCCCTTCTTGACGACCTCGATCTTCTGCACCGTCGGCGTGTGCAAGGGGAACGTGCGCTCGACGCCGACGCCGTAGCTCAGCTTGCGCACCGTGTAGGTCTCTTGCAGACCGCCACCCTGGCGGGCGATCACGTCGCCCTGGAACACCTGGATGCGCTCCTTGCCGCCCTCGACCACGCGCACGTGCACCTTCAGCTCGTCTCCCGCTTGGAACTCGGGGATGTCGTCGCGCAGCGACGGGGCGTCGATCAGATCGGTGGCTTTCATGGCGTCGTCCTGGCTCGTCCGCATGATGCGGGTCGGTAATGAGGGCCGGTCAAGGATACGGGACCGCGGGGATCTCTTCCAACAGCCTTTGTTCGTCGGCAGTCAATCCCCCACGGGCATCGATCAGGTCCGGACGGTCGCGCTGTGTGCGGTGCAGCCGCTGAGCTGTTCGCCACCGGTCGATCGCCGCATGATCGCCGCTGCGCAACACCGCAGGAACCTCCCAGCCACCCAGCTCCGCAGGCCGGGTGTATTGCGGTTCTTCGAGCAGGCCGTCGGCGCCGAAGCTCTCGGTACGCACGCTGTCGCGGTTGCCCAGCACACCGGGCACCAATCGCACGACAGCCTCGATGATCAGACACGCTGCGACCTCTCCCCCGTTGAGCACGACGTCGCCAACACTCAGTTCGCCGTCGACGCAGTGTTCCCGAATCCGATGGTCGATGCCTTCGTATCGTCCACACAGCAGGCTGAATCCGCCACTATCTGCGAGTTCCTCTGCCCGTCGCTGGTCGAACGGCACGCCGCCCGGGCCGAGCACGTAGAGCGGACGGGGGGGATCGAGCGCATCGAGCGCTTCGATGATCGGCTCGGCGCGCATCACCATGCCGGCGCCACCGCCAAATGGGGCATCGTCGACCGTGCGGTGGACGTCGTGGGTGAACTGCCGGACGTCGTGTGCCCGAATGTCGACCAACTCTTCCCGGCGAGCCTTGCCCAACAAACTATGGCCACAGAAGTCGTCGACCAGCTCCGGGAACAGGGTCAACACATCGATGCGCAGCTCCGGTGAATCGCCGGAGGTCACAGGTCGAACAGTCCGTCGGGAGGATCGATGGTGATCGTCGCCCGGTCGTGTTCGACAACGAACGTGACGGGCACGAGCGCCCCGCTGTCGAGTTCGAGCAGGTCGGCAGCGGGGTTGTCGACGACCGCAACGCACCGACCCCGGTTCGTTCCGTCCCGTTCGACCACGTGTGCACCGATCAGCTCGTGGACCCACAGCTGCGACGGGTCGTCGATCGGGGGCGCGTACAACGCAACGTTGGTCAGCCTGGCGGCGTCTTCGCGGTTCCCGATCTCCCCGAACGTCACGATCAGCCGACCGTTGCCGGCGCGGCGGGCGCGATCAACGGTGAGCGTGCGACCGTCGGCGATCAGCTCCGCCCCCGGCTCGGCCCGCGCATCGACATCGGTGATGAGCTGGACGTAGACGTCACCGCGAACGCCGTGAGGCCGGCGAATGTGACCGACCTCGAGCAGGTCGGGCTCGTCAGTCGTCGAGGAACTCGATGTCGATTTCGACATCGTCTTTGCTCGCTGCGGCACGCACCACGGTGCGGATGCTGGCAGCGGTGCGTCCGCGCCGCCCGATGACTCGTCCGAGGTCGCCATCGCCGACGCGCACGTTCAACGCTGGACGTGAGCCGGACTCGTCGACCTCGACGGTGACCGCATCGGGATCATCGACGATCGACGACACGATGTGGTGCAGCACGGCGACAGCGGTCGGCGCGAGCTCATCGTCGGCCGCCCCGACTGCGGCGGTATCGGCGTCGCTCACTTGCTGGCCTTGGCGGTCTCGAACTGCTCGTAGGCACCCGAGATCGTGAGCAGCTTGCGCACCCGCTCGGTGGGCTGGGCACCCTCGCTCAGCCACTTGACGACCTTGTCGTTGTCGACCGTCAGAGCTGACGGATCTTGACGGGGGTCGTAGTGGCCGAGAATCTCGATGAACCGGCCGTCACGCGGCGAACGCGAGTCGGCGGCCACGATGCGGTATTGGGGCTGCTTTTTCTTGCCGACACGCGTCAGGCGCAGCTTGACTGCCATGAAATCGTCACTCCTGGGATCGCAATAGAACGTCGAAAGGCTAGCGGCGCACCGCTCGATCCCCTCAGCGACCGGGCAGCCCAGGCATGCCCGGCATGTTCGGCATCCCAGGCATGTTCGACAAGTCGAGGTCGGCGGGATCGGGGACGCCCGCCGGCATCGGCCGCGACGGCGCCTTGCCCTTGGCGCGCTTGCCCTTCTTGCCCTTCTTGCCGCGCTTGTCTTGACGACGGGCGCTGCGGCCGCCCCCACCGGAGCCGCCCCCGCCCATCTTCTTCATCATCTTCTGCATCTCGCCGAATTGCTTCACGAGACGGTTGACGTCGCCGACCTCGGTCCCCGAGCCGGCAGCGATCCGTTGACGTCGACTGCCGTTGATGATGACCGGCTGAGCCCGCTCCTCGGGGGTCATCGACTGGATGATCGCCTCGATGGGCTTGAGATCGTCGTCGTCGATCTGAGCGCCCTTCAGCTCCTTGGGCATCCCGGGCATCATGCCCATGAGGTTGCCGAGCGAGCCCATCTTCTTGATCTGCTGCATCTGCTCGAGGAAGTCGTCGAGGGTGAACTGGCCCTCCATCAACTTCGCTGCGGCCTGCTCGGCCTGGTCGGCCTCGAAGGCCTGTTCGGCCTGCTCGATCAGCGTGAGCATGTCGCCCATGCCCAGGATCCGCCCGGCCATTCGATCGGGGTGGAACTGTTCGAACTCGGTGACCTTCTCACCGGTCGAGGCAAAGGCGATGGGTCGTCCGATGACTTCCTTCACCGAGAGGGCCGCGCCACCGCGGGCGTCGCCGTCGAGCTTCGACAGGATCACGCCGTCGATGCGCAGTGTTGCGTCGAACGCCTCGGCGGTCTGCACGGCGTCCTGACCGGTCATCGCGTCAATGACGAGGAACGTGTAATCGGGATCGACGGCACCCGAGATCTGGCGGACCTGCGCCATCATCTCGGCATCGATCGACATGCGGCCCGCCGTGTCGACGATCAGGATGTCGCGCCCGAGGCGTTTCGCTTCTTCGAGGCCCAGCTCAGCGGTACGCACCGGATCGGCCGGATCGGAGTACACCGGAACATCGATCTGTCCGCCGAGTGTGCGCAACTGCTCGACAGCGGCCGGACGCTGCAGGTCGGCACCGACGAGCAGTGGTTGACGCCCCTGCGTCTTGAACCAGTTGGCCAACTTGGCCGAGTTGGTCGTTTTACCCGAGCCTTGGAGGCCCGCCATCAACACGACGGTCGGCGGCTTGCTCGCATACGTGATGGCCAGCGTCTCGCCGCCGAGCGCACGGGTCAGCTCGTCGTTGACGGCCTTGACGACCTGCTGCGCTGGATCGAGCGCCTGGGAACGAGTGGCCCCGACCGCCTTCTCGCGAATGCGGTTGGTGATCGAGCGGACGACAGTGACGTTGACGTCGGCTTCGAGGAGCGCCGTACGGATCTCCTTCATCACCTCGTCGACGTCGGCCTGGGTGAGTCGGCCTTTGCCGCGCAGCTTCTTGACGATGCCTTCGAGACGGCCGGAGAGGTTGTCGAACATCAGGTCAGCAAGGGTACCGCTGGAGCGGGATCGCTCAGCGTTCGAACAACGCCGCCACGAACTCGTCGGGATGGAACTCGATCAGATCGTCGATCGTTTCCCCGACGCCGACGAGCTTCACCGGGATACCGAGCTCGGTCTCGACAGCGAACACGATGCCACCCTTGGCCGAACCGTCGAGTTTGGTGAGGACCACACCGGTGACATCGGTCGCCTCACCGAACTCACGCGCTTGGGTCAAGCCGTTCTGGCCGGTCGTCGCATCGATCACCAGGAGTGTCTCGGTGACCGAGCCCGTGCCCTTCTCAGCCACGCGGCGAACCTTGCGCAGCTCCTCCATCAGATTGGTCTTGGTGTGCAGGCGTCCGGCTGTGTCGGCGAGCACCAGATCGATGTCGCGGGCGGTCGCCCGCTCGACGGCGTCGAACACCACCGAACTGGGATCGCCCCCTTCACTGCCGCGCACGATGTCGGCCCCGGAACGTTCGGCCCACGTGGTGAGCTGCTCGGCGGCGGCGGCGCGGAACGTGTCGCCAGCGGCCATCAGTACACTGCGGCCGTCACCGACCTGCTGGTTGGCGAGCTTGCCGATCGTGGTGGTCTTCCCGACGCCGTTGACGCCGACGAACATCCAGACGTTCGGGCCGTCGTCGGCAGGCACATAGTGCAATGCGCGATCGGCACCGTCGAGTCGACCGCTCATCTCGGACTGCAGAGCATCGAGGAGTTGCGCCGGCTCGGTGATCTCTTTGGCTTCGACCTTCGCACGCAGGCCGTCGAGGAGCTCGGTCGTGACGCCGACGCCCACGTCGGCGCGCAACAGCGCCTCTTCCAGATCCTCGAACGACTCCTCGCCGACGCCGCTGCGACCCATGACGCCGCTGAACGCCCCGGCAAACGTCGCCCTGGCCTTGGCCAGCCGGTCGCGCAACGAGAGCGGCGCAGGCGGTGCGACCTCCTCGACCGGCGCTTCTTCGACGAGCGCTTCGTCGACCAGTTCGCTGTCGAGTTCGGTGACCGCCTCGGGTTCGACCAGCGTGTCGACTTGTGGTGGCGGCACAGCGGGCCGTGGCGGCGCGGCTGGCGGCTGACCGTCACTCGCCGCGTTTCGTCGGCTGACGACGATGACGCCGATCCCGAAGGCGACGACCAGCACCGCCAGGATGAGAAAGATGACTTCGAAGCCCATCGCCGCTCGACGCTAGCGGCCAGTCGCCGCTGGACAGTTGGTGTCAGACAGTTGGTGCCTGACACCAACTGTCGGGTCGTTACACCGAGGACAGCTCGCGCTTTTCCGTGATGACCTTGCTCGACCCGCCCGGCTGCATGCTGACACCGAGGAGGATGTCGCCGGCCTCCATCGTGCGCTTCTGGTGCGACACGATGATCAACTGCGCATCGGAGCGGAACTCGGCTACCAGGCCGAGGAAACGATGCAGGTTGACGTCGTCGAGGGCAGCTTCGACCTCGTCCATCACGTAGAACGGCGACGGCCGCGAACGGAACACCGCAAACAGGTACGCCAGCGCAGTCAGGCTGCGCTCTCCACCCGATAGCAGCGACAGCTTCTTCACGTTCTTGCCGCTCGGCTTGGCCTCGATCTCGATCCCGGTGTTGAGCAGATCGTCGGGTGCGGTCAGGGCCAAACGGCCCGTTCCTCCCGGGAAGAGGAGCCCGAACAGCTGCGTGAAGTTCTCGCTGACATCGGCGAACGCCGATGCGAACACATTCTGGATCTCGGCGTCGATCGCCTGGATCACACGCGACAGCTCGCGACGGGTCGACCGCACGTCTTCGAGCTGTTCCTCCAAGAACCCGTGGCGGGTCTGCAACTCGTTGAACTCCTCGAGCGCCAGCGGGTTGATGGGGCCCAGCAGCTTGAGTTCGCGCTCGAGTTCGCGCACGCGCCCGGCCGGCGTCGCCCCCTCGGGAAGCTCCGGGAGCTTCGCTGCCTCGGCGGTGGCCGGCTCGATGTCGAGGTCGCGACGGAGCGTCTCGATGGTCGTCTCGAGCCGCAACGTCGCTTCGGCTTCGCCGAGTTCGGCTTGACGCACGCGCTCGCGCAGTTCTTCGAGCGTGCGCTCGGCCTCGTGACGCGTCGACCGGCGCTCGCCGAGCTGCTCGGTCAGCTCGCGCACCTCGTCACTCTGCCGGCGCCGCTCCTCGAACAAGCGGTCGTGATGGGCCTCGACCACCGTCCGATGGGCTTCGACCACGGCCGCAAGTCGATCGATGGCCACCAGCGATCGCTCGATCGCCACCCGCCGTTCCTCGGCGCGCACGCGGGCCTCGGCATCGTCGGCCAGCCGTTGTTCGGTTTCGGTCAGCCGCCCCGAGAGCAGCTGTTGACGCTCGTCGAGACCGGCGGTGCGAACGTCGAGATCGGAACGACGCGAGGTGAGGAGGGCGCGCCGCGCATCGAGTTCGGCGCGTTGGGCGCGGCGGGCACGCGCCGCCTCCGACTCGGCGGCCTCGTCGGACTCGAGCGCCGGCAACAGCGCTTCGAGTTCAGTGATACGAGCGCGTTCGCGATCTGCACCACCGTCGGCATCGGCGATCGCCGACTCGAGCGTTTCCACTTCGGCGGCCGCTTCGCGTGCTTCACCCTGCGCCTGGGCGAGTCCCTCTGCCGCAGCGGCCAGACGAGCGTCGTTCGCGTCGAGCTGGCGGGTGATCTCGCCCTCGGCAGCTCGGGCCGCCGCCAGCTCGACGGTGGCGTCATCGACGGCGCGCGCGGCGCCAGCACGTTCCCGCTCGGCCGCCTCGGCGCGGTCGCGGGCGTCTTCGAGTGCGGCGGCTGTTGCCCCGCCACTTGCGGCCCCGACCCGCCAGCCGGTGCTCGCCAGCCGGTCACCATCCGGGGTCACCACGACGAGGTCGGGATTGGCGACAACGATGTCGATCGCAGCAGGCACGTCGCCAGCGCGCACAGCGTTGGCCAGCAGGGCATCGAGCAGTCCATCGACACCTGCGCCGCGGCCGCGTACGTGGCTGCGCACCGGGTCACCGACACCGCTCGCCGGTCGTGCCGCGCCCGACGCCCCAATCGCCAACACAGCGCCACTCGTCTCGGAGCTCCGGAGCTCATCGAGGGCACGACGGCCGGCACCGGGGTCGTCGACCACGACTGCAGTCAACGCATCACCAAGCGCGGCCTCGACGGCGGGCTCCCATCCGGCATCGATCTCGACCAGTTCCAGCAGCGTGCCGAGCACGCCGTCGACCTCCGCCAAGCGTTCGGCACCGGCGCGCGCTCGCGCTGCGTCGACCGCCTGCTGGAGCGCCTCGACCCGTGCCGACCACCGTGAGGCCTCCTCCGACAACCGCTGGCGAGCCTCGACACGACCTTCGTGGTCAGCGGTGGCAGCGACACGACGCTCCTCCGCGGCATCGGCCAGGTCAGCGAGTGGTGCCTCGTCATGGCTCGCGGCATCGCATTCAGCGCGGAATCGTTCTGTTGCCGCACGGGCCGCGTCACGGCGATCGGTCATCTGCGTGCGCCGTGCGTCGAGGCGCTGGTGCTCGGCTTCGAGGCGCTCGATGGCGGCGCGAATGGAACGCAGCTCACCACGTACTTCGGCCGCAGCGGTGGCCGCGCTGGCGGAGGCTTCGGAGGCTTCTGGTTCTTCAGCCACCGCCCCTTCGGCGGCGGCGAAGGCCTGTTCGTCCACAGCCAACTCCTGGGCCAGCGGGGCCAACTCAGCACGTTCGACCTCGACGACTGCGAGTTCGTCTCGGAACCGAGCAACATCGGCTTCGAGCGAGGCAACGACCCCAGCGTCGAGGCCTTGCCCACGGTCGCGTTCGAGCGATCGGCGTCGCTCGACGAGCACGGCGGCCAGGCCACGGGCGCGCTCGCGCAGCTGCTCGACGCGCACCAGCCGGTCGCCGACGTCGTTGGCCCCCGTGGCTGCCAGCTGCGCTTCGAGGGCGACCACGGCGGTGTCGAGCGCCGCCAGTTCGGACTTGATGCGCTGCTCCTCGGAGGCGGCGTCGCGCCGCATGGCGGCGAGTGACTCGAGCTTCGTCCGCCACGATCCGATCTCGCGGCCGAGCACGAACGTCTTCACGTCCGTCAGCTCGCCAACGAGCTCGCCATGACGTTCTGCGGCCTTGGCCTGCCGTTCGAGCGGGCGCAGCTGGCGGCGGACCTCGCGGAGGAGGTCCTGCACGCGCAACAGGTTCGCTTCGGTGGCATCCAGTCGGCGTTGCGCCTTCTCCTTGCGTTTGCGGAACTTGAGCACGCCCGCCGCTTCTTCGATGATCGAGCGGCGGTCTTCGGGGCGGGCGTTGAGCACCGCATCGATCTGGCCCTGACTGACGATCACGTGCTGTTGGCGGCCGACGCCCGCATCGGACAGCAGTTCTTGCACGTCGAGCAGCCGGCACGGGGCGCCGTTGATGGCGTACTCGGACTCGCCCGTTCGGAACAGGATGCGGGTGACGGTGATCTCGGTGAGATCGAGTCCGAGGGTGCCGTCGGAGTTGTCGATCGTGATCGACACTTCGGCCCGGCCCAGGGCCGGTCGGCTGGCGGTGCCCGCGAAGATCACGTCGTCCATCTTCTGGCTGCGCACCGACTTCGGCGCCTGCGCTCCGAGCACCCAGGCAATGGCATCGACGACATTCGACTTGCCCGACCCGTTGGGTCCGACAACGACAGTCACTCCAGGCTCCAGATCCATCGTCGTCGACTCGGCGAACGACTTGAATCCCTTCAACGTCAGGCGCTTCAGATACACAGCGCGCGCCAAGCTACCGGTCGCGCGCCTGCGCGAAGTGGGACCTTCAGTGTTGACACACGGGACAGAAATGGGTGCTCCGACCGCCGGAGGTGATCCGTCGAATCCACCCTCGCCCACAGGTGGTGCATCGCTCGCCGGTGCGGCCGTACACGCGGTGTTCGAATTGGAACCAGCCGCCCTCGCCGAGGAGGTCGACGTATTGGGTGTCGGGCAGCGTGGAGCCCCCGGCCTCGACGGCGCGCGTCAAGATGTCGAGGATCGAGCGGTGCAGCCGTGTGACCGCTCGCGAGTCGAGAGAGTCGGCGGCTCGATCCGGTCGCAAACGTGCGGCGTGCAGGATTTCGTCGGCGTAGATGTTGCCGATACCGGCGATGCGATGTTGATCGAGCAGCAACGGCTTCAGCGCGCGTGACGTGCCCATGACGATCTCCCGCAGCACCGCCCGAGGAAAGTCTTCGGCGATCGGGTCGGGCCCGAGACGCACCAACTCCGGCAGCACCTCACCGACACGTTCGGGATCGAAGACCACCACTTCGCCGAACGTGCGCGGATCGATGAACCGCAACTGGTCACCTCCGGTGAACGTGGCGACGACGTGAGTGTGATCGGCGATCGGCTCTTCGCCATCGACCAGCAGGACCTGACCGCTCATCCGCAGGTGGATCATCACCTGTTCTCCGGAGTCGAGTGGGAGCAACAGGTACTTGCCGCGCCGATCCGCTCCTTCGATCTTCACGCCGGTCAACCCGGCGATCAATTCCTCTCGCGATGTGCGGCGCACGACGCGCTCGCGACCCACCCACACGCTGTCGACTGTGCGGCCGGCGACACGCGAAGCGAGTCCGCGACGAACGGTCTCGACCTCTGGGAGCTCAGGCACCGGTCAGCGTGGCGCAGGCTTCGGTCGCTGCGGCCTGCTCGGCGGCCTTCTTCGATCGGCCCGCTCCGGCACCGATCACGTCGCCGTCGACGACGACGTCGGCGTGAAAGGTCTTGGCGTGGTCGGGACCGGTTGCGCTGACGACGTACTGGGGCGCGCTCCGGCCGGCGCTGGCGAGCAGCTCTTGCAGCATGGTCTTGTGATCGAGATGGTCGAGGTCGTCGACCGAGTCGGGGAGGCGCTCGGAAAAGCACGCATCGACGAGCGCGAACGCGGCACCGGCCCCACCGTCGAGGTACACCGCCCCGAGCACGGCTTCGAAGGCATCGGAGAGAATCGACGGCTTGTCGGCGCCCCCAGCGGCTGCCTCACCCTTCCCCAGCAAGATGTGTTCGCCGAGACCGATCTCGACGGCCACCTCAGCGAGCGCAACGGCGTTGACCACACTCTTGCGAAGATCGGTCAACTGCCCTTCGTGGAAGTGCGCATAGCGCCGGTACGCGATGTCGGCGATCGCCCATCCCAACACTGCGTCACCGAGAAACTCGAGACGTTCGTTGCTCGCTTCGCCATGGTGCTCAGCGACCCATGAACGGTGCGCCAACGCCTGGCGTAAGAGCTCGGGGTCGTCGAAGCGGTGACCGAGTGCCGCCGCGAGCTCGTCCAACGACGTCATCGCGCCGGCCCCGGGCCCGGCTCAGCTCGCCCGCTCGTGCACGTAATCGACGGCGTCGCGCACGGTCTTCAGGTCTTCGAGGTCTTCGTCTTCGATACGAAATCCCGTGGTGCGATCGCTGAGCTCCTCTTCGAGCGCCTCGACCAGCTCGATCAGGGCGAGCGAGTCGGCGTCGAGGTCATCGACGAAGGACTGGCCCTCGGTGATCGTGGCGGGCTCGATCTCGAGGATGTCGGCGAGGCGGTCGCGAACGATCTCGAAGATCTCGTCTCGACCGAGCGGGCCGTGTTCGACATGGGTCTCTGCGGGCACGAACGCGAAGTCTATGCCGGACCAGCGCAGCGGAGATGTGCCCGTGTGCAGGCACGGCCGACTACCGGCCGGTGGCGGCGATCGCCGAGCGAATCTCGCCGACCATGTCGGCGGCGACCATGTCTCTGCCGACGCCAATGGCGTTGCGCATCGCGGTGTCGCCCGACGAGCCGTGAGAGATGATGCAGACACCGTCGACTCCGAGCAGGACCGCGCCGCCGTAGGTGTCGGGGCTGAGAGCGGCGTACAACGGGAGCAGCGCCGGCATCAGCGCATCAGCATGCGGCTGATAGTGCTCCTCGGCGGCGAACGCCTCCATCAAGGCGGTGACCACCGTGCGCATTCCACCCTCGAGGGTCTTCAGCACGACGTTGCCGGTGAAGCCGTCGGTGACGCACACGTCGATGGCGTCGGTCATCACGTCGCGACCTTCGACATTGCCGACGAAGTTCAGCCCCTCGACAGCGGCGAGGACGTCGTACGCCTCTTTGCGCAGCGCGTCTCCTTTGCCCTGCTCCTCACCGATGGACAGCAGGCCGACGCGTGGCCGGTCGATGTCGAATCGGTGACGTGCGTACACCACGCCCATCACGGCGAACTGGCCCATCCATTCGGCCTGCACCTCAGCGTTGGCGCCGGCGTCGAGCAGCACAGTCGGAGTCGACCCAGGGACCGGGATCGGGGTGGCGATAGCGGGACGCTTGACCCCCGAGATCCGTCCCATTCGTAACAGCGCCGACGCCATCGTCGCACCGGTGTTGCCGGCCGAGACCATCGCACTGGCCCGCCCGTCGCGCACCGCCTCGGCAGCGCGCACCAGCGTTGAGTCCTTCTTCCGACGGACCCCCTGAGCGGGATCGTCGTGCATTCCGATCACTTCGGTGGCGGTGATCAGGTCGAGCGGCGGGCCGCCGCCGTCTGGCTGGCGTCCAGGCAGGTCCTCGGGACCGACCAGCACCACCGGGACACCGTCGGCGACAGCGAGGTGGGCACCAGCGACGATCGGACCGGGGGCGTCGTCACCGCCCATCGCATCGACGGCGATGGGGAGCATCTGATCAGCCGACGTCGACGACGACGCGATCGCGATACCACCCGCACGACGGGCAGACCGTGTGCGGGACCTTGGCTGCGCCACAACGCGGGCAGACGCTGCGCGGGGGCGCGTTGAGCTTCCAGGCGCTGGCGCGGCGGCTGCGCGTCTTCGACTTGGAGGTCTTCTTCTTCGGAACGGCCATCGTCTCTTCCTTGCCAGTGTGCGGCCACGGCACTGTCGGGTGCCGGGAAACTGCCGGCCACGCGGCAGGGCCGTTGCACGTTATCGCCGCCCGGCCCAGTCGCCACCCGTCGCGTCAGTCGCCACCCGACTGCTCGGGGGCGACCTCGTCGAGCACGATCTCCGACAATGCGGCCCACCGTTCGTCGCGCACCTCGGTGACGCACTCGCACCCGACGGCATTGCGATCGACGCCGCAGTCCGGACACAACCCCTCGCAGCTGTCGCTGCACGTGCGCTCGTCATCCAACTCGAGGAGGACGGCCTCGCGAACCATCGCCGAGAGATCGAGCTGCGGGCCATCGATGACGAAGGCATCGGGGTCGGTGTCGTCGCGGCGATAACGCTCTGCGACTTCGATGTGCACGTCGCCGTCGATGTCTGTCAGACATCGACGACACGAACCAGACCACGCACTGCGGAGTGTTCCGCCGACGTCGATCCAGTCGTCGCCGGCGATGGCTTCGAGGTCGACGTCGATCGGTCCGACGAGCTCGTCGTGGACGACGTCGAGATCGGCCGGCTCGAAGCTGGCCTCGACTGGGCGCGCCACACCGGGCTGGCGGAGCAACTCGACGGCGTCGAGACGCAACGGGCGCAGCGGATCGGGCACGACGCCCACGCTATCGACTCGTCGACGCCACTCGGCGGGGCCGGCGTGGCCCGGTGGAGTCAGCCGTCCTGGTCGAAGAACCCCTTGGTGGGGTCGTCTTCGTCGTCGTCGATCTCGGTGGCGATCTGTTCACGCACCGCTCCGATCGACAGCCGCTGGCGGCCGGCGCCAACCGTCTTTTGCAGCTTGTCGAGCAGGATTTCGAACGAGCCCAGCCGCTGATCGAGAAAGTCCTCGGTCTCGTGGCGGAGCCGACGAGCGTCGGTCTCGGCGGTCTCCATCACCTGACGAGCGCGTTGCTCGGCAGCACGCACCACCTCGGTGCGTTGCACCATTCGCTCGGCCTTGACTCTCGCCACCTCGAGCAACTCGTCGGCTTCGCGACGGGTCTTGGCGACGAACTCCTGCCGTTCCTTGAGCATCCAGCGAGCCTGGCGCAACTCGTCGGGAAGTCGATGCAGCGATTCCTCGAGGAGCTCGATGATCTCGTCGCGATCGATCCGTGGCGACGACGACAACGGCATCGTCGGCGCGGTGGCGACGATGTCGATGGCCCGCCGCAGGAGCGTCTCGGCATCCCCCACGTATCCGCCGGGCACGCCCGGCTCGGGGTACTCGTCGTCGATGTCGGAGTAGTCGTCGGGGCTGCGCTCGGCGGCGTAGCCCTGCGCCAGGCTGTCGTCGCCGGCATCGTCGTAGGCGGTGGGTGGGTACTGATCGTCGCTGCTCATCGTGTTCGGCTCATCGCGATCCGTCGGACCCGTCGGCGAATCGCGCGCGTAATGCAGCGGCGACGACGTCGGGCACGAGGTGGTCGATCTCTCCACCGTACTGGGCGATTTCCCTGACGAAGCGGCTGCTCACATATCCGAGAGCCGGAGAGCAGGGCAGATACACGGTGCGGATGCCCGTGACCCGCTCGTTGTTGTGGGCCATCTGCTGTTCGATTTCGAAGTCGCTGCTGGTCCGCAGACCTTTGACGATGAAGTCGACCTCGGAACGTTCTGCCGCCTGAACGGCGAGACCGGAACTGGCGGCAACGGTCACTCCGTCGAGGTGACGCAGCGAAGCAATGGCGAGATCGATCCGCTCGTCGACGGAGAACATGCCGCCCGACTTGGCGTGGTTGTGCATGACCATCACGACGACCGCGCCGAACAACTCGTGGGCCTGCTCGATCACGTCGACGTGCCCCAGGTGGAGCGGGTCGAAGCTCCCCGGGTAGAGCACGCGCAAGGGTGGATCGGGTGCCGGCATCGCCCGGCACGGTAGTGGCTCGCAGCACTCCAACCGGGCAGCCCGCCAGCGGGGGGGCAAACGGCCCCCTGTGGGCCATCTGCCTCACCGCAACACCGCGACCATTCACACCGGTGAGGCAAACGGCCCCCTGTGGGCCATCTGCCTCACCGCTGGCGTATCGTCGCCGCGATGCGTGTGGTCGCGGGCGAGCTGGGCGGGCGACGGATCATCGCGCCCGAAGGTACGTCGACGCGGCCGACCACCGACCGGGTGCGCGAGGCGATCTTCAACGCACTCGGCAGCCGCGGGCTGGTCGACGGCGCCCTGGTCGCTGATCTCTTCGCCGGAAGCGGGGGACTGGGGATCGAGGCCCTGTCGCGCGGCGCTGAGCACTGCACGTTCGTCGAGCGCGATCGGGCGGCGCTCGACGCGCTACGCGACAACCTCGACGGACTCGACCTCGATGACCGTTCTCGCATCATCGCCGGCGACGCCCGGTCGGCAGCGGCCAGTCTCGACGTCGATCTCGTCCTGGCCGACCCTCCATACGACTTCGACGGCTGGGTCGACCTCATCACGTCGGTGCGTGCAGACACGGTGATCGCCGAGTCGGGGGAGTCGCTGCCCGACGTGCCCGGGTGGACCGCGTGGCGGTCGAAGCGGTACAGCCGTACCTGGGTCACGTTTTTGGAGCGCGATCGTTAACGTCCACGGCCGTGCGTCGACAGGACAAGGCTGACCGCATCGGCGAGATCCTCGACGATCTCTACCCCGAGCCCCCCGTTCCGCTCGACCATGTCGACCCGTACACGCTGCTCGTGGCCGTGGCGCTGTCGGCTCAGACCACCGACAAGAAGGTCAACGAGGTCACACCCGCGCTGTTCGCCGTCGCCGACACACCCGAGAAGATGGCCGCACTCGACCCCGACCGAATCCTCGAGCTGATTCGCCAAATCGGTCTGGCCCCCACCAAGGCCAAGAACCTGTGGCTGATGGCCAACCAGATCATCGACGGTGGTGGCGAGGTGATCCCCGACTGGGAGTTTCTGGAGTCGCTCGCCGGCGTCGGCCACAAGACGGCCAGTGTCGTGATGGCCCAGGCCTTCGACGTGCCCGCATTTCCCGTCGACACACACATCCACCGGCTGGCCGACCGGTGGGGCCTGTCCAACGGGACGACCGTGGAGAAGACCGAGACCGACCTGAAGAAGGTCTTCCCGATCGAGACCTGGAATCGCCGCCATCTGCAGATCATCTTCTTCGGCCGGGAGTACTGCCCGGCCCGCGGCCACGACCTGGCAGCGTGCCCGATCTGCGGCTGGGCGGCGACCAAGAAACGGATCCGCGAAGAGTCCGGCCGCTAGCCCGGACGATCACACCCAACGGTGGGCGAGAGGGCCCGCAGTGGGCGCATTCGCTCACCGCAGCGGCTCGTCGTGTCACGATGGGAGGCGTGCTGGAGCCGGCCAACGAGATCGTCTGCATCGATTGTGGCGGTCGGTGTTTCCTGTTGACCCAGCCTGCGGAGGACGGAATCTGGGAGCCGGGCGACGTGGTCGCCTACCGGTGTGAGGACTGTCTCGACCGATGGGACCTGGTGCTCGAAGACGACGACGTCGCCCGCGGCGACTGAGGAACGACCGTCTGATCGCTCAGCCCCGCGACAGGAACGCTTCGTCGCGGTCGCTGAACAACAGATCGAGCTCGTCGGCCAGAACGGGATGGCCGGCAAGCTCCGGATCGTCATCGACGATCTCGAAGGCCACCTTGCGGGCGGTCTCGACCATCGGACGGTCGCGCCGTAGCGATGCCAGCTTCAGGTCGCTACGGCCCTTCTGCGCGCCAGACATCAAGGTGCCCTCGCCGCGCAGCTCGAGGTCGACCTCGGCCAGCTCGAATCCGTCGGTGGTGGCGACGAGCGCATCGACCCGCGGGTTGGGCTCGTCGAGTTGCTGCGTGACGAGCCAACACGTCGAGGCGTGCGCACCACGGCCGACGCGCCCGCGCAACTGGTGCAGCTGGGCGATACCGAAACGGTCCGCATCGAGAATGACCATGACCGTGGCGTTCGGCACATCGACGCCGACCTCGATCACCGTCGTGGCGACCAGCACGTCGAGGTCGCCCGCCCGGAATGCGCTCATCGTGTCGTCCTTTTCCGACGAGGTCATCCGCCCGTGCAGCAAGCCGAGCCGCAGACCCTCGAGCTCGTCGCCGGCGAGCCGTTGGTACGTCTCTTCGGCCGATGCCACCTCCAGCTTCTCGCTCTCGTCGATCAACGGGCACACCACGTACGCCTGACGACCGACAGCCACCTCGTCGCGTACTTCGGTCCACACCGCCTGCTCCTCGAGCGGGCCATTCGCCCAGTGGGTGACGATGGGCGTGCGGCCGGGCGGTAGCTCGTCGAGGACGCTCACGTCGAGGTCGCCGTACACGGTCATCGCAGCGGTACGCGGGATCGGCGTGGCCGTCATCACCAGCGTGTCGGGAACGGCCTGGCCGGCGCTCTTGTCGCGCAGGGCGGCCCGCTGCTCGACGCCGAACCGGTGCTGCTCATCGACGACGACGACGCCCAGGCTGGCGAAGTCGACAGCGTCCTGGATCAGCGCATGGGTACCGATGGCGACGTCGACCGATCCGTCGGCCAGCCCGGCGAGCACCTCCTTGCGCTCGGCGCCGGTGACCCGGTTGGTCAGCAACTCGACGCGCAGCGGGCGCTCACCGAACAGGTTCGAGTCCGGCACGACGAACCCCTCGAGGAGATCGGCGACACCGGCCGAGTGCTGTTCGGCAAGCACCTCGGTCGGCGCCATCAGCGCCCCTTGGTGGCCACCTTGGACAGCGGTGAGCATGGCGGCGACGGCGACAACCGTCTTGCCGGCGCCGACGTCGCCCTGCAGCAACCGGTGCATCGATGCGCTCGACCCGAGGTCCGCGGCGATCTCATCGATGGTGCGGGCTTGTGCCGCGGTCAGCGAATACGGCAGCGCATCGACGAAGCGCTGCACGAGGCCGCGTTCCGTGTCGTGCTGGACCGCTCGTGCCAGGCGTTCCATCGCCCGCTTGCGCACGACCAGCACCAGCTGCACCCGCAGCAGCTCGTCGAAGGCCAGCCGACGTCGCGCCTGGTCCTTGACGCTCATCGAATCGGGCAGGTGAATCCCCCGCAGGGCGTCGTACCGACCGATGAGTCCCAGACGCTGACGGAGTGCATCCGGCACCGGATCGGCGATCCCCCGTTCGGCACACCGCCGCAGGGCCTCTTCCACCCAACCGGCGATCTCCCAGGTGTTGAGTTGCGCCTTGTCGCTTTGCGGATAGATCGGGACGATACGACCGGTGCGGTCGCCGATCAGATCGACGACGGGGTTGGTCATCTGGAGGCCGCCGCGATACGTGTCGGCCTTTCCGAACAGCGCGACCTGTAGCCCTTCGGTGAGCTGTTTCGCGCGCCACGGCTGATTGAAGAAGACCACGTCCATCCGGCCGCTGCCGTCGCCGACGTTGGCGGTCACCATCGTGCGACGATTGCGCATCGTGCGTTTGCGCACCGTGCGAACCGTCGCCAACACCAACGCTTCTGCACCCACGTCGAGGTCGCTGATCCGCGCTTCGTTCGAGCGGTCGACCCACCGACGGGGGTACGTGGTCATCAGATCGAGCAGCGAGTAGATGCCGACGTCGGCCAACGACTGGCGGCGCTTGGCGCCGACGCCGTTGAGTCGGCCGACGTCGATCTCCGCCAGGTCGCGTAGCGTGATCGGCGCAGCGTCGGCCATGCGGTCTATTCGGCTCCGACGAGGTACGGGTAGAGCGGTTGTCCGCCGTGTTGCACCTCGACAGCCACGTCTGCGCGGCGATCGTCGAGCCAATCGGTGATCAGCGCGGTGGTCGCTGCGTCGGCGTCGGCTCCCGTGATGACCGTGACCAGCTCGACCTCCTCGTCGACAACGCGCTCGAGCAGATCGACCACGGTCGCTGCGAGGTCGGCGGCAACGGCCACGACACCTTGGCGATCGATCAGGCCGATCCAGTCGCCGGTGGCCACCTCGCCGACCGATGTGCTCGTGTCACGTACAGCCTGGGTGACCTCGGCGCTCCGCACGCCGTCGATCGACTCGACCATCCCGGCTGCGTTGGCGTCGAGCGTCGCCTCGGGGTCGTACACCACGAGCGCCGCGAGCGCCTGGGGAATGGTGCGCGTCGGGACGACTGCGACCCTCTTCGTGGTAAGCGCGTCGACCTGCTCGGCGACCGGGATGATGTTGCCGTTGTTCGGCAGGATCACCACCTGGTCGGCGTTGACATGCTCGACGGTGTCGAGCAGTTCTTGCGTCGACGGGTTCATCGTCTGGCCGCCGGTCACCACGCCTTGCACACCGAGCTGACCGAACAGCTCGACGAGACCGTCGCCAAGACACACCGCAACCACCGCCGTCGTCACGGGCGGCAGGCCCGCTCCTGCCTGGCCGCGGCCGGCATTGATATGCGTCGGGCTGGTGTCGAGCAGCTCAGCTTCGCGCTTGGCGTGCTCTTCGTCGACCTCTTCGAAGAGGTCGGTGACGCGGATCTGGCGCGGGCGCCCATCGAGGTCGAGCACGGCCTCGATCGAGCCACCGATGTCGTTCGTGTGGATGTGGCAGTTCCACAGGCCGTCGCCGCCGACGACCACGATCGAGTCGCCGATCGCTCCCCACGCCGCCTTGAACTCGTCGATACGAGCGTCGGCGAGATCACACAGGTACATCACTTCGTACCGGAACTCGCTCACGTCGAGTTCGCCATCGCCGCCATGACGGTGGGCGACGGCGTCGAACTGCGCACCGACCAAGGCGTTGTCGGCGTCGGCGGGTTCGTCGGCGGCCGGCAACTCGACCCCACTCACGACGTACCGGGCAGCGTCGAGCAGCAGGAGGTAGCCCGCGCCGCCCGCATCGACGACGCCGGCCTCGGCCAGCACGGGCAATTGCTCGGGGGTGGCCGCGAGGGCCGCCTCGGCTGCCTCATGGGCGGCTGCGACGACCGTGGCGAGTGATGCGTCCGGCTCCGCTGCGACGCTGTGCGCGGCGTCGGCCGCCGCCCGCGCCACCGACAGGATCGTGCCTTCGATCGGTTTCAACACGGCACGGTCGGCACCATCGGACGCGGCTCGTAGCGCGCTCGCGAACGCCGCGCCTCCGCCATCGGGTTGCCCCTTCATCGTCGTGGCAATGCCGCGCAGAATTTGGCTCAAGATCACGCCGCTGTTGCCACGTGCGCCCATGAGCGAGCCGTGAGCGACGGCATCGCACGTCGCCGCCATGTCATCCGCATCGACGCCGTCGAGTGCATTGACCGCGGCATCCAATGTGCGCGACATGTTGGTGCCGGTGTCGCCGTCGGGCACCGGATAGACGTTCAGCCGGTTGAGCCGTGCGGCGTGTTGGTGAAGGAGGTCGCGGTAGGTGCCGAGCAGGGTGCGTAGCCCCGCCGCAGACAACCGCTCGGGAGTCAACACGGCGCAACATCCTAGGGCCGCCGACGGCAAGGTCGTTCGTTGACGCCGTCGATCTCAGCAGCTCCACACCCGCCCATCCACGTCATGTGGTGGGCGGCGGCATCGGGGCCGATAGCCTTTCGTGGCTGTCGTCGAGCCGGGCCGTCCGGTCTCGATCCCATCGTTCGCTGATTCCGGAGATTCCTATGGCCTCGAAGTGTGAAGTGTGTGGCAAGGGCCCCTCGTGGGGCATGTCGGTGTCGCACTCGCACCGTCGCACCAAGCGCCGCTGGAACCCGAATATCCAGCGCGTCCGCGCCAAGGTCGGCGCGAGCACCAAGCGCGTCGACGTCTGCACCAGCTGCATCAAGTCGGGCAAAGTCGTCAAGGCCGGCTGACCCCGCTGCCATGCAAGGCGTCGTCAAGGCCTACGACCCGACGAGCGGCCAGGGTGTCGTGATGTGCGACACCGACATGGCCGACTACGAACTCGCCCCAGGTGCGCTCGCCGGCTCGATCTTCCGGATGCTGCGCCAGGGTCAACGTGTCGTGTTCCAGCTCGACGACGCCGGCCGGGCCACCACGTTGCGCCTCGGATCCGAGGTCGACATGGGCACACCCGGTGCCGAGTAGCCCGGTCGCCCACGCCTGATCAAAACGAAACAACGCCGCTCGGGCGGTCACCTCGATCGAGGCGGCGGTCCGAGCGGCGTTTGTCGTTTTTGTGCTGCGATGCGCCGTATCGGCGCCGCGGAAGGTCAGTCGGCGGGGACGACGTCGACCGTCTTCCGACCCTTGCGCTGGGCGAAGTGCACTGAGCCGTCGACGAGGCTGAACAGCGTGTCGTCTTTGCCCTTGCCGACGTTCTTGCCGGGATGGAACTTGGTGCCGCGTTGGCGCACGAGAATGGTTCCGGCGGTGATTTCGGTGCCGGCGAACACCTTCACGCCGAGGCGCTGCGCGTTGGAGTCACGCCCGTTTCGAGTTGAGCCGCCGCCCTTGGTCTTCGACATGGTGGTTCTCCGTTGAGATCGAGGTCAGACCGAGATCGAGGTGATCTCGACGACGTGGTACTGCTGACGGTGCCCGTAGCGACGCCGGTTGTTCGTGCGCCGCTTGTAGGTGAATCCGTTGATCTTGTCGCCCAGCTCGCGGCCGACAACTCGGCCGGTGACCGAGGCGCCTTCGAGCTGATCGGGTGTGGCCCGCACCGTGTCGCCGTCGACGATCATTACCGGCGTGAGCGACACGTCGGCCCCCTCGTCGGCATCGAGCAACTCGACGCGCACCTGCTGACCCTCGGCGACCTTTTCCTGCTTGCCGCCCGAAGCAATAACTGCGTACATAGCGTTGCACGATGCTAACGGGAGTTTGTCGCGTCGCCACCGGCGATGTCGGTCCTACTCGCCGTCGACGCCGGCCACCGCCTCGGACTCGCGAGCAGCGCCGGCGAAGATGCCCTTGGCCATGAGCGACGACTCGGCCGCCCGACGATCCCGATAGATACCGGCGCGGACGCGGTGGACGCCTGGATCGTCTGGTGCGGCCCAGCCGGCGAGATCGGCGAGGTGCGAGGCCAGCCGGTAGTCGCCACTGTCGGCCACCTCGCGTGCTCGGTCCGCGAGCGTCTCGGCCCCGCCGGCGAGCACGGCGAGCTCGGTCGCCAACCGCGCGTCCGGCGCGGGCTTCAACCGGCTCGCCGCGCCATCCCACCAGCCACCGTTCTGCCGCCAGACGGCCCGCACCATGAACTCGGGTTCGTCATACAGCGGCAACAGGTACGGCTTGGCCAGTGTCTCGGCCGGCACTGTTGCGGAGTGGATGATCGTGTCGAGCGTCTCCCCTGCGTTCATCATGGTGATCACGTCGTCGACGAGTTGCTCGAGTGCGGAAGCGACGTCGATCAGCACGGTCTCGATCCGCTCACGCCCCTCGATGGGGAGCCCGTGGGCCGGCAGTAGCAGCTCTGGACCGAGTGCCACCATCGACCGCAGCGCCGCCGCCCACTCGACGGGGTAGCGCTGCACCTTTTGCGGGTTGCCGGCGTTGGGGAACAGCCACGTCATGAGGTCGCCGGTGAACAACCAACGTCGGTTCGGCTCCCACCCCCACACGTGATCGTCGGTTTCGGCGTTGGCGTGATGCCACACGATCTCGACGTCGCCGATGCGCTGAGTCGACGTGTCGTCGACCACGATGTCCGGTGACTTCGTGTCGTCGGGGATGAATCTGGCCCTGGTCGCTGCGGCACCTTCGTCGCCCATCCCGAAGTCCTGGCGGACGCCGCCGAACTGACGGGCGTTGATCAACAGGTTCCAGTCGTTCATCTCGCGGTAGCGATCGAACCGCTCGGCGACATTGCGATGACCGAGAACCGGCACCTCGCCGTACTCAGCAGCGAAGTGCCGATATCCCCCGACGTGGTCGGCGTGCCCGTGGGTGTAGACGAGATGACGCACCGGGGTCGTCGACCAGTGCTTGATCGCGTCGACGACGGCCGCGCCCGTGCGGTCGTGTGAGGCGTCGACGGCCAGGAGACCATCGCCGGTGTCGACAACAACACTGTGGCTGAAGCTCTCGACCATGGCCAGCCCGTCGGCGACCTCCGACAACTCGTTGGTGATGCGTGTGGTCGGTTCGGTCAACTCGCCAGAGTCGATGATGCGTGACGAGATCTCGAGCAGATCGGCCATCACCCGATGGTACGTCCCTCACCGAAACACCGGGGATTCCGTGCGATGTCCGCACGTATCCGCGAACAGAACGGTGCGTGAGCGAGTCAGGTACAACAACTGTCGCCATCGCCAGGGGCACCTTCGGCGGCCTGGAACTCGACGGCGAGCTTGCGTCCGCGCATGCCGGATGTGACGACGCGCATCGAGCGGGCCATGCCGACCAGGCTCGGCGTGATCAGGATCTGCACACCACCGTGGCGGATCTTTCGATACACGCCGGTGTTCTTGCCCCTGGTGTTGGTGTCGACCGACACCTCAGCGACTTTGCCTCAACCGGTCGGACGGATGAAGTCGATCGCCATGGTGCCGCCCTTACGCTCGAGCAGGGAGCGGGCGTCATCGGTGATCTCGATCTGCACCTGATCAGACTACGACCCGACCAGACCCGGTGCACCGCAACCTGCCGGAACCGCTCGGGGCGGCGCAGCTACTCGAGCATCCCGTAATCGACGAGCACGCCACGACCCTGGCAATCGGGGCACTCCGCTGAGTATTCGTTGAGCAATCCCTCGCCGATGCGTTTGCGCGTCATCTCGACGAGGCCGAGTTCGGAGATGTCGAACACCTGCGACCGCGTCTTGTCGCGAGCCAACGCGTTCCGCAGTGCCTCGACGACCTTGGCCCGATTGCCCTTGATCTCCATGTCGATGAAGTCGATCACGATGATCCCGCCGATGTCGCGCAGCCGCAGCTGCTTGGCGATTTCTTCGGCGGCTTCCATGTTGTTGTGAAACACCGTCTCTTCGAGGTTCGACTTGCCCACGTTCTTGCCCGTGTTCACGTCGATCACCGACAAGGCCTCGGTGTGTTCGATGATCAACGACCCGCCGGATGGCAGCCACACCTTCCGGTCGAGCGCCTTGTGCACCTGTTCGTGCACGTGGTGCCGCTCGAACAACGACAGCCTTTCTGACTCGGCGTCGTAGTACTCGATGCGCTTCGCCAATTCGGGGTTGAACGCGGCCACATAGTCGCGCGCTTCTTCGAAGAGCCGATGATCGTCGATGACGACGCCGCGATAGTCGGAATTGAACTCTTCGCGAATGACGCGCACGGCGAGTTCCGGCTCGCGATACAGCAATGTCGGACGCTGCACCTTTGCCGCCTTTCGCTCGATCTCGGCCCACTGCCCGAGCAGCATCTGCATGTCGGCGGTGAGTTCTTCTTCGGTCGCTGTCTCAGCCGCTGTGCGCACGATCAGACCGTGCTCGGCGGGTTTGACCCGATCGAGAATCGATCGCAGCCGTTTGCGTTGATCGTCGGGAAGACGCTTGGAGATGCCGTAGGTCTTTGAGTTGGGGATGAGCACGACGAAACGACCAGGCAGCGAGACCTCTTGGGTCAATCGCGCACCCTTGTGGCCGATGGGGTTCTTGGTGACCTGACAGATGATCAGCTGCTTGTTCTTGAGAATGTCCTCGATGCGTGGGTTCTTGCCCTTTTCCTCGATGTCCTCGGGTTCGTACTGCACGTCGCCGCGGTACAACACAGCATTCTTCGGCGTGGCGATGTCGACGAAGGCGGCCTCCATGCCCGGCAGCACGTTCTGCACCTTGCCCACGTAGATGTTGCCGTGGATCTGGCTGACGTCGTCGGCTGGCCGGCTGACGTAGTGCTCGATCAGACTGCGTCCCTCGAGCACCGCCACCTGCGCCATGCCCGGCCGCACTTGCACGGCCATGAAGTACCGGCCGATCGGCTTGCCGTTGCGTTCCTTGCCGCGGCGCTGCTCGAGCGCAACAGCGTCGAGCTCACCTCCACCGCCGCTCCTCCGGCCCTTGCCCCGTCCGCGACGACTGCGCTTCTTCGGCTCTGGGCCCTTGCCGTCGCTGGGCTCCTGTTTGGCTGCCGGGTTCTCGCGTTGATCGCGATTGCTGCCGCCGCCGCGCCCACGGCCGCCGCGCCCGCCGCGCCGGCGCTTGCGTTGCCCCGAGCGCTCTGGGGCGGGTTCGTCGTCGGTCGACTTCGCGGGGCCGGGCGGCGGAGCGCTCGGCACTGGCATCGTGTCGCCGATCTGCGGCTTCCGCACCAACGCCTTCTCGGCAGCATCGCGTGACGGCTTGCCTTCTCTGATTCGCTCCGGGATCTCGATGTCGTTGCGATCGTCGGCCTGGTCGCCTGTCGACGGCTGGCGTGACTGCGGACTACGCCGCCGGCGATTTGTCCGCTGGCCGGAGCGGTTCTCGGCGCCGTTGCGTTCGGAGCGCTTGGTCGTGTCGGCATCGGCAGCGCCGGTGCCGGTGTCGCTCGTATCGGGGGTGTTCATGGTGATTCCTTCCAGAGGCGGCGCAATGGGCGCTCGCCCGTTTCGGTGTCGGGCCTTCGTGGCCGTCGACACCGGTCGTGGTGGTGATGCCGATCAGCACGGGCTCATGCTCCGTGCATGCTCGGGTGGCGGGAGCAACTCGCTCCGGCCATGGGGACCATCGGTCCACTGGGCGACGCGATGGATGTGCACGCTGGCAGCGTCGTCGACGCCGAACACGGCACGGGCCAGCTCGGCTGGCCGGAGGGAGCGACCGACCGAAGCGATGTCGGCGGTCACGCGTGGGGCCGACGATGCGGATCGGTCACGCGGCGTTGCATCGACGGCGAGATCGATGATCAGCGGTCGGATGTCGTCGACCGTGACCGCGCCTTTGCGCTCACGTTCGAGCGGGAGCTCGTCGGCCGCAAGCGCCTCGTCGGCGCACGCGCTCAGCTGGCCAGATGATTGTTCGAACCCGCTGAGTTCCCATGTCACGGAGGTGACCGCTTCTTGCAGCGACGAGCCACTGGCGTCGACGTAGGCCGCAGCATGGACGGCGAGACCGTCTGGGAGGGCCGCATCGACCGCCGCGCCGAGCGACTGCGCAACGCTCTCGTCTCGAACCTCCGATGACTCGACGAGGCGCGCATCGACGTATTCGGCCGAGGAGGCCGCACACGTCGGGAGTGCCAGGCCGAAGCTGAGTCGGGGGCGAGGAGTGAAGCCTTGCGAGTACGCCACTGGGACATTGACTCTACGCAGCGTGCGCTCCCAGATCCGGGACAGGTCACGACTACTGACGAATCGCACCTTGCCCACGATCTCGTAGCGCATCCGCAATGCGGCGGCGCTCACGAGGACCCAGCTCCCGCTGGACGCATCACTCGTGGTGCTGCCACCAGGGTGACCGGCACTGCGACCGGCGCCTCAGGATCCGGACTGAAATCGCTGTCCGGACCAGGTGGCGTCGATGAGGCAACGACGTGATCGATGTCGTACCCGGTACACACACCGCAGTCGTAGCAGTGCGTCCATCGGCAATCGTCGAGGCCCGATTCGGCAAGCGCAGCCTGCCAGTCGTCCCACAAAAAGTCGTGGAAGAGGCCCGCGGACAGATGCGTCCAGGGGAACACCTCACTGGCCGTGCGGTGCCGATACACGAGATGCTCGATCGACAGTCCCTCGGCCTCGACCGCATCGCTCCAGCGCTGCAGATCGAGATGCTCGCTCCACTCCTGGAACACGCCGCCAGCACGCCATACCCGCTCGATCACGGCGCCCAGACGACGGTCGCCGCGGCTGAGGATCCCCTCGGCGGTCGACGCCGCGGGATCGTGCCACTTGACCTGTACGCCGCGATGCGCCTTGGCCGACCGCCGCAGCAGGTCAACCTTGCGCTGTAATTCCTCTTCGGTGTTCTGCCCGAACCACTGAAACGGCGTGTGCGCCTTGGGGACGAACCCACCGACGCTGACGGTGACCGACGCACGGTCGTGCGATCGCCGTCCGACGTCGACACACCGCCCAGCAAGGTCGGCGATCGCCACGATGTCGTCGTCGGTCTCCGACGGCAACCCGATCAGGAAGTACAGCTTCAAGCGCCGCCACCCCGCCGCGAATGCGGCACCGACGGCCTCTTCCAAGTCGTCATCGGTGATCAGCTTGTTGATCACCTGACGGAGGCGCCACGTGCCAGCCTCCGGCGCGAAAGTGAGGCCATTGCGGCGACCCGACGTGACCTGCTCGGCAAGTCCGACGGTAAAGGCATCGACACGCAAGGACGGCAGGCTGATCGAGACACCACAATCAGCCGGCTCGGTGGAGCCATCGGTCCGGCTCTTGCGATCGTCGAGAATCCCGTCGAGCACCGGCCCGATGTCCGAGAGATCGGCAGTCGACAGCGACGTCAAGCTCACCTCGTCGTGACCTGTGCGGCGGAGACCCTCGGCAACCATCGTGCGTATCTGCTCGGGCGGCCGCTCGCGCACCGGTCGGGTGATCATGCCTGCCTGACAGAAGCGGCATCCGCGAGTGCACCCGCGAAACACCTCGACGTTGAGTCGGTCGTGGACGACTTCGATCAGCGGTTGTAATTGCTGTTTCGGATAGGGCCAGTCGGCGAGGTCGGCGACGGTGCGTTTGTCGACGACGCCGGGAACGTCGTCGAAGCGCGGAGTCAGGCTGATGATGCCGCCCGGCACGGGTGTTCCCCGGTCGTCGAACTCGGTCGGAGCAAACCCGACGTCGTACAGACTCGGCACGTACACGCCTTCGACCTGAGCCAGTGCGCGCAGCAATGTGTGGCGGTCGTGGTCATCAGATCGCCGCCATGCGACAACCGCCGCGGTGATCTCGCCGACGACCTCCTCGCCGTCGCCGAGCACTACCGCGTCGACGAAGTCGGCGAGCGGCTCGGGGTTGAACGCCGCGTGTCCGCCGACGAGCACGAGTGGGTCGTCGGCCGTGCGCGCCGCGGTATGAATCGGCACGCCGGCAAGGTCGATCATGTTGACCACGTTGGTCACAACCAGCTCCGACGACAGGTTGAACGCCAGCACGTCGAACTCGCCGGCCGGGCGGTGCGATTCGACCGAGAACAACGGAATGCCGCGCTCGCGCATTTCGGCTTCGAGGTCGGTCCACGGCGCGTACGTCCGCTCCGCGCCGGCGTCGCACCGCTCGTTGAGGATCTCGTAAAGGATCTGCAAGCCCTGGTTCGGCAACCCGACCTCGTACACGTCGGGATAGGCGAGCAGCCACGAGACGATGCCTGGACCGTGCGCCGCAACGACCGCTCCGTCTTCACCGCCGACGTAGCGACCGGGTTTGCGCACGCGCGGCAGGATCGGCTCGAGCTCCGGCCACACCGTTGTCATGACTTGGCCAGGCTATCTGCGGGCCGAGGTGGACGTCAGCTGTTGTAGAACTCGACGAGCTGGTTGAGGATCTCTTGTACCCCGGTCGACCCCGCAGCACCGAACGCCAACTGGGGGTCGGCGTGCAATACCAGGTCGTTCTGGAACGCCGGAAGCGCTTGGATCAGTGGTTGCTGCTCCGCCTCGGTGTAACCCTCGATCGACTCTGGAGACACGTTGACAAACGAGGTGATGCGATCGCCGCTGGCCAACGAGATCTCCTCGAGGCTGGTGTTGTTGACCTCCCCGTCGCCGGGGTTGATCGGCAGCACGTCCTCGGTCGGCACGACCTGACCACCGAGTTCCTCGGTGAGCTGGCCGAACAGGTTGAGCGAGCGGTAGATCCGGATGTCGTCGGGGCCGAACAGCCCGATGATCGACACGGTGCCAGGATCGTCGGTGTTGCTCGTTGCGTCGTCGAGGGCGGTTTGGAAATCGTCGACCAAGACTTGAACTTCGTCTTCCAACCCCAGCATGGCACCGATGTTGATCGCGTTGTTCACTGCCTTGGCGAAGTCCCATTGAAGACCGACGGTCGGTGCGATCCCGGCAAGGAGGTCTTCTGTGCCGAACATGTCGCGCACGTTGCCGATGATCAGATCCCGCTCGAGTGCGGCGATCTGCTCGAGGTTGGGTCCGTCGCTGCCATCGATCGGCTCGACCCCGAGTGCGGCTGCTCGTTCGGAGACCAGCGGATGGAACGGCCCGCCGAACAACCAGCCAGCCTCGAGCGCGCCGACGGGCTCGACGCCCATTTCGAGCAAGAACGGCAGCGTGCCCCGACGGTCGAGCACAACGACTCGCTCGGGGTTGGTGGGAATCTCCGAGGTCCCGAGTTCGTGCTCGACGGTGCGGAAATCGGCAACCGCTTCAGTCGTCGGCGTGGTGTCACTGGCGGCTGCCTCGGTCGTCGAATCGACGGATCCAGCCGTTGCCGTGGTGTCACTCGCCACCGCCTCGGTCGTTGCCGGCACCCCGGTGGTGTCGGCACTGGCTGCCGAGCCGGTGGTGTCCGACGACGAGTCGGAGTCGTCGGACACGCAGCCCGCACCGATGAGCAGAGCAGCAGCGACAAGACCGCCGAAGACGCATCACCTCACAGATTTCACTCAGATTCCTAACAAGGCGGACGCCGAGCATCTTGGCGGAGCGGCTCGGTCGGAAAGCAAACGTCGCCGCAGCCGCGTCAGCGCATGCGCCGCATGTGCACGCTTTGCACGAGGCCGAGCATCGCGAAGTACACGATCAGACCCGATCCGCCATAGGAGATGAACGGCAACGGAAGACCGGTCACCGGCATGATCTTGAGCGTCATCGCCACGTTCTGGAAGATTTGCCACAGCATCATCGTGAAGACGCCGGCACACAGATAGGTGCCTAAGAGATCGCGCGACAGGTGGGCGATTCGCCAGACGCGCATCAGCACCACCGCAAGCAAGCCGAGCACCACCGCACACCCGAGCAAACCGAACTGCTCACCGATTGCGGCGAATGGGAAGTCGGCCCACATCACGGGGATGTCACGGCCGTTGGTCAGCGGGCCTTCGAGCCACCCCTTCCCCGTGAGGCCCCCGGTGCCGATCGCCCGCATCGCGTTCTCGGCCTGATAGGTATCGTCGGCCCCAACCGCTCCCGGGTTGATCAAGGCGCGAATACGCGCGGCCTGATAGTCGTTGACGAGTCGCCCCAAAAAGGCGGCGAACACGGTGATGATCGAGAGGAACGTGATCAGGCCGATGTAGCGAGCTTTGGCGCCGGCGACGAGCAGCACGCCCATGGCGATCGACACGATGACCGACCCCGATCCGAGGTCGGGCTGGATGATCACCAGCACCGCCGGCGCGCCGACGATCATCAGCCCACCGAGAAAACGCGCGTACGACACCTCGTCGCTGCGCTCCTCCGCAAGGTACGAAGCGAGCATGAGCAACGTGGTGAACTTCGCGAGCTCCGCCGGCTGGACGTTGATCGGGCCGAGGTCGAACGCAATTCGGTCCTCGCCCGACGCAATGCCGAGCAGGAACAGCAGCGTCAGTACGACCACCGTGAGGCCGTACAGAAACCGGGCGCGGTCTTTCCACCACTCGTAATCGAACGCCATCACGATGAACATCGCCACGGTCGCCGCAATCGCGAAGATCACCTGTCGCGTGACGAACGCGTACGGATCTTCGGTGACGCGTGTGCGCGAGGCGGAGAACACGATGAAGCAACCGATGATCGTGAGCGCGAACTGCGCCGCCATCAACACCCAGTCGATGTTGCGACTCGGGTCTGCTGGACTCGAGCGGATGTTCCCCAGACCCGAATCGGGTTTGCGCGACAGCAGCGACGAGGTCACGGGTCAGTCGGCCGGGACGAAGCTGGTGAACTGGCCCTCGAAGCACGACGTGTCGCGCAACGACTGCGATGGCGCCGGGGTGAGGTCGTTGGTGTCGAGCGGGTCGGAGAGCACGACCGGGTCGGCGGCGGTGGCACCTGACAGTTGGGTGAACACACATTTCACGACCGGGGCCGCCGCGCGGGCTCCATACCCGGCCTTCTCGAGATAGGCGGTGGCCACGTACGGCCGTTCGCGGTCGATGCTGTAAGCGGCGAACGCCGACGAGTCGTTCCACGGGTAGTTGCCGGCACCTTGAGCGGTGCCGGTCTTGCCAGCGAGCGGAATTCCGCTGCTTGGGTACGTGGCGAACAGTTTCTCGCCGGTCGTCGAGCGGTACGCCCCCTGCGGGTTGACCTGTCCGGGCCCGGTGATCACGCGGCGCAGGCCACGCTCGATCTCGCCGTGGATGTCCTCGGGCATCGAGAGCTGCCGTACGACCTCGCCGTTGAGGTTCGATTCGACGGCGAGTCGTCCCTGCGACACGTCGGCGTAGCCTGGCTCGACCGCGTCGGGAACACCCGGTTCGTAGATCGCCTTGATGATCTCGGGCTTCATGACGAACCCATAATTGCCGATCGTGCCGTAGCCGACCGCCAACTGCAGCGGCGTCGCCGACAGCAGACCCTGGCCGATGGCCATCTGCACGTTGTCGCCGGTGAAGTACCCAGAACCCTCGGCTTCGGAGATCACGCCGAGTTCGGCGTAGCGCGCCTTGAGCTCCTCGTCGGGCACCGTTCCACCGAACTCGAACGGCAAGTCGATACCGGTCGGCTCGTCGAAGCCGAACTGGCGCACCTGTTGTTGCAGCACGGGCTGGAAGTCGTTCTCGGTCATGAAGCGCTCACCGAGGCTGTAGTAGAAGGTGTCGCTCGACACCGCCAGTGAGGTCTCCATGTCGACGGCGCCGTACACGCACGGCAGCCCGTTGCCGCACAACGCGTTGCGGTACACGCAGCGCACGAGGCCAGCTGCGCACAGGTCTTGGTCGACCGACTCCATGCGGTAGGTCCCGCGGTCGACGTGGTAGTCGTTGGTGCCCATCAGCCCGGTGTTCATCGCCCCATACGCCGGGAACACCTTGAACGTCGAGCCGAGATTGTACTGGCCCTGGATGGCACGGTTGACGAGGATCGACTCGTCGGGACTGATCGGCTCGCCGAACTCGTCGACGGCCGGGAACAACTCCTCGAAGCGTCCATCGGACAGATCTGACTCGAACCACCGATTGTCGAACGTCGGATAAGTGGCCAACGCGATCACGTGGCCGGTCTCGTAGTTCATCACCACAACCGATCCAGCGGGCGCCTTGTAGGGCACTTCTTCTGGATATTCCGGGAAGACGCGCGACGTGAATTGTGTCTCGCGATCGAGCGGGTTGTTGGCGGTCTGGGTTCGACGGAATCGAAGCTGGCTCTGCAACGCCTGCTCGGCGTACTGCTGTTGATCGAGATCGATGGTCAGCTGGACGTCTTTGCCGTTGATCGGCGGCGTGCGCGATTCTTCCCGGACGATGCGCCCGGCGTTGTCGACCTCGTACACGACCTCGCCCCACTCGCCGTGCAGCTCGCGCTCCATCGAGAGCTCGATGCCGAACTGTCCGACACGCTCGTTGAGTTGGTAGCCAGCCTCGGTGTAGGCGTCTTTGGTCTCGGCGGTGATGCGCCCCATGTACCCGACGACGTGCGAGGCCAACGGCGCATACGGATAGACGCGGCGCGCCTCCTCGACGATCTGCACCCCGGGAAGATCCTCGACGCGTTCTTGGAGCGCGGTGGCGGTCGGCTCGTCGATGTCTTCAACCAGAGGAAGCGGCAAGAGTTGGCTATAGAGCACGCTGTCCCAGCGCTCCTCCATTGCCTCGATCGGCTGATCGATCCACCCGGACAAGCGACGAAACAGCTCCGTGCGATCGCTCTCTCGGCGGATCACCTCGCGGTCGACAGCGACGGTGAGGACGCGCTCGTTGTCCGCAAGGATGCGACCGTCGGCGTCGAAAATTCGACCCCGCTCCGGGAGCAATGGCACCCTGCGCAACTTGGTCGAATCGACCTGCTCCTGGAGCGACTCCTGCTCGACGGTCTGCAGGAACCACAGCCGTGTGCCGATCAGCCCGAACAACAGCACGCCGACGATTGCCAGCACGCCGAGACGCGCGCCGCGGCGATCAGCGGCCATCGAACCGGAGTGGGTTCACGACGAGGTCGGCAGCGCAGATCACGGCTGAAACATGTTACAAACGCGTTGCGACGAAGGGTGATCACCGGCCACGGAACGTGCGCGAAACGCTGTGACGATCGACACGGCGAGGCAACATTCGATGCGCGTCGACATCACGCGGTCGACGCCGATTCATTGGCCGCGCCCTTCCATTCGGTTTTCTTGATCCGCAGGCACCATCGTCCGAGTGGCACCAGCAGCGGGCTGAGCAGCGCTCCCGCAGCGGCGGAAATCGCAACGATCTCTCCGAGTCGCGCTTCGAAGGGTTCAGACTCACCGATGAAGATGCGGACCACGGGCACCATCACCACGCCGGCCGCTGTACCTGCCGCGGTGAACAGCGCCGCCAACCACCACGGGGGGTCCGCAGCGATCAGCGCCAGCAGGCCCGCCACCGCACCACCAATGGTCAGAGCCGCCGCCGTGGAACCGAGCGGCGTGCCCTCGACGAGGTCGAACATCAGGCCGAATACGAAGCCGGCGATGGCCCCACCTTCACTCCCCCCGGCGACGCCGGTCGCCGCAGCGGCGATGGCCATGATCGGGATGATCACCCCATCGATACGCAGATCGACGAAGATCGTCCGTTGCAGCGCGAGAAGGACCACGCCCACCGGTACGAGCCGCACGATGGGACCCTGCACGAACGCTGCGAACATCAGCGCGGTCCGCGCCGCATGTCGACCACCGTCATTGCTCGACCTCGGCCAGCGGACGGTAGAGCACGACGCGCACGAAGTTCAGACGGTCGAGGTCGGCGTGCAGCTCGACGTCGAGCAACGGACCACCAGACCCGGCACGGTTGGCGCGGTTGGCGACACGGCCGACTGGAATCCCGGGCGGCGCAAGACTCTCGGAACCACCGGCGGTCTCGACCAGGTCGCCCGCCGCGAGTACGGCGAACTGCGGCGAGTCCTGCACGAAACGAATCTGTGGAAGCAGTCGGCCACCGCGCCCTTCCAAGGCTCCGGTCTCTTTGACCACGACCGGCTCGGGTTCGGTGGTGGTGGTTGTTGTCGTCGACTCGATCTCGAGCGCTGCTTCGAGATCATCCTCCAGTTGCGCCAACTCTTCATCGGAGAGCTCGCTCAAGTCTTCGAGCGCTTCCTGCTCGAGCGGCGACAACGTCGTGGTCACCCCGGGCACGCCACCCGGCAGCGTGGTGTCGGGAACCGGGAGCTGACCCCCTGTTGCGCCCTCATCGGGGGTCGTCGTGGTCGTCGTCGTGGTCGACACCGCGTCGGCGGCGTCGTCGGGGGTGATCCCTGACGGAGTGGTGTTCTCGGTCGCTCCGACGTCGAAGGGTTCACTCGACGACGTGACGCTGACGCCGACGGCGTACTGCCGATCGGTGACGAGCATCACCCGCGCCGAGTTGTCGGTCACGGACGTGACCTTGCCGATCAGCCCGGCTTGGTTGACGACCGGCATGCCGACGGCGATCCCCGCCGAGCGTCCCTTGTCGATCTCGACGACTTGATCGAAGTTCGAAGCACCTTCGCCGATGACCGTGGCGACCACGGTGTCGATGTCAGCGAGTGCCGGGAGGTTGTTCAATGCTTGGAGTTCCTGACTGCGAATCACCGCGGCCTCGGCGGCGGCCTGTGTCCCGATCAGTCGGTCGAGCTGGTCTTGGAGCGCTTCGTTCTCCGATCGAACGTCGTCGTAGTGGGCGATTCCGTTCCAGGCTCGGGACACGGGTGTGGTCACGACGCCGATGGCAGTTTCCACCGGGTCGAGCGCACGCGCTGCGATGTCACGCGACCGATCGATGATCGGGCTCCCACGCAGGTCGAGTGTCAGGAGCAGCGCAGAGGTGAGGAGGAGGGCGATGACGACGCGTCGTCGCCCGACCGAATAGATGGCCACGAGCCTCGGAGGCGGCTCAGTCCTCGCCGCCGAGCGACATCAGGCTGCGCATCGCATCAATGTTCTCGAGGGCCCGCCCAGATCCGATGACGACGCTGTAGAGCGGTTCGGGGGCAATGCGGATCGGCATCCCGGTTTCGTGATTGAGGCGATGCTCGAGGCTTCCGAGGAGCGCGCCGCCGCCGGTGACCGTGATGCCGTCCTCCATGATGTCGGCCGCCAGCTCGGGCGGCGTCTTGTCGAGAGTCGTCTTCACCGCATCGACAATCGCAGAGATCGGCTCGGCAAGGGCCTCGCGAACGTGTTCGGTGGTCAGTTCGATCGTCCGTGGGAGGCCGGAGATGAGGTCGCGGCCACGGATATCGGCGGTGATCTCGGCCTCTGGCGGCCACGCCGAACCCATTTGGATCTTGATCTCCTCGGCGGTTCGACTGCCGATCGCCAAGGAGAATTCCTTCTTCACGTACTGCAGCACCGCATCGTCCAACTCGTCACCGGCAACGCGCACGGACTGGGCGGTCACGATGCCGCCGAGCGAGATCACCGCGACCTCGGTGGTACCGCCACCGATGTCGACGATCATGTTGCCCGAGGGCTCGTGCACGGGGAGGTCTGCACCGATCGCAGCCGCCATCGGCTCTTCGATGATGTGCACGGGTTTGCGGGCGCCGGCATATTCGGCTGCGTCCTGTACGGCACGCTGTTCGACGCCGGTGATCCCCGATGGCACGCAGATCACCATGCGCGGCTTGTTCCAGCGAGAACCGTGCACCTTCTGAATGAAGTAGCGCAGCATCTTTTCGCAGACCTCGAAGTCCGCGATCACGCCGTCTTTCAGGGGTCTGATCGCCTTGATGTGGTTCGGAGTGCGCCCCATCATGCGTTTGGCTTCGAGGCCGACCGCGACCGGGCGACCGTCATTGGCATTGATCGCCACGACGGACGGCTCGTCGAGCACGACGCCCTGGCCGCGCACGTAGATCAACGTGTTCGCGGTGCCCAGGTCGATGGCTAGGTCACGGCCCAGGCTGAGCGGGTTGTTGCGGGCCATTCCTGGCCACCTTTCGCGAGCTTCGTTCGAGTCCGTCCGACACTTCCAACGGTGCCAGGAACGGGAGATAGGAAATGTTACAGATCGGGGAAGAAGATCCCGATCTCACGCTCGGCGGACGCCAACGAATCGCTACCGTGAACGAGATTCTCAGTGAAGAGGATCCCGAGGTCGCCGCGAATCGTTCCCGGCGCAGCCGAACGTGGGTTGGTTGCACCCATCATCGCGCGCACGACTTCCCAAGTGTCTTCGGGGCCTTCGATCACCATCGCAACAACGGGACCGCGGCTCATGAACTGCACGAGATCCGGGTAGAAGGGCTTGTCGACATGCTCGGCGTAGTGCCGCGCCAGCAGGTCGGCGTCGAGCGAGCGCAGATCCATCGCCACGATGTCGAGGTTCTTGGCCTCGAGGCGGGCGATGATCGCGCCGGCGAGCTTGCGCTCGACAGCGTCGGGTTTGAGCAGCACAAGGGTGCGATCAGACATGGCGAGGCAACCTATCGCCGTAATTCGCAGCGAATGCGGGACAGTTGCGTCGTGACGCGGCTCGTCGCGGAGAGGGAGTCAGGTCGTCAGCGACTGCAGGACGGGGCGTGCGGCGCCAGCGGTGTACAGGCTGCCGGTAGCCAGAATCGCGTCGTCCCCGTCGGCGTAGTCCACCGCTCGGCGACAGGCGTCCTCGACGGTGTCGAACGACACGACGTTGTCGCATCCGAGAGCGCGGGCCGCAGCGGCCACATCGGCCGCCAGAATGCCGCGTGGCGAGGGTGCCGTTGCGGCGAAGACGATGTCGAACTCGTCGGCGCGCAACGCAGCGAGCATGTCCTCGGGGGCCCGCAACGTGCCGACGACCAGGAGCCGGCGGCCCTCGGGCTGAAAGTCGTCGAAGAACACCTGGGCGGCGACATCGGCACCCGCGGGGTTGTGTGCAGCGTCGATCACGACGAGCGGCTGTCGACCGAGAATCTCGAAGCGCCCAGGGACACGGACCTCTGCGAATCCCTCGGTCACCACGTCGTCGGCAATCGGTGCGGCGAAGAACGTCTCGGCGGCGGCGAGCGCAACCGCGGCGTTTTGGCCCTGGTGCCAGCCGTTGAGCGGCACGAACACGTCGGGGTAGATCGTGGTCGGCGTACGCAGGTCGACCAGGCGCCCGCTCACGGCGAGCGAGTTGGCGATGACATCGAAGTCGTCGCCGCGTACGAGCGTCGTCGCGCCACCGGCCTCGCGGAAGATCTCGACCAGCTCCGGCCGCGTCTCGCCGATGATGGCCGCGCTGCGCGGCTTGATGATGCCGGCCTTCTCGCGGGCGATGTGCTCGAGCGTCGGACCGGCGAACTCGGTGTGATCCAGCCCGATGTTGGTGACCACGGCCACCGTGGCATCGACCACGTTGGTGGCGTCCCAGCGGCCGAGCAGGCCAACCTCGACAACGAGGGCATCGACGGCGACGTCGGCGAACCAACGAAACGCCGCTGCGGTGACGATCTCGAAGTAGCTCGGCTCGATCCCGAGGACCACTTCGAGATCAGCGATCGCCGCGATCTGCTCGGCGAGGTCGTCGTCGCTGATCTCTTCGCCGTTGCGGGTGATCCGTTCGTTGATCCGTTCGAGGTGGGGGCTGGTGTACGTCCCGACGGTGAGCCCCTGCGCCTGCAACAGGCCTGCGATCATCTGCACGGTGGAGCCCTTGCCGTTGGTGCCGGTGACGTGGATCACGGGGGCGGCATGCTGTGGGTCGCCCATCGCCGCGCACAGCGTTTCGATTCGATCGAGCGAGGGTGCGTCGATGCGGCCGGACTTGGCGTAATTGGCGCGGCCGTCGAGATACGCCAATGCCGCGTGAATATCCATCGTGGTGGGTGCGAGGTGGTGAGGGGGCGGCGCGACGACTGCGGTCAGGAAGCAGCTTTGCGCTGACGGCCCGACGAGCGCGGCACGAGGGTGGGGTTGACCTTGTCGTTCACGGTCTCGGCGTCGATGACGACCTTGCCGACGTCGGTACGTCCGGGCAGGTCGTACATCGTGTTCAGCAGCACTTCTTCCATGATCGCCCGCAATCCGCGGGCGCCGGTGCCGCGCAGCAACGCCTGATCGGCAACGGCCTCGAGGCCGTCCTGCTGGAAGTCGAGTTCCACGTCTTCGAAGCTGAAGACCTTTTCGTACTGCTTGACCAGGCTGTTCTTCGGCTCGACAAGGATCTTGACGAGCGCTTCTCGGTCGAGGCTGCGCACGGCGCCGACCATCGGGAGACGACCGATGAACTCCGGGATCATGCCGTACTTCACGAGGTCTTCGGGGAGCACCTGGGCGAAGAGATCGCCTGGATCACGCTCGACGTGGCTGCGCACCGTGCCGTGGAATCCGACGCCCTTGTGCCCGATGCGCGACTCGATGATCTCCTCCAGCCCGGCAAAGGCGCCGCCGAGGATGAACAACACGTTGGTCGTGTCGATCTGGATGAACTCTTGATGCGGGTGCTTGCGACCGCCCTGGGGCGGGACCGATGCCTGGGTGCCCTCGAGGATCTTCAGCAGCGCTTGTTGCACACCCTCACCCGACACGTCGCGAGTGATCGAGGGGTTCTCGCTCTTGCGTGCCACCTTGTCGATCTCGTCGATGTAGACGATGCCAGTCTCCGCACGCTTCACGTCGAAGTCAGCGGCCTGGATCAGCTTGAGCAGGATGTTCTCGACGTCTTCGCCGACATAACCCGCCTCGGTGAGCGCGGTGGCGTCGGCGACGGCGAAGGGCACGTTGAGCTGTCGAGCGAGCGTCTGCGCCAGATGCGTCTTTCCGCAGCCGGTCGGACCGAGCAACAAGATGTTCGACTTGGCGAGCTCGACCTCGTCGCGTCGGCCGACCGTAGTGGCCTGGTTCTGGTATTGGATCCGGCGGTAGTGGTTATAGACCGCCACGGCGAGGATCTTCTTGGCGTCTTCTTGGCCGACGACGTAGTCGTCGAGAAACGCCCGGACCTCACGCGGGTTCGGCAGGTTCTCGAAGCTGAGTTCGGAGGTCTCGGTGAGTTCCTCCTCGATGATCTCGTTGCACAGGTCGATGCACTCGTCGCAGATGTACACCCCTGGACCGGCGATGAGCTTCTTGACCTGTTTTTGTGACTTGCCACAGAACGAGCACTTCAACAGCTCGCCGGTGTCGCCGAATTTGGCCACTGGTCCTCACTCCCTCCGCTGCTGCTCGTGTGTCGTTTTGGCGTTGTCGCGATCGATGGATCGGGACGAGTCCCCGAATCCGGAGGGTCAGTCTGGCCGATTGGCCCGGTGACTGCGTGGATCGTTCTCCAATGTGACCCCCTGTGATTCCTCGAGTTCAGCGAATCGGACCGGTCCGGTCGACCGCCTCGCGCGAGGAGATCACGCGATCGATGATGCCATATTCCAGCGCATCGTTCGCCTCCATAACGAAGTCACGGTCGGTATCTGCGTTGATCCGGTCGATCGGCTGGCCGGTGTGCTCGGCGAGAATCTGGTCCAAGAGCTCGCGCATCCGCAGGATCTCAGCGGCGGCGAGTTCGAGGTCGGTGACCTGTCCGTACCCGACTTGCCCGTAGGGCTGGTGCAACAACACACGGCTGTGCGGCAACGCCAGACGCTTGCCCTTGGTGCCAGCGGCGAGCAGCACGGCAGCAGCCGAGGCAGCCTGGCCGAGACAGATCGTGGCGATGTCGTTCTTGATGAACTGCATCGTGTCGTAGATCGCGAACAGCGCCGTGATGTCGCCACCGGGGCTGTTGATGTAGATGTTGATGTCCTTGTCGGGGTTCTCGGACTCGAGATGAATCATCTGCGCCGACATCAGGCTGGCGATCTGGTCGTCGACCGGCGTCTGCAAGAAGATGATGTTCTCCTTGAGCAGCCGGCTGTACAGGTCGTAGGCCCGTTCGCCGCGGCTCGTCTGCTCGACGACGTTGGGAACGAGGTAATTGACGGCATCGAGGTTCATGAGGGGTCCTCCGTGTCGGTCGTGCTCTCGGGTTGGTCGACGTCGGCGGCCAACGGGTCGTCGCTGCCGGTGTCGTCGGCTGTATCGGTCTCCTGATCGAGGCCGAGAAGGTGGTCGCGATCGAGGACGGTGCCAGCGTCGTCGACGAACTCGGTGTGACGCATCAGCCAGTCCATCGCTTTGCCGGTGCGTATCTGAGCGATGAGTTCCGGCACGGCGTCGTTCTGTTCGTAGACCTTGCGGATTTCCTTGGGTTTCTGTTGGTACTGCATCGCCAGCCGCTCGTATTCGGCGTCGAGTTCGCCGTCTTCGACCTCGAGGGTCTCCGCGTCGGCGACGGCACGCAATGCAAGGTCGACGCGCACGTCCTCTTCAGCAGGAGCGCGCATCTGATCGACGAACTGCTCGGGCTCCTGGCCGGTCATCTCCAGCCACTGCTGCAGATCGACGCCCTGGGCTGCGAACTGTTGGACGACGCCCTGCATCCGCCGGTTGAGCGCGCTGTCGATCATCGGCTCGGGCACGTCGATCTCGACCAGCTTGGCGAGTGCCGTGCGCACTCCGGGCACCAGCTGTTGGCGGGCGGCGCCGAGGCGCTGATCGCCGAGGCGCTCGCGGATGCTCGCCTCCCACTCAGCCACGGTCTCGAATTCGCCGGTGTTCTCCTCCACCCACTCGTCGGTGGCTTCGGGGAGCTCGCGGGTCTGCACGGCGTTGACAGTGATGCTGAACTGGGCCGGTTCTTCGGTGCCCTTGGGTGTCGTTTCGAAGCTCAGCTCGTCGCCGACGGACACGCCGGTGATGTGCTCGTCGAAGTCGTCACTGACCCAACCCTGACCGATCTCGTACGACCAGCCATCGACGTTGAGTCCAGCCAGCTCCTCCCCGTCGCGCTCGGCCGCAATGTCGAGGTCGACGAAGTCTCCGTGTTCAGCCGCACGATCGACATCGACCAGCGCCGCGGAACGAGCGAGTTCTTCGTCGCGCGCCTCTTTCAGCGCATCATCGTCGACCTCGAGCGCCGGAACCTCGACGCGTAACCCTCCGTATCCCGCGACGGTGACCGTCGGGCGGATCTCGCAGGTGGCGTCGAATTCGACGGGGCCCTCTTCTTCGCCGTCGGTGATCTCCACCTCCGGGGTGGCGATGAGGTCGACATCGTGCTCACGCACCGCCTTCGCCAGGTACTCCGGAACCGCGTTTCGTAGCGCCTGCTCTCGTGCCGGGGCAAGCCCAACACGTGCTTCAAGCACCTTGCGGGGCACCTTGCCGTTGCGGAAACCGGGCAGCCGGACCTCCTTGGCGATCTCCTTGAAGGCCCGATCGATGTCGCGTTCGAACTCGTCCTCTTCGACCTCGACGTACAGCTTGACCTTGTTGCCCTCGAGTGGCTCGACCGAACTTTTCACAGGCCGGGCAGTGTACCGGTGGGGTCACAGATCCTCGCTGGCCCCACGCCATTGGGCCGCTCAGCGAGATGGGCTGTGGGGACACCCCTCCAATCGGCCATGATGGGGACCGATGGAGATGTGGAAGCCGCACAAGCTGGCCTCACCGCACGACGGACAGATCGAGTTGCGGATGGGCGACAAGGTGCGCTCGACCGAGGCGCTGCACGGCGTGCCGGAGGGCACCGAAGGCAAGGTGATCTTGTCGAACGGTTTCAATTGGCGGCGCTATCGGGTGCTGTTCAACAACGGCGCCGAGGTCGGCGATCTCGACCACCGCAACATCGAACCCATCGGCCGAGCGGCCAAGCGCATCGCCAAAGCCGAAGCCAAAGCCAACCGCTGACTCTGCGGGACCGCTCAACCGTTCGGTGCTGCTGACCCGGTCGAGCGTCGATGAGCGAGGTGGCCGCCGCTGCCATCGACGCCAACTGCGCAGTCGTCGGGTCTGCGATGCGAGCCACGCCGCTCGCCTCGGCGAGGTTGATGCTGATGAGCGAGCTCACGGCGGAGACCCGGCATCTCACTCTGAGAGACTGCACACGTGACCACACTCGTCTTTACGGTGATCGGCGACGACCGAGCCGGTCTTGTCGACACGTTGGCCAGTCCGATTGCCGCGCATCACGGCAGCTGGCAGCGCAGCCACCTCGCCCGCCTCGCCGGGAAGTTCGCCGGGATCGTGGTCGTCGACGTACCGAACGATGAGGCCGACGCATTGGTCGCCGACATCGAGGCGATCACATCACAGGGTCTGCTTCATGCGCGGGTCGCCGTTGCTGGAGCCGACAACGAGACCCGAGGATCACGGGAGCTGCACGTGCAACTCGTCGGCCAGGACCGTCCGGGAATCGTGCACGAGATCGCCCGAGCGCTCGCCGCTCGCGGCGTGAGCATCGACGAACTCGAAACTCGCACCGAGTCGGCATCGATGTCGGGCGAGCACCTCTTCCACGCCGCGATGAGCGTCCGCGTGCCCGACGACGCCGACCCCGACGACGTTCAGGCCGCGCTCGAGCACCTCGGCGACGAGATGATGGTCGATCTCGAGGTCGCTACTCGACCTCAGGTGCCGTAACGGTCGACGTCAGCTGCGTGCCGCTGCTCGAACAACGCCAGCACTTCGCCCGGCTCGGCATGCCGGCCCGTGCCGTGCTTCGAGTAGAGCATTTCGCCGTCGACCTCGACGTCGAACACGCCGCTGCCACCGGTGATGATCTCGACCGATTCGATTCGATGTTGATAGTGCGACAACAGGTCGTCGATCGCGCTCACGGCGCGGGACGAATAGTCTCAAGGGACGCAGTAGGTCAGCCGAATCGAGTGCTTCGTGCTCATCTGATCAGTGTGCCACCGGTTAGCCGACTTCGTGTCTGCTCAGAAAAACCGGGGATTCCGTGCGCATAACGCACGGAATCGCACCCAGAACCAACGACCCGCAGCACCGTCCCCAACGTTCGTCGGCATGCGCGCCGACCGGAGGGCTTCAGAGCGTGCGGCGATCGCACGCCCGACTATCGCCCCGGACTATTCAGCTGCAGCGACCGGATCTTGTTTCGCCCAGGCGTAGTGCATCCGTCCGTGGTCGGCGTTGGCCGCCATGATGGCGCCGACGGTGCCGTCGGCCCACGGTGCTCCGGGAATCTCCGATTGCAGCTCGTCGTCGGTGAGCGATGCCAACAGGGCGAGCGTGTTGGCGCGCACCTCCTGACCGATGCGCACCAGCTCGATGAACGGCTTGCCGTTGTGCTCGGCCTTCCACTCCTCGGTCCACGAGTGGATCGACGCCATGATCTCGTCCATCGACTGTGGCGAGCCGTCGTCGCGCAGACGCGGTTCGAGACCCCGGTCGCCCGCGACGTGCCGCCGGAACATCTCGTTCCAGTTCCGTTCGATGAGCGTGGTGTGCACGAAGTGGTCAGCGAACGACCACCGACTATCGGGATCGTGCTCGCTGAAGGTCCGCGGCGCATTCAGCTCGTTATCGGACATCTCGCCGAGTCGCTCGAGTAACCACGCCCGGTCACGATTGAGCTTGATCTCGATCTCGATGCGGTTCACGTCGTGACGGTACTGACCCGTTGGCATCCAGGCAGGTATCGGAGGAAACCGTGCGCCACGTCGTTCGACGGTGCACGCCGCATATGCCACGATCGATCGACGTGACAGAGCACCTCGTCGAGGTTGACCAACCCGCTGAAGGCGTGACCCGGCTTACCCTGAACCGCCCCGACCGATTGAACACGCTCACGCGCGAGCTGGTCGACGAGATGCACCGTGCGCTCGACGAGGTCGACGCCGACCACAACTGCCGAGCGGTGATCCTGACCGGCGCCGGCAGAGGGTTCTGCGCTGGGCTCGATCTGAACGGCTATGGCGCGATCCCCGGCACCGAGTCGCTCGGCCGCGCCCAACAAGGCATGGCCGTACAACAGCACATCGCCGAAGTCGTCCATCACCTGCGGGCCGTTCGGCAACCGGTGATCGCAGCGATCAACGGCGCAGCAGCCGGTGGCGGCATGGCCTGGTCGCTGGCGTGCGACATCCGCTACTGCGCCGACTCGGCGAAGTTCGGCACTGCCTTCATCAAACTCGGCCTGTCGGGCTGCGACATGGGGGTGAGCTGGCTACTCCCCCGGCTGATCGGCGCATCTCACGCCTGGGAGCTGATCCTCACCGGGCGGGTGATCGACGCCGCCGAGGCCGAACGCATCGGCATCGTCACCCGGTCGCTGCCCGACGACCAGTTGATGGACCGATGCCTCGGCGTCGCCGCCGAGATCGTCGCCAACAGCCCCTTCGGCACATGGATGACCAAGGAGGTCCTGTGGTCGAACCTCGAGATCCCGAGCCTGTCGGCGGGCATCGACATCGAAAACCGCAACCAGATCATGACGTCGATGACCGAGGACTCCGTGGAAGCGATGCACGCCGCGCTCGAGCGCCGTGCGGTGGCATGGAAGAATCGGTAACTCGTGAGCTCGCGTGACACCCACCCGGACTGGGTCGACGAATTCGGCCAGGTCGGCCCACTGCCGGCGAACGACGGCCAACGCCAGCCGCTCGACGCCGCGACGCCAACGGGGCCCGAGGTCGGCACACGGCTCCCCGACTTCACGTTGCCGAGCTCGACGGGCCGGACGGTGGCGTTTCACGAAGACCGCGGTCACAGCATGGCGGCAGTGGTGTTCTTCCGATCGGCGGTGTGGTGACCACACTGCATGTCGCAGCTGGTCGAGCTGCAAGAGGCCACATCGAGACTCGCTGAAGCGGGCATCAAGCTCTACGCGATCTCGTACGACGAACTCGGCGCACTCGAAGACTTCGCCGCGCACCACGGCATCACCTACGACCTGCTGTCCGACGCCGGCTCACACGTGATCCGCGAGTTCGGAATTCTCAACCATCACGTCACCGCCGAGCAGGTGCCGTTCCACGGCATCCCGTTTCCCGGGACCTACCTCGTCGACGCCGAGGGCAACGTGGCGGCGAAGTCGTTCAATGCCGGGCTGACGCAACGCATCGGCGCCGACGGACTGATCGACGCAGCGCTCGGGGAGATCCTCTTGCGTCCCGAGGAGCCGTCGGCGGGGCTCACCGGCGACGCCGGCATCGAGTTCTCGATGGCCTATCACGGCGGCGGCGGCGTGATCCGCAGCGGTGCCCTGCGAACGCTGGTGATTCGTGTCGACCTCCCCGATGGTCTGCACATCTACGACCAGCCGGTCCCCGACGGGATGGTCGCCACCACGTTCACTCTCGTCGCTCCGGAGGGCATGCGCCACCTGCCGGTCGAGGCACCGCCGACCGAGCCCCTCGAGCTTCCCGGAGTCGGTGAGCTCCGGGTGTGGAGCGGACGGGTCGACTTCAGCATGCCGGTGTGGGCCACCGACGAGATCACCAGCCTCGTGCGCGACGACGCACCGGAGCAGGTCACGATCGAGGTCGAGGTGGCCTACCAGGCATGCGACGACCAGGCCTGTCGACTGCCCAGGCGCGAGCGCCTGGCGCTCGAGGTGCTCGTCCGGCGACATGTCGGCCCGGCGCTCGACACCATGCCCGGCGCCGAGGCGACGGGCATGGACACCAACAAGTGGCTCGGAGCGATGGTCGCTCGCGGTCTCGATGCCGCCGACGATCGCGACGCTGCCGTTGCATATCTGGCGCGCACCGCCGCTTCGATCGCCGACGGTCCGGGCGGAACGCGCCCGGACTCGAGCGACGCGTCGGCCTGACTCGGACAACAGGAGTCCGTGTTGGCTGACGCGAGCGCCGGCTCACGCAGCGTCGAGAGCCTCCGACGATCACTGCGACGTCGAACTCGGCGACACCATCGCTAGCGCCTGCGGCTACGGCTCGAGCTGGCACTGGACCTCGGCACTCGACGCGCAGACGTTGGTCTCGCCCGCTTCACCCGGCGGTGGTTCGGCGTAGCCGACGTCGGTCTCCACGTCAGACACCGCGCACCGCGACAACCAGACGTCAACGGGCCCCGTGTGCCTGCCGTGGCGGCCAACGCAGGTGTGACAGCCGGAGCGATGCGGTGACCGCAGACCTCGGACATCTGCGCGCTGCGCTCAGCCGCACGCCTCGATCCAGTCGACGTCCAGCGCGAACGGGCCATCGACGCCATCGGCGATGATGATGCCGATCTCCGAGGCTGCGTCGGGACGGAAGGGCTCAGCGACTACGAGCTGACCAAACACCGTCGGCTCGAGTGCGCCATGGGTGACCTCCACGACCACGAAGCCGTCGTCATCGACTTCGGCCGGGACGGGCAAGTCGGCGCCGTGCGAGATCCGTCGGCCGTTGATCGTCTGATCGTCCTCGAGGGTGAGCCCGTACGTGCGCGCATCTGAGCGGAGCCGGACGCGGAGCGAACGGGTCCCGGCGAGTGCTCCTTCGTCAAGGCCGAGGCGGATCGACGTGAACCCGCCACCGGCGGTGACCACTGTCCCGGTGAAGCGCAGTGTCGAGTCCTCGATCACCGCCTGACCGGCGGACCGCCCGCCCATCACGCCATCGTTGACGACGAACCAGCCGCCGGGTTGGTCGAAGTCCTCCAGCCGCCGGCAGTCGACCGACACGGCGGTCGTGGCCGAAGCGGTCGATGCAGCGCCGGTCGATGCAGTCGACGCAGGCGCAGCGGTCGTTGGTGCCGCAGACGTTGTTGTCGACACCGCTGGGGATGTCGTTGCCGACGATTCGTCGATCGCTGCTGGGCCAGGCGCGGACGGCGACACGGTCGACGCGGCGGACGCGTCGACGACAGCAACGACCGCGCCATCACCGTCATCGGTGCCGCACGCTGCGAGCAGCAGTCCTATCGGCACCAGCAATCCGGCACATCGAGTCAACACGTGCCCAGCCTGGTCCGGCGATCTCACCGCATGCCAGGTCGTGCTATCGGAACGTTGCCTCGGCTCGCCGCGCCTCGGTCGGGTCAAGCCGCGCAGCCGCCATCTGACCAATCAGTTCGTGGAAGTGGTATCGCCCGCCGCCTTCGTCGACGAGCATCGACGTGCGCGCCAACGTCGGCACGGCGACATCGTCGCCGACCAACGTTGCCGCGACGACGCGGTCGAACCCGCCACGCATCGCGCTGAGCTACGAGAGTGCGCGCTGCTCAGTTGCCCGCAACAAGCCCCACAACTGGTCGAAGACCGCCTGGAACGAGGCGTGCCGGGCGGGTACGTCGCGCGCGGTCGAGCCCGGCAGGGCGGCGGCCTCCAACGCCGAGTCGATCTCGGCGAGCGACGAGCTGCGGACGCAGCTAGCGACGAGTTCGAGATGCAGCGGGACGCCTTCGAGCCGTGAGCAC
>JABSQH010000109.1 GCA_013213745.1 Ilumatobacteraceae bacterium | reverse complement strand
GGCCGAGGTGGCCTCGAAATCCGTCGTAATCGTCGGCAGTGCCACGCCAACGACCGTGCTGGTGAGCATGGCAACGGCCGAGCCGAGAATGGCCATCGCTAGAACCGCCCGGTCGCGACTCGGGTCGAGGGCCACCGACCCGGCTTCGTGGTCGATCTCGCGGCCGTGGTTCACGGCTGCAACCAGAGGTCGATCATGGACCGCAGCTGGTCAATGCCCGCCCCGGTGGTCGAGCTGACCCACAACACGTCACCCGGATCGAGGTCGCACCCTTCGGCGAGGTCACGGCGCCGCCGTGGCCGTTTCGACGACTTCACCTTGTCGGCTTTCGTCGCGATCACGCTGTGGGGAATGTCGTGATGGCGCAGCCAGCCAAGCATCTGTTGGTCGAGCGGCGTCGGACCGATGGCACCGTCGACCAGTACCAGCACTCGGTCGAGTTCCTCGCGTTCGAGCAGATACCCCTCGATCATGCGCGGCCAGGTGGCGCGCGTCGCCTTCGAGGCCTTGGCGTAGCCGTACCCCGGGAGATCGACGAACGTGGCGCCGCTCGGCGTGGCGAACACGTTGATCAGCTGCGTGCGACCGGGGGTGTTCGACACCCGCGCCAGCTGTTTGCGGTTGGCCAGCGCATTGATCAGCGAAGACTTGCCGACATTTGACCGTCCGACCACTGCAAGCTCCACCGGAGATGGGGCAAGCTGATCTTCAGAGCTCGCCGAACTGACGAACTCGAGTTCCAGACGCGGCGACACGATCTACAGTCAACCTCCTAGGAGGTTCTCATGACGACAGCTCGCTCCCGGACCGCCCGCGCCATCGCGCTGGGCGCTGGGGTCGCCGCGCTGACCGCGGCATGTAGCTCGGCCACCGAAGAGGGCATCGAGCAGCTGATCGAATCCCAGAGCGGCGGCGACGTCGAGATCGACCTCGACGACGGCGGATTCTCGTTCGAGTCCGACGAAGGCAGCTTCGCCATCGATGAAGACGGCAACTTCGTCGTCGAAGGAGAAGACGGCGAGGTCGTGACCGGTCAGGCCAACGACGACGGCTTCACCGTCGAGGGCGAAGACGGCGAGGCCGACTTCTCGATCGACGGCAAAGACGGCGACATCGTGGTCGAGACCGAAGACGGTTCGTTCGAGTTCAACGAGGGCAGCGAGATCCCCGATGAATGGCCCTCGGACGTCCCGGTCCCGGAGAATCTGGCGGTCACCTCGTCGTCGTTCATCGGCGATGACACCACCAATCAGAGCACGGTCACCGGCGACATCGACGGCTCACCGGTCGAGTACGCAGAGGCCTACGGCGCGCGACTGATCGGCCAGGGATTCGAGGAGACCGGGGTGTTCACGTCGGGCGACGACGTCACCGCGACCTACATGAGCGATGCCTACACGGTGGCGATCAACGGCATCGGCAGCACCGACGCCTCATTCGTGACCATCACCGTGGTCACCAACTAAGTGATCACCAACTAAGTAGTCACCAACGAAGTGGTCACCAACTGATTCGTCAGCCCGAGATCAGCGACGCCAACGCCCAGATCGTCGCCACGAGGCCGATCGCCGAGAACGCCAGGCTGCGGCCAACCGGCGCGCGTTCGAGATTGTCGTCGTCGAGCTGACGTTCGGGCGGTCGGATCACCGCGACCAGGTTGCCGACGAAGAGGGCGCCGCCGAAGGCCAGTACGAGATACGCGAGCAAGTCCTCACCGAGGAACATGCCCACAGCATGCCTGGCGCCCTGACCCGTCGCCCACATGCGCCAATTGCGATCATGGAGCCATGGGTTTCCACCATGTTGCGTTGGCCACCAACGACACACAGGCGACACACCGGTTCTACACCGAGGTGATGGGG
>JABSQH010000108.1 GCA_013213745.1 Ilumatobacteraceae bacterium | reverse complement strand
CGGGTCCGTGGGTCGGGGGGGGGGGGGGGGGGTCGAACCGGGTCGGCTGGCGATGTCGTGAGCGGTGAAGGTCTCGTCGCAGTGCCAGCACACGAACTGTTGGTCGATGGGGTGCCCGCACGGTTCATGCACGAGCACCGTCGGCGGCGCACTCTCGGTGAGCCAGTCGTCGCCCCACCGCATGAGCGCAACGAGCGTGGGCGACAACGCCATGCCCTTGGGCGTCAGTCGGTATTCGAACCGGGGCGGGCGCGCGCAGTATTGGCGGCGCTCCATCACACCAGCCTCGACGAGGCGCTTCAGCCGGTCGGTGAGCACCGGACGGGCGATGGCCAGGTCGCGTCGGAACTCGTCGAATCGACGCACGCCGCGGAACGCATCGCGCAGGATCAGGATCGTCCAGCGGTCGCCGAGAATGTCGAGGCTGAGCTGGATGGAGCACGGCTGATCCGGATCGCCGACGACGCCCGACTCGGCCCTGGTGGCTGCTGCCATCCAGCGCACCTTACGTCAGTTCATCTTCCGAACCAAGTTGGTTCGTCATTCGAACCGACCCCATGGTGGCGCGTTGGCGCCCAACGCCTGCGCTGCGGACGGTTCTCGCCGTCAGAGCCAGGCTCGCGGCACGGGCGAGAACTCACGCACTCTCATGCACACCCGCTCCCCTGCGCTGCGCGCATTGGTGTTGTCGAAGCCTTTCACACCCGTCGGCAGCACCGTCACCACCGTCAAGCCGTTGCGTTCGTACGTCTCTGCGGTTATTCGGTCAGCCCGTGGCGTCGGAGCACCCGGGTGGACACGCCACGAAACATCAGCTCCTCGCCGATTCCGACGAGCAACGACGTCCCCGCCACGGTGAGGATCAGGCTGGCGTCCTGGTCGGCGAGGGCACCGTCGGCGGTGACGATGATGGCGGCCGCTACCAAGACGCCCGGGACAATCCACACCCACCACGCCACCTTCGGCCGACCGGTGGTGATGCCGGGCCACCAGCCGAGCCGCGAGATGTCGCGACGACGAACACCACCGAGAGAGCGACGGGAATGGTGATGCCGCGCAGCGTCGACTCGATGTCGGGAAACTCCGCGTACCCAACGTCGGAGCCGAGCGACTCCAACAAGCCGAGCCCTTGAATGATCAACAGGTAGACGACAACGATGCCGGCGAACGCGCCGAAGCCGATGTGCTTGCGATTCCCCTCGTTCACGCGCGGCGACCGTAAGCGGCCGGCCGCCTCGCTTGCTGGACCCAGCTCGGAGACGGGCGCGCGTCGCAGCGCTAACGGGTGGTGCGCATCCAATCGACGATGTCGGCGGCCAACTCCGGCCCGACGTCTTCTTGAACGAAGTGTCCGGCCTCGTAGTCCTTGTGCGGCTGCCCAGCCGCGCCGGCGATCTGCACGCGGGTGGCGTTGCGCCACAACAGCGGTGCGGCACCGAGCCATCGCAGGCTGACGGGGGTGGCTTCGTCGCCAAGCAATACGTCGTGCACACCGAACATGCCGAGCACCGGCCGGTCGAACGCATCGAGAGCCGCTCGGGCCGCCTCGTTCGTGGGCGCCTCGCTCACCGTGTTGATGAGCGACGGGAACTTGCGGACGCCGGCCATGTATATGCGCGCAGGAAACGGTGCGTCGTATGCGTCGAGTTCGGCCTGCGACAGGTGACGTTCGACGCCGTGCCCCATGACCACCGATGGCATGAAATCGCGTCCGACCAACGCGTAGTGCACCCACTTCTCGAACAACGCCATCCCGTTCCCGCCGACGGCAGCGACGGCCTCGGGATCGTACGGCCATTCGAGATCCTGCAGCTCGAGCGACTCAGGAAGCTGCATCGGCTCGACACCCTCGGGCAAGACGGGCAGATTGCCGTTGGCGACGACGATGCGGGCGAACCGCTCAGGTCGGTTGCCGATACACCGCAACCCGATCAGCGATCCCCAGTCCTGGACGATCGGCGTGATGTCGCGCAGGTCGAGTCGGTCGATGAACTCCTCGACCCACGCAACGTGCTGCAGGTATCGGTAGTCGCCGAGCTGCACCGGCTTGTCGGAGCGCCCGAACCCGATGTGGTCGGGCGCGATCACCCGCATGCCGGCATCGGCGAGCACCGGGATCATGCGGCGGTAGAGGTAGCTCCAATCGGGCTGGCCGTGGAGACACAGCACGACCTCACCGCCAGGGTCGCCGGCCTCGACATAGTGCATGCGCATCCCGTCGACTTCGGTGTAGCGGGGCTCCCACGGGTAGTCGGGCACGCCGTCGAAGCGGTCGTCGGGCGTACGCACGAACGGGCGGCCGGCATCGGTCCAGCGGATGTCGGCGTCGGCCTCGTCGACATCGGGCGGAAGTGTGGCAGCGCGGCCGGGATCGCTCACTACGGTGTCCCGAATCGGGCGACGGTCTCGATGTTCAATTGCCCAGCGAGGCCAGCAGTTCGATGCACTGCGGCCGCCTGCCACTCCTCAGACGACGACATCGCCACGAGCGCGGCCCGATTCGGATACTTGGCGATGGCGACTTCATCCCATAGCTCCTCGACCTGACCGAGGGAAAGGTGCGTGACATCACCGGCGAAGAAGACCTCGCCGCCGTAGTCGGTGATGATGTTGACGACCGCTGCGCCGTAGAGGTTGTAGGCCGCGCGTCCAGTGAGATCGGTCTCGCGACCGTCTTCGTACTCGGCGTGGTCTTTGAACTTGAGGAGATTGACCATGTAGATCGGACCGTCGGGCCCGGGTTCGAGCATCGCCGCGATCTGCTCCGGACGGCTCACTGACACTTCGTTGACGACCTCCATGAGGTCTCCTCTCCCTAGACCGCTCGCCGCCGATCGCAGCGAGTACTCGCCATGATGCAAGCGGCGCATTTTCTCTGTCAAGTGACCCAGAAATTGCTACGTTGCCCCCCGTGGACACACCGCGGCGCGCACCGGGCCGACCGAAAGGGACCGGCAAGGTCGACCCGGACGACATCATCGCCGCAGCCGTCGACGCCCTTGCGACCGGTGGCTACAAGGCGCTCTCGATGCGCGGCATCGCCCGCTCGCTCGGCGTCTCTCTGTCGACGGTGCAACACCACTACCCCACCAAAGACGAACTGTGGCGAGCAGCGGTCGATCGCCTCGCGGCCACCACGATCGATCGCCAACGTTCCACAGACCTCAGCGATGTTGCGGGATCGATCGCCAACGAACTCGCAGCGCACCGGATTCAACCGGGCCTCATCATCGCCCTCCTCACCGACACCGACGACGGAAGCAAGGAGCGAATCGCCTATCTGGCGCAGCGCTTCTCGACGATGCTCGCTCGCCCGGCCGATGAGTTGCATGAACTCGAGCAGCGGGGGTTGATGCGACCCGTGAATGCCGACGCACTGTTCGCCTTGTTCGCAATCGGCATCGGTGCGATCGCCGGAGCTGCGCCGGCGCTGGCGGCCATCTTCGGATACGACGTCACGACCGACACGGGACGCAAGGAGTTCGCCGACGACCTCGCTGACATCTTGGTGCTCGGCCTGCGGCCACGATGAGTGCACACCACCGCGTCAGCCTCGGCGTTTGACGACACCGACTGCGCTACAGATCGACGAGCGCAGCGTCGAGTGAGTTGCGAGCGAGCTGCTCGATCCCGTCGAGATCGAGTCCCGCCCAGTGCCACGCTCGTTCGTACTCGTCGAGCAGCGTCGTTTGGAACATCGGCGGGTCGTTGGACCCGAGCGTGACCGTGATCCCGGCATCGAGCATCGCCGGCAGCGGGTGCGCGGCGCCGAGCGCCAGGTTCGAACCCGGACACACGTCGCACGCCACACCGCGTTCGACGAGCATTCGCACCACCGCCGGGTCGCGCATCACGCCGACGCCGTGTTGGATGCGCACCGCCTGGAAGTTTTCGATCGCAACGCGCACCTCGGCTGCTTCACCGTGTTCGGCCGCGTGCGCCACAACCGGCAACCCGAACGATCGCGCTTTGTCGTAGATCGGCGAGAAGTCCTCGGTCCACCACGTGTCGGCGGGACCACCCATACCGACCGCCACGATGTGATCGAGGTCGTAGGCGAGCACCTCGTCCATCGCGCTCT
>JABSQH010000107.1 GCA_013213745.1 Ilumatobacteraceae bacterium | reverse complement strand
TTGGTCGACTTCTCCACCGGGCCTTCGCCGGCTACGTCGACGACAGCGCGAGCGAAGGTGATCGTCGCCGCCTCGAGATCGATATCGGTCCAACGCAGCGCACAGAGCTGCCCGCGCCGCCCACCGGTCATCGCTGCAAGTCGCAGGAACAACGCCAGCGGCGGATCACTCCCCACGGCAGCGAGCGCATCCGATAGCCCATCTGGCGTCGGTGGCTCGATCTTCGGCTTCCGGCTCGCCGGGGGACTGGCCGAATCAGCGGGACTCGAGGCGATCACGTCCCAACGCACCGCCTGCGCGAACCCCGCATGCAGGATCGCGTGCACCCCGCGGACCGTGTTCGCCGCCAGCGGTCGGCCACCCTGCCCGCCAGAGGCCCGTGCGCTGACCCCGGTGTAGTGGTCCACCTGTTGTGCGAGTCCGTTGCCCCAGGATGGGGCGGAGGAGGACCACGACATGTCCAAGAGAAGGCGGCATACGCCTGACCAGATCATCCGCAAGCTCACCGAGGGCAACAAGTTGCTCGCGGGTGGCGCGGAGCTCGATGAGGTGTGCCGGCATCTCCAGATCGCCGAGTCGACCTGGAACCGGTGGCTGGCGCAGTACGGCGGCATGAAGGCCTCCGACGCGAAGCGCCTCAAGGAGCTCGACGCCGAGAACGCCCGGTTGAAGAAGCTGTTGGCCGAGGCCGAGCTCGATAAGGCGATGCTCAAGGAGATCGCGGAGGGAAACTTCTGACCCCGAACCGTCGTCGGCGTGCGGTGTGCATGCTGTGCGACCGGTTCGGGGTCTCGGAACGTCGAGCGTGTCGGGTCGTCGGCCAGCACCGGTCGACCCAACGGCTCGACCCGCCCCCGCCCGACGAGGCTGAGCAGCGTCTGCGGGCGTGGCTGCGGGACTTCTCCAAGGAACGTCCCCGGTGGGGGTGGCGGCGCGCCGCGAAAGGGCTGCGCAAGGAGGGATGGAACGTGAACAACAAGCGGGTCCAGCGGCTGTGGCGTGAGGAAGGGCTGAAGGTGCCCTACAAGAAGCGCAAGAAGCCCCACCGCGGGATCGGCACCGCGGTGGGTGCGATGTGTCCGATCGCGCCGAATGCCCTGTGGGCGGTCGACTTCCAGTTCGACACGACCGTCGACGGCCGCACCTTGAAGTTGTTGAACATCGTCGACGAGTACACCCGCGAGTGCCCCGCCATCGTCGTGGGCCGCTCCATCGACGCCGACGGGGTGGTCGCCACCCTGGATCGCATCAGCGCCGAGCGCGGCTACCCCGGCTTCGTCCGCTTCGACAACGGACCCGAGTTCATCGCCAACGCCGTTGCTGACTGGTGCCGATTCAACGACGTCGGGTCGATCTTCATCGACCCCGGCTCGCCGTGGCAGAACGCCTGGATCGAGTCGTTCAACAGCCGGCTACGCGACGAACTGATGAACGGCTGGGCCTTCGACAGTCTCCTCGAGGCCCAGGTGCTCATCGAGGACTGGAGAATCGACTACAACATCAACCGACCCCACAGCGCCCACGGCGACCTCACGCCCAGCGAGTTCGCCCAGGCCTGGACCGACAGAAACCAACCAGCACTCGCATAGCAGCTGGACCACTCATCGGGGCCCGCTCAAGTCGATCCGCACCACCTGGCCCGACGCGACCGTCCAGACCTGTGTCGTGCACATGGTCCGCAACTCGCTTCGCTACGCGTCCAAAGCCGACTGGGCCAAGATCACCAAAGCGATGCGGTCGATCTACACAGCGCCGACCG
>JABSQH010000106.1 GCA_013213745.1 Ilumatobacteraceae bacterium | reverse complement strand
CCGAGCGATGGCGCCGTCGATGAACACCATGTTCTTGACGTACAGCATCAGTTCCTTCGGCAGGCTGCCGGGTGCCTCGTCCGTGCGGCTTTCTCAATGCGTGGGATTGAGTTCGTGGAGGCTCGCCATGACGTGGCGAACCTCGCGAGCCGTCGTGTGCCCGAACGCTTGGGCTTCACGTTCGTCGGTGAGCGGGCCGCCACGGTTGGCGCACCAGCGGAGACCGGCACCGATTGGGTGTGGCGCCTCGACCGGGCGGACTGGAAGCAAACGCAGGAGAGTTGAAGAACCCACTCGATAATCGCGATCTAGGTCTTGGCGCGGAACCCACAACAGATCGGCACGTCGGTGAGCGGGCGACCTGCGCGGGAACGTCGGGAGGTGGCAGGTGCCGGCCGTCAACAAGTGTTGACGTTTGGGCGCCTCGGGCATACGCCGATCGATGGTGGACATCGAAGCGAGCGCCCGCAAGCACGATGTCGCCGATGAAGACATGCTGCACGCATTCCGACACCACTGGCGAGCCTTCGAGACCGATGACCCAGACGTCACGATGTTTATCGGACCGTCGACGACATCGTCTCCGCTCGAGGTCGGAGTCGTCAGCGACGACGACGGTGTCGCGATCATCCACGCAATGCCGGCACGCTAGAAGTTCCTCACGGGATGGTGGACGCCATGAACACGACACGAGCCGAACGAGCAGCAGCCCTCGAGGCATGGGCCGACCGCGTCGACACCGACGACCTGGTTTCTGCCGACACCGACGTGTTGCGAGCGATCGCAGAACTCGCCGAGCAACGCAACGGCGTGGATGCGGCAATCATCGGAGCCGTACGTTCCGCCCGCGCTGCGGATCGTTCATGGTCTGAGATCGGAGCCATGCTCGGCGTCTCGAAGCAGGCAGCACAACGCAAGTACTCCAAACTCATCGCGGCCTGACCCCGAGTCGAAGCACCCCATATCTGCGCTTGCCGACCGACCGTGGACCCTAAGCGAGAACGGCATATGCGGAGCACCCACAACAGTTTGAGCACGGTGCTCCCGTTCTGACGGCTGCTAGCGGTGGCGGAACCACACCGCCGAGTCGGCCGGGATCGACGTCGGGGCTGGTGCGTGCGTGCCTGACCACAACATCGCCTCGGCCTCGTCATCGACGACGGTCCCGACGTCGAGTTCGACCGAACTCAGGTTGAGGATCACGGTGTAGCGGCCACGGCGGAACCCGAGTCCGGCGTTGCCGACGTCGATCCAGTCGATGTCGTGCGGTTCGGTGCGCAGCGCTCGGCGGGCGGTGGCCATCGCGCGGTAGAGCTGCAGCGTCGATTCGGGGTCGGCGACCTCGATCGACACGGCGTAGTCGCCCCAGTCGTCCGGCTGTGGGAGCCACGACGGGTTGCGGCTTCCATCCGGCGAGAAACCGAAGTTGGCGGACGCAGCGTCGTGCCAGGGCATAGGCACGCGGCAGCCGTCGCGGCCCAGGGTTTCACCGCCGGTTCGTTCGACCACCGGATCCTGCCGTTGCTCGAGTGGAATGTCCAGCACCTCGGGTAGTCCCAACTCTTCGCCCTGGTACAAATAGAGGGCGCCGGGGAGTGCGGCCGTGAACACGATCGATGCACGTGCCCGACGCGTCCCGCGGGCGTCGTCACCGGGATCGGACGACAGCTTCAAATTCAGGTCGGTCCACGTGTTCGGATCGGTCGCTTCGGGGCGGCCGAGTCGAGTGACGATGCGCTGCGTGTCGTGGTTGTTCAGCGTCCAGGCGGGCGGCGAACCGGACAGCGAATAGGCGAGGAGGGGGTCGTCGACCGATCGGCGAACCGATTGCTGGTCCCACGGCGACAACATCACGTCGAAGGCGAACGCCTGGTGGAATTGGTCGGGCTCGGTGAACTCGGCCATCAACTCGGGCTGACGAACCAGGTAGGCCTCGGCAACCATCATCAACTCGCGTCCGTGGCGCTGGGCGTAGCGGTCGATCGTGTGCCGCCATGCTCGCCACACGTCGTGGCCCTCGGGTCGGAAGATGGTGAACTCGTTCGTCCACGGGATCTGCAACGGATCGAGGTCGGGCGGATCGACCACTTGGTCGGGGAGGTCGGGGTGCTTGCCGACCGGCTGGATCGCATCGACCCGGAACCCGTCGACGCCGCGGTCGAACCAGAACTCGAGGACCTCGGCGAACATCGCTGCGACATCGGGGTTCGTGTGGTTGAAGTCCGGTTGATACGGGCTGAAGGTGCCGAGGTACCACTGCGGATCGTCGGCGGGTGCGCCCGCCTCGCTGGCCCGGGTCCATGCCGAGCCGCCGAAGCCGGCGAGCCAGTTGTTCGGCGGCCCGTCGCCGCCCGCTGCGTCCGGGCGGCCGTCGCGGAACCAGAATCGATCGCGCTCCGCGCTCCCCGGCGGTGCCGCCAACGCGGCCCTGAACCAGGGGTGTTGGTCGCTGCAGTGGTTCGGCACGATGTCCATCAGCACGCGCAACGAACGCTCGTGCGCGCCCGCGACCAACGCATCGAACACCTCCAGCGTGCCGTACTCCGGATCGATCGAGAAGTAGTCGCTGACGTCGTAGCCATGATCCCGTTGCGGCGACGGGTAGCAGGGATTCAGCCAAATTCCGTCGACACCGAGTGCGGCGATGTAGTCGAGGTGGTGGCGGATCCCGTCGAGGTCGCCGACCCCGTTGCCGGTCGAGTCGGCGAACGATCGGACATACACCTGGTAGATGAGCGCGTCGCGCCACCAGGCGCGACCCGTGTGCGCGGCGGACACTGTCACTCGATGGTGATCGTCACGCGCTCGTGGATTGCCTCGGCCGACGAGGCGATGACGACGTCGTACTCGCCCGGGTCGACCACCCAGCCATGAGTCCGCGTGTCCCAGCGGGCGAAGGCTTCGGTTGCGAACACGAGCTCGATCGTGGCCGACGTGCCAGGTGCCAATACGCGCTTGGCGAACGCCTTGAGCTCCTTCGGCGGGCGTACCGCGCTCGGCTCGACGGGTGCGACATAGCCCTGGACCACCACGGTCGTGTCGCGGTCGTTGGCCGAGACCGGGACCGTTACAACGATGGGGCTCGTCGCCAACGCAGCCCGGCTCACCGTGGTCGCAGACGCAGCCACCGCACCCCACGAGGCGGTGCCGTAGCTGAGACCGTGGCCGAACGGGAATCGTGTCGGTGCCGCGCGTGCGTCGTAGCCGCGGTAGCCCATGAAGAGGCCCTCGCCGTATCGCTGGGTGGAACCACCGCAGGCATCGTGGTCGGGCTGATGGTGGAGGTAGGCGGGATGATCGGCCAGTCGGCGGGGGATCGTGATCGGCAGTCGGCCGCCCGGGTCGGCGTCACCGCAGAGCACGTCGACCAGCGCTTCAGCCTGCTCCTGGCCGGCGAAGAACGAGGTGAGCACCGCTGGCGCGCCGCTGCCACCACTACTCCCGGGAGTGTCCTCACCGGCCCAGTCCATCGTGACGGGCGCGCCGGTGTTGACGATGACGGCGCTGTTCGGGTTCGCTGCGGTGACACGCTCGACGAGCTCGTCTTGGCGGCCGGGTAGATCCATCGTGGTGCGATCGAATCCTTCGGTCTCCCACTCGTCGTTCGTCCCGACCATCACGATCGCAGCGTCGGCATCGGCGGCCGCGGCGACGGCCCGGTCGAGCAGCGCGTCGTAGTCCTCGTGCGGCCGGAACCCGACCCGGAACGCCGCGAACCCGTTCTCGGCCGACGTCGCCCAATCGACTTCGACCTCGACCGGTTCGCCAGCACGCATCTCGATCTCGGCGGTGACCTCGATGCTGCCGTATCCGAAGAACTCGGTACTGCGCGGGAGCACGCCGTTCGGATCATCGGCGATCGTCACCCCGCCGACGCGTGCCACGACCGGGCCGGTCGACACGACTCCAACTGTGTGTGTGCCGTCGATCTGGGGCACGAACCGACCGCGCACGCGTGCCGAGAACGCGCGCGGGTCGACGCCGTCGGGTACGGAGCCGAAGAATCGCACCAGCGAGGTCGGAGCCGGCTGCGTGAGTTCGGTCGGACCGGTCCAATCGGTGCCGTTGACGTACTCGATCTCCATTCCGGTCGTCCGCCCACCGACGCTGGGGACGTCCACGGGTGGCAGCAGCTGACTGCCGCGTGCGAGTGGCGTCAGACGGTCGATGCGCACTCCGGGCTCGTAGACGACCTCGACATCGGCTGCCGTGCCGGCTCCGATGCGCTCCTCGAGCGCCGTGCGCAGCGTGCGATGGCCGAGGGGTACCAGACTGGCTGAACCTCCCCCCATCGATCGATCGATGGCGGCGTTCGGCCCCACCACGGCCACCCGCTTGATCGCGTTCACGTCGAAGGGCAGCACACGGCTGCCATTGCGCTCGTCGTTGCGCAACAAGGTGGTGCCGGCGATCGCGGCGCGCCGCGTGAGCGCCCGCTCGGCGGGGTCGTCGACGCTGACCTCCTCTGCGTCGGCGGGTCGTTCGTCTGCGCGCACCCGATTGGCCAGCACCAGCAAGTCCCGCACCAGTGCGTCGACGCGCAACTCTTCGACCTCCCCGGCGCTGACCGCCTCTTGGAGGTGGCGGCCGTACACCCGCACCGGCGCCGGCATCTCCAGGTTCAAACCGGCGTGCGCCGACAGCACCGTCTCGTGAGCGCCGAACCAATCGGAGACGACGAATCCGTCAAAGCCCCACTCGTCGCGCAAGATGTCGGTGAGCAGGTCGCGATTGCTGGCGCAGAAGGTGCCGCCGAGCCGGTTGTAGGCGCTCATGATGCCCCATGCGCCGGCATCGCGAACCACTCGCTCGAAGGGACGGAGATACAGCTCGCGCATCGTCCGTTCGTCCATCTGCACATCGACGCGCATTCGGTCGACCTCGGTGTCGTTGCCGACGAAGTGCTTGACGGTCACGCCCACCTGCTGGCTCTGCACGCCGCGGACGTACGCGGTCGCCAGCTGCGCGGTGAGTTCTGGATCCTCGCTGTAACACTCGAAGGTGCGACCGCCGAGCGGGGTGCGATGCAGGTTGATCGTTGGGGCCAGCAACACGTGCGCCGCCTTCCGGCGCGCTTCGGTGCCGAGCAGTTCGCCAATTTGGCCGGCCAAGTCGGGGTCCCACGTCGACCCGAGCGTGATCGCCGAGGGGACGACGACCCCCGGTGTCCCCGAACCGCCGTGGCCCTCGCCGCGCACACCGGCGGGACCGTCCGACACCTTGATCGGCGGCACCCCGGCCTCGGAATAGTCCATCGTTCGCCACGTCGTGGCGCCGGTGAGGAGCCGGCACTTCTGCTCGGTGGTCAGTGCGGCCAACGCCGCGTCGATGTCGATCACCCGGTCATCATGGCACCGGCTGCAACACTCCGGGCATGACGGACGATCGCCGTGCTCTGCGCGCGGTCGCGTTGCAGTTCTTCGCCAACGGGATGGTCTACGGGACGTTCATTCCGCGACTGCCGGAGATTCGTGATCGCGTCGACATCTCGGTCGGCGTGCTCGGCGTCGTGCTGATGTGCGGCAGCATCGCCGGGTTGCTCGGCAGCCTCATCGCCAGCCGCGTGTGTCATCGGTTTCGAACCAAGCGCGTGTTGATCGTCGGCGGCATCCTGTCGGTCGGCGCGCTGCCCATCGTCGGCTGGGCGACCACCCCGGTGGTGCTCGTCGCCGGACTGGCGATCGTGTTGTTCTTCGACGTGTTCATCGACGTTGCGATGAATATCCAAGGGTCCGCGCTCAGCGCCCGTCGGCACACGCCGGTGATGAACCGTCTGCACGGGTTGTGGAGCCTCGGGTCGGTGACTGCGGGAACGATCGCCGTGTTCGTCAGCCGCGCCGACGTGTCGCCGGCGTGGCATCTGACCGTGATCGCGGCCGTACTCCTCGCGGCGCTGGCGATCGTCGCACCGGGATTGCTGCCCACCGACGAGCCGGTACCTGACGAACCGGCTGTCGACGCAACCGTCGCCGATGCGTCGGCGTGGTCGCGGAAGGCCGCGGTCGTGCTTGCGGTAGGTGGATTTGCTGCGATGACCCTCGAAGTCGGCAACGGCGATTGGGCTGCGTTCCGGCTGGGCGACGACCTCGACGCTGGCGCCGGGTTGGCCAGCGCCGCGTTCGTCGCGTTCACGATCGGCATGACGGTCGGTCGCTTCGGCGGCGACTTCGTGCTCGTCAGGGTCGGAGCGAGGCGGTTGGCGCAGGGGGCTGCGGTGGTTGCCGGCGTCGGTTCGGTGCTGGCCACTCTCGTGCCGGCGGTCGGCGCGTCGTTCGGCGGCTTCGTGCTCGGCGGGTTGGGTGTGTCGGTGCTGTTTCCCGGCCTGTACGACGCAGCGGCCAAGACGCCGCGCGGCCGCGGCTTTGCATCGATGCTGGTCGGTCAGCGCTCAGCGACGATCGTCGTGCCACTAGCGATCGGCGGATTGGCCGACACCGCCGCACTCGGGATCGGTGACGCCATGGCGATCATGCTGATTCCTGCCGCGATCGCCTCGTTCATCGCCACCACCGCCACGGCGCCCTCCCGCTGACTTCTCTCCGAAAAACCGGGGTTTCCGTGCGGAAATCGCACGTCCTGGCGACAATTTCGGACAGCGGCGTGACAGCCCACCGAAAAACCAGGGACTTCATGCGGATTGCGCACATCCTGGCGACGATTTCGGGGGAGGCGCTGACGGGGAAGGCGTTCTGCGCGTCAGAGGTCGGTGACGTCGAGGTGGTACTCGGGGTGATCCCAAGTGTCGAGTGCGCTGGTGCCTTCGGTGAGCAGCGCCTGCGCCAACTCGCCTTTGGCCGCCTTGCCGCCATGGCCGCCAGCGCGGCCATCGGCGGTCACCAGATCGACGCGCACGGCGTGGACTTCGGTCAGGGCGTCGGGATCGAGCGCGGCGCGGTGCTCGAGCGGCAACAGGTCGATGACGGTGCGGCGCGGTCGGCCGCGTTTGGCCGTGGCCACCAATGCGGCAGAGACCTCGTCGCGCCACCACGTCGACAGCTTGCCGAGTGGGGGGAGCGACGCCGCCATCTTCAGCCGATAGTCGGGCACTGGGTCGTCGCCGCGTACGAGACCGAGCAGACCCGAGACCACGATGATGCGGCGACGGTCGACCGCTCTGACCGACACGGGGTCGAGTGCCGTCCAGACCACTCCTGTGTAGCGCTGCCACGCCGTCATCGTCGGCGCACCGATCACGGTCCGGTTCGCCGCCCGACCGCGATCGAGTGCTCCGCCGCGCACCCCGAGCATCCGCTCGTCTCCTCCCCTGACCTGCGCGAGTGCGGACGCCACCGTCATCCGCGCCGCCCCGAGCGGGATCCCGAACGCACCCTCCGATGGTTCCCATGCAGCTCCGATTCCGCCTTCGGCCTTGCCTTCCGACGGTGGAAGGAGCAAGATTGGAACGTTGTTCGAAAAAGATGCTGCGGCGCTCGTCACCGCGACACCTTGCCTCCTACAGTGAGAGTGATGCGAGTACACCTCGATGCCGAGAAGTGCCAGGGGCACAACCGTTGTTACGCCCTGGCGCCCGAACTGTTCGATGTCGACGACTACGGCCAAGCGGTCCTGATCGGGGATGGCGACGTTCCCGACGGCCTCGAGGACAAGGCCCGGCTCGCTGCCTCGAACTGTCCCGAGTACGCGATCTCCATCACCGACTGAACCGAAGTACGTCACACACCCCTGGGGAAGACCGATGACTGACACCGTCGAGAACAAGCAGACAGCGCCCGAGCCGATCATCGGCCCGTCTCCCGAGGGGACCGAACTGTGGGAGCGGGAGCCGTACGACGCCGAGGACTACGGCGAGGTCGCCGACTACCGCACCGACTTCGACCATGCGTGGCCCGGCTACAACCCCAACGCTCCCGAGGTGTGGAAGGAACTGCGCGAATCGGGTTGCCCCGTGGCCCACACGGATCGCTACGGCGGCATGTGGGCCCCGATCACCCACGACACCGTGCACGAAGTGGCCTACGACACCGACAACTTCACCAGCCGGAGCGTGGTCGTGTCGACGTTGCGGCCTGGCGAACTGTCGTTGCCAGCCCCGATCGGCGTCGCCCCTCCGATCTCGAGCGATCCGCCGTTCCACGGCGTCGCCCGGCGGCTGCTGCTGCCGCCGTTCGCCCCGAAGAAGATCGCGCCGTGGGAGCCCGAGGTGCACGCACTGTGTCAGCGTCTGCTCGACCAGATGGGCGACATCGAGCCGGGCGAGACGGTGGTCGACGCCGCCCTCCAGTACGCCCAGCACATTCCGGTCAACATCATCGGTCGCATGCTCGGCTTCCCCGAAGAGGACGAGGATCTCTTCCGCGAATTCGTCCACAACACCCTCGAACGGATCAACCAGGATCCGCGTGAGCGCCAGGTCGACGACGAGAAGCGACTCGACCTGTACATCGAGCGGCAGGTCCAGGATCACATCGAGAATCCGCGCGACGACCTCACCTCGTATCTGCTCGAGGCCGAGATCGATGGGAACAAGCTGCAGCCCGAACATGTCACGGGCTCGATCATCCTGCTGTTGATCGCCGGGATCGACACGACCTGGTCGGCGATCGGTTCGTCGCTGTGGCATCTCGCCCAGAATCCCGACGACCTCGACCGGCTCGTCAACGAACCGGAGCTGATGGACTTCGCCATCGAGGAATTCCTGCGGGCCTATGCGCCGGTCACCATGGCTCGCCTCGTGGCCAAGGACAACGACTTCCACGGGTGCCCGATGAAGAAGGACGACTGGGTGCTCCTGCCGTTCCCTGCAGCCAATCGTGATCCGAAGCAGTTCGAGGACAGCGACAAGTTCGTGATCGACCGCGAAGAGAACCGCCACGCCGCGTTTGGCCTCGGCATCCACCGGTGTCTGGGTTCGAACCTCGCCCGTCTCGAGTTGCGGGTCGCCGTGCAAGAGTTCATCGCCCGGTTCCCGAAGTTCGAGCTTGCGGGCGACACCCGCTGGAGCGTGGGCCAGATCCGCGGACCGCGCGAGCTGCCGGTGCGCATTCTCGAGACCGCCTGACGCAACGCCGTCCCGCCCGGGCCGGTAGTCGGTCCGAGACGCTCAGCCGACGATTGCTGCTGTAGCCGCGGCAGCTCCAACCGCAAGAACAAACGTCAGTGCGGCGTAGGGCATCCCGCGGCGCCATCCGAGGCGACGCACCTCGAGGGCGAACGACGAGTACGTGGTCAGCGCGCCGCACAGTCCCACGCCGAGGATGGTGACCGTGGTCGTACTCAGATCCGCTGCCACCAGCGCTCCGAGCAGGGCGCTGCCGCCGATGTTGACGGCGAGCAGCGCAGCCCATGTCGCCGTGAGTTGGTGGACGAGATGGCGACCGATCGCCCCGCCGGCGGCGGCGAGCCCGAAGGCCAACGCGGTGACTGCAGCACTCATTCGATCGCCTGCCTCGGAACGGGCGGTTCTGTGGCCTGCCGAGCGCCGAGCGCGGTGGCGCCGACCCCGCCGAGCAGCGTGACAGCGACGTAGGCGCCGGCGAGTGCGGCGCGCCCGCCGTCGACCAGTTGATCGACTTCGACCGCAAACGCCGAGTACGTGGTGAACCCGCCCAACACGCCGGTGACTGCGAACGCCCACGCTCTCGATGTGGGGTCGACGAACGCGGCCGCCAGACCGATCAACGCACAACCGATGAGATTGACGATCAGCGTCGCCCAGGGCCACGAGGCCGGTGCGTCGGTCGCCACGACGTCGGCTATCTCGTTGATGCTCCATCGGGCTGTTGCGCCGAGCGCGCCGCCGATGCCGATGACCAGGAGCTTCGGCCCCGATTCATACCCACTTCTCACCACCGGAGGCCACACTATGGGCATGGTGGAGCAGGACAACGACGGCGGCGACGGTGCCGCGGTGCTCATTGCTGAGGACGACCGGGCGGTGCGCAACTCGCTGGAGCGCGCCCTGGTGCTCGAGGGATACGCGGTGACCACGGCGGTCAACGGTGCCGAGGCGCTCGACGCGATCAAGAGCGACGAGCCGGACGTGTTGCTGCTCGACGTGTCGATGCCGATCGTCGACGGCCTCACGGTGAGCCGCGTGTTGCGGGCCGAACACAGTCGGCTCCCGATTCTCATGTTGACGGCGCGAACCGACACCAGCGATCGAGTGGCCGGCCTCGATGCCGGCGCCGATGACTACCTCCCCAAGCCCTACGACCTCGGCGAACTCCTCGCTCGATTGCGCGCTCTCCTACGTCGTTCGAACTACGACCGTCACGGAGGCGATGCGCCTGCTCCGTTGACGGTGGCCGATCTCCGAATCGACCCGGCTGCTCGCCGCGTGTTCCGCGGCGATCGGGAGATCGAGCTGTCGAAGACCGAGTTCGATCTCTTGGAGCTCCTCGTCGAACACCAGGGAATCGTGCTCGACCACACCACGATCTACGAACGGATCTGGCACTACGACTTCGGCCCCGACTCCAAGAATCTCGCCGTGTACATCGGCTACCTGCGTCGCAAGACGGAGGCCGCGGGCGAACCGCGACTGGTGCACACCGTGCGTGGCGTCGGGTACACCGTGCGACCTTCGACGTGATGGTCGTCGGGTGACACGGGAGTCCTGATGGGGCTGCGCTGGAAGATCGCTCTGGCTCTGGCGACGATTTCATTCGTCGCGACGGCTGCGGTCGGTGTGATCGGCTATCGCTCGACGAGCGCACGGTTGCTCGAGGAGATCGATCGATCGATGCAGACAGCGACCGCTCAGCTCGTGGGACAGACGTTCGGCGGACGGGTCGAGGTGCCGAACCGAGCCTTGCTCGATGTGTACTCGGTGCGTGTACTCGATCGCAGTGGCGACATCGTCGGGTCGTCGTTCGACAAGGAGCTTCCAGTCGACGACAAGGCCAAGGGTCTGATCGGCACGCCACGCACCATCGATCGGGCCACTGTCGACATCGAGGGGGAGAACTACCGCGTGCACACGCTCGGCCTCGGTGGGGGCGCCGTGCAGGTGGCTCGCTCGCTCGAGGAGGTCGATGCGGTGCTCGACGACCTACGACGGCGAACCGCGTTGCTCGTGGTGTTGGTTGCCATCGGTGCGGCAGCCGTCGGGTCGTTGATCGCCGGGACAGTGGCGGCGCCGCTGCGCAGGTTGACGAGGGCCGCCGAGACCGTCGAGGAGTCGGGCCGCCTCGACGTGGATGTCCCCGGCACGGGCACCGATGAAGTCGGGCGGCTCGGGGCGGCGTTCCGCAGCATGCTCGGAGCGCTCGGTCAGTCACGTGCCGAACAGCAGCGACTGGTGCAAGACGCCGGTCACGAGCTACGCACCCCCTTAACCTCACTGCGGACGAACCTGTCGGTGCTGCGACGCCACGACGACTTACCCGATGACATGCGCCAGCAGGTACTCGACGACCTCGACGACGAGGTCGGGGAGCTCACCGAACTCGTCAACGAGTTGGTGGCGGTGGCGTCCGGCGATCTCAGTGATCAGCCTCCCGAGCCGGTGGCCCTCGGCGAGCTGGCCGCCGAGGTCGCGCAGCGCGTCGGGCGACGTCGTGATCGCGTCGTCGAGGTCGAGGTTCGTGCGGACGTCACCGTCGTCGTGCCGCGCGCTGCTCTCGATCGGGCGATCACGAATTTGGTCGACAACGCCTGCAAGTTCGACGCCTCTGGGGGACAGATCGACGTGGTGGTCGACGGTGCCGAGCTCGTGGTTGCCGATCGCGGGCCCGGTGTGCCCGACGGAGAACGCGAGCGGATCTTCGATCGGTTCCATCGCAGTGAGATGGCGCGCACGATGCCGGGGTCTGGACTGGGGCTGGCGATCGTTCGGGAGTTCGTCGAGGCTCAGGGCGGCACCGTGTTCGCCCACCAGCGGGTGGGCGGCGGCGCAGAGATCGGCTTCCGGCTGGGCCCCTGAGGTGCGAATACGGGTGAGCGCGCTCTCACCCATCTCACATCTGCTTCGTGCGCAACGCTCACCGTTGTCGTGCAGCGTGTGCGTCGACAACGACACCGGGCACCAGCTCGGTGCGACTCCCGAGACAGGTTTGGAGACCACGCACATGTCATCGAACGATCCGTTCAGCACGCCGCCGAGTGGCGACCCAATCGCATCGGCCTCGGCCGACGAGACACCTCGTCGCCGCGGACGTGCCGGAATCGCGGTAGGCCTCACGGCGGGACTCATCGGCGGTGCCGCAGCCGGACTCGTGTTCGGCGTCCCCGGTATCAGCTCGGCATCGGTCAGTGATGCGCCGAGCGCAGTGCTCGCTCAGGTGGACGACACGGACGCGCCGAGCGAGGAAGATCGCAGCGCGGCCAAGTCGGAGCGGTTGCGCGAGTTCCTGCAGCCGCTCGTCGACGATGCGGTGATCGATGCGGCTCAGGCCGACGCCATCACCGAGTTCATGGTGGAGAACGCTCCCGAACGGCCCGGCAAGGGTCAACGTGGTCCGGGCAGTCGCGGTGCCGGGGTGATCAACCAAGCGGTCACCGATCTGCTCGGCCTCACTCCCGCCGAGTTGCGCGAGCAGCTGAAGGATGGAGCGACCCTCGCTGAGGTGGCCACCGGTCAGGGGATCGATCCACAGGCCGTGATCGACGAGATCGTCGGCGAGGCCCAGGAACGCCTCGACCAGGCCGTCGCCAACGGCCGGCTGGACCAGGCCGAGGCCGACGAGAAGCTCGCCGAGACGACCGAGAAGATCACCGATGTGGTGAACAACGGCCGTCCCGAGGCTGCTCCCGACGGTTTCGGCCGCGACGGTTTCGGCCGCGGTGGTTTCGGCGGCGGGCCTCGCGGGAACGCCCCGGGCGCCGTCGACGGCTGAGGCCGTCTCGTTCGTCGGGCTCGGTGGTGCCGCAGCATCACGCTGCCAACCCAACTGCTGCCAACCCCCAACCCTTCCCCGCCCGGTAGCTCGTAGCGTGTCGGTGTGATCTGTGTGGATCTCGCCGGCGTCGGCGCCGCCCAGCCCGACAAGGTCTTGTTCGAGGGTCTCGATCTGACGATCGCCTCCGGTGATCGAGTTGCGATCACCGGGATCAACGGCTCGGGCAAGACGACACTCCTGAACATTTGCACAGGTGCCCTCGTCCCCGACGAGGGCACCGTGCGGTTCGGGCGGGACGTGCGCACAGCGGTACTCGCCCAGGAACCGGCGCTCCCTGCCGGAACCGTCGGCGCAACCCTTGGGGACCGCTGGGAGGTCGCTGCGGCGGCGACCGTGCTCGGCGTCGCCGATCTGGTCGATCGTCCGACTGACCAACTGTCGGGCGGGCAGGCCAAGCGAGTGGCGCTGGCGTCGGTGCTCGCCGACGACGAGTACGGCGAGGTCGACTTTCTCGTGCTCGACGAACCGACCAATCACCTCGACCTCGAAGCGATCGAGTGGCTCGAACGGCGGCTCACCGCAAGGCGCGCCGCCGTGCTGCTGATCACTCATGACCGACACCTGCTCGATCACCTCACCGCACGTGACGGGGGTCGTGTGGTCGAGCTCGATCGCGGCCGTGCCTTCGTGCACCGTGCCGCTCCCGGGCGCAGTGCGTATGCCACCTCTCTCGATGGCCGTGCCGAGCGGATGGCTCGTGAGCAGCAGGCCGAAATGACGCGTCGCAATCTCGCTCGGCGGGAGCTGGCGTGGCTCCGTCGCGGCGCACCGGCTCGATCGTCGAAGCCCAAGTCGCGGCTGCTCGGCGCGGCGGCGATCCTCGACGGCGGCGATCGCCGCAACGACGTGCGCTCCGATCCGCTCGATTTCGCTGCCGGCACCTATCGCCTCGGCAATCAGGTGATCGAACTCGACGGTGTGTCGATCGGGTTCCCCGGCGAACCGGTGCCGCTCTTGGCAGACCTCGATCTCGTGATCGAGCCCGGCGCGCGGTTGGCGGTGGTGGGACCCAACGGCTCAGGCAAGTCGACGCTGCTCGACGTCCTCGCCGACCGACGCCAGCCGCTGACGGGCACGGTCCGGCGCGGCTCGACGGTCGTCACCGGCGTGGCCGACCAGCACGCCGCCTCGCTCGATCCCGACGGCATCGTGCGCGAGCTGGTGGCTGGCCCGCACGGCCAGCCCGATCATCGGCACCGAGCGCTGCTCGAACGGTTCTGGTTCGATACGCCTGCGCAGTACGCACCGGTGCGCATGTTGTCGGGTGGTGAACGCCGTCGACTCCAGCTGGTGATGGTGCTCGCCGCCGAGCCCAACGTGTTGCTGCTCGACGAGCCGACCAACGACTTGGATCTCGACACCCTGCGCGCGCTCGAGGACTTTCTCGACGACTGGCCGGGCGCGCTGGTGGTCGCCAGCCACGATCGCACCTTTCTCGATCGCGTGGCTGACCACGTGTTGGCGGTGGAGCCTCCGCCTTCGGCTGGCATGTCCGGTCGGGTTCGGCGTGTGCCAGGGGGTGTGGGCGGATGGTTGGCCGAGCGAGCCGCCGTCGCGCCGTCGGCTCCAAAGTCGGCCGGCACCACCGCAGCACCGCGCCGCGACTGGAAGCAACGCTCGTCAGGTCCGAGCCCGTCGACCCTGCGGCGCCGTCTGCGTGAGGTTGAAAAGACGATGAACGCGGCGCAACGCAAGGTGTCGGCACTGACCGTCGAGTTGGCCGGAACGACCGAACACGAACACCTCGCCCGCCTCGGCGACGAGCTCTCCGTGGCGCAAGGTGCCCTTGATTCGGCCGAGTCCGAGTGGCTCGAACTCGCCGAGCAACTCGAGTAGTCACGCCCAGGAGCTCGTCGATACATCGGGAGAGGACCAGACCGATCTGGCGGCGATGATCGACCACGGCCTGCGGGAGCACTGGCGGCTCCACCGTGACGAGCCGTTTCGGGGGCAGCTATGGGCCGCAGTCCACGCCGACACCGAACTGACAGTGCTCGACTTGCAGGACAGCCGCCCCAACGCTCGAGTGATGGCGCGCGCGACCGCCCATCTCACCGGGCGAACCGATGTCGAGGTGCTCGAACGCAAGATCCTGCTGATGATCGAGTTGCTCGACAGCCTCATGCGGCTCGTCGTGCAGGTCGACGAGACCGAAGCCGAAGCGCTGGTCGCCGACTTGGTCGAGCTCTTCGTCGACGCGGTGAGCAACCCGTAGGTCGCCCGATCGCTCTACCGGCCGCCGCCGAGTTGCCGGTCGGGCCAGGCTGACGCCGTCGACTCCGGGACGCTGACTCGCCGTACACCCGCTCCGTAGAGTGGCTGGCGAATGAGTGACCCCCAATTGTTCGGCGCCCCGGTCGAGCCCGACGACATCCCCCATCCCGCCGAGACCGCCGATGCGGCGACTGCAGCTCGTGGGCCGTCACCGTTTCGTGAAGGTCTCAATCCCGATCAGCTCGATGCGGTGGTACACGAGGGTGGGCCGTTGTTGGTCGTGGCAGGCGCGGGTTCCGGCAAGACGCGCGTGCTCACGCATCGCATCGCCAACCTGGTGCACGAAGGTGTACCGCCGTCGAAGATCCTGGCGATCACGTTCACCAACAAAGCCGCCGCCGAGATGCGTGAACGCCTGGTCGACCTGGTTGGTCCTGCAGTGCGGGCGATGTGGGTGTCGACGTTTCACTCGGCCTGCGTGCGCATCCT
>JABSQH010000105.1 GCA_013213745.1 Ilumatobacteraceae bacterium | reverse complement strand
GTTTGTTTGTTTGTTCGTTTGTTCGTTTTTTCGTTTGTTCGTTTGTTCGTTTTTTTGTTTGTTTGTTCTATTCTGTTCTATTCTTTTATATTCTGTTCTATTCTGTTATATTCTGTTATATTCTGTATATTCTGTTATATTCTGTTCTATTTTGTTATATTCCATTCTGTTCTATTCTGCTCCAACGAGCTGCCGGCAGGCGAGATGCCTGAGACACAGACAATTGTTCCCTTTCCCCCTGCAGGCGAGATGCCTGAGACACAGACAATTGTTCCCTTTCCCCCTGCAGGCGAGATGCCTGAGACACAGACAATTCCCTAGGTATTTTTATATTTAAAAAGAAAAAGAAAAAAAAGAAATAAAAAAAAGTAAAAAATTAAAACAAATAAATGTCAAACAAATGTTAAAAAATGTTTAAAAAATTTAAAAAAATCAAATAAAAATTTCCTAGGTATAGAGCAAAATTAAAGAAAAAAATAGCAAAATTTTGCGCCCCCCCAAGGGGCCAGCATATGTGATATAGATACCAATCATACACGACATGGTTCCCTTCCCCCTGCCCGGACCTACCTGCCTCCTTAGTTAGCCGAAGGCGTTCTAAGTCGACCGCGAGATGTGGATCTTCCTATTTTTGGTAAGGTCCTACGTATCTCCAGTGAGAGTTGCCACGGGTTTAATACAGAACCTCCTTTCGCCTGCAGCGAGACAGCTGACCTCAATCTATCGGGTCTGTGTCTAGCCTTTGGTTACTCCAGGAGGTAACTGTACTACGCACTGTGTTTTTTTGAAATTTTATATTGTAGATATCGTATATTCAAGATATATATTTCACATATGGCAATGCAGAAAGACTACTCGCGGATGTATACAGGTCCGCTTTTGTCAATCTACACTACACAAATTATTGTGCAAAAGTTTCTTATATACTCGGCAGATTTAGAAAACATTTCATTATGGTTTTGTTTTGAAAACGCACGTGCAAAAACGACGCCGCGCAGTCACGTGACGCGTCACGTGACATGTCACGTGACACGTGACCTGCTGTATTTTTAAATGCGCGCAGATCTGCCAGAACTTCTGGATTTAAATTCGGGCAGCAGTACAGATTCACCGTACACAATCGGCTATAACTTTTGTTCCTTTTAATATTTTTTGATCCGGTTTGAAGCGTTGTACTCGTCATTGTCTTGGCTACATTTTAAGGCCAGCTTGGGGATACGGCCCTGGGGATACGGCCCTTGGGGATACGGCCCTGGCGAGGGCCGAAACTCACATCGAGCATAAAATTGCAAGGCCTCCCATTTCAAAAGTTTAGCAGATCGATGTCTGCTGCACACTCCGTCCTCCAAATCTCGCGAACTCTTCCGCTGCCCGGGACCCACTTTTAACAAACAAACAAACAAACAAGCAGACAAACAAACGAACAAACAAACAAACAAACTAACAAACAAACAAACAAACAAACAAACAAACAAACTTTTTAAATTTTTAACTTTTTAACTTTGAACTTTTTACGTTAATTAAAACTAGAGGGGCGTTTGCTTGTTTGTTTGTTGTTAGTTTGTTTGTTAGTTTGTTTGGTCGTCGGGTAAAGTCTCAAATATGGGCTAATTTGGTTTATGTACAGGTAGTTACCAGGTAGTTTATGAGCAGGTAACAGGTGATTTAGAAGCAGGTAACAGGTGATTTAGGAGCAGGCAACAGGTGATTTAGGAGCGAAATTATCGTTTCAATTTAAAAACAAAATCAGTATATCGACTCCCTGTGATGATGGAAAACTACTGAACACCAAACATGTCGCACACCAAACATGTCGCACACCAAACCTACTAGCCGCCTAACCACAATGTACAAGGTAGTAACACCTAGTACCTTCTAGTAACACCTAGCAACGTGTTACCTAGCAACGTGTTACCTAGCAACGTGTTACTAAAATAATAACGTGTTACTAAAATAATAACGTGTTACTAAAATAATAACGTGTTACTAAAATAATGACTTGTTACTAAAATAATAACGTGTTACTAAAATAATAACGTGTTAC
>JABSQH010000104.1 GCA_013213745.1 Ilumatobacteraceae bacterium | reverse complement strand
GACCCGAGCTGAAGTGCCGATACCGAGCGGTTCGCGAGCTCATGCGTCGGCGTCGATATCTAGCGGGTGCGGATCCTTCGCGCGTGGGGGTCGACGTGGCGTTGGGCTTCGGTGAGATCGATCCGAGGGCCAGGTGTCGGCGGTAGTCCCGCGGGGCTGCTCCCAGATCATCAGGCCCACCAGGGCGACGGCTTGCTTCGCTCGATCCGGTAGCCGAGCTGCCGAGCCCGTTCTTCCACACCTCTGATTGTCGTGCGGACCCAGCGGCGGTCGTCGGCGGGGAAGTAGAGCGACGCGTTGACGTCCCAGAGATGCACTGGCTTCGCTCGGTCGATCACGTAGTCGCGTCGCCCGAACCGCACGCCAACGCGCCAGAGCAACGGGAGTGTGATCCATGACGTGATGCCCACTTCATGGACACTGATGAGGCCGAACCACTTCGCGACGTGCAGGCTGCCGTCGTTCCACTTCGACCGGATGAGTTTGTCAGACATCCCAGCTACATCATGTTCTCCGATACCCAAGGGCCGAAAACCCCGATTCGCTCCGATCAGCCCTTGGTGACTCGTCGCAACCGGCAATGCTTCCGGGCGGACGAGATCGCATAGGCGTTTCCGCTCACATCGCCGAGCGCATCGGTGCCGCTATCGGGCGGCCGTTTGCCCCGAGTCGAGGAGCGATATGGGTGGGTCTAGGACGTCTCCCATCTCCCGTCCCGGAGTTAGCCCGGCAGGGAAAGCAATGTGTGAACCACGGGGTAACGGTCGATCGTCGAGCCTGTGCAACTGGCCCAGTCTGACCAAGACGAAGGGGTTTGTGCGGTCCGCTCCCACTGGTGTCGTGCGGATCTTCGTGATCGTCGAAGGCATCGGCTCCGTCATCCGACTGCTGTCGATCAGGCGGGAACGGCGAGCACGATGTAGCTCAAGCTGAGTGCGAGCCAACCGAAGAACACGATCCAGCCCGGCCGCTGCGCGGGTCGATGTCGGCCGAGCCACCCAACCAGGCACGTCGCCATTGCGGCGAGGACTGCAAAGGCTGAGACCAAGATGGCGACATCGCGTGCGGTAAACGTGCAGCTCATGTGGCCGTTCGTATCGCCACAGGTGGAGTCGTTGGCGAGTTCGTTGTCGGCCACGTACCACGCGAGAGCGGCGAGCATCGGACCCACGATCATCACCGCCGCTGTGGGTGCGAACCATCGTCGCCGCAGCGGTGTGCACGTCAGGGCGTCCATGCCTGGAGGCCGCCCAGCTCGTCCCAGGCCGCTTCGTCGCCCGCCACGATCGTCGAGCGCTCGCTGGTGCGGATGAAGCTGAGCATCTCGGGCTCAGCGCTCGATGCTGAGTCGACGAGCTGTACTCGCCATACCGTCGCTGTGGGCGACTCGGTGAGTCGCTCCACCTCAATTGAATCCGAACCGCACTGACCGACGTCATCGAAGACGCGTTCGAGTTCGTCGAGCGTCGCGTCGTCAGCTTCGACCTCGATGACGGTCAACGTCCGTTGCGACTCCGGCGACACGTACTCGACGAGTTCGCCGGCCACCTCAGCATCGAAGCGGAGACACAACGGCGCAACGTCGTCACCGCCGATGCTACGGCGGGTCTCGACCATCCAGCCGGCGATGTCGCTCGTGCGCTCGCGGGCCTCCGAGCCGCAACTGGCGAGGACGACAACGCCGGTCACAACAACCGTCAGGGGCATGCCGTGAGATCGGTCTCGCACCGGACGGAACCCTACTTCGCAAGCGGGTCCGCACTCATCGAACGCGACGTCGACCAGGCAGCCGTCGAGCTGGGCGTCAACGACCACGATCCAGACGGCGACGGGTGGGCGCTCGTCGCCGAACCAACGGCGCTGCGGACAACGGAACGCTCGCCAACTTCTGGCTCGACGACGACGGAACTCCCCACGTTGCGACCCGCCACTTCCGCAACGGCTGCTTGACCTTGACTCCGAATCGACTCGACGAGGTGAGACCCGGCCAGACACGAACCCTGGCGCAACAGCGGGATACCTCGGATTGCCGCAACGAGGCTCCGGACGTCGACGTGAACAACAACGGCGAACCAGACGAACTCGAAGAGTTGTACCGAGTGAGCGACGACGGGCCGCGACTGTACGTCGAGCGCAACGTCGTAGCCGCCGAGGCCCAACTCGGTGTCTCGGACTGGGACGCCGACGCCGACGGCTACAGCGCCTACGCCCGCACAAACGGCAGCGGCGAGTACGGCGCCTTCATCGACCTGACCATCACCGACGGAGTCCCCACGTTGCGCGTTGAGCACCCTCGAAAGAGATGTCAGATTCTCAAGCCAAACCGGACCGACACCGTCGGAACGAGCCAGACACGTCGAATGGTCGTGGTCGATCGGCCTGGCGGAACGTGTCAGACCTAGGAGAAACCTGCCGACACCCGTCAGACCCCTGGCGTCGCTCCGCCACGAGTTGGATCGTGACCTTTCGTCGATAGTGGCGCTCGCAGCGGGACGGATTCGCGCTCGCCGGTCTCGTCGCCCTCACCGAGCGGCGTCGCCGTCGACACCGCCCGTGAACACCGATTGACGGGATTGCCGCTGAGGTCGGCGCTCAGTCTTCGACGCGAGATGAGCGCTCGACTCGAGCCGTTCATCGCAGGCCGACAAAGAGCCATCGTCTACGTCGTTCTTTGCTGACCCTCTCGGAGGCACGCATGTCGACACGACCCGTAGTCCCCGGCGCCAGCGCGAGAACCGGCACGTTGCGCAAGACGAGGCGCTCGATAACGCGAGCGCGACTGGAGGTGCCCGGTATTGCGCGCCAGCGACGGCACTTCCACCCGCCCGGGAACCGGCAATACCGCACGGCGCAGTCCGCACATATCGCTGGCCCGGCCATGCACACCGAACCCAGCATCGATCACCCCAGGACTTGGAGCTCTCTCCGTCGACGCACGGGACAAGGTGCGATCGCACGGGACAAGGTGCGATCGCATGGGACACGTTGTCGTCACGACGGGACAGAAAGAGCGACGAGGCCGACTCACTCCGCGCTCATCAATTACATCGTGTAAGCGAGTGTGCGGGCCGCACGTTCGCCCCACTCGGCGTCGCCCGTCCACGAGATCCGGCCAGCGCCGATGCGCTCTTCCGGGTCGATCCGCCCTGCGGCGAGCAGGATGAACGTCTCGACGTCGGCGGTCAGCTCGACGTCGGCCTCGTCGACCACCTCGACGACGCGCGCTTTGCCATCGACACGCACGGCCACATCACGCGTGACCTCGCCGGTCACGTGGACGACCAGTGACTTGCCATCGGGCAGGCCGATCTTCCGCCCGACGATGTAGCCGAGCGCGCCCACGACTTCATCAAGCGCGATCTCCGCCGTGATGCCGTTGTTGCCGAACGGCAACCCGAGCGGCAGTGCCATGTCGTGGGCGTGCACCCACATGTCGAAAACCCTGATGCGCAGGAAGTCGCCGTACGTCTTGACCCCTGTTGGCGTGATCGATGGTGCATCGGCTGCGCCCGCACCCATCGAACGCAGGTGCGCAAGCCGCGATGACGTCACTGCGCCGACGGCACTGGCGACCTCGGCTGGCTCGATCCCCGCAAGGGCCGCGGCGAAGTCACCCATCTTCTCGAACGGTGGCGGCGACTCGGTCGACGGTCCCCAGCCGTCGAGCACTGATTCGACCCCGACGGTGTGGGCGACGACATCGCGAACGTCCCACCCGGGACACAACGAGGCGACCGCGAGATCGTCGGCGCTGAATGCGCCGCACCACGAGTCGTACGCTGCATAGAGCGTCGCGTGAGCCGCAATGAAGTCGTTCATCGTGCGAGTGGTCATCGTGTCAACTGCTTCCTGTCGTCTCGCTCATTGTCGCCGGCCGGCGCCGATGCGGTATGCCGCACCTCGTCGTCAGCCGGTGGTCATCGGGCCCCACACCTCGAGGTGGCCCGTTCTCTCGACCCGCCGTCGGGTCCGCAGGTCGAGTAGAGATTCGATGCCCGCAGCTGCGAACACCTCGCGGGTATGCGCCTGCGCGACCGCCCCGGCGCTGGCCAGATCGTCGTGCAGCTTCTGCATCAGCCAGAACCGGTACGGCATCACACCGGTCGTCAGCTCGATCCCTCGCCAGGCGAAAGTGGCGCGACCTCCTTCACCCCGATCGAGTGCGCGAAACGCCGGATCGTCGAGGCCATTGGTGCCGGCTTCGAGGTCGGGATGATCCTCGAGCCACTCGTTTGCTCGATCGACGTGGGCCGTGATCTCCGCCAGGTACTCCTCGCCGACGAAGCGCATCATTGCGACCAGTGTCTCGGGAATCGTCGTGTCGTCGATCAGCGAGCCATCGGTGACGTATTCATGGAGGTACGGCTCGGACGTGGTCATCCGTTCGACCCACCGACCGACGCGCGGCGCACGCATCTTGATCAGGTGCGTCGGCGCGGGGTCACGGAACAGATGCGCCCACATGGCGGCGATGAGCCCGAAATCGCCGATCGTTGCGTGCCCACCGAGGAGGTACGGGTAGTCGCGGAGGTGGGCATCGAAGAGGTCAAGCCATTCCTCGAACGACGCTTCGATCAACGGCCCCGACTCGGGCGTCACTCCGAAGTTCGACGCCGCTCGGCGCATTCGCCGCTGCGCGTTCTCGAAGTACCTCGCTGCGGTCTCGTCGTCGCTGTTCGGCCCGGCCAGCAGTGTCATTTCGGCGGCGAGGAACGCCTCGTTTTGCTCGTCGAAGTTCCAGCGGTAGTGCATTGCCGGGCGCAGCAGCCCTTCGCCGCCGAACAGTTCGAACACGTGGCTGATGGCCAACAGCGTGGGCGAGTTCGGGTAGATGCCGAACGAGCGCAGCTCCTGGCCGGGACCCTTCTCGAAGTGGTCGATGATGTCGGCTCCGTCTTGGATGATCTCCCCGTCGGGGGTCTCCATGCACGGCATGATGAATCGTCCGACCGCGGGCATGATCGCCGAGAGGTAGTGCTTCTCGCCGGGCGACACCTCACGGAACTCGATTCCCTGGCGGCGCAGGTACGACCGCGCCTTTCCGGTGTACAGCGATACAGGGGCGCCGTACAGCGTGTACGTCATGAACGGCACGGTAGTTGGTGCCACTCGCACTGGCACTTGTCGGAGCGGCTCCGTGTCCGGGTATCGACTCACGCACCGCAGTCGAGGCGATACACGTCGCGTTCAGTTCCGACGAGGGAGCGATCGAGGCGCGCATCATCGACAACGACGTCGCCCTCGATCACCACCCATCCGACCTGTCGTGCGCAGAGCAGATCGATGGTCTCGTCATCGATCGGGGGCTGGAGTGCCTCCCGAACGATCCTCCGATCGTCCGGGAACAGCCCGGTGTAGCCCGAAATCATCGGATGTCCGTGCTCGACCGTGGCGAGCATGTCGACAACAGTGCCTTCGAAGTCACCGGTACGCCCACGAGGAGCGGCGCCGGGTACGTGGGCGATGGGGTCACGGTCATCGACGTTGTCGAGGAAGGCGACCCAGTCGAGCGTCGCCACATCGGGGACATCGACGAGCGGACGCTGGCGCGGCCACACCTCCCATGCACCGACGACCAACACAGTGACCAGCGCCGCCGTTCCGACCCGACGGTGCGACGGCGCTCGGAGCGTGCGCGCCAACCGATCAAAACCCAATCCGACGAGCGGACCGAGGGCGATCGTCACCAGCACGACAAGTCGGAACGGACTGCGCAGCCGGCCCCATCCGGGGACGTAGTCGCGGAGCAGTGCGTAGGGGCGGAAGCCGGCGATGTCGAGGCTGAGACCCAGACTCCCGATCAGACCGAACAGTGCAACGATCCCGAGAATCAGTGCCGCTGCGCGCGTCGCAGTGCGACGCCGAGCCTCGACGAGCCCGAGCAGCCCCAAGCCGACCAGCAGCGCCCCCGGCCACAGGCGCTCTGGGGTACCCGAATCGTTCTGGGCCCACGGGAGCACGCGGCCGCCTTGGAGTTGATCGTCGAGTTGAACAAGGTCGGCAAGCGCGGCGCTGTTCGATTCGACCGTCTCGACCGCCCAGCTGAGGTCATCGGTGGCGGCCTGTTGCCCGAGCACGAATGGTGCGGCGAACAGAATCGGCAGCAGCGCTCCGATGACGAACGCAACGACGGCGCGATCACGCCTTGCGCGGATGAGTAAGACGAGTGCGATCGGGCCGAGCACCGTTCCCATCGCAAGTGCCAGGTAGCCGTTGGTGAGCGCAGCGATCGCGATGCCGCCGCCTGCGAGCAGCCCGTCTCGGCGGCTCGGGCCATCCATCGCCAGGCCAAGCACGCCGTCAATGGCGATGAATCCGCCGAACAGCATCGTCAGCTGGAGCACGCCGAGTTCGTTGATCACGAACGGCGACGCCTGTACCACCACACCGGCGACCGCAGCACCGGTGGCCGACGCTCCGAGTCGGCGGGCGACACGGGCCGCTGTGACTCCGTTCAGCGTCAGTGCGAGCAGCAGCACCAACACATAGGCGGTGGTCGTGCCTCCCGGTAACCACGACACGCTCCATGCGACGAGTCCGGTGAGTGGCTGTGGGTCCGAGCGGGCGAACGAACCCGGATCGGGCTCGAAGATCGGAGCGTTCCAATAGCCCGACCAGAGGTGACCGACACGGTCGACGTTCCACTGCAGGGTCCACAGGTTGAACAACGGCACCGTCGAGACCGTTTCGGTGCCTCGTGGGATGGCGCTACCGAGGTGCGCGAGCGCCGGCCACGTCAGCACGATCGACACCAGCGGGTGCAGCAGGGTCCGCGCGATCCGCGGCGCGGTCGTTACACGGGGCGGATCGCCACCGTCGGCAATGCCCACAGTGACCCCCTCCTCTGCTTCGTCGACGTCCGACTTCACCGCTGCCAGCCTCTCAGCTTCGGATCGCGTGCTGCAGTCGGAGCACGACGGCCCCGAGGAGCGCTGTTCAGCTTGCGCTCAGCGCGGCGGTCATGACGGAGTGGAACCGGGGCCAGCACGCCTCGATCCACTCAGGGTCGTCGTCGGCAAAGGCGGCGCGCACGAGAGCGCGAATCTCTGCGGCGTCCGACGACGTCGGGGCTCCGGACGCATGGAGCACGGCGTCAGCTCGGAGCGCCTGCATGACTTCGACGATGTCGACGGTCGAACGACTGCTGGCAACGTGGACCGACATGGACTGGGGTGTTGTCGCCAAGAACGGCTCGGAGGTGGTCAGTCTCGGCGCACGCGTGGCCCGCCAGTACACGGGGCGAACGCATGTGATCGCCTTCGAGCACGCCTACCACGGCAACGACCCGGAGGTTGCGCGAGGCCGCGCCTTTTCCCGGGCGGCTGCTGAACGCGGTGCGATCCTGCATCCACTGCTCAACTGGAATCTGTCGGCGGTCGTTACCACCGACTTGGTCGACGCCACGATCGATATCGCGACCGAGGCATGCCAGACCATCGCAAAGCGAGCCAATGGCGGGCCATGATGGATGGGTGCCGAGCAACCCGGAGCGGCTAAACGACGAACAGCTGATGCAGCGCGCAATCGGCGCCGCCGCCATGGCGCGTACGCGCACGTCGCCCAACCCGTGGGTCGGAGCGGGCCTGCTGACCATCGACGGCGACCTCCACACCGGGGCCACCGAACCTCCCGGCGGCGCTCATGCCGAGATCGTTGCCTTGCACGCCGCCGGCGCCGCCGCGCGCGGCGCGACCCTCGCGACCACCCTCGAACCGTGCGGCCACCACGGTCGCACCGGACCGTGCACCGAGGCGATCATCGATGCAGGCGTGCAACGGGTGCTGATCGGCGTCCTCGATCCTGATCCCAACGTCGCCGGTACCGGCGTCGAGCAACTCAGCGCAGCAGGGGTCGATGTCGAGATCGGGGTGGCCGCCGACGCCGTCGAGGAACAACTCGCCCCGTACCTGCACCATCGGCGCACCGGACGCCCGTGGGTGGTGCTCAAGTGGGGCGCGTCTCTCGACGGCCGCACGGCCGCTCCCGACGCTTCGAGTCAGTGGATCACGAGCGCGGCCGCTCGGACCGACGCCCATCGGCTACGCAGCGAGAGCGATGCGATCGTCGTCGGGGCGGCGACCGTGCGGGCCGACGATCCATCGCTGACCACTCGGCTCGTCGAGGGACCGAGCCCACGCCGAGTGGTGCTCGGCGAGGCCCCGACCGGCGCTGCGGTCCACCCGTGCCTCGAGTGGCAGGGGACCGTCACCGACCTACTCGACCAACTCGGCGAGGACGGAGTCATTCAGTTGATGGTCGAAGGCGGCGCACACGTCTTCGCCCAGTTCGTCGCTGCCGGGCTTGTCGATCGGGTCGTCGCCTACGTCGCACCGGCGATGTTCGCAGGAGACGACGCTCGCCCGATCTTCGCCGGACCAGGTGCGGGCACGATCGGCGATCTGACGCGGGGACGGTTCATCGACGTCCGCCCGGTCGGACCAGATCTGCGGATCGAGTACGCGCCGACGTTCGCGAATTGAGTCACCTACTCGGGCAGGAGATGACCGAGGCGCACGCGTTTGGTACGGAGGTAGCCAGCGCTCTCGGTTGTTGGTGCGGCGACCAGCGCGACCACGTCGACCACCTCGATGCCGTGGCGCGCCAGTCCGTCGACCTTGCGCGGGTTGTTCGTCATGAGGCGAACGCTGACCACGCCGAGATCGGCGAGGATCGCAGCGGCGACGTCGTACTCACGGGCATCGATCGGAAGCCCCTGACGAACGTTGGCGTCGACAGTGTCGAGCCCTTGGTCCTGCAGCTCGTACGCCCTGATCTTGTTGGCCAGACCGATCCCGCGCCCCTCGTGTCCCCGGAGGTACACGACGATCCCCGCGCCACCGATGGCCGCTTCCGTTGCGATCGCCTCCTGGGCAGCCGCCAACTGCGGCCCGCAGTCACACTTCAATGAACCGAGGATGTCGCCGGTGAGACACTCGCTGTGAACGCGCACCAACGGGACAGCTGCGTCGACGTCGCCGGCGACGAGGGCGACGTGCTCGTGGCCGTCAGCGGCGCGGAAGGCCACGATGCGAAACTCGCCGTGCTCCGTCGGCAACCGGGCGTCGCCGATCCGCTCGATCATCGAGTTGAGCTGCTCGGCTGCACTCATGCCGGCACCAGGTCGTAGCTCGTCGTGCGTTGGGCGGCCGGCCGCCCGATCGACGCGGCGAACTCCTCGAAGAGGTTGCCGGTCATTTCCTGGCCGTGGCTGGCTCCCGCCGCCCGCGAGATGTTCTCGTTGATCAGCGTGCCGCCGAGGTCGTTGCAGCCGGCGTTCATCAGCTGCGCCATGCCGTCCATACCGATCTTCACCCAGCTGGCCTGCACGTTCGGGATGAGGTCGCGGTAGGCAAGGCGGGCGACGGCGTGCATCAGGAGGTTCTCGCGGAACGTCGGGCCTCGGCGGGCCTTTCGTTGCAGGTAGATCGGCGACGCCATGTGCACGAACGGCAGGCCGACGAACTCGGTGAACCCAACAGCACCGGCGGCCAGACTCTCCCGTTGCAGATCACGCGTCCGGGCGAGATGGCGGGCCCAGTGGAGCGGTTGCTCGACCGCGCCGAACATGATCGTCACGTTGGAGTGCAACCCAGTGCGATGTGCAACGCGGTGCGCTTCCAACCACTCCTCGGTGTCGATCTTGTCGGGACACAACACGGCGCGCACCTCGTCGTCGAGAATCTCCGCCGCTGTTCCCGGCAGCGAGGCGAGCCCGACATCGCGGAGTCGTCCGAGGTACGTCGCCAGGTCCTCGCCCAGTCGCCGGGCGCCCTCGGTCACCTCGAGGGCAGTAAAGCCATGGACGTGCATTTCCGGAACGGCGTCCTTCACCGCTCTGGTCACGTCGATGTAGTAGTCGCCATCGAAGTCGGGGTGGATACCGCCTTGCAACGTGACCTCTGTGGCGCCCTGTTCGTAGGCGTCGTGGGCGCGTTCGGCGATGTCGTCCAGGGTCAGCAGATACGGCGTGCCACGCAGGTTGAGTGAGAGCGGCCCCTTGGAGAACCCGCAGAACTTGCACTTGAACGTGCACACATTCGTGTAGTTGATGTTGCGGTTGGCGACCCACGTGAGGGTGTCGCCGACCAGGGCGCGTCGCAGGTCGTCGGCAGCTCGCGCCACGGCCGGCACTTCCGCTCCACGGGCGCCGAAGAGGGTGACCATCTCGTCGATACCGAGCTCCTCGCCGCGATCCACTCCACCGAGCACGTCGGCAACGGCGCCCGGCGGGCATGTGTCGGGGCCGACAAGCGTCGGCGGCGCGCTGTCGGAACCGGAGTACCACACGGTCGATCGATGACCGACGAGGACGAACTCGGCACCGTCGGCGACCGTGTCGGCCGCGGTGGTCTGCTCCGGCCAGAACTGCCCCGGGTCGTCGCGTCCGAGCGACTCGGCGTCGGCCCGGTCGATCACCGGGAAGTGCAGTGCCGGATCGATGAATCGCTCTCGGTCGGCGATGTACTCCGGATACACGGTGAGCCGCGGCGCCAACGTGCGTCCTCGCTCAGCGGTGACGGAGCGGAGGATGTCGAGGTCGGGCCACGGACGCTCCGGGTTGACGTGATCGGCGGTCACCGGCGAGACACCGCCCCAGTCATCGATGCCCGCATCGAGCAGCACACCGAAGTCGTCGGACAAGTTTGGCGGCGCCTGCAGGTGGACGTCGGCGGGAAGCGTGAGCCGGGCAGCCGCGATCGCCCAGAGGTAGTCGTCGCTCGGACAGGGCTTCTGGCCGCGCATCACGGTGCGTGGTTTGGGGAGGAAGTTCTGGACGATCACTTCCTGCACGTGACCGTGGCGACGGTGTGACGCCGCGATCGCCTCCAACCCGGCGAGCTGATCCTCCCGGCTGTCGCCGATGCCGACGAGGATCCCGGTGGTGAACGGAATCGCCAGCTCCCCAGCTGCTTCGAGCGTCGCCAGTCGCCGCTCGGGCGCTTTGTCCGGTGCGCCTCGGTGCGCCTCGAGGTCGGCGGCGACCGACTCGATCATCATTCCCTGGCTCGGGCTCACCGGCCGCAGCTGGGCCAACTCGTCGCGGTAGAGCGCACCTGCGTTGGCATGCGGCAGTAGACCCGTCTCGGCGAGTACCAACGCAGCCATCTCAGCCACGTAGTGCACCGTCGAGTCGTAGCCGTGTTCGCGCAGCCACTGCCGTGCCACCTCATAGCGGTCCTCGGGCCGCTCGCCGAGCGTGAACAGCGCCTCATGACATCCGGCGCGCGCTCCCTGCTTGGCGATCTTGAGCACCTGCTCTGGCGACATGTATGCGGCGTCGACCCGAGCCGGCGGCTGCGCAAACGTGCAATACCCACACGTGTCGTTGCACAGGAACGTGAGTGGGATGAACACCTTGGGGCTGTAGGTCACCCGGTTCCCAAAGCTCTCGTCGCGACGGGCTGCGGCGAGCGCCATCAGGTCGGCAAGGTCGAGTTCGAGCAGATCGGCGGCAGTGGCAGGCATGACGGAGCTCCAGGGGCGGGTCGGGACGATCGTCAGGGGCGGGTGG
>JABSQH010000103.1 GCA_013213745.1 Ilumatobacteraceae bacterium | reverse complement strand
GAGTAATGCGATGATTGATGAATGCACATTGTGCAATCTATTCTTGCCACGTAATTTCATGATAGTACCTAATTAGGTTTATTGGTTCCCAAGCGACAGGTAATACATATCGGGTGAAGGCCATCAGTTTGAGTGCGGTCGGAGTGGAAGAATACTTTCTTCATCCATTGGTTACAACAGGTACACTTCTTAATCTTTTTCATTTAACTCCGTAATACATGTTAGGAAATGCTTGGATGAACCAGATTGGCTCAACATCTGTTTTGTAGCGCCACTTAGCAAAAGTGTTCACAAATAGGAAGTTATCCCATTGTTTTTTGTTGAATCTAATCTTCATCGACAGGTATCCCATTACGATTAAGGTAGTCCATGTACTCACGAGTAGTACGGTTTAGTTCTCTGTTGAAGTCTACTGGTCTGTGAGCAAACCAGTCAAATATGTACACCGCATGATTATCTATGTGGATGAATTGGATTAGCCCCGGTCGCCAAGTGATAGTAAGCATGTGGGACATAGGGATTAGTTCACCATCAGGTAGTTCAAGCATTTCCATAATAGCCTCGGCATAAAAAGGGAACCAGCCAATATAACTGGTTCCATAGTTGCTACGTAGTAGCGGTAATTGGAGCTCCACCTCTAATTACAGGTCGTAAAGGTGCGCAATGCGCTCATCCTCCATCATGCGGAGGATTTTATCGCGAGCAGCTTTACGTTTGATTAGTGCTTGTTTGGCTGTTCGGTCGTCATGGAGTCCTTGGGGTCTTTTCTTGTTGTTTTGTGTTGGTTCCATCAGTGCTCTTCTTTTCGGGTTGGTTGAGCATGTACCAGATAGTTCTAATCATATTATTTACCTCGTTCATGCGGTGATTGAGTTACTGACTTTGCAACTTCATGCGCTTCATCCAGTGCCTCTTGTTTTTCTATTACGCGTATAGCATGGTAATTAACACCAGCTATGCCTAATGAGTACAACACTACGCACGCAACAAATGCGTACAATGCCATTAATGATGGAGTCATGTGACTTCCTTATTTTTGATGTATATTGAGAAACATATGCCAAGGCTTGAGCCAAGGCCAGAAGGTAGTAGAGCTGCGTAACCGATGTCCACAGTCATGAGCAGTGTCGCTACTGCGGAGAACGTGATTAACCAGCTGATTACAAAGGCATGTAGTATATTGCCTTCGACTACTGCCATAGTTTGATGACCTCGCAGGAACATGCCTGCAAAGGCCACAATGAATAGTAATAGGTGCTGCATCATAAGAATGCAACGCATGCGGTATATGTGAATATTACGAAGGCTGCAATAGCCCATACAAATGCTTGTTGGTTCATATCCAGACTCCGAATATTAGGGTGAATAGTAAGCACGCTGCACATAAAGTCACAGTGTACACGATAGCAAAGGCTAACGCCTTAGCGTTCACGGATAGCCCGTAAGCTGGCTTCAACAGCTACGCATACATTGGCGCGGTTTAGTTCAAGTCGCAATGCCTCGTTATCTTGACGCATCTTAAGGATGGTCTTGCCTTGTGATTGGATTACCGCCTCTTTCATGCGAATGAGCTGCGCTTGTTTACCGATTTCTTTGACTAGTGCTCTCACATCAGCCAAATGAGTAATTGCTAACATAATAGCTCCTAATAGTCTGATTTGATTCGTCCATCACCTTGACAGGCACGACATAGGCGTAATGCACGGTCACGCGCTTTGATTGTCATTGCCATCTCAGTAACAATTTCTTTAGTTAATTGAAGTTTACCAGTCAATGTTTCAATGCCTTTACGTAACAAGTCACGTTCAGTTAGTAAGTTGTCATTCTTATCAGTAACATGAGTGTTAATACTGACTAGATGTAGGTTGCGGTCTTCGAGGTCAATTAGCTTGGCTTCGAGTTGTTTGACGTAATCCATGTTAGCCTGAGCATCACATAGTGCGCCACAGCAGAACTGTAACTCATTGGGTCGAGGTATTGATGTATCTTTGGGCATGGTAACTCCTAATAGATATCAAAGTATTTAGCATCAAGTAAATCAATGAGGCTATCGAATATGAGCACACTACAGTATGGTACATTGTAGAACATGCACAGCGTAGCGTAGCACTCATAGGTATAGTTGTTAGCCCATGAGTCACAGACTAAGTGGTATGTATCACCAAGTGCGTCAAGCTTAACGATTGTTTGTTGGTAGCTACGCACCTTACGTTGTTTGACTTTAGCCACTGATAGTTCCTCCGTAATACTCTTCAATGCGATGATGTAGTTTATCAACTTCACCAGCTGCGAGGGTGATTATTGTATGGTTGTCAATGTGTACCTTGTTGATAACGATAGCTATCACTTGGTCTACACGAATGGTACAAGGGTCATTGAGATATGTCTCAAGTACAATGAATGGGTTAACGCGCTTGACTACATTAGCATGTAAGTGAGCAGGGTTGCTACACAGTTCGCTGCCTTTAACGGCAGGGTTGTTACAGCCTTCGATTGCGCATCTGTGTTTACCATGTAGCATAAGTAGCTCCTATAGCTAGTGTAATGACCAGAGCGGCCTTAGCCACCCAAATCCATAGACGTATCTTTCTTTTATAAAAGGTGCTCATAGCGCCTCCTAGTGCGTGCTACAGTACAGGTCGTAAGAGTCTTCACCAATTTCATTCGACATGAACTCAATGTAACGCGCTTCATATTGTGAGTCGGTTAACTCCTCAGTCAAGCGATGCTCGTCGGCATACAAGTTCCACAGTGTTAGTGCGGTATCGAATTCAACTTCAAGTGCATGGTCGCCAGTGCTGGCTTCGAGTGAGGCTTGTAGGTGGTTCATAGCATAATCCTTAGTACGGTTGTTTTGTACATATCGCAAGTCTGCACTTACGTTCACATTCTTGAAGCGCTAGCTTTACAAAGTCATAGTCTTCGTAAGTGCCTGTGTAAGGTGCAGTATCTCCGTATATAATCGTCTGTTTGAACTGTGTAATGGGTGTTGATACAGTGACTGAGTAAACGGGGATAAACTCCCCGCAATTAATACTCATACACCGTGTTACTGATGCTTTGAGTTTTTGTCGCAAGGGATAGTCCCTCCACATTTAAGGTATAAGCTCTTGAGTGAGCAACGGAAGTTATACAGTTTGCGTGCTATATATATAGTCATTAGATAACCTCAACTTCGCGTGGGTCAAATGCCCACTCAACTTGTTTAGTGCCGCTGTCTTTACCAATGCTCACAGCATACATGCCTGAGTCTAGTAAGCGTGCTTCGTATATTTTACCCATAACTTTAGGTTGGAATGAGTAAGGTATTAATGGCGATGTTGCTTTAATTTTCACAAGTACTGTGGATGTGGTCATGATTAGTCTCCGAATCGATAACAGCGTTAAGTAGTAGTTGAACCAACTCAAGACGGTTAGCACCGTACTCGGTAGTTCTGTCCCATTTATTAGCTACTTCGTCAAATGCTACAGCAGCTCGTTTACGTTCCGGTTCATCAGCGCTGAAAGGTACTGGGTAGCAGTCGCTATTAGTCCATTTGGGCCAAGCTTTATACACTGCGTCTTTTATATCATTCCAGTGGTTATAGTTATCAACGTATGTACCGTCAGGGCTCTCTTGAGCTATAACGTGTTGAATTATCCAACATATGCCAGCGTGAGCTGTTTCAGGTTGCCCGCCATTGACAAGGAATGTTAGCTTATCAACAACAGCTTCTTTGATTGCAATATCCATAACTACTCCTAATCTGGCGAGTCACAGTTGTTTTGGTTCAAGGCCCAAGCACAATAGAACTGCACTTCGTCCTCTGTTATGCCAACCTTTTCAAATAAGTCACAAGACTCTTGAGGAGTTAGCCCATCACCCCATGCTTGATGGAATATAGTTTGTATTTCTTTTAGTCGTTCAACAGTTACAAGAGCCATGGTTATTCCCCTTTAGCGGCCAGTAGTTCAATCATTTGGTCAGCTTCTTCTGGTGTTACATGCAGTGCTTCATGCATCATAGCCGCAGCTATTTTAGGCGGAACACCTTCATCATGTAACATATTCATTGCGCCGTTGATTTGCTCAAAGCGCTTAGCAGTCATTGGTTTAGCCATTATACTTTCCCTTTACGATGTGCTTCACGTTTTGCATCAATACCGCGTTCATACTTTTCATTATCAACACGAGCGTTGTTCCATGAGATGTACTCATTTATTTCATCGTCGCTGAATGTACCATCCAGCAAGCGTTTACCGGTTAATTCAGTTGGCTCATCATTGATATAAGCATTGACCATGATTTGTTCGATTTGTTCACAAGTAGTTAGACTCATAGTTTACGTCCTGATTTAGAATGGCCGGGAACAAGATTAGTATATTCAGCTCGTTGCGACTCTTGGATTGATTCATGTAGTGGTCCAAACATACGTTCACGTAATAGACGGCCAGTAAACTCAGCCGCTTCATCGTGTGTATCACACGCATCAAATATCATTTGTGCTGCTTCGTAAGCAGATACTTTACATAGGAAGCATGCCTTTACCTTGTTGCGTAATTCATTGAAACGCTCATTGTTCATAGGTCACTCCATTCGTCGTCGTTAGGATGTATTGGGATGTCTTCGTTCTGTCCATGGAACTTGTAATAGCCTGCTTCAACAGGTGGTTGAGTACTATCGTCTGGATGGTTACATTTAGAACACATGTTATACCTCACTTGATGCGCAGCATATTGGACGCCGCGCACCGTGTGTTTAGTCTTTGTGTAGGTGGTGCAGTAGTATTGCTCTGCGCTTTGTCTTCCAATCTATGATGCTGGTGGCTACCGTTGCGATACCCAATAAGCCTGCTACTAGTCCATAGCCTGCGTGTGATGTAGAGAACACAAGAGTTAAGTAACAGATATGTAGAGCATAATGCCCGAAGTGAGTAATACAGTGCACAAACTCCATCTTAGAACATGCGATGTGTTTCATGTGATATATGCTCCTGCAAGTGTACTGATTTATCGGCTAACATAGCCATGATTAGGTTATTAAAGAAATCGGCAATAGTAGTCTTGGGCATAGCTTATCCCTATGGTTGGATAGCAAAGAATACGACCTACCACATAGTGATAGGCCAGTGTATTAAAGGTCGAACAGCGTGTTGTAACGCTCTTGTTCTGATTCATTCTTCTCAATGCGCGCAACTAATGCACCCACTTGGCTTGAGCCTGTAGCCATTGATAGTTGTACCGATAAATGAGCATGGTCAGTTTTAAGTGACTGGATAGGTGATGTATTGTTATTTGTTAGCATGGTGGTTCTCACTTGTTCAATGAATGCAATGATGTAGTTGATTAGTATTCTTTAGCAAGGCCAAGAGCCTCGATTAGTGGAGTTAACTCATTAGCACATAACACAATGTGTATGCACTCGTGAACGTCACAGCTATCTGCATAGATTTTAGCTTGACGCTTAATATACTGTTCAACAGCATAGATGGTTTGTTGACGCATGTTACACATCCTCAGCATTAACAACAGCTTGTTGAGCAGCTATCAGTAATGGTATGGTTATTATGAGTGACAAAGGGAAAGCAATAGTAAGGCATATGAACACAAGTAGCATGAATGCATTATTATCTTTGTTCTCTTTAGCGGTTGCTCGGTCTTCTGCTTCTTGTGACATAATAGTATCCTTGGTTAATTGGGACGAGCTTCACACTCGATGGATGCTGTATTAGAGTCCGGCACTGGGACTGTAAGTGTGTTTGGGCACTGATTCACACAGTGCATACATGTTAGGTAGCGCATGCTGGCTGTTCCGTTCTTGCTGCGTAGCAGGGTCTTAACCTGAGTATATGATGCCGTCTTCCAACAAGCACAAGGTGTTTAGTTTAAGGTTAGACTCATAGTCTTGTTGTTCAACAATCATCTGGACATTGGATGGCAAGAATGATTCTATTGCATAAGCTACAGTAATCGGTGTCATTACCTTGATGACAGTTATAGGCATCTCATTATCAGGACTGTCAGGGAAGTGAGTAACTGTAAGTAGTCGGTTAGCTTTACCGGGTGTGGCACCTTTGGCGTAACACAGACTGTTTGCAACGTAGTAGTGATAGTCTTGGGACATGGTTAGTCCTCCAATAGGTTAGACAAGTAGTTGATTTGATGGTTAAGATAACACATACGCATTTGCCCATACTCGCCTTGCCATCGCATGTTGCCGTGGCCGTGTGAAGAGTAGGCTATGGGTGCTGGCAAATCGTTGTTAAGGTTAAGCATTGTAGATGGTACAGGATAGTCATAGAAGCCTGACCAATAAGGCCAAGTCTCTGATGCACCTCTACATAGTCGCTTGTATTCGTGGGCAACACCACAAGGTAGTAGACCACTCATCTCATTACATATGCCGAACTGAGGTTCGCTAAGGCCATGCATGTATTTGCGACGTATCTGGCGCAATGCTGATATCATTAGTTGTATT
>JABSQH010000102.1 GCA_013213745.1 Ilumatobacteraceae bacterium | reverse complement strand
GTCGAGACCGTGCGCTCCCACTCGCTTGTTCAGGCCGCATCCACCAACGAGCACCTCGTCGCGAAAGACCCCGAACATAAAGGCCTCACCTCGATCCCACTGCTCGGCCCACTTGGCAATGAGCTCCTCGCGGTCTGACAGTTTGAGCGGTTCGAGCGCGGCCCAGGGCATCCACGGCGCGAGGTGTTGAACACTCTCGATGATGGCCTGCTGGAGCTGAGTCGCATTCGTCGATGCGTATCGACGAACCACCACTCGTTCCCCGCGAGTCTCAACGGGTGGTCGCGCAACGAACACACCGGTCAGCGTTGCAGCCGGAGTGCCCTGAGGCCCGCTCGATTTCCGAGCGATTCCATTCGCGCATCTGTGCCGCACTGGGCGGGTTCGAGTTGCTAGGCGGAGGAGCGTTATCGAGCGGTCCGAGTCGGAGTCGAAGGTGACGTTGTACTGGCGGTCGATCCGGCGCGTCCCCACTGCGGGATGACTCTCGCTCGGGTGCTGCGCCGACTCGATGACGTCGAGCAGCGGCTCGGATACGGTGGTCGGCGAGTTCGATGAGTGATTGGGAGCGCCGCTACAACGAATCGCTGGCCAGGGAGCGTGAGGCGTCTCGGCGGCTCGAGGAAGGCGATTCAGAGAGTGCGAGACGCTTTCGAGCGTTTGGGCGCATCTCGAGGGTGCTGAGCGTGCTTCCGTTGGTGATTTTCGTCGGTGGAACAGTCGGAGCGATCGTGCGGGTGGATGTGGTCGGAATCCTCGTCGGCGGCGTCTTGTCGTTGGTGAGCCTCGCTCTGCTCTACGCCAAACGCCAGATGATGTATCCGACCTAGCGAACACCCTGCATCCGCACGCACACCGCGCAGACGAGTTCGCTGCAAATCACGAGGCACTCGGCGTTGGTCTCCGCAGGTCGAGCGTGCATCGAGTAGCGAATGTCGCGAAGGCGGGCAGCGGGGTTCAGAGTTGCGAATTGGTGCCATCTCGCATCGATAAAGCCGGGAGGACGGCGGCTGTCTGAGCGTTTCCGCGCATATCGGCGAGCGCATCGGTGCCGATGTAGTGCGGCGGCTGGTTGCCGGACTGCTGGGTGTTACAGAGCGGGAGATTGACATTGAGTCGAGGTCGGATGATGCCGATGAGTTCACCGAAGGTGAAGTCGGAAGTCGTTTGCTGGAGTTTCCGCCCCTCGACTGGGCGCGTTCTGGAGGGAGCTCGATGGGGCCTCGGTTGATTGCTGCTGACAACTCGCGCATGAGCTCCGGTCCAGCAGTGAGGGAGCCGGCCGCCGGACCGGGGAATGGGGGACGGCGGTCTCCGAGCTCGGTTGACACTCTCGAAGTTGTCGTTGGCGGCACGACGTGGAAACGATTCGCAGATGACCGCAGGGGCAGCAGTTGAGTGTGACCTCTGGACTCACCGTCCGAGTTCCGAACCCCAGCGAGTCGGTCGTCGACGAGGTAGACCAGTTTCTTCGCGCGGTCGCCGACCGAGATCCGCGAATCGAGTACGACGGCACGGGCAGTGACGGCAAGAGCGTCGACTTCTACTTGTACGCCGGCCAGGCTGAGCCGTTGATTGCTGCAGTTCTGGAACATGTCTGGCCGGCCGAAACACTCGCTGAGGTCGTTGTTCGGGACTTCGGTGATCGGTCGACGACTGAGTTTCGTGTCCGTCTTGCCGGCAAGCGCAAGGGCACGCAAACACCCGCCAAGGTTCGACGATCGCGGCTCGCTGCTGGCGACTGGTTCCTGGTGCCGATCGATGACAGCTTCGTCACGGCGCGAATCACGCGCATCGGCAAGTACCAACTGTTGTTCTACGCATTCGGGCAACGCCGACCCGCAGCGCCAACGGAGTCGGAACTACGAACGATGGCATCGCTTGGGCCCTCCGACGCGATCGCCCATGTCCTGTATGCACACCATGACCTTGAACGCGGCAAGTGGCCGTGGCTCGGACAGGCTGGCCCGTTCAACGCCGACCAGTGGCCGCTGCCGGAGTTCGAGCACGTGTTCCCTCCCAAGGATCGCCACTACGCCCGGTCGTTCCCACATGGATTGGACTCGCGCCACGAGAGTCGCGAAATCCCTCGTTCTGACTGGTGGCAACGATCACCACATTCGGTGTGGAGCCGACAGGAGCTCGACCTCATCCTTCGTCGCGCGCTCGATGACCCTGTGAACCGCTACGTGATGCCACCGCCACCCGAGTGACTGCTGCCGCGAATCCGCTCACGAACTCGACACTCCTCATCCCGCCGAATGCGTCCGATAACGAGCGGAGCGCAAGCGTGCCGGAGCGGTGCGGAGGCTTGGTGCCGGAGTGCTGAGCGCTAAAGAGCGGGAAACTGACTGTTGAGCCAAGGCTCGGTGTCGCCGATGAATCCACCGAGGGCGAGGTCGGAAGTCGATTGGTCTCGGTGTAATCAGCGATGAGTGAGTTCGGGGTGCACCGATGAGCGGTGTCGTATCCGTGTTGATCGAGGTACCCGACATGGCAAACGCCAACATCGAGTCGCTCGATGAACAACTCCGCGCGGTCGCCGATCGGACTCCAACCGTCGACTACGACGGCGGGGGAAGCGACGGCGCAAACTACGACTTCTTCTTGTGGGCCGACACCGTCGATCCGCTGGTGACCGACCTGACCCGCATTGCTTGGCCGCCGGGGACGGTCGTCCGCGTCACCGTGCGCAACTCGAAGGACCGTTCTATGCGTCGCTTCGACATGGCGCTAGCCGGCGAACTGAAAGGGGCGCGCACCAACGATCGAGTTACGCACTCTCGACTTGCGGCCGGCGACTGGTTCCTGCTTCCGCTCGACGACGATCTCGTACTCGCGCGAATCGCCCACCTCGGACACTTCCGGATGCTGATGTACGTGTTCGGCGGGCGCCGAGCTAGTGCGCCGTCGTTTGAGGAGTTGTCGTCGCTATCGACCGCACGCCCTACCGATGCCATCGCCCACGTCCTCTACGAGCCAAGCCCGCTAGAGAACGGATCGTGGACGTGGCTCGGCCCGGGAACTGTCTTCGACCCGGACGAGTGGCCACTTCCAGAGTTCGAGGATGTGTTCTCGCCAACGGCGCAACACTTCGCCCGTTGGTATCCCGACGGTCTCGATGGCGACTTCGAGACCCGCGAGCTGCCCAAGTCCGAGTGGTGGCAACGCTCACCCAACTCTGTGTGGAATCGCAGCGACCTCGATGGAATCGTGCGACGAGCGTTGGACGACCCACACAGTCGATACGTGATGCCAGCGCGCAACGACTGGCCGCCGACGTGACGAACGGGAGTTTCTTGATCATGCGATGCGGACGAATCAAGCTGGCCCGGCAGATTGCGATCGAGTGAGGCGGCGACGGTGAACATCCAGACTTCGGTGATCGTCCGGGTTCCCGACCGCACGGAGGCTGAGTACGAGGCGCTCGACGAGTCGCTACTCGCGCTCGGGGACCGTCACCGGTCGATCGAGTACGACGGCACCGGCTCGGACGGCACCAGCATCGACTATTACCTGTATGGCAACCAGCCCGAGGCGGTGATCGAAGCTGTTCTAGGGATCGACTGGCCCTGGGGTACGGTCGCCGACGTTGAGGTGCGCGACCTCGCCGAGCGATCGACCACCAGCTACCACGTCGACCTGTTCGGCGACAGCAAAGGCACAACAACCACGCCGACTACGCAACGGTCCAAGCTCAAAGCCGGCGACTGGTTTCTGTACCCCTTCGAAGAACGCTCGGACCTATTCGTCTTGGCACGCGTCAGCCATCTGACCCCGCACCAAATGCTGATGCACCTGTACGCAGAACCACGTCCTAATACGCCGAGCACAGACGAACTCGTCGACACCGCTGAGCTCGGGCCAGACGACGCCATTGCCCACGTGCTCTTCGACCCAACCATGCTCGATCGGGGGAAATGGCCATGGCTCGGCCCAGCAGGACCGTTCGACATTGCCGAGTGGCCACTCCCGGAGTTCGAGGTCGACTTCTTGGGCAAGCACCACGCATCGGCCTACACGGATGGCCTCGGGAGCAAACGGACGAGCCGAGAGCTCGCAGAGACGGAGTGGTGGACGCTGTCACCACTGGAGATCTCGGGCATCGACGAGCTCGACGGCATCGTGGCTCGAGCACTCAACGACCCACCCAACCGCTACCGAATGCCACCACGAGCACCCTTCCCACCGCCGTAGGCAAGAGGAATCTTGCGGGCACGAACTCGACATCGCTCAGCCAGCGGCAACCGTCCGATAACGCGCGCCGTCGAGAGCGCTCGGACCCGCTCGGTATCCGGCAATATCGGCCGTCCGCCTGATCGACCATGAGTCTCTGATTCGGAATGGACCAGGTTGTTCAAGCTGCTGTGGGTGCTCCGTATGTACCGATCCTGCGCGGAACGATCGCACCCCAAAGAGAACGGGCGATGATGTTTGGCGCGTGTATCCCGGTTACCGACATAGACCCGCCCCAAAGCGACGAATCGAGCGAGCGATGCCCGGCAATGTCGAACGTCCGCCCGATCGACCGTCCAGGGTCTGATTGAGAGGGGACCAGGTTGCCGATGTTGTTGCTGCTGAGGTGATCGATGCACGAACACGAGTGCTCGACACAGTCGCCCGCACACCGTGCGCACACCGTGGCCGCGCACACATCGGTGAAAGCACCTCTATCGATTCGTGGATCACGACGTTGCGTCGGTCGCCCGCTGCGGAGCGCTGTCGTCGCCGACTCCGAGGGGTAGCGTCGGGGGACCATGGTCGCCAGCATCATCAGCGACGTCACCGACTGGATCGAGAGCGTCTCATCCAACTGGTGGTTCCTGCTAGTCATCTTCACCGTTGCGTTTCTCGACTCGGTCTTTCCCGTCGTACCCGGCGAGACGACCGTGATCATCGGCGGTGTCGCCGCAGGTACCGGTAACCAGCAGCTCATCCTGGTGATCTTCGCCGGCGCATTGGGCGCATTTCTCGGCGACAACCTGGCCTACTTGATCGGCCGTCGTTTCGAAGGCCCAGTACGTCGATGGGCGGGACGCAAACCGGCGCGCCTCGACCGACTCGACACGGCGGGTCGACAGATCAAGAAACGTGGTGGGATGCTGCTGATCACAGCGCGCTTCATCCCTGGCGGCCGCACCGTCTTGACGATCTCCTCGGGTATCACCCACCAACCGCGCGCCTGGTTCGCCGGGTGGGTGGCCATCGCCGGGACGATCTGGGCGACCTATGCCGCCGGGCTCGGCTTCCTGTTCGGTCAGGCATTCGAAGACAACCACTCACTTGCGTTCTGGCTGGCGTTCGGCACCGCATTGGCGATCACCGGGCTGGTCGAGGTGGTCCGCTGGGTGCGCGAACGGCGCAAGGAAGGCACCGCCCCGTCGGAGCCGTCGACGCCAGCACCGAGCAGCTGACCATGCGGCTCGGAGAGGCGACGTGGACCGACGTCGAGCAGGCCCGCGGACAGACCGATGACGGCACGCTGCGGCCGGTGATCCTGGTCCCGACTGGCTCGACCGAACAGCACGGCCCGCACCTCCCGCTCAACACCGACACCTTGATCGCCCAGGAACTCGCCGAGCGAGCGTTGCATCGCACCGACGGGCTCGCACTCGGACCGACGATCGCGGTCGGTGCATCGGGCGAACACGCGGGATTCGCCGGCACCTTGTCGATCGGCACAGCGGCACTCACGACCGTTGCGGTCGAGCTGTGCCGGAGCGCCGATTGGGCTGCGGGGGTCGTGTTCGTCAACGCCCATGGCGGCAACCACGAAGCCCTCACGGCAGCGATCGATGTGATCACGAACGAGGGTCGCGACGCCACGGTGTGGTCGCCGCGTTGGCCCCAACGCGCCGACGGCGGACCAGCCGATCTCCACGCCGGACGGATCGAGACCTCGTTGATGCTGGCGATCGACCCCGGACTGGTGCGCCTGGAGCACGCCACCGCCGGGGCCGACGCAACGATCGCCGAGCTGCGTGCACGGGGTGTCGCGGCGGTCAGCCCAAGCGGTGTCCTCGGCGACCCGGCAGGGGCGAGCGGCGGCGAGGGTGACCAGTTCATCGCGGCCTTCGTCGACGATCTGCTGCTGCACGTCGAGCGCTGGCGACCGGTGACGCTCGACTCGCGATGAACAGCACTGCGACGGCCACCTCAGTCCAGCGTTACGTGGTCGACGCAACGTGGCAACGGTTCGCACACACCGTGGTCGCTGGGTCTCCGCTGGCGGTGTTCGTCACCACCGCCGCAGCGCAATTCACACTCGATGCCCTGGAAGGCAGTGCGCCACTCACACTCTCTCGCGGCCAGCGGCGCCTCGTCGACCGTCTGCTCGACGCTGGGGCCATCCACCCGATCACCGCGGCCGGGGTCGGACCGTCTCGCCGCGAGGTCACCGTGGTCACTCCCCAGCTCGGCGGCCGCGTCCGCACCGACGGCCGAATCACGGTCGACGACGGCTCGTCGATTCCACTTGCGGGCGCGCAGCTGCGATTGCCGAGCAACCGCGGTCCCGCCGCAGCGCGCAACGCCGGCCGCACGCTCGTGACGACGCCATTCGTTGCGTTTCTCGACGCCGACGTCACGGCACCGCCTGAGTGGATCGAGCCGCTGTTGGCCCACTTCGCCGATCCCACTGTTGGGGCGGTCGCCCCGCGGGTGCGCGGCGAGCAGGGTTCGCCGCTCGACCTCGGCAACGAACCCGCACGGATTCGATCCGGGACGCGCGTCAGCTACGTGCCAGCGGCAGCGCTCGTCGTCCGCTGCGCCGCGTTCGACGCAGTCGGCGGATTCGACGATTCGCTGCGCGTCGGCGAAGACGTCGACCTCTTGTGGCGCCTCGACGAAGCGGGGTGGCGATGCCGCTACGAGCCCACCTCAGCCGTGTGGCACCAACCTCGATCGAACGCACGCAAGACGCTTGCCCAAGAGGCCGACTACGGGTCGTCGGGGGCGCCACTCGCCCTGCGCCATCCAGGCGCGCTGGCACCCGCCCGCACCAACGTGTGGAGCGCAGCGACCGCTGCGCTCGCCGTCGCCGGCCAGCCGGTCGCCGCCGCGGTCGTCGCCACGGGAAGTTCGCTGGCGCTCGCACCACGGTTGCCGCAGTTGCCGGCGCGCGCAGCGATCTCGATGGCGCTGCGCGGGCACGTCGCGTCGATCCGCAACTTGGCCGATGCCGCCTGGCGCACATGGTGGCCGATCGTGACGCTCGGTGCGTTGGTGTCGCGGCGGGGACGTTGGCTCGTGGTGGCAACACTGCTGGTGCGGCCCCACCGTCGCAGCATCGCCCGCGACGTCGCCTACGGGTGGGGCGTGTGGCGAGGTGTGCGTACTCATCGCACGCTCCAGCCATTGCTCCCCCGATTGCAGGCATTTCCCGGGCGCGGCTCATCTCCTCGATCGAGCGCCGCTACGTTGCGCTCGTGACCATTCGGCTGACCGTGCGGACTGCGCTCTGGCGCAGCCACGTCGCCCGCTTGGCGAGCGAAGTCGACGGATTGGTTCCTGTCGTCAAGGGCAACGGGTACGGATTCGGCCGCGACTGGCTGGCCGCGTTCGCCGCCGACTTCGCCGACACGATCGCGGTGGGCACCGTGCACGAGCTGTCGAGCGTGCCCGATGGCACCACCGCTGTCGTCCTCACCCCCACGCTGACCGCGCCGGCCGAGGCCACCCTCGGCACGACGCCCGCCACCGTGATGCTCACGGTCGGCGCTCCTGAGCACATCGCGGCACTCGACGGCTGGACGGGTCCGATCATCGTCAAGCTGCGCTCATCGATGTACCGCTACGGCGGCGACGCCGCCTTGATCGACGTCGCCCGTGATGCCGGACTCGACGTCGTCGGGGTCAGCGTGCACCCGCCGCTCGAGCGACATGGCGACACGCTCGCCGACATCGTCGCGGCGCTTGACGGTGTCGACACCGCTCTGCCGGCATGGGTCAGCCACGTCGGCCCGGATGGATACCGGCAGCTCCCCACCGATCGCCAGTACCGACTGCGGCTGGGGACTTCGCTGTGGCACGGCGACAAGTCGACGCTGCAGCTGCAAGCCGACGTCCTCGCCCATCAACGCGTCGAAGCGGAGCAGCCGATCGGGTATCGCCTCGGCGCGGCACCTGGCGACGGCACCGTCGTGATGATCGGCGCTGGGACCGCCAACGGCGTGACCCCGCTGGCAGACGGTCGCAGTCCATTCCACTTTGCGCGGCACCGGTTGGCGCTCGTCGAACCGCCGCACATGCACACCTCGATGGTGTTCGTCCCCGGCGATCAGCCCGTCCCGGCAGTCGGCGATCTCGTCGACCTGCAACGTCCGCTCACGACGACCACCGTCGACGAGTTCGATTGGGTGTGACATGACCGTCGACACGGTGACCACCCCGCCGAGCGTGGCCATCGGTCGCCGCCTCCCGGGGCCCGACGTCGTACGCGGCGTCGCGTTGATCGGTGTGGTCGTGATGAACTACCACGGCTACTTGATCCTCGATGGTGACGGTGACACCGGAACCGGCTGGGCCGCTGACCTGTTCAACCCGTGGACCGGTCCGCTGTCGACGCGGTTCGCAGCGACGTTCGTGCTCGTCGCTGGCGTCGGCGTCACGTTGATGACCAGACGGGCGCGGGTGGACGACGCAGCACGCACACCGATGCGCTGGCGACTGGTCCGCCGCGGGGTCGTGCTCTATGCGTGCGGGCTGGCGTTGGACCAGGCCTGGCCAGGCACGATCATCCCGTTCTATGGCGGCATGTTCGTACTCGCCGCCGTCATGTTCACCTGGCGGAGCCGTTGGCTGATCGTCACCGGCGTCGCGGCTGCAGCGCTCGGCTGGGCGTTGCGGGTATGGCGTTTCGATCGATCGCAGACCGGCGACAGCACCGCCTGGCTGACGAATCCGCCCGACGGGTCCCCCCAAGACTTCGTGTTCGGACTGTGGGTCAACGGCACGCACCCGCTGTTGCCGTGGCTGGCGTTCTTCTGCGCGGGCATGGTGCTCGGCCGGGTCCTCTACACGACGTGGTGGCGGTCGATCGCTCTCGTTGCCGGCACGACACTGTTCGGCGTCGCCACCGTCGCCTCCGATACCGGCACAACGCAATGGTCGAGTGTCGTCCTCTCGACCGACCCGCTCGACCGGGGCGGCATGTACGTCGCCAGCGCTCTCGGCACCGCACTCGTTGCGTATGCGCTCCTCGACTGGTGTGCCGAACGTTTCGCAACGGCGACCGAGCCGTTGCGCATCGCCGGGCAGATGACCTTGTCGCTCTACCTGCTGCACATTCTCGTGTATTACATCTGCGTCGACTGGTTGGGGTGGATCGCGCCTGGCGGCCTCGACGTTGCGTTGACCTTCGCTGTGTGCTTCTGGATCGTGTCGATCGCTGCGGCGGCCGTGTGGGAGCGACGCCTCGGCAGAGGTCCAGCCGAACGCGTCTACCGCGCGTTGGGCGGCTGACCGTCCGGTGAGCGCTTGCGCCGCGCCCGTCGAGCACCCCGCCATCCGATTGCACCGGCGCCCATCAACGGTCCGGTCTCACCGAGCCGCGAGGGGGTGATGCGTGCCCCGCTGCTGTACGGCTGTGCGGCACGCTCGTCGAGTTCGGTCTGAGCCGCGTGGAAGAAGGTGGCCGCAAATCCAGCGGCCACCGAACCACCGACGACCACCAGGCTGAGGTCGAGCGCGTTGCACACACTCGCCGCAGCTCGACCGACGAGACGCCCGGTGCGCAGCATGATCTCGTAGGTCGGTTCGGACGGCGGACGACCGGTGATCGCCTCGATCGCCAACCCGCTGGCCTCGGCGTCGAGGCAACCCTGGGCGCCGCAGCGACAACGGCGACCGCCGGGCACGACGGTGACGTGGCCGATGTTGCCGCCACCGGCACCGTCGCCGAGTAGGTCGTTGTCGAGCACGATGCCACTGCCGACCGTGGTCCCGACGGTGATGGCGCAGAAGTTGGTGTGCCCCTGCGCGGCGCCTTGCCACCCCTCGGCCAGCGCGAGCACCTTGGCATCGACATCGCCGAACACGGCCAGGCCGGTCAGCTCGACCAGCCGTCGGCGCAGGGGAAAGTCGCGCCATGCCGGCAAGCTCGCAGGGCTCACCGCGTCGAGATCGTCGAGCGGCCCGTCGACGCCGACGCCGACCGCGACCACGCGCGTTCCCACGCGCCGCTCGGCGACCTCCAACATCTCCGACGCCACCGCAGCAACGCCCGTGTAATGCGACTCCGGTCCCGCGTCGGGATCGACATCGACGCGGGCGCGATCGATCAATTCACCTCGGGCGGTGACGAGTCCGGCGCTGAAACGCGCCCCGTCGACATCGACAGCCAGCACCGCATCGACCGGACCTGGTGATGGCGAAGGCGGATCGGCATGATCCGCCGCTCGCTCCGCGGGCGCAGCGCTCGTCCCATCCGCAAGATCCGGATCGTCTGTCGCGGTCGTTACGTCCAAGCGACGGGACGGTAGCGCGCCAGAACACACTTGAGCTGTGCAGCTTCCGTGCCGATCGAAACGGTGAAGCGCAACGCAACGGGCGTTCTGTCACGCCCTCGAACAGCCAACGAAACACCCTGTCCAACCACGCCATTGACTCCATTCACTCCCGCGTCATGCCGATATCGCACCGCCGACTCCTCCCTGCGGCCCTCGTCGTCGCGGTGCTGGTGACGAGCGCAGCGGCGCCCGCCGACGACGAGCGCGCCGTCGATGCCGGAGCGGGCGCCGACCAGACCGAATCCACCACGACCACCACGACCGAAGCCCCGCCGACACCGCCATCGTCGACGACCACGACGACCACCAGCACCACGACCACCACTGCGGCACCACCCGCCACCGTTGCGCCGACCACGACGGCGACGAGCCCAGCACCCACCGTCGATCCGCCGCCCGCTGATCTGCCGGCGAACACAGCGCCGTCCGTTGCGCTCGCGACCCCGCCCGCCGCACCCACGACGGTGGCACCTGCGCCCGTGAACGTGCAGGTGATCCCCGAGCAGCTCGAGCACATCTTGGCAACGATTCGTTACCTCGAGTCGCGCAGCACGTACTCGCTGCCGCCGAACAAGGGCAACGCGTCGGGCGCGTATCAGTACATCGCCTCGACCTGGAACGGATACGCGGGCTACGCCCACGCCTATCTCGCACCTCCCCACGTGCAAGACCAGCGGGCCGTCGAAGACGTTCAGCGGTTCCTCGACCAGTGGGACAACGACGTGTCGATGATCCCGGTGATGTGGTACTTCCCGTTGGCCTCACGCGACATCACGTGGATGGATCGAATCCCTAAACCGGAAGCGGGCAACGTCTTGACGGTGCGCGAGTACCAGACCCGTTGGCTCGGCGTGTTCTCGTTCCTATCGGGATTGCCGATCGACCCGGTGTTGTCAGAAACCGACGCGTTGTCGCGCGCCGGTCTCCCCCCTGGGGTGGCACCGAGTGTCGACGGCCGCGTCTCCATCGCCTTTCCTGTGCTCGGGCCATCACGCATCGCCGCACCGGACTGCGACGGCGAGAACGACACCGATGTCGACCCCACATCGATGTCGGCGCTCGCCGGTCTCTGCAGCGCCGAGCCACCGGGGATCGTGTTCGGCGTCAAGCTGCAACCGGTGCTCTCGGTGGTCGACGGCGTCGTCACCGACATACACGACGTGCGTGGCGAGCCCGTGAGCGTCACGGTGACTGCGGTCGACGGGCGGAGCTACACGATCAGCGGCTTCAATGACGACTCGCCCGGAACCAACGACGGCGCGGCGCCGGCGCATCTCCGGCGGTCGGCGTTGGCCACCGTTGGCACCACGGTGCGCGCCGGTCAGGTGTTGGGGTTCATGGGCGACAGCGATCCGCTGCCACCCGGGGTGAGCGGCGACGTCCCGACCGACGCCACCGTCCAGCTCGACGATGCGGCCATCGCCCCGCACATCAAGCTGACGATCGACGAACTCGACGGCACCGCGCTCGACGTCTACGGGCCCCTGATCGATGCGGGATTCCGGCAGGCGTGCGCGGTCGACATCGGCGCCTGGTCGATGCCCCCGAACGGCGAAGGGCACGAGCCGGTCGTGATCGAGACGACCGACACCGATCGCTCGATCGACTCGGAGTGGATCATCACGTCAACCGGCCAGGTCACAGCCAGCGGCTGGGCGGCGATGACCTATCCGACGGAAGGCTGCACCTACACCCCCGCCGAGGCCTTCGGGCCCGGCGCCGCCGGCTGGACCGAACCAATCGACGGCTGGGACGAAGACATCGATCTGCCGACCACGGTCTGGCTCGAACTCGCCGCCCGCGACCTCGGCCCGACCGGCTTCACCCCCGTCCTCCGCTGACCGAAAAACCGGGGATTACGTGCGAAAAACGCACGGCCCGGCTAACAGAACGGGTCAGTCGTCGACGCGGCGAGCGTCCTCGACGAGGTTGATCTCGTAGAGCACCTCGTCGAGCGCATCTTCGGCGCTGATCGCGGCAAAGCGCTGGGGCCGCTCCGGGGTGGTGCACGACGCCACGGGGGCGAGGATCGTCCACGGGCGTGGATGACAGAACTGCACGACGCTGTAGCGCTCGCCTTCGAATCCGGGCGCCGACACGACACGGTGCCAGCCGACCGGGATGATGCCGTTGGTCAGGCGTTCCAACATGATCCCGGTATTGATGATCACTGCGTCGTCGGGCGGCGTGGCATCGATCCACTCGCCGTCGGGGCCGTCTGCAACATCGTCGCCGACGGCCACCTGCAACCCCGGCGCGGTGGCGCGCGGGAGGGCGGTAATCAGGTTGATGTCACCGTGAGCGGCCGCCCACACGTATGGATCGGCACTGCCGTCGGGCGCGTCGTCCGGGGCGCCCTCCATCGGCGGATACCGGATGGCGCGGGTCAACGTCGGCCCATCGGCGACCATGTCGTCGAAGAACGTCTCGTGGCATCCGATGCCTTCGGCAATCACACGGAGAAAACGCCGCTGGAGATCGGCGATCGTGTCGTGGAATCGATACAACACGTCGGTGATTCCCGGCACGACGTCCTCGGGGATGACCTGATCGGGGTACGCGTTCGAGAACTTGCGTTTCAGTGGGTGGCCGGCAGCGATCGGCGTCGACCAGTTGAGCATCTCTTTCCAGTCGGGCGTGCCACTCGACGCAGCGGTCTCGACCAGCAGACCGGTGTAGCCGGTCTGTCCGTTGGCGCCCGGCGCAGAGAACTGCTGTTTCGCTTCCGGTGCAAGTTCGAAGAACTCGCGCAGCTTCCCGTATGCCGTGTCGAGGAGGTCATCTGAGAGGTCGTGGCTGGTATAGACGAATCCGGTCTGGAGGCTGCGTCGTACACCATCGACGACGGCGCGCCGTTGGCCGCCGGTCCCTCCCTCGAACGCGAGAAGATCGACGTCGAGGATCTGATCGCTCATGACGCTGACGCTACCCGTACGTCGTCGGGCACGCCGCCAGGCGCGAAGAGTGCAGGCCAGCCGCCCGTATGAATGAATGCCACGTTGACCTCGTCGTCGTCGGCTGTCTCGCCCGCACCGCGACCCAACTCGCCGCCAGCTGCCATCGCGAGCACCGCCCCGAGTCCCTTGCCCGAATAGGTGCGGTCGAGCAGCCAGCCGCCGTGCGCGGCCGCCCACTCGATCGCCCGATCGCCCGCTTCGGTGGGGATCGCATACCCATCGCCGAGCCATCGGCCATCGACGACAACATCGTCAGGAGTGACCTCGACATCGGTCGCGCCGAGCACGTCGAGGGCCCGCCTTGCGAGTTCGCCGATGTCGGGCAGGCCGGCGACCACTCCTTCGGCGACGCCGATACCGATCACGTGTGGCGCCGGTCGTCCAGCGGCGCGCGCGATGGCCCGACCGGCGACGAGCCCCGCATGTGTGCCCCCACTCGACGACGTCGTGACGATGTGGTCGAGGTCGACGTTGCGCTCTGCGCACTGATCGAGCAACTCCATGTACGCCTCGGCGTACGCCACCGCCCCGAGCGGTGAACTGCCGCCAACTTGGATGCCGTACGGCCGCCGACCGCTGCGTTCGAGCTCGTCGACCAACTGCTCCCGTGCAATCTCCAGCTCACCCCAGTGGCGCGGGTCGACGCCGGTGAAGTGCAGTTGCGCACCGAACAGCCGCGACAGCAGTTGGTTGCCGGCCGCGAGTTCTGGTTCGTCGCCGGACAACACGAGGTGGACCTCGATGCCGACGCACGCCCCCGCGGCGGCCGTCATTCGACAGTGGTTGGACTGCGCCGCACCGACGGTCACCAGGGTGTCGGCCCCCTGGGCGATGGCATCGGCGACGAGCAAATCGAGCTTGCGGGCTTTGTTCCCGCCCCCACCAAGGCCGGTGAGATCGTCACGCTTACACCACAGACGTGACGTTGCGCCGTCCCCCGACGGCAACACCGGACCGCGTTCGAGCGGCGTGGGCAACGTGGCTACACCGGCTCGAGGAAGGTGATCGAACACCGTGGAGATGGTAGGCAAAGAGAGCAATGCCGACGACCGATTGGAACCCACTACTGCGCGCCGAGTTCGAGAGGCCGTATTGGGCTGCCCTGCAGGACTTCGTGCGCACCGAACGGGAGCGGTCCACCGTCTATCCGCCGCACCCCGAGGTGTTCGCAGCTCTCCACCACACGGCCTATGCCGACACCAAGGCAGTGATCCTCGGGCAGGACCCGTACCACGGCGCGGGTCAGGCGCACGGCCTGTGCTTCTCAGTACGAGCAGGAGTCGACATTCCGCCGTCGCTACGCAACATTCATCGTGAGCTGCACGAGGATCTCGGCGTGGAGATTCCGCACCACGGCAACCTCGAACGGTGGGCCGACAACGGTGTGTTGTTACTGAACACGACGCTCACGGTGCGCGCCGGCCAGGCGGCTTCACATCAGGGCAAAGGATGGGAGACGTTCACCGACGAAGTGATCGGAGCGGTCAACTCCAAACCCGAACCGGTCGTGTTCATCCTGTGGGGTGCTGCGGCACGCAAGAAGCGCCAGCTGATCGACACCGATCGGCATGCCATCGTCGAGTCACCGCACCCGTCGCCCCTGTCAGCGACCAACGGGTTCTTCGGGAGTCGGCCGTTCAGCGCTACCAACGAGGCGCTGACGCAAGCGGGGCGGGATCCGATCGACTGGTCATTGACCGCAGATCCCGCGACGACGGAACGATGAGCTGGACCACCAGTGACCGCGTGATCGCCCTACGCGAGCGGTCGCCCGTGATCGACATCGCTGTCGAGACGCTCGACGGTTGGAGGCGACACCTCAGTAGCCGCAACGCGTCGGTGCTCGCATTCTGGAGCTTCCTGTCGATCTTCCCGGCGCTCCTGGCCGCAACGACGATCCTCGGCTTCGTGCTACAGAACAACGAGCAGCTGCAACAGGACATCGTCGACGGCGCGATGGCCGAGATCCCGGTGCTCGGCGATCGCCTCGCCGAAGACCCGACGTCGTTGTCAGGCAACATCTGGGCACTCGTGATCGGTCTCGGTGGTGCGTTGTGGTCTGCGACGAGAGCGTTCGTCGGACTGCAGAGCTCACTCGACGACACCTGGGAAATCCACATCGACGAGCGCTCCAAACTGCCCGCACAACGCGGCAAAGCGCTCGCCGGGATCGTTCTGCTCGGTGGTGCGCAGGTGGTGTCGATCACGCTGACTGCGCTGGTCAACCGAGCTGGACTGCCAGACGCGGGCCGTGTGCTGCTCACCGTCGGCGCGGTGGCGATCAACATCGCTGTCATCGCCGTGCTGTACCGGCTGATGACGTCGGCATCGCCGACCTGGCGAGACGTTGCGCCGGGCGCAGTCATCGCCGGCATCGCCTACTCGCTCCTGCAGTACGCCGGGACGTGGATCGTCGAGTCGATCTCCGACAATGCCGGGGAGACCTACGGGACGTTCGCGATCGTCCTCGGCATCGTCACCTGGCTCGGTTTCGTCGCGATCGCCACGATCATGTCGGCTGAGCTCAACGCGGCCATCGTGCGCCGTCGCCCCACAGAACAACAAACGATCGCGGACTAGTGCGTCGCATCGATTGCTCGGCGGGATGAGCTGGGAGAGCTCGATCGAGTACGAACGCCTGATCAATCAGGGGGCGCGCGAACGGCTCAGTGGGTCGCACTCGGCGGACCTCGTGATCCGCAGCTACGACTTCGCGACCATCGAGGCGCTGCAGGCCGCAGGCGAGTGGGACGCGATGGCCAATCTGCTGGCCGCCGATGCCATCCGCCTCGAAGAGTCGGGCGCCGAGGTCATTGCGTTGTGCACGAACACGATGCATTGCGTCGCCGAACACATCGAGGCAGGGGTCGAGCCTCATTGGGCGACGAGTCGAGCTGGGCGACGCGCTGGCTGGCTTGGCGGAACGTCCACCGGTAGGCGACGAACCCGATCGTGCAGGCCAGCAACGTCGGCAGCGACATCACGGCTACGAACTCCTCCACCCCGAGATTGACCTGCGTGGCGACGATCAGGTTGGTGAGATTGGACACCGGCAACAGCCCCAACCCGAGTTCGTCGAGCCCGACGGCGAGCAGGACGGCAAAGACGAGAAACGCAAGCGCGGGTGCCAAGTCGATGAGCGCATTGCGGGCGTTGCCGATATCGATCGCCGTTGTCGCCAACCCGATCAACGCGGCGACGACCGGCCCGACCCACCGTGAGAGGCCCAACGGCCGGCCGAGCATCGCTCCACAGCCCGCTGCCGGTAGTACGACGCAACATCGGAACGAGCGACGCCCTACTCGGGTGCGGCGAGTTCCGTGGCGATCACACTCGACGCTTCGAGCGTCCGGTGTACCGGGCACTTGTCGGCGATCTGGAGGAGCCGTTCTCGTTCCTCGGCGGTCAGCTCATCGCCCTCGACGGTGATGCGTCGCGAAAATCGGTCGATCATCCCGCGACGACCCGCGAAGCGCGGTTCGTCGACGGCACACTCCACGCAGTCGTCGGCGTGTACACGACCGTGGTCGATCTCAACGGTCACTCGATCGAGCGGGAGTTGTTTACGGTCGGCGTACATCCGCAGCGTCATCGATGTGCACGCCCCCAGCGCGGCCCCGAGGAAGTCGTACGGCGACGGGCCGGCATCGAATCCGCCGATCGACTCCGGCTCGTCGGCAAGCAACCGGTGCTGCCCGACGACCACGTGATTGAGGAATGGCCCCTGCGTCGTCTCGGCCACCACCACCTGAGCCGACGGTCTCGGCGACGGCGCAAGATCCCGTTGATCGAGCACGTAGCGCCGCCCGAACGCGGCGATCACTGTCGCTGCGTAGGCCGCGTCGCGCTGATCGAACAACAGGTGGTCGGCCCCGTCGAGGGCGATGAAGCTCTTCGGGTGACGGGCCGCCTCGAAGATCATCGCCGCATTCTCGATCCCGACGGTGTTGTCGGTCGGAGAGTGCAGCACCAGCAGTGCCCGACGAGACGACGAGAAGTCGTCGAGCACCACGGCGTTGCGCACGTCGTCGAGGAACTGCTTGCGGATACGAAACGTTCGCCCGGCCAGTTCGACGTCGGCCTCACCGGCCGCCTCGATTTCCGCGATCGAACAGTCGAACGACTTCGTGACGTGCTCGGGATCGGCCGGAGCGCCGATGGTGACGACGGCGCGCGCCTCCTCGACTCGACCGGCGATCGCCAGCACCGCAGCACCGCCGAGCGAATGCCCGATCAGCAGCTGCGGCGCCCGGTGGTGCTTGCGCAGCCAGGACGCCGCCGCCAGCAGGTCGTCGGTGTTCGAGGTGAAGTTGGTGTTGGCGAACTCTCCGTCGCTCGCACCGAGTCCGGTGAAGTCGAAGCGCAAGACCGCATACCCCTGATCGGTGAGGCCGGCGGCAATGCGTGATGCCGCCTTGATGTCTTTGCTGCACGTGAAGCAGTGCGCGAACAGGGCATATGCGAGTGGTGGCCCTGCGGGGAGATCGAGCCGTGCTGCGAGGTCGTCGCCGTGACTGCCGGGAAACGTGATGCGTTGTACTCGAGCGGTCACAGCAACGACCGTACCGGTCGGCTGCCCGACGTTGTTCCTGACCCCGACGTTGTTCCTGACGACGTCTCCGCACCTCCACTAACGTGCGCGTGGATGCTCGCTGCCACCTCGGCGATCGGTCCCACGCTGGCGCTGATCCTCGGCGCGGGCATGCTCGCTCAGTGGTTGGCCTGGCGAACGCAGATCCCCTCGATCATCGCCCTCCTGGTTGCTGGGCTGATCCTCGGCCCGGGGCTCGGCGTCGTCGATCCCGATGAGCTCCTCGGCGGAACGTTGTTTCCGCTGGTGTCGCTTGCCGTCGCGCTGATTCTGTTCGAAGGGGGCCTCGACCTGCCACCGCGAGCGTTGCGTTCGACCGGGACGGTCGTGCGCCGTCTGATCTCGATCGGCGCGCTCGTTACGGGGGTAATCACGTGGTACGCAGCCCGGGAGATCTTCGGCATCAGCAACCAGGCCGCGATCGTGCTCGGTGCGGTGCTCGTCGTGACCGGACCGACCGTGGTCGGGCCGCTGCTGCGATTCGTTCGACCAGCGGGACGAACCGGCCCGATCCTGCGCGCCGAGGGGGTGCTGATCGATCCGATCGGAGCAACGGCTGCGCTCGTGGCCTTCGAGATCGTGATCACCGACGAGACCGACGAAGCGATCTTCACGATCGTCGGCGTCGTCGTTTTGACTTTGCTCGCCGGTGTCGGCATCGGACTCGTGGCTGCGTTCGTGCTCGACCTGGCGCTGCGCCGTTTTCTCATTCCCGACCAGCTGGCGACCCCGATCACGCTCGCTTTCGTTATCGGCGCCTTCGTTGCGACGAACGAGATCCAAGAAGAGGCGGGACTGCTGACGGTGACCGTGCTCGGGATGTACTTGGCACGGCGAGAGAGCTCAACGATCCGGCAAGTGCTCGAGTTCAACGAGAGCCTCCGCACGTTGTTGATCTCGGTGCTGTTCATCTTGCTGGCGGCGCGTATCGATGCGGACGCGCTCGGCGACGTCGCGATACCCGCGCTGGGGTTCCTCGCCGTCCTCGTGCTCGTCGCTCGACCACTCTCGGTGCTGGTCTCGACGATCCGCACCGACTTGTCGTGGCGCGAACGCGTGTTTCTCACCACGCTGGCACCACGCGGCATCGTCGCCGCCGCAGTGTCGGCGATCTTCGCACTACGCCTCGAGGATGCGAACGTCGCCGACGCCGACAAGATCGTGCCGATCGTGTTCCTCGTGATCATCGGCACGATCACGGTGTACGGGTTTGTGGCGGCACCCGCGGCCCGCGCCCTCGGACTCGCCGAGGCGCACGCCGATGGGTTGATGATCGCAGGCGCCCACGCCACTGCTCGCGGTTTGGCCGCACAGCTCCAAGAGCGCGGCGTGAAAACACTGCTCGTCGACACCGACCCCTACAACGTGTCGCGGGCGATCGCGGCAGGTCTCACTGCCAAGCGTATGAACGTGCTCGCCGAGGATGCGATCAACGACCTCGACCTGCGAGGGATCGGCCGGCTACTGGCGTTCACTTCCAACGACGAGGTCAATGCCCTTGCCACCGCGCGGTATGCGCGCGTGTTCGGCCGACGCGAGGTTTTTCAGCTCACACCGACGCGTCGGCGCAGCGGCGACACGGCGGTGCCCGATGAATACCTCGGGCGCCTCGTCGGTATCGAGACACTGTCGTTCGGCACGATCGACGAGCACAGCCGGCAGGGATGGCGCGTCCGAGGAGGGCCCGCCGGCGGACGCATCAGCCAGGCGGTGGTCGACGACGACTTCATCCCGCTCGTGCGCGTCATCGACGGGCGGATGGCGTTCCTCGGTCGCAACGATGCGATCCCGACCAACGGTGACGTCATCGGGTTGGCCGCTCCCGCGCTGCAAGGCGATCTCGACCGCCGCTCCGAGTCGACGACGTGACGATCGGCCCGCTGGCTCGACGACCTCAGCCAGCCACGGCGCTGTCCGGATGAAAAGCGTTCCAAGCGAACCAGAAGGTGTCGATGTGCACGAGCTGTTCGAGCTGGGCGCCTGCCAACTCTCCGCTGGTCGCCTCGCCGAACACATTCCACGTCGAGCCGGTCTCTGCGTCGAGGATCACGGTGGGGTCGGCGGGGTCGTTCGAGAACGTCAGTTCCTGCCCGTCGACCTCGGCGACGAACACTCCGGTGGCTCCGACATCGACGCCGTCGGCAACGTCGAAGGTGTCGAGCGCCGAGGCGGCGCCGGGAACCCAGAAGGCAACGACGTCGTCTCCGCCGAGGCTGCCGGTCGACACGCCAGACTCCTGTAGTTCGAGCAACGGGAACGCGAGCGCATCTGCACCGTCGGCCGACTCCACACCGACCATGCGCGTCATTGCCGTGTATCGACCGTCGACCTCGCCTTCGAAGAGGAACGGGTCGGAGTTCACGTCGTCGTAGCCGGGATACGGGTTGACTCCGTATTGGCGAGACTCTCCGGTCTCGCGTGTCAGCACCAGGCCGTCGCGGTTGGCTGCGCGCCACTCTGCGAACCCGACGATCGTCGCCGGGTAGTCGACGAGTTCGGCACCGCCCAGCTCGCCATAGAGCGGGCGACCGGCGAAGTGGCTCCACAGTGTCTCGGTCTGGCGGTCGTACATCACCAGACTGGAGTTGTACAACAGCCCTGACACACCGAAGTCGAGCACGCGACCCTCGACCCGCCGATCGTGCACGGTCACCGAGTTACACAACGGGCAATAGGCCACAGCAACCGGGACACCGCCGACCGTGTCGTTGACGATCTCGTGCCACACCATGACCTCGAGCGGGTACGCCCTTGCATCGCCATCGATCTCAAGGGCGAGCACCGGCGCCTCCGCGGCGAGATGGGTCGCGCTGTCGGCGGTTTGGAACACCGGATCGTCGATCGACGGGATGCCGTCGGGCGGTGGGCCACCGGAGCGCAATCGGCTGAGATCGATCGCCGGTTCGGGGAGCTCTGCAATGGGATCGCGGAACGTCTCGAGACCGGACGGCACGGCCTCGCGTGCGCTCGATTCGATGGCTTCGGTCGCAACGACCTCGGGTGCATACACCAGCGTTGCTGCGCTGCCCGCCTCACCCGATTCGTCACCGGTTTCCTCTCCGGTTTCCTGGTCCGCTTCGTCGACGACTGCGCCGTCGTCACCGAGCGCCGCCGAGGCACCGTCACCGTCTGCTTCGTCGTCGGTCGTGGTACCGCATGCGGCGAGAACCACGGCAGCGGCGGGGAGCACGAGGCGCATTCGCATGATCGACCAAACCCACATCGATCGACCACAATTCGTCGCGTGCGCGAACCAAATTCGAAACTCGAACTCGGCCATGTGTTCGTGTACGGCACCCTCCTGCCCGGAGATGTGCGCTGGCACCGGCTGGCGCCGCTGGTGACCGACGACGGGGTCGCCGATCGAGTGGCCGGCCGTCTGTTCGACACCGGGCTCGACTACCCCGCAGCGGTGTTCCGGAATGCCGGGGAAGCGACGATCATCGGACGGACGTACGAACTCGACAATGTCGAACGCGCGCTCGCCGTCCTCGACGAGATCGAGGGCACCGTCGCCGGGCTGTATCACCGCGTCGCCATCGACACGGCGAACGGACACCGGGCTTGGGCCTACCAGTACGGAGGGGAGCTCGATCTCACGCTGATCCGCTCGGGTGATTGGCTGGCCCACCGACCGCTCTAGCGTCGGCGTGATGAGCGCACGAGATCGATTGGTCGGACCCGCGAACACCGGAGTCTGGATGTTCACCGAGGCGATGCCGGCAGGCGCCGCAGCCGAGTTCGCGGGCCGAGTCGAGTCGCTCGGCTACTCCACTCTCTGGCTGCCCGAGACGCTCGGCCGCGATCCATTCCCGCACATTGCGTGGCTGGCGTCGCAGACCGAGTCGCTGCAGTTCGCCACTGGGATCGCCGGCATCTTCAATCGCCATCCGTCGTCGATGGTCCAGGCCTCGCTGACGGTCGCCGAACAGACCGGCGGGCGGTTCGTCCTCGGCCTCGGCGTGAGCCATGCGCCGATGGTCGCCGGGGTCCGCAAACTCGACTACTCCAAGCCCTACTCCCAGATGCGTGAGTACTTGGCGACGATGGACAAGTTCCGATACACGTCGGTTCCGCCAGCCGAACCACCGCTCCGCCTGCTCGCCGCGCTCGGCCCGAAGATGCTCGAGCTGTCGGCGACCGCTGCCGATGGCGCCCACCCGTACTTCACCACCCCCGAACACACGGCGCAGGCTCGTGCGATCCTCGGCCCCGACAAGCTGCTGTGCGTCGAGCAGAAAGTCATCCTGTCGACCGATGCCGACGCGGCGCGCGCTGCAGCGATCCGCACGAGCAACATTTACGCCGACCTGCCGAACTACCGCAACAACTGGAAGCGTCTCGGGTTCACCGAGGACGAGATCGAGTCGCGTGACAACCGGTTCATCGATGCGGTGGTCGTGTGGGGCGACGAAGACCGCCTGCGGGAGGGAGTCCAGGCGCACTACGACGCTGGCGCCGATCACGTCTGCGTCCAGCCGATCGATGTCGACGATCCGTTGGCCGTCGACTGGCGAGCCCTCGAGGTGCTCGCACCGGGCGCCTGACTACCGCCGGGCTGCTACATCGCCTCTTTCACGCCTGGCGCAATGAGCAGCCGGTTCATCGGATAGCTCGTGGCCAGTCCGATGGCCATACCGATCTGCATCAGGAACCAGAACACCGCCGAGTCACACCGAACGCGAAGATCATCGTTTCCGCGAGCACGTCGCCGAGTGTGCAGCCGCCACCACAATGGGTCGACGCCACTCCGACGCGCACCCAATACGGATGCTCTCGTGGGCCGTGATCGGCCCTACCCACGCCATTACACCCATCCGCTGGCGGTAGCCGCAGCCATGAATGTCGACGATGATCGCCAGGGCACAGACGCCGGCGAGCGCGAGCGAGATCACTGCCAGCGTCTCCAGCCAGTCGGGCGGCACAGCGGCACGCTAGCTCGCAAGCGCTCACCGCTGTCCGGGTACGGTCGCAACCATGAGCGATTGGGAGCACATCCGCTACGACACCCCTGCAGAGCGCGTCGGACGCATCACCCTCGCCCGGTCGGAGGCGGCGAATGCGCAGAACTACCTGATGCTCACCGAGCTCAACGAGGCCTTCGATGTCGCCGCCCGAGACGACGATGTGCGCTGCATCGTGCTCGCCGCGGACGGCAAGCACTTCTCGTCGGGACACGACCTCGCCGAAACCGACCAGGACATGGCTGCACTCCCGACGATCGGCACCCAGTGCCACTTCGACGCCGACGGCGCCGAGGGCTACATGGCGCGCGAAGCCGAGATGTACGTCGGGCTGTGTTGGCGCTGGCGCAACATCTCCAAGCCGACAATTGCACAGGTACAGGGCAAGGTGATCGCCGGCGGCCTGATGCTCGTGTGGCCGATGGACCTCATTGTGTGCTCAGAGGAAGCGACATTTTCCGATCCGGTCGTGGCCTTCGGCGTCAACGGCCACGAGTACTTCACTCATCCCTACGAAGCGGGCGCCCGCTTGGCCAAGGAGATGCTGTTCACGGGACGAGCGATCACCGCCGATGAAGCACTGCGCGCCGGCATGGTCAACAAGGTCGTCGCTCGTGACGAGCTCGAGACCGAGACGCTCAAGATGGCCGAGCACATCGCCCGCCGGCCGATGTTCGGGCTCACGCTGGCCAAGCAGTCGGTGAACAACGCCCTCGACGCCATGGGGATGTACACCGCGCTGCAGTCGGCGTTCGGTCTGCATCACGTCGGCCACAACCACAACAAGATCAAGTTCGGCACGTTGGTCGATCCCAACGGGATCAAGGTCGTCCGCGCCGAGGCCTGACGGTCAGCCGCCTTCAGTCAGCGTGCTCAGCATGAGCGAGGACACGGCACGCGACCTGCTGCGGCGCACTCGCAACGACACGAGCAGTTCAAGCAGCAGTTGAGAGATGCGGACCACGAAGAACGTGTGGCGATCTTGGCCGGCGAGGGGTACGACGATCTTCGTCTCAGCCATCTCGCAGGGCGCTCCCACAGTCGACCGGCGGAGAGCTGACCGAGGAAGAATTCGCGGCGGTAGCCGGTGGCAGTCATACGGGCCAGATGATGGTGTTGAGGGCCTTCACGGCGATGTCGCAGGATCCCGGTATGTACTCGGTCAGCGTCGGTAGTTGGGCCTCCGATCCGCCCGATGTGACGTCGCGGAGTGCGGCGGACCGCACGACGAGTTCGGCGAGGAGGTCAAGTCGATTACGCCGAGGGTCGGCCGCGGTCGCAGACGCCGTGAACGCGGCCAAACTGGGTGTATGACGCAGCTCCCTCCTCCGTCGTTTCCCGCACCCCCGACACCGGAGGTCGAACCGCCCCGCCGGCGCCGCGGCTGGGTGATCGGCGCCGGGATCGCCGGCGTCGGACTCGGCATCGGCGGGTTGGTCGCGGGGGCAACCGCGCTGGCGTCGTCGTCGGGCGACCAGTCGGCGAGCACGGTGAGCGCCGACCCCTCGCCGATGGTGATCGACAACGGCAATCTCCGGCCAGAGCTCGATGAGTTCATTGCCGGCGCAGAGGAGTTCGGGGCGTGTATCTCCGGACAGATCGACCTGCCGACCAACGACGCCGAAGGCGGGCCGGTGGTGATCGTCGGCGACCCGAGCGGCGACGGCGAGTTGCAGATCATCGAGTTCGGTGACGGCGACGGCTCGATCACCATCGAGCGTTCCGGTGACGGCCTCACCGTCGACACCGACGGCGACATCACGGCAACGACCGGCGACGACATCGTCGCCTCGCTCGACGACCTGTTCGCCGACCTCCGCGCCGCGTTCGACGCATGCCAAGGTTCGCTTCCGCAGATTCCCCCGCTGAGCGACCTCTTCGGCGACATTCCGGGCCTCGACGACTTCGACCTGGACGAATTCGACCTCGATGACTTCAACCTCGACGACTTTGACCTGGATCAGCTGCCGGGGCTCGAGGATTTCAACCTCGATGAGTTTGATCTGGACCAGTTCGAGAACTTCGAGTTCGAGTTCAACTTTGACGATTTCAATCTGGACGATCTGGACCTGGAGAACCTGCCCAGCCTCGACGAGTTGTTCGACCGCTTCCAGCAGCAGAACTGACTCCCGTTCAGCACTGAACGTCACAGGGCGCGGCTGGTCGACAGCACCGTGAGCACCACGTTCCGCAGCGCACCATCCCCATCGTTGCTCCGGCAGAGCAGCGCAACGTCGAACTCTCCATCGAGCCGGCCGGTCAAGGTGATGGGTGTGAGGTCGCCGCCCGTTTTCGACTCCCACTCCCAACGAACGTTCGCCGGCGGCGTGCCGACGCTGTCGCCCAGTCCACACTCGATGTCGCTTTCGGCCAGCCCATCCTCGTCGAGCTCGAAGGTGACAACACTTGGTGCCGACTCACGGTGCCCCTGATCTCGTCAACCACGACGGACCACTCCGTCGACAGCGAAGCGCTGTCGACCGAGTCGCTCTTGATCCGGCTGACAATCTGTTGCAATTCGTCGTCGCTGTAGTGAACGACCACGTCGGCAATGACGTCGACGGTGCCACGGAAGTTCTCCACGGCCACCCGACCGGCACCGTCGATCTGCACATCGACCTTGTTCGGAGTCGGCGACTGGCCCGCCAACCAATTGAGGTTCGACACCTCCGGTCGCGCTGACGACGCGGGTAGAGCCGCAGATTCGACTGTGCTGTCGGATTGGCGATCGTGACATTCATCGAAATCGCCACCGCACCCTCTGGAATCTCCAGCGTGCCGCTGCAGTCACCTACGCCAGCCGTGATCTGCAGGTCGTAGGGCTCCTCGGGGCCGAGCGGTGTGTCGCGCGGCCCGACGACGAACCAGCACCATTGCAGCCCGCGCTTGTGCCAGTGCGACTCCGCAGACGCAACGAGCGTTACATGGTCGCTGAGACCGTGTAACGGCCGGGCGGTTCAGGCGCGACGGGCGAGGACGAGGGCGAAGTCGCCGGCCTCGTCGGTGAAGAACTCGTGGTCGACGAAGCCCCCGTCAGTCAGCTCCTCCCGCAAGCGTTCCTCGCGGAACTTGGTGGAGATTTCGACGCGTAATTCTTCGCCCGCCTCGAGGTCGACCTCGAGGTCGAGCGCAGCGAGCGTGGCACGCTCGGGCTCGCTGGCCCGCAGACGCATGTCGATCCGCTCCTCACGCGAGTCCCACATCGCGACGTACTCGAAGTTGCCGACGTCGATGTCGCCGCCCATCTCGCGATTGATGGCCACGAGGGCGTTGCGAATGAACGCTCCGGTCACGCCGGCGCTGTCGTCGTACGCCGCGATCAACCGCTCGATCGGCTTCACGAGATCGATACCGATCATCACCCAGTCACCGGCGGCCAGCACGTCGGACAGCGCGCCGAGGAACGCCTTGCGCTCTTCGAGGTAGAAGTTGCCGATGGTCCCGCCGAGAAAGGCGATCAGCCGAGAACCGGGATCGCCGATCGATGAGAGCTTGGCGAGATGGCGCGTGAAGTCACCGACGACCGGCTCGACGACGAGATCGGGGTACCGCTGGTTGAGCACCTCGGCGGCGTACAGGAGCGTGGCTTCGCTCACGTCGAGCGGAGCGAATCGCTGAATCTCTCCATGAGCGACGAATGCGTCGAGCAGCGTCCGAGTCTTGTCGCTCGTCCCCGAACCGAGTTCGACCACCGTCGTCGCCCCGGTGAGTTCGGCGATCATCGCCGAGTTGGCCGACAAGATCTCGCGCTCGGCTTCGGTCGGGTAGTACTCGGGCAGCCGGGTGATCTCGTCGAACAGCTCGCTGCCTCGGTCGTCGTACAGCCACCGCGGCGGGATCGTGCGCGGCCGGCTGCTGAGCGCGCGTCGGAGTTCGGCGTGCGGATCGATCGTGTCGATGGATGCGGATTCGTTCATCGGATGCTCCGGTCGGGGCGCGTCAGCGGACGCGATCGGTGGCCAGGCGCACTCCGCCGAGATGCCACCGCGTATGCGGATGGAAGAAGTTGCGGTAGGTCGCGCGGGCGTGGCCGGGTGGGGTCAGTGCGCCCCCGCCGCGTAGCACCTGCTGGCCCGACATGAACTTGCCGTTGTATTCGCCGATTGCGCCCGGCGGAGCACGGAAGCCGGGATACGGCTGGTACGCCGACGACGTCCACTCCCAGGCATCGCCGAAGAGCTGGCGAAGGTCGCCGGTCGGCGGACCTGCCGGCGACGGATGGAACTCGAAGTCGGACGACCGCTCATCGAGGAAGACGCCGTCGACCTCACGCCCGCGGGTGGCGTGTTCCCATTCGAACTCGCTCGGCAGTCGGGCGTCGGCCCACGTGGCGAAGGCGTCGGCCTCGTAGTACGACACGTGACACACGGGCTCGTGGGGATCGACGGTGCGCAGGCCGGTCAGCGTGTGCATCCACCAGTTGGTCGGGTCGTCGGGGTTCCGCCGCCAATACAGGGGAGCATCCCACTGCTCGTCCTGGGCCCGATGCCAGCCGTCGCTGAGCCATAGCTCGGGACGCTTGTAGCCGCCATCGTCGATGAACGCCAACCACTCGCCGGCGGTCACCAAACGGTCGGCCAACGCATAGTCGTACAGACGGACCTCGTGACAGGGGCCTTCGTTGTCGTAGGCAAAACCGAGCGCTCTGCGTGCGCCGTCAGGGGCCGGCGCGCAGTCGAGACCGATGTCGACGTTGCCTCCACTGAACTCAACCCAGCCGATCTGACCCGGGTCGGTCGCCGGGTCGTGAACCACGTCGGCGTACGCGGGTCCGACCGCAGGGTTCATCGACAGCACGTGCTTCACGTCGATGAGCAACAGCTCTTGGTGCTGCTCCTCGTGATGCGTGCCGAGCAGCGTCGTGGCGTCGATGCGCTCATCGGGTTGCGCGGCGAGCAGTTCGAGCATCGCCTTGTCGACGTGCTCGCGGTACTCGGCGATCTCCGCGTTCGACGGGCGGGTGACCAATCCCCGATTCGGTCGCGGGTGTCGCGCCCCGACCGCCTCGTAGTAGCTGTTGTACAAGAAGCGGTACTCGGGCCGATCCCACACGCGTTCGCTCGTGCCGTCGGCACCCAGCACGAACTCGGCGAAGAACCATGTGGTGTGGGCGCGGTGCCACTTCGTCGGGCTCACGTCGGGCATCGATTGGACCATCTGGTCCTCCGCCGACAGCGGCGCCGCCAGACGCTCGGTGCGCGAGCGAACGTCGGTGAAGCGCTTCGTCAAGCTCTCGTGGGCGTCACTCATCACTCATTCCCTCGTTCAGCATTCCCCTCGATGCGAGACAGCTTGGCAGCGTTTCCACCGCAGGACGTCACCCGCGCTCGTCGTTCACCCGACGTTCAGTTACTCATGGAAACGTTCGCTGCCGAGGTGACATTCCCGAACCACTACGGTCCGCGGCATGCACATCGGCGTCGAGATCTTTCCCACCGACACCACGATCGGCGCCGTCGAGTTGGCCCGCGAGGCCGAGGCTCACGGCTTCGAGTCGTTGTGGTTCCCGGAGCACTCGCACATCCCGACCCGACGGACGACACCGTGGGGTGGACGAGAAGGTGCCCCGCCGCTGCCCGAATTCTACTGGCGCACCCACGACCCGTTCGTCGCCCTCGGCGCGTGTGCCGCGGTGACGTCGACGATCAAGCTGGCGACGGGAATCTGCCTCGTCGCCCAACGCGACCCGATCCACACCGCCAAGGAAGTTGCCAGCGTCGACTCGATCTCCGGCGGCCGATTTCTGTTCGGCATCGGATACGGCTGGAACAAAGAAGAGATGGCCCAGCACGGCACTCCGTATCTCGAACGCCGCGCCATCTTGCGCGAGAACATCTTGGCGATGAAGCAGTTGTGGACCAACGACGAGGCCAGCTTCGAGGGCGACCACGTGACGATCGAGCCGAGCTGGGCATGGCCGAAGCCCACGCAGCAGCCGCATCCGCCGGTTATCTTGGGCGGCACGGCCGGCCCGCGCACGGCCGCCGACATCGCCGAATTCTGCGACGGCTGGATGCCGATCGGTGGCCATCGTCCGCTGGAGAAGCTCGACGAGGTGCGCGCTGCGTGCGAGAAGATCGGACGCGACCCGGCGACGGTCGAGATCGGCCTGTTCGGCGCGCCGCCGGACGCCGAGAAGCTCGAGTCGCTCGCCGCACGAGGTGTCACCAGAGCGGTGATGGGCCTGCCACAGGGTGACCGCTCCGAAGTGTTGGCAACGCTCGAGGAGCTGGCCCCACTCGTCGAGCAGATGGCCGACGTCCCAGTCGGGTGAGCACGATGAGCAGCGGCACACCATTCGAACTATTCGTCGACGACATCGACTTCGGTGAAGGCCCGCGCTGGCGAGACGACCGACTGTGGTGGAGCGACTTCTATCAACACACGATCAGCTCGGTCGGGCCGAGCGGTGATCGCCGCGTCGAGTTGAGCTACGACGGGCGGCCGTCGGGCCTCGGCTGGCTACCCGACGGACGCCTGCTGTTTGTGTCGATGCTCGACCAACGCGTGATGCGGCGCGAGCACGACGGGGCGGTCGTCGAGCACGCCGATCTTTCTGCGATCGCAACCGACAAGTGCAACGACATGGTCGTCGATGCGACAGGACGGGCCTACGTTGGCAGCTTCGGTTTCGACCTGGAATCCCAAGCCGAGTTCGCACCCACCACGCTTGCTCTCGTCCAACCAGACGGGACCGTGGAGCAGGTGGCCGATGACATGGCTTTCCCCAACGGATCGGTGATCGTGCCCGGCGACGACGCGGCCACGCTGATCGTTGGCGAGAGCTTCGGCGGTCGGTACACCGCGTTCGACATCGACGACGCCACCGGTCACCTGTCGAACCGGCGGATCTGGGCAGAGATCCCAGGCACGGCGCCCGATGGCTGCGCCATCGATGCAGACGGCGCCATCTGGTTCTCCGACGCCCTCGGTTCACAAGTGGTGCGCGTGAAGGAGGGCGGCGAGGTGGCCGCCACCATCCCGACGCCGATGCCGACTTACGCCTGCATGCTCGGCGGCGACGACGGGCACACGTTGTTCGTACTC
>JABSQH010000101.1 GCA_013213745.1 Ilumatobacteraceae bacterium | reverse complement strand
CAAGATGACCTCACAGACCCACATATGTGTTTCCAAAGTTGAAGGAATGATGTTTGTGAGTGTTTGGAACTGTTTTTAGGTATATACGGGCGTCCTATGGACCTCTAGCTACCCAGAAAGGCCAGTACAGACCCAAAAATGTCCATATGAAATGCCAGTACGGTCCCAAACACTTGGCGTAATGTGGGCGTTTTTGGGTCTGGACTGGCATTTCTGAGTACCTAGAGGCCCATAGGATGCCCGTATATACCTAAAAACAGTTCCGAACACTCAGAAACATCATTCCCTACAACTTTGGAAACACATATGTGGGTCTGTGAGGCCATCTTGCCCTCCAAAACCCGAATTTTCGTGTTTTTTCACAAAAAACACTATTTTCTGAGCGTTTTGATGGTGAATGCTGGTGAATTGGCGTTCCCACAAAGGCGATTTTGGTGGTTAAAATGAATCAAAAACGCTTCAAACTCGTTTTAAAACAGTTAAAAACAGTTACTTTAATGTCGGAAAGCACTAGAAATATGTCGACTACCCCACACTAGGTCAAAGCATCGCACACTATGTCAGACATGTGATTTTTGACGATTTTTGATGATTTTTTGATGATTTTGTAGATTTTGCTTGTTTTTTTCAAACGCGTTTTTGAGAAAGTTTTTCGAAGTTTGGGGGTCCCACACGTCACAGAAAAATCCGAAAACTCCAAAATCGCCAAAAATGTGTTCAAACATCACTAAACTAACATACTATATGATATTGGGTCATTCGGATAAATACTGCTCGAAATACTGGCCAAAACGTCGATGTGTACGGCATGTGCACGCAATGTACCGTTGGGGGGGACTGTATACCCGGGGCTACATTTGGAGTGTTTAGTATTGGAAAGGGATAAGTCCACTTTGGCAACTTTGAGTATTAGAATGGGATAAGTCCACATCGAAAATTCAATTTTTTTTCGCAAGAGATAATGCGTGATATTCTGGCATAGTATAAGATAATAGTTATGTTTCTAATGATTTTCTGATGTAAATTAATTGTTTTTAATTGATTTTGGAGGATTCTGAATAGTTTTTGAGTGATTTTCGCCCATCAAATCTGATTTCAGATGAATCGTGAGGTTTATTGCACAGATGTATACAGAATCATATGAAATCAGATTTGATGGGTGAAAATCGCTCAAAAACTATTCAGAATCCTCCAAAATCAATTAAAAACAATTACTTTACACCAGAAAATCATTAAACACATAACTAGTATCGTATACTATGCGGGAATATCACGCATTATATCTTGCGAAAAAAAAGTGAATTTTCTATGTGGACTTATCCCCTTCCAATACTAAAAGTTGCCAAAGTGGACTTATCCCTTTCCAATACTAAACACTCCAAATGTCCCCCCGGGGGGGCAAGATGTCGATGGCCGTATCTCGAAAGTTACTGGACCGATTTCAAAAATAAATTGACATTTTTTAGATAATGATTGAACATTACTTGGCATACTGTTAGATTGTTAGTACTCACTTGCTTTAATAAGTTATGTGCCTGTAATGGCAACTCTTTTACGAAAAAGATGAAAAAATGAGCAAAAATGTCCAAAAATCGCAACTTTTGTGTCAAAAATCACACATGTACATTTTTTTTTTTGCTTTTTTTTTTGCTTCAAAATCATCTAAAAACTATTTTTAGATGATTTTGAGGTCAAAATATTTTTTTGGATTTTTTGATTTTTTTTTCTCAGACTACCGATTTTGAGGTGCCAGAAATATGACAAAAACGGTCAAAAAGAGGGTTTCTTCTACCAACATCTCCTTTTTTCTGCTAACATCTCCACCAAAAAGGGGGGAAATGGGTGAGAAGGCAGGTTGATCCGGAGGAAAAAATATGAAAAACCCATATTTTTCACATGTAATTGTCTCAGAAACTCATATGAAAGTATTTAGAAATATGTATATAACAAAAATATACCAAAAGCCATTTTG
>JABSQH010000100.1 GCA_013213745.1 Ilumatobacteraceae bacterium | reverse complement strand
GTGAGCTCCTCGTTCCTCCGGAGTTCGCCGGATTCTCGACTGCGATCCGCACGCTGCTCCCGGTGGCCCTGAGCGCCGCAGCAGCGGTGCCCGTGCTCGCATTGCGCGCCGATCCGACCGCGGCGACGGCCAGCCGAGTCGGCGTGGCGGCGGTCCTCTACGTGGCGGCCGCCATCGTGTGGATTCGGCGCCGCGATGCGTGGGGTCTTGCGGTTCGCGGCTTCTTCGCACGAGGGCGGGCGGCACCATGAGCGCAATCGTGATCGACCAACTCACCAAGCGGTACCGCGACAGCCCGGCGTTGGGCCCGCTCGACCTTCGGATCGGCACGGGAGAGCGGGTCACCCTCGTCGGTCACAACGGCTCGGGCAAGACCACGTTGCTGCGTGTGCTCACCGGCCTGCTCGACGCCACCGCCGGCGCGGCGACGATTGGTGGTCACGACCCTGCGTCGATCGAGGCCCGTCGTGCCGTCTCGTACATCGCGGATCGTCCGGTGTTCTACGACGACCTGTCGGTGTGGGAACACGTCGAGTACATCTCGCGGCTGCACGGCACCGACGACTGGGAGCAACGCGGCGTCGATCTACTCGACGACATCGGTCTCCACGACCGAATCGACGACCTTCCGGTGACCTTCAGTCGCGGTCTCCAGCAACGGGCGGCGATCGCGCTCGCCCTGTGCCGACCATTCGACGTGTTGTTCGTCGATGAGCCGTTCGTCGGGCTGGATCGTCGCGGTCGTGCGGCACTCCTCGATCGTCTCGACAGCGCCCACGCTGACGGGGCGACCATCGTGGTCGCCACCCACGACCCCGATGCGATCGGGCGCGCTCATCGGCTGGTGGTATTACGCGACGGACAGGTGATCCACGACGGTGCGGTGGACGGTCTCGATCTCGACGCAGCCCTCGACCGGGACTCGCCGGATCATCGCGTGGACGACGTTCCCGGCGACGAACGCGACGTCGGCGAGAGCGACCACAGCGACGCCGCCGAGTGAGCCCGGATGAGCCAGCCGTGGTCCAGATGGTCGTCTAGCATTTGCGCCATGCAGGAGTTCTCTTCGGTCACCGCGTCGGCGTACGACGCGGACGCGCTCACCCCTTTGTTGTCGGAGAAGGCGGCGGAGGGCTGGGAAGTCATCTCCATCGTCTCAGCGGGCACGAACATCGTCGCCTACCTGCAGCGCGGCGACGAGGCAGCCGCGACACCGGCAGCTGCGGCACCAGCGGTCGAAGAGCCAGCGGACGAAGAGCCGGTGGTCGAAGAGGCGGCCGCAGAACCAGAGGAACCAGCCGAGGAGACACCAGCCGCCGTCGACGAGCCGAGTGGCTGGGCGCAGGCACCCGACGCCGACAGCAGCGACGTTGCCGATGGCGCCGGAGTCGCGGGGGCAGCGGCCGTGGCTGCGGCCGAGCCCACCGTACCGGCCGCCGAGCCGGTCGCCGAAGCCGCCAGCGAGCCCGCAGTCTCCCCTGGGCCTGCGGCCGCCGCGCCCGCAGCCGCCGAGCCTGCCGTGGCCGCGCCGGCCGCC
>JABSQH010000010.1 GCA_013213745.1 Ilumatobacteraceae bacterium | reverse complement strand
TCACGATCACCTGATGCCGCGCGGGGACCTGCGCCGCAGCCGGCACCGATTGTCTCGACGTTGTCTAGACGCATGCGACCCCAGGCAGCACCGGCTTGGGAATCACCTCGTACACCACTGCGCCGTCGTCGAAGAACGTGAGTTGATCGGCTGCAGCGAAGAGATCGCCGACCTCGTCGGCGGAGATCGCCGCGCACTCCGCGACGTCGGCGAGGCGCACCGAGGCGTCCGCCGGCCACTCGACGATCGTCGGATCCTGGCCTTCAAGCCCGCGACCGGTCGGGTCATCGAGGGGAACGGCGAGGATCAGGTACTCCGTTGGTTCGAACGGTCGCTCCTCGCCGAGTTGATCGGCACCGACGAGTGCCTCGAGGTCGCCGAGTTCGACCAGGAAGCCCTGCAGCGCCTCCCGCTCCGGGGTGTCGTCCGTTCCGCCAGGCCCGCCGCCGACGCCGAGTGCATAGGCCTCGTGAATCCAGCGCTCACCGTTGGCCGCGATGGTGACGGTGGCGGTCGGCGCGTCGGCAACGAACTCCGCCGCCTCGCTGTCGTAGTCCACATCGGCGAGCAGTCCCGCCTGATCGGCACCGGCCAGAACGGTCTCGATCCCCGCCGGTGTGATCGTGCGGACGAATACGGGCGGCACCAACGGCCCGGGGAACACCGCAATCGTGGCACCGCCGCCGTACACGAGACCGTCACCGGAAATGAGCACACTGGGCGGGTTCTGGAAGGCAAACGCCTGGGTCGTGAAACCGCCGACCTCGGCGTATTCGACGACGACGTCCTCGCTGCCGGTCGGGTAGGTGTACTCACCCGACGGCACCGTGGAATCGCCTGGTTCCGTCCCTGGCACAGTCGGCTCTGCCGCCGTGCCCACTGTGACGGGAGGCAACGTCTCAGATGTGCCGCTGTCGTCGTCACCGCAGGCGGCGAGGACGAGCGCTCCGACGATTGCGAGCCCGAGAGCCGGTCGACGCTTCGAGATGGTCACGCACATACTCCTTTGACGTCCGAATTCGATCTGCAGTTCCCTGCGCTACGGTCGACCCGATGAGCCAGGAAGTCAGAGGCATCATCGCACGCGCCAAGGGACAGCCCGTCACGATGGAGACGGTCATCGTTCCCGACCCGGGCCCCGGCGAAGCCGTCGTCGTCATCAAGGCGTGTGGCGTGTGCCATACCGACCTGCACTATCGAGAGGGCGGGATCAACGACGAGTTCCCGTTCCTGCTCGGCCATGAAGCGGCGGGCGTGATCGAGTCGGTCGGGCCCGACGTGACCGACGTCGCTCCAGGCGACTACGTAGTGCTCAACTGGCGCGCCGTGTGCGGGAGCTGCCGCGCTTGCAAACGGGGCGAGCAGCAGTATTGCTTCGCCACACACAACGCGACACAGAAGATGACCCTCGTCGATGGCACCGAACTCAGTCCGGCGCTCGGCATCGGTGCATTCTGCGACAAGACGTTGGTCGCCGCCGGACAGTGCACCAAGGTCGATTCGGCGGCACCGCCCGAAGCGGCTGGTCTTCTCGGTTGCGGCGTGATGGCCGGGCTCGGGGCGGTCCTCAACACCGCACAGGTACGGCGCGGCCAGTCGGTCGCAGTATTCGGCTGCGGCGGTGTCGGCAACGCGTCGATCGCCGGCGCCCGCCTCGCCGGAGCGTCGACCATCGTCGCCGTCGACATCGACGACCAGAAGCTCGCGTGGGCGCGAGAGCTCGGCGCAACTCATACCTGCAACTCGGCCACCACCGACCCGGTGGAGTACATCCAGTCGGTCACCGACGGGTTCGGCGCCGACGTGTGCATCGAGGCGGTCGGTAACCCGGCGGTCTACCGCCAGGCATTCGAGGCCCGTGACCTTGCGGGCACGGTCGTGCTCGTCGGCGTGCCGACGCCCGAGATGACGATCGAACTGCCGTTCATCGAGCTGTTCGGCCGCGGCGGCGCACTCAAGTCGTCGTGGTACGGCGACTGCCTCCCCGAACGAGACTTCCCGATGCTGATCGACCTCTACCTTCAGGGCCGTCTCGATCTCGACCGATTCGTCAGCGAAACGATCGAGCTGGGCGACGTCGAGGCGGCGTTCGACAAGATGCACCACAGCGAAGTGCTGCGCAGCGTCGTCGTGCTCTGAGGCCATTACACATGACGAACGAGCCTTGCGCCCTCGACGGGTACGTGCAGCACTACGCGTGGGGCGATCCGACGTTCATCCCAGAGTTTCTCGGTATCACGGCCGACGGGCAGCCATGGGCCGAACTCTGGCTCGGGACCCATCCGAGCGGACCGACGCGGCTGGACGGGCGTCCGCTCGCGGACCAGATCGGTGAGCTGCCGTACCTGCTGAAGGTTCTGGCGGCGGCCGAACCGTTGTCGATGCAGGCGCATCCGACGACTGCACAGGCGATCGACGGCTTCGCTCGCGGGATCTATCCCGACGATCGCGCCAAGCCCGAACTGTTGTGTGCGCTCACGCCGTTCGAGGCGCTGTGCGGGCTCCGACCCGTCGACGCCACGCTCGAGCTCCTGGGCCATCTCGGCGCCGTCGACCTCGCAGCAGCAGTGCGCAACGACGGGCTGGGCGGCACGCTCGAAGCGTTGTATCGAGGTCGCCTCGATCCGGCGTCGACGATCGCCGCGTGCAGCAACAGCGACCGTGTCGAGGCCGTGTGGGCGCGGCGGCTCAACGAGATGTACCCGGGGCAAGTGAGCATCGCCGTCACCCTGCTGCTCAACCATGTGCACCTCGAACCGGGGCAGGCGATTCACCTGACTGCAGGGAACCTGCACGCCTACCTCCGTGGGGCCGGCGTGGAACTGATGGGGGCCAGCGACAATGTCGTCCGCGGCGGGCTCACGGCGAAGCACGTCGACGTCGATGAATTGCTGCACATCATGGATCGAGAGCCGCTGCCCGAACCGGTGATGCTCGATGCTGCTGCGATCGGTCGCTATCCGCTGCCCGAGGTGGGGGTAACGCTGACCCGCGTCGGTCCGAACGATGAGCACCTGTCGCAGGGCAACGAAATCGCCGTGTGCCTCGACGGCACCACCTGGTTCGTGCCGTCGGGCGGAACCTATCGGCGAGCCGCTGAGTCGTACGTCGTCGTGTAGCCCTCAGCTCGTCGTGCGGCGGATCTCGACGATTTTCTCCGTGGCGTGGTTGGCGTCGGCACCCTTGTCGTCGAGCAGACGAGCGCGATCCTTCTCGGCTTCCTTGGCGGCCTTGTCGAGATCGACACGCTCGAGCGCGGCGTCGACACCGTGCTCGTCGATGAACTCGGCCCACTCGACGAGCTGATCGACCATCTCGGCTTCGGGCACGACTGCCACGTTGCGCCCCTTGATGAACAGGTGTCCGCGCTTGTTGCCCGCCGCGATGCCGAGGTCGGCGTCGCGTGCTTCGCCGGGACCGTTGACCACACAGCCCATCACGGCGATCTGCAAGGGAATCTCACGGTCTTCGAAGGCGTCTCGGGCACGATTGGCGACCTCGATCACGTCGACCTCGGCTCGTCCGCACGACGGACACGCGATGAGATCGACGTTGGTCCGCTCGCGCAGACCGAGCGCTTCGAGCAGCTGACGACCGGCCTTGGCCTCTTCGACCGGATCGGCGGTCAACGAATAGCGGATCGTGTCGCCGATCCCTTCGAGCAGCAGCGCACCGATTCCGGCGGTGGCCTTGACGAGGCCCTCCGGCGGCGGACCGGCCTCGGTCACTCCGAGGTGCAGGGGGTGATCGGTCGCGTCGGCAAGCTGGCGGTATGCCTCGACCATCAACGGCACGCTCGACGCCTTGACGGAGATCTTGATCTGGTCGAATCCGACCTCGTCGAAGTAGGCCATCTCCATCTGTGCCGACTCGACCATCGCTTCGGGAGTGGCGCCGCCATACTTCTCGTACAGCTTCGGGTCGAGCGAACCGGCGTTGACGCCGATCCGAATCGGCACGCCCCGGTCGCGAGCCTCGGTGGCAACGGCCTTGATGTGCTCGGGCTTGCGGATGTTCCCAGGGTTGAGCCGCAACCCATCGACGCCGGCCTCCATCGCCGCCAGGGCCATCTTGTACTGGTGATGGATGTCGGCGATGATCGGCACGGGCGAGCGGGGAACGATCTGAGCAAGCCCTTCGGCCGCCTCGGCCTCGTTGCACGTGCAGCGGACGATGTCGGCGCCTGCCGCCGCCAGCGCATATATCTGTTGCAGGGTGCCGTCGACGTCGGCGGTCTTGGTGGTCGTCATCGACTGCACCGACACGGGCGCGTCACCGCCCACCTTGACGTCGCCGACGGAGATCTGTTTCGTGACCCGCCGGGCGATCGAGGCGCTGGAGACGTCCACCGGGCTAGCCGATCGGTTGGGTGATGTCGAGGTACAGCCCGGTGAACATGAGCAACGCCAGCACCGCGATCACACCCATGGCGAAGGGCATCAGTCGCTCGACGTCGGCGAAATACCGCTGCCGTCCGCCGCGTCGCCACTCCCTGTAGCGCTCGTACGTGGCGATCGCCGCGTGACCTCCGTCGAGCGGCAGGAGCGGCGCCATGTTGAACACCCCGACGAACACGTTGAGCACTGCCAGCAGGTAGATCACGCCTGCCAGGCCGGCGGACTCGCCGACGTCGTCGGACACGGTGGCCACTCCGTACAGGGTGGTCGGACGGCTCTCGAGATCGTCGGACGAGCCGGTGAGATGGCCGACGATGTTGACCGGGTTGAGCACCCGCACGATGCCCTTGGTCGACTCCCACGACACCGGCACGATGTCGGTGACCGAGTTGACCGCCGCTGCGCCGACGCCATGCTGCTCATAGACCGGCGGACTGTACGACGACACGCCGAGCAAGGCGCTGCCGAACAGCGGGTCGTCCTCGGGAACCCGAACGTTGGTGCCCAGCTCAACGTTGATCGTGAGCTCCTCGCCATCGCGCACTACGACGATCGGGACACTCTCTTGAGGCTCGAACGAGCGCACGGTTTCGCCGAGTTCGGTCGAGGAGGTCACCGCGATTCCGCCGACCGCGACGATCTCGTCGCCGTCGCGGATGCCTGCCGCCCACGCCGGGAGTTCCTCCGCAGCGGTTCCGACGATCACGCGGGGCTCGTCGGCCGAGGTGATCTCACCCTGGGTGACGTAGACGCCGAAGAGCAACACCACGGCGATGATCATGTGCATGATCGAACCGGCCGAGATCACCAGCATCCGCTTGGGGTAACTCTGTTGACGGTACGTGCGGCCTTCGTCTTCGGGCTCGACCTCGTCCATCCGGTTCATCCCGACAATCCGCACAAACGCCCCGAGCGGCAGTGCCCGCACCCCGTACTCGGTTTCGCCACGTCGGAAGCTCCACAGCCGCGGGCCGAAGAACAAAAAGAACTGGGTGACCTTCATCCCCGTCCACTTGGCGGTCAGGAAGTGGCCCATCTCGTGCAGGAAGATCGACAACACCACGCCCACGACGAACACGAAGATCCAGATGTTGACCACGGCCAGCCAGGCGAACAGGGCGACGATCGCCCCCATCGACAACCACGCACGCCACCCGCCGACGACCTCGTCGTCGCTGTGTTCGGACACCGCCCCACCGGCCATGACCTCGCTCTTCATGCGGTCGAGGCGCGTCCCGCTGGCGTCGTCGATCGACGGCGGTGGCAGTTGTTCGTCGGGGGGTGTCAGTTGGTCGGTCATGGTGCAATGAGTTCGGTCGCGATGCGCCGTGCGTCGCCGTCCGCGGCGATCACGTCGTCGATCGAGGTGGGCACACCTCCATCATGGCGCTCTACTACCCCAACGCACACGTCAGGGATCTCATTCCAGCGCAAGTTTCCGGAAAGAAACGCGTCAACGGCCACCTCATTGGCCGCGCTCAGGGCGGCTGGTGCCGTTCCACCTGCTCGACCAGCGTCGTACGCCAGGTCGAGACAACGAAACGTCGACCGATCGGGTGGCTCGAACTCCAGCCGGCGGAGCTGGCGCCAGTCGAGCGCGCCGAACGGGGAGACGGTACGTGCCGGATATCCGAGCGCGTACCCGATCGGCAGCCGCATGTCGGGCTCGCTGAGCTGGGCAATGGTCGATCCGTCGACATATTCGACCATCGAATGGACGATCGACTGAGGGTGCACGACGACGTCGATACGGTCGTAGGGGACACCGAACAGCTCGTGCGCCTCGATGACCTCGAGCCCCTTGTTCATCAGTGTGCTCGAGTCGACCGTGATCTTCGGCCCCATCGACCACGTCGGATGCGCGAGGGCTTGATCGAGAGTGACCTCGGCGAGCTCGTCGGCCGATCGACCACGGAACGGGCCGCCACTGGCGGTGAGCAACAATCGTGCGACCTCCTGTTCGCGCCGCACGGTGGCGCGAAGACACTGGTGCAGGGCACTGTGTTCACTGTCGATCGGCACGAGTTCAGCGCCCGGCGTGGCGCGCAGTGGCTGCACCACCGGACCGGCGGCGATCAAGCTCTCCTTGTTGGCGAGTCCGAGACGCTTGCCGGCGCGCAACGTGTCGACGGTGACGTCGAGCCCGGCGAACCCGACGACTGCATTGACCACGACATCGGCGGGTTCGACGACGGACGACAGTGCATCGTCGACCACCTGGTCGACTCCCGCCGCCGCCAACCGCTCGGCGACGGCCGTCCGGGCTTCGGGATCGCTGACAACCACCACGGCCGGCCGATGAGCCAACACCTGGTCGACGAGGACGTCGACCGATCGGCCTGCAGCGAGTGCGGCGACCTCATACGAGCCAGGAGCACGATCGTTCTCGGCCTCGATGACATCGAGGGTTTGGGTACCGATCGAACCGGTGGAGCCGGCGATGGCGACCCGCACCGGTGTCATCGTGTCTGACTCAGCCCGCCCATGGCTCGAGCACCAGCATCAGGTAGTACGCCCCAGGGAGGGCGAACAAGAACCCGTCGAACCGGTCGAGCACACCACCATGGCCACGGATGATCGCCCCGAAGTCCTTCACGTTGAGGTTGCGCTTGAACATGCTCTCGGTGAGATCACCGAGCGGCGCCAACGCCGAGATCACGATGGCGAACCACAACAGGTTGCTCGTCCCCCACGTGTCACTGAGGTCCTGCAAGCCGATGACGAGGAAGATCACCAAGGTGAGGATCGTGCCCCCGAGCAGGCCTTCGAGCGACTTGTTCGGGCTGATCCAGCCGCGCAGCGATGTGCGCCCGAAGGCGGTGCCGACGAAGTAGGCGCCGACGTCGTTGGCCACGACACCGATCGCCAACAGCACCAGTGTGTCGGTGCCCCAGGGCGTGCCATCGCCGAAGGTCGACCACCGCAAGATGAGCGCGGCGAAGGCACCCATCATGCCGATCCAGATGACCCCGAGCATCGTGATCGCCATGTTCGGCATCGGACCTGTCTCGATCGAGTCTGCAGCGATGAAGCTCAACGCCGCAGCGATGAACGCAAACGCGATCACCAGCGGCAGCGCTTCGTCGCCAACCCAGTAGGCCGCGAGCGGTGCACTGACACAGGCGGCGACGCCAGCCGCGACCGCTGGTCGGTACCCCTTTTCGGTCACCTTGACGAAGTACTCGAACGACGCCAGTCCGAGCGCCACCGTGACGAAGGCCACCGCTCCGGCGGGGCGCCACATCGTGAGCGCGAGAAACACAGCCGCGAGGAGCAGGCCGGTGGCCACGGCGACCGGCAGGTTCCGGCCGTCGGGCGACGGCCCACTTCCGGGTGATCCCGGAGGTCGTTGCGGACTCGCCCCACGAAGCCGCGGGTCGGGCCGACGGGGCATCCCCGACGGGTCGGTGCCGATCGTGATCCGCGCCGGCTCGCGTTGGGGCTCGGTGATCGCATCGTGGGCAGCCGTCGCCTGCGCAGCGACCGCGGCCTCATCCGCCTCCGGTGTCGCTGGTATCTCCGCCGAGTGTGAGGTGTCGACGGGTTCAGCGATCGCACCCTCGTCGGCGTCGCTGTCGTTTCCGTCGTCCCAGGTCAGTTCACCAGTCGTGTCGATCGGCACCTCTGCGGTGAACGACGACCACACATCGACGTCATCGCCATCGCCGGTGACCCGCTCGGTGGCCTCGATCCGCGGCACCTCGCCGGTCGCAGGCGCTGTCCAGTCCGGAAGCGGCCCGCTGTCGTCGCCGAGCTTGAGGGGCTCGTCGCCCGACGTGACCGGCTGCTCGGTGGTCTCGCCGAACAACGGCCCACCGAACTCGTCGTCGTCGAATTCGTCCATCTCTCGCTCGCGCCGGCCAGGGGTGCGGCCGCTCGAAGCGTCGTCGTCGCCGTTACGCCAGATGTCGTCGCTCATACCTCGAGCAGCTCCTGCTCTTTGCGGCCGAGCGCGCCGTCGATGCGCTCGACATGGTCGTGGGTCACACGCTCGAGTTCCTTCTCGGCGCGATCGAGTTCGTCGGCGGAGATGTCGCCGTCCTTCTCCGCGGTCTCCAGGGTCTTGCGCGCATCGCGACGTGCGGCGCGCACGGCGATTCGTCCGTCCTCAGCCATGTTCTTGACCACCTTGACGTATTCGCGCCGACGCTCTTCGGTCAGCTGAGGGAGGGACAACCGGATCGATACGCCGTCGTTGTTCGGGGCAACGCCGAGGTCGCTGTCGCGAATCGCTTTCTCGACGGCGTCGAGTGAGTTGCGGTCATGCGGTTTGATGAGCAGCTGTCGAGCCTCGGGCACGGAGATCGACGCAATCTGTTGCAACGGCACCGGCGCACCGTAGTAGTCGACCGACAGACGCTCCACGAGCGAAGGGGTGGCTCGCCCGGTGCGCACGCTGCCGAACTGCGCCTGCGTGTGCTCGACGGCGCGGTCCATCTTGTCCATCGCGTCGAGAAGTGTCTCGTCGATCACGGCGCAAGCGTACCTATCAGGGCCATGACCAGGGAACACCCGGCTCGCGGCGCCATGTCAGTGGACGATCGTGCCCTCGCTCGAGCCGAGCAGAATGTTGCGCAACGAGTTGGGCTTCGACATGTCGAACACGACGATCGGGATGCCGTTGTCGCGGCAGAACGCAATCGCCGTTGCATCCATGACCTTCAGGTTCTTGGTCATCACCTCGAGATAGCTGATCTCGTCGTACTTCGTGGCCGAGGCATCCGAGCGCGGATCGGCGGTGTACACACCGTCGACACCGGAATGCGTACCCTTGATGACGACCTCCGCCTCGATCTCGGCGGCGCGCAGCGCGGCGGCCGTGTCGGTCGTGAAGAACGGATTGCCGGTGCCGGCAGCGAAGATGACGACGCGGCCCTTCTCGAGGTGACGCACCGCACGACGCCGGATGTAGGCCTCACAGATTCGCGGCATCTCGATTGCCGACTGCACACGGGTGTTCTGACCGAGGCGTTCCAGTGCGTCCTGGAGGGCCAGCGCGTTCATCACCGTCCCGAGCATGCCGATGTGATCGGACTGGGTGGCATCCATCCCGTCCAGCGAGCCGGTGCGGCCGCGCCAGAAGTTGCCGCCGCCCACCACGACGGCGACATCGACATCGAGGTTCTGACGGAGATCGATGATCTCCTGCGCCGTCGACTCGAGCGTCGGACCGTCGAGTCCCGAACCGGATGGTCCGGCAAGCGCTTCACCGGACGGTTTGAAGACGATCCGTTTCCACCTCGGCGACTCGCCGGACATCGCGCTCAGCCGATCTCGGCTTGGGCGAACGCCACGACGGTCGCGCCGCCGAGGAACTGCGACACGGACTGCTTGTCGTCCTTGGCATAGGGCTGATCGAGCAGGGCGACGTCCTTGTAGAACCCGTTCAGACGACCTTCGACGATCTTCGGCAACGCCTGCTCGGGCTTGCCTTCGTTGCGGGTGATCGTCTCGAGCGTCGCCCGCTCGGCATCGACCACGTCGGCCGGAACGTCGTCGCGCGATAGGTATTTCGGGCGGGCGAAAGCGATGTGCACTGCAACGTCATGCGCCAGCTCCGGCGACCCGCCGGCGACTTCGACCAACACGCCGTTGACGCCGCGTCCACCTTGCATGTGCTGGTAGCTGCCGAGGGCGTTGCCGTCAGCAGCCTCGATACGCGACACGTCGCCCAGGCTGATGTTCTCCTTGAGCGTCACCTTGAGTTCGTCGAGTTCGGCGGCGCGCTCAGCAACGGCATCGACGCCTTTGGCGGCGACGAGTTCAGCGAGTGCCTGTGCCTCGGCCTTGAACTGATCGGAGCCGGCAACGAAGTCGGTTTCGCTCTTCAGCTCGACGATCGCGCCGATTTGTCCGTCGATCACGAGGGAGACGACCCCCTGGTCGGCGTCGCGGTCAGCGCGCTTCGCGCTGGCGGCCAGACCCTTCTCGCGCAGGAACTGCTTTGCGGCCTCGAGGTCGCCGTCGGTCTCCTCGAGCGCCTTCTTGCAGTCGAGCATGCCGGCGCCGGTCGACTCGCGCAGCGCTTTGACGTCTTTGGCGGTGAATGCCATCGGGGATCAGTGCTCCTGACTCTGGTCGGTCGTGCCGTCGGCGGCGTTGTCGGCCACCTGCTCGGTGACCTCGGCGGCGGTCTCGTCGGCGACGGCCTGCACGGCCTCAGCCGGAGCGCCGGTTTCGGCTGCGAGCCTCGCTGCGTCTTCGGTCGCCGCTTCGACAACCGGCTGTTGCGCTGCGGCGAGACGCGCGTCGCGGTCGGCCTGCTGCTGAGCAGCGACGGCGCGAGCGGCGGCCTGAGCAGCTTCGAACTCGGCGATCTCTTCGGGGCTGCGCTCCACCTGCGGGGCCGGAGACGGCGTCCGCTGGGCGGCCACGTACCGGCCCTCTTCGACGGCGTCGGCGATCACCCGCGCGAACAGGCTGTTGGAGCGGATGGCATCGTCGTTGCCAGGAATCGGATATTGCACGAGTTCCGGATCGACGTTGGTGTCGACCACGGCGACGACAGGGATGCCGAGCTTGTTCGCCTCGGTGACGGCGATGTGTTCTTTCTTCGTGTCGAGCACGAAGATCGCATCGGGGGTCGTGTTCAGACTGCGCAGACCGCCGAGGTTGCGCTGCAGCTTGTTCATCTCACGCTCAAGGAGCAGCGCCTCCTTCTTGATCATCACGTCGAACTCGCCCGACGCCTGCATCCGCTCGTACTCGAGCATCTTGCCGACGCGCTTGGAGATCGTTTCGAAGTTGGTCAGCATCCCACCGAGCCACCGCTCGTTGACGTAGGGCATACCGCACTTCTCGGCGTAGCTGCGCACCGGATCTTGGGCCTGCTTCTTGGTGCCGACGAACAGGATCGTGCCGCCACCGGCGACGAGATCGCGGACGTACCCGTAGGCCGTCTCGACCCGCCCGAGGGTCTGTTCGAGATCGATGATGTAGATCCCGTTGCGCTCGCCGAAGATGAAGCGCTTCATCTTCGGGTTCCAGCGCCGGGTCTGGTGGCCGAAGTGCGCTCCGGCTTCGAGCATCTGCCGCATCGTGATGACGGCCATGGTGGTTCTCCTTGCGGTTCTGACCCACCGGTCGGCGCCGTAGCGACCGCTGAAGACCGGTGGGACATTGGATACTGGATCGCCGCGCTGCTCCGTGCCGAGCACACAGCTGTTGCGACGGGTGTTTCAGGGCGAAACACCAGCGCATCACACTATCGGCCGAGCGGCGCTCCCGCGCACGACGCCGACGGTCGTCATCGCGGCGCAGCGCAGGCGTACCGGCGTCGGGTTGCCGACACCGCCGTCGGTCGGCACCAATCGCGGAGCACCGCTCCACGTACCGAGCAGCGACGTCGGGTCGACCGGCGAGGTGCCGCTGCGGACGCCGAAGTAGAACGGCCCTGAAGCCGTCCCGACGACCGACCCGGCGACGACGCGATCGCCAGCACGAAGGTGGCTGGCGACGAGTCGGCCATAGGTGACCCGGCGTCCGTCACCGAGCGCGACCACGACGTAGTGCGTCCCGGCCACGACGCCGGCGAACGACACCACTCCGGCAGCCACGGCGGTGGGTCGGGTGCGTGGAGCGACCTCGTATTCGATCCCGCGGTTCCCCGCACAGTACGGACACGACGGCTCGCGATACGGGTCGACGACACGACCGACGACCGGTGGTTGCCAACACGGCGCAGCACTTGCCGACGAGCTCCACAGAGTGGAGATGACGACGGCCACACATAGGTGAATGACGACGCGCACGGCGCGCTCCAATCCAGTTCGAACTGGGCTGTTCGGGCGTCAGCCGACGCCGACGGCGGCCAACCGCGACCGCAACTGGAGCACCGCTTTGGTGTGAATCTGCGACACTCGGCTCTCGGTCACGCCGAGCACCTGGCCGATCTCGGCAAGTGTCAACCCCTCGTCGTAGTACAACGACAAGACGAGTTTGGGCCGATCGGGAAGTTTGCGGATCTCGTCGCGCATCACGCGACCGAGCTCTCGATCCTCGATCACGGCCGCTGGCGACTCCGAGCCCGGACCATCGGCGGCGGCGGGTTCCGCACCTGCGGCGATCGCCCGATCGAGCGGGCCGACCGTGGTGCTCGCGATCGCGGCCAACCAACGGGCGAGTTCCTCAGGAGAGATGCGGAGGTGCACGGCGAGCTCGTCGTCGGTCGGTGAACGACCGAGTTCGTGCTCGAGCTCGGAGAACGCTCGCTCGACGTTGCGCGCCCTGCTGCGCACCGAACGGGGCACCCAGTCGAGTTGCCGCAATCCGTCGTACACCGCGCCGCGGATGCGCGGCACTGCGAACGTCTCGAACTTCACGCCTCGTTCGGGGTCGTAGCGCTCGATGGCATCGATCAGCCCGAACACACCGCTCGACACCAGGTCACCCGGATCGACACTCGATGGCAGACCGGCGCCGACACGACCGGCGACGAACTTGACCAACGGCGAATAGTGCACGATGAGGTGGTCGCGGGCCGCGGGATTGCGTCGATTCAGCCAGCGCGTCCACTGCATCTGCAGGTCGGCGTCTTCGGGGACGATACTCATGCTCGCGGGTGGGTGTCGCGGTACACGGCCGACAGCCGCTCGCGACTGACGTGAGTGTATCGCTGGGTCGTGGCGACATCGGTGTGCCCCAGCAACTCCTGTACCGCTCGCAGATCGGCACCCCCGTCGAGGAGGTGCGTGGCGAACGAGTGGCGCAGCGCATGGGGATGGGTCGGCGATGCCGAGCGGCGATCGAGAATTCGTCGGACATCGCGAGGCGAGAGCGGCTTGCCGCGTTCGTTGCCGAACAAGTTGTCGCCCGCACCGGGCGACAGCACCTCGCTGCGCACATCGAGCCACCGGCGCAGCGCATCGACGGTCGGGTCGCTGAGTGGGACCCGACGCTCCTTGCCGCCTTTTCCCCACACGGTCGCAGCGCGCTCGTCGAGGGCAACGGCGGAGACCCCCAGACCACAGAGCTCAGCGACGCGCAGGCCGGAGCCGTACAGCAACTCGAGCACGGCATCGTCGCGCCACCGGCGCCACTGCGGCTCGTCGGGATCGATCGGAGCGTCGAGCAGGTGCGTCAGCTCGCCGCGATCGAGCACCCGCGGAAGACGCCCGTCTCCCGCCGGAACCGAGACCCCGGCGGTCGGGTCGTCGCTGACCAGGCCCTCGGTGACCGCCCAGCGGAAGTAGCGGCGCAACGCAGCCGTCTTGCGGGCCAACGTGCGACGCGCGAAGCGACGCGTGGTGAGGTGTGCCAAGTAGCGCCGGACGGTCGTGCGATTGACCCGATCCGGGCTGCGGATCTCGCTTCGTGCGCACCAGGTGACGAATCCCCGCACGTCGCTGCCATAGGCAGCCACGGTGTGCTCCGACAGCGACGTCAACGACCGCAGGTAGTCGTCGAGTCGCCAGCGGTCCACGACGGCGACCGTAGCGCCCGAGCCCGTAACCGGTGCGGACACCGGGCGCTCTCGGTGAGCGGTCGGTGGATTCGATCGGGCCCGTCATGTGGGCGTCGAGTCCCAGCCGACGAGGGTCTCGAACCAGCCGGCGGTCTCGCGCACCCAGCCGTCGCGTTCGAGCCGGGCCACCAGCAGCGCCGTCTCGCCCAGTGGTCGATCGACTTCCTCGGCGATCATCTCCAGGGTGCATGGGCCTTGGGCGCAGCGATCGGCGATCCGTTGAGCACGTCCGTGCAGCTGAGGTCGCGGGTCGTAGCGTCGATTGGCCGCCCGGCGGCCGTCGAGACCGAGCGCCAACAAGATGTCGAGCGTCTCAGTTGCCGGTGCCGCGCCGTCGCGCAGCAGAGCGTTGGTGCCCTCAGACGCAGGCTGGTCGATACCGCCCGGGACCGCGAACACAGCGACGTCGCGCTGCGCCGCCTCTCGTGCAGTGATCAGGCTGCCGCCGCGGTCACGGCTCTCCACGACGATCACGACTTCGGCAAGCGCGGCGATGATGCGATTCCGCAGCGGGAACCGGAATGCATCGGGTGGTGTCCCTGGCGGCCACTCGGACACGACCGCGCCGCGCTCGGCAACCTCGGCCCAGAGCGCGCTGTTCACTCGCGGATAGGGCCGGTCGAGTCCATTGCCGACGATGGCCACGGGCTGCGCGCCCGCCACTGCGAGCGCACCGCGATGTGCAGCAGCGTCGATCCCTCTGGCCAGCCCCGACACGATCGTGACCGCTTCCTCGGTGAGCTCGACGGCGAACCGCGCCGCATGCTCGCGGCCGCGTTGGCTGGCGTTGCGGGTGCCCACGATCGCCACCCGTCGCCGCTGTAGCCCAGCGAGGTCGCCGCGCACGAAGAGCGCCGCAGGGTGCCACGGATCGCTGCGCAACACCATCGGATATGCCTCGTCGGTCGCAGCTACCACCTCGACGCCGAGGTGACGACACTGCTCGGCGCAACGCTGCGGATCGCGCACGGCCGCACTGGACCTCCACGCCGCCGCGAGGTCGGCGTGCCGACCCAAGAGTTCGCCCACCGGGCCGTCAGCGACGCAGTTCCCGGCGGCCACCGCGTACGCGGTCTCCGGATCGAAGTGATCGAGCAGCGCCCGCAGACGAGCGACGGTCATTCTGTCGAACCCCGCCAGTGCGGCGACGAAACCACTCATACCGCCCACCCGCTGCTGCTCGTTCCGAGCGGCGTGCGCATGGCCAGGGCCAGGGCCACGTCGTCCGCAACGACGATTCCGACCGGCTCGTCGGAGTGCACCGATCGCAGATCGGCGATCGTGCGGGCCACGCGTCGCAGGCGGTGGTAGCCACGGCCGCTCAGCCGGCCCGCAGAGATCTCGTCGTACAGCAAGGTCTTGGCGGCCTCGTCCACCTGGGCGTGCTCGTCGAGGCGACGCGCACCGAGCACGGCGTTGAGCGTGCCCTGGCGTTCGATCGACAACGCCCGCGCCCGGCGCACCCGCGCCGCGACCGACGCAGTCGACTCCCCCGGCGTGCCGTCGAGAAGGTCGTGGGCACCGGGTCGGGCCACGGGCACGCGCAAGTCGAATCGGTCGAGAAGCGGCCCGGACACTCGTCGGGCGTACCGCAATCGCTCGCCGTCGCTGCACATACAAGTGCCTGGCGGACCTCCCCCACATGGACATGGGTTCATCGCTGCGACCAATTGGAACGCCGACGGCATCGTGGCCCGCACCGCAGCTCGATCGATGCTGATCGTGCCGAGTTCCAGCGGCTGGCGCAGCCCGTCGAGCACCGACGGGGTGAACTCCGCGAGTTCGTCGAGGAACAGCACTCCGCCATGCGCGAGGCTGACCTCGCCCGGCCACAACGACGGCGAGCCGCCACCGATGAGCGCCGCCCGCGATGCGGTGTGATGCGGCGCCCGGTACGGCGGCTGTGTGACCAGGCCGCCGGCCGGCAGCGGCATCCCCGCCGCCGAGTGGATCATCGTTGCCTCGAGCGAACGATCGTCGGTCAACGGCGGCAACAGACCGGGCAGCCGCGCCGCCAACATCGTCTTGCCCGCTCCTGGCGGCCCAACAAAGAGCAGGTGGTGCCCTCCGGCAGCAGCGATCTCCAGACCGTGACGAGCGACGTGCTGACCGTGGACGTCCTGCAGATCCCGGAGGTCGTCATGCAGCTGCGTCGGTGGTGGTGGCGGCGGGTCGGGCCACGGCCGCAGACCGCGCAGCACGGCGAGGAGCTGTGGAAGGTCGTCGGCGGTGCGGACCTCGCCCTGTGCTGCGATCTGCGCCTCGCGGTGCGAGCCACTCGGCACCACCACGTCGACCGGGCCGAGCGCGGCGACCATCGGCGCAACGCCGAGCACGTGACGGATCGACCCGTCGAGTCCGAGCTCACCGATGAACGCCAGCCCGCGCACGGCGGCGGGATCGACATGACCATCCGCGATCAGGATGCCGACGGCCATTGCGAGATCGAGCGCGGAGCCGGTCTTGATCTCGGTCGCGGGTACGAGGTTGAGCGTGGTGTTGGTCTTCGGCCACGGCTCGTCGCTGCTGTAGAACGCGCCGCGGAGTCGGTCTCGCGCCTCGCGGACGACCCCATTGGGCCGGCCGACGATGTGGAAGCCCGGCAGGCCGCTCGCGACTTGCACCTCGACGGTGATCGCATGGCCGGCCGAGCCGACCACCATGGCAGTGGAAACAGAGGAGTACATCGGGCCCCCAGAACGACGCGGCGAGAATCGCCGGTGTGGTAGCTGGGCCCAGGGCCGATCGCGTCAAGCGGAGCGCCACCAACGGTACCGGGCGCCATGCCACAATGCGCCCGTGGCGCCTCGGACGATTCCCTTCGTCGCGGCCGGGGTGCTCGCAATGGCAACAGCGAGCAGCTGCGGGCTCCTCGACGACAACAGCAACGGGGGCGACGCGGCACGGTTCTGCGGAGAAGTCGCTGCGAACTCGGCGGCGCTGACCCAGCCAAACGTGCAGACGACCGCCGACATCGATGTGCTGCTCGAGCTGTACAGAGAGGTTGGTGCGTTCGCTCCGTTGGCGATCGAGGCCGAATGGGACCAACTCATCGAGGCCTACGAGGTGGCCAGCGCGGTCGTCCCCGGCGACGAGCAGTCCGAGCAGGCGGCACTCGCCGCGATCTACTCCTCTGAGTCAGCGGCAGCGGCGGTCAGCCAATGGTTGGTGGACACCTGCGCGGTCGACATCGGCCCGATCGCAACGATCGTCCCGCAGAGCCCGTGATGCGACAGCCGGTGCCGGGCACCAGTTGTCGCTGAACGCAGGCTCAGATCTCGCCGCGGCGGTTGATGACCTCGTCGCAGAGGCCGTACTCCTTCGCCTCGTCGGCGGTGAACCAACGGTCGCGCTCGCTGTCGTTCTGAATCTGCTCGAGCGTCTGGCCCGAGTGCTCGGCAATGAGTTCGGCCATGCGCCGCTTGGTGTACCGCAACTGCTCGGCCTGAATGGCGATGTCGGCGGCCTGACCGCGCAATCCGGCGAGCGGCTGATGCATCATGATGCGGGCGTTGGGCAGCGTGTAGCGCTTGCCCGCAGCGCCTGCGGTCAGCAGGAACTGGCCCATCGATGCGGCGAGGCCGAGACACACCGTGGCGACGTCGCAGCCGACGAACTGCATCGTGTCGTAGATCGCCATGCCGGCGGTGACCGAACCGCCCGGGCTGTTGACGTACAGCCAGATGTCGGCGTTGGGGTCTTCGCCCTCGAGGTACAGCAGCTGCGCGCAGATCTGGTTGGCGATGTCGTCGTTGACCTCCGAACCGAGCATGACAACGCGATTCTTGAGGAGCCGATCAAAGACCGCCGAGCGGGGATCGAACCCAGCCTCGAGCATCGCCGGGCCTGTACCGATGGGAGTGGTGGACATCGTTTCAGGCTACCGCTGCGGTACCGTTCAGCAGATGGCGGTCACCGCAACGCTGTTCCCCGACCGCGTCACGTCATCGACCGGGAGCGCCGCCGGGCTCTCGCTGCGCTTGTCCAACGATGGCGACGACGGACAACTCGTCACGATCACACCAGCGGGCACGCTGTCGTCGATCACCTCGGCCCAGTCCGACACGGTCCATCTCGACGCCGGGGAGACCTTCGAGGTGCCCGTCCTCGTCGACATCGGTCCGGCGGTGGTTGCCGGTGATCACGAGGCGATCGTCGAAGTGCGCAGCGGCGACGATGAGCTGACGACCGCTGCGGCTTCGATCGAGGTGCTCCCATGGACCGAGTACGCCCTGCGGCTGGTTCCTGAACGTTCCCGCTCGGGGTCGACCGGACGCCACCGCATCGAGGTCGACAACACCGGCAACGTTCCCGTGGCGGTCGAGATGATCGCGACCACCTCGGCGGGCGCCCGTCCGGTGCTGACCACGACGGTGATCACCGCCGATCCGAGCGACACCGGCGCCGCGGAGTTGCGCGTCGAGCCGACGGAGAAGTTCTGGAGCGGGAGCCCGCGCGAGCACGAGGTGCTGATCACCGCTACCGGCAGCGATGCGCAAACACACGAGCTGCACGGCGTGTACGAGCAGCTCCCACGCGTCCGTCCCTGGATCGGGCCCGCCGCCGCCGGCGCCGCTGCAGCGTTGCTGCTCAGCGCGATCATCTGGTTCGGATTCCTCGCTCCGTGGGTGTCTGATACCGCCGACAACGCTGCGGCCGAAGCGTTGGCCCGCGATCGTGCACTCCAAGACCTGCGCCTCGCCGAGTTCGAGGCGGCCGCCGAGGCGGCGTCGGAACTGCCCTTCGGCACCCCGTACGACCTGCGCCTCGCCGTCGAACCCGCCCAGGGCAGTACGTCGAGCGCCAGCTCGACGGTGGCCACCGGTGTCGAAGTCTCGTTGACCGACGTCGTGTTCCAGAATCCATCGGGTGCGGTCGGCAACGTCGCACTCCGTCGCAACGGCGACGTGCTGCTCGAATCCGAGCTGGCCAATTTCCGCGACCTCGACTTCCACTTCGTCGCTCCGTTCGTGTTCCCCGCCGGCAGCACGATCGACATCACCGTCGACTGCATCACGCCCGGACCAGGGGCGACGAACTGCAACGTCGGTGCGACCTTGCTGGGCTTCGCCGCCGACGACGAATAGCAGCTAGCGCCCAAGCTGACCGAGCACCGCGGTGCTGCGGTCGCTGCGATCACCGACGATCAACTCTGCTGACACGTCACCGAACAGGTCCTCTTGCGCCTCGACGGCGATGGTGTGCGGACCTGCTGTCGTGCGTGGCAACACGACGATCGTCTCGGCGAACGAACCCTGCTCATCGACCACAACGTTGCCGGAATCGGCGGAGCCATCGAAGACCCACTCGACCGTGGCCCCCGCTGGGAAGCCTGACCCGCGCAGCGCGATCACTTGCCCGGCGACCACCACGTCGGGCACTGCGACCAGTACTGGAGTTGGCGCACCGACACCCGTCAGGCTGGTCACCGAGCTCGAACCGTCGGAGAACTGCACGGTCAACTGAGCGGTGAGCGTGCCTGCGGTGGTCGGGGAGAAGGCGACATCGATCGAGCAGGTGCCGCCGTTGCCGACCGTCTCACTACTGCAGCCGTCGTTGCTGATGGTGAAGTCGTCGCCCTCGGTGATTGCCACCGACGCGACCGATACCGACGCGGTTCCACCGTCGACCTGTGCGGTGGCGATGCGGCGGCCCGCGTTGATGATGGTGGGCGCGAACTCGAGCGGATTCGGCTGCACGCGCAGTTGCACTGTGGTCGTCGCAGTCGTCGTATTCGAGCCGCTCGATCCGCTGGAACTGCCCGAGCTGCTCCGACCGAACGAGCCGCTCGACCCGGATGAACTCGAACCGCCGCTTGAGCTGGATCCGCTTTCCGAAGAGCCGGACTCGCTCCCGCCCGTCGACGGGAATCCACTGTTGTTGACCACAGCGCCGCCGTCGATCGTGCCGAGTCCAGGCAGCGGTACGCCCGGGTTTGCGGTGCCGCCTTCGCCGGGAACGACGAAGTTGCCTGGCACGGTCGTGGTCGGGCCGGTCGTCGTCGAATCAGTGGTATCGGTCGGCTCGGTGGTGTTGGTCGTCGACGGCGCCTCGGTGGTGGTCGTCGTGGTCGTCGGCGGCGGTGGCGGGTCGACCGACACGGCGTGCACCCACACTTGCGCTTCGGTGTGGAAGCGGACGTCGGTGGTCAGATCGGTGCGCGCCGGCGCGTCGAAGGTGACGGCCCGATTCCCGATACCGGCAGAGTCGGCATTGGCGATGCGTGCCCCAGTCGCCGGCACGAGCGCGGCCACGTCGGCACCCACCGAGGCCGCTAGGTCCGAGTCGTCGGTGCTCGCGAACCGGGAGTCTTCGCCGAGCGAGTCGTCGAGCGACCGGAGTAGCCGCAGAGCACCATCGCGTTGATACAGCAGGGCGCGGCCGTCGGGAGCCAACTCGGGCGACGTGGCCGAACTCGCCAACAGGCGGGCAATCGGAGCGGCCGGATCGGCGATGTCGTACAAGACGACGGCGGGTGTTGTCGCCGACGCATCGGCGGCGATCGGCGGAAGGTCGGTGGCGTCGGACTGGAACACGACAAGATTGCCGTCGGCAGAGATCGACGGCGCGCCAGACACCCCGGTGGCGGGAACGTTCTCGTTGGCTGCCGACAGCAGCGAGATCACCGGATTGGGGTCGTCGTTCGTCCAGAGGTACACCTGGTCGTCGGCGGTGAACGCAATACGTGCGCCGTCGGCCGTCATCGCCAGATCGGGGCCGGTCGTCTGCCCGGGTGTGGGTTCGAGCGCAGCGTCGAACTGATCGACGAGCGTCCAGGTGGCGCCGCCGCTGCCGTCCACAGCACGCGTGTAACGCACGACCTCGGCCCCGGTCGACCATGCGGCGACGGAACCGTCAGTCGACACTGCTCCGGTTCCGAGCGCAGGTGGCGCGGCAGCGACAGAGCCCACGACCTCCGGCACGAATGGACCGGCGGGGGCGGTGCAGCGGTCGACCGCCCGCAGTTCGGTGGCCGGGTCTGCGCCGGTCGCACCGTTGGCCTCGTCCGGAACGGCGTAGGTCACGATGCACCCGTCGCCACTCAGCGCCGGTGCCTGACCGGCTGCATCGATCACGTCGGTGGCGTCGACCTCACGATTGCGTACCACCACGCCATCGTCGTGTTCGAACACCACGATCCAGCCGTCGTCGGAGACCTGTGGCACCCGCGGTGCCCCGCCGATTGGTCCGCCGTCACCGGCCAGCTGTGATGCCGGCTCGAGCTGGAGGGCATCGGTCTGGGCGCCCGTGGGCGCGCCGAGGAAGCCGACACCTGCGGTGGCGACGGTGGTCCCGATGATGCCCGCGATGGCCCACCCCGACGTTCGGTTCAAAGTCGTGTTCGAAACGCTATCGGACGGGCGCTCCAGGCGGTTCGCGGGAGACCCCACTCATCACGAGCAGCACGCGTTCAGTCGGCTGTCGGTCCTGGTCGGCCAGCAGGCCGGCCAGCCCTGCCGCGCCGGTAGGCGACACCCGGTAGCCGGCGTCGGTGGCCAGCTGATGGGCCTCGACGATGCGCTCCTCGGACACCACGATTGGGCGCCCCGCCGGCGCGACGGCGAGCTGGCCGTCCATCACCGCCACCCAGTCGTAGGTCTCGTCGTCGAGCAGGCCATCGGCCAGCGAGTGCGGGTCGGGCCACGGGCTCATCACCTCGGCCCATTCACGGGCGATGTCGCTCGGCACGCTCGCCGCACCGACGAGCCGGGGCGCAACCCGCTGCCATGCCTGCGCGAGCGGCGCACAACCCGCGGTCTGGACCGGATCGAGACGCACTGGGCCATCGCCACGGAGACCCGCCGCCAACGACGCGGCGAACGCTCCCCCGCCGACCTGCACCACGGCGCGATCGGGAACGGCGATTCCTCGATCGGCACACGCCGCGGCGACCTCCCAGCCGATCGTGCGACCACCGTCGAGGCACAGCGAATTCTCAGGACCTTGCACCGTGAACGGAATGGCGCCGCCCGCGACCGCCTCGCGGAACCGGAACATCGCCGGATCACCCGGTGGATCGTCGTCGAGCCGAGGGCACCGGTGTACGACTGCGCCGAGCTCGCGGAGCCAGGCCCCGAACGAGTCGTCCATCCACGTGGGCACGAACACCTCGATCGGCCACTCGACCGCGGCGGCCAACGTCGCCGCTGCGACCGCCGCATTCCCGCACGAGGCGATGGCCAGGGGCTCACGTTCGTCGGACCGGCGGTGCCCAGCGACCTCCGCGGCCAACAGGTGCAGCATGATCGACGCGAGATGGCGCACCTTCTGACTGCCGGCGACTGCGCCGGTCTCGTCCTTGACGTACACACCACCGGACGCACTCATTCCGAAATGACAAGACAGGGCCTCGTCGCGCCCGAACGGCGTGGCGGTGATCCCATTGCGCCCGATTCGGTGCAGCCCATCGTCGATGCGGTCGACGAGAGCCGCTCGATCCGAGCGCTGCAACCCGTTGGCCGCGGCAAAGGCCGCCCAGGCACACCTCGTGTCGAACTCGTGGAACGGATTGGCCTGCCGCTCCGCGGCGGCCTCGATCGGAACTGGCTGCTGGTCGAGGAGCAACACATGGTGCCGATCCGTGGCGGTGGCGTTCGGGCATCGCCACGGAGACGGATCGCCGATCGTTCGGGTTGCGCCACAAACGGCGCAGCGCCACCCGGTCGGACCGTCAGGAAGCGGCGACGCGAGCATTGAACTCGGCGATCATCTCGTCCCACACGACGAGGTATCGACGCAGACCGGTCCAAAAGTCGAGGTTCCGTCGCTGCTCGAACAGCTCGAACGGCGTGCCCTGCTGCTCGACCCACGTGTAGTAGCCGAGGTTGAAGATCCGCCGGCGATCGGCGTCGGTGCAGTCGATCATGTGCTCTGTGTCGACCGCAGCGAGGTGTTCGCCGACCATGCGTGCCGCGTCGACCCCGTCGAGTTCGCCGTCGAATCGTTCGTTCAGCAGTTTCTGGCGCTCGCTCGGATACAGCGCGGCGCCGTCGGTGGCCACGGTGACGAGAGCGTCGTCTGGCCCGAGGTCGTACATGCGGGCCGCCTTGATCGCGGCCAACACGTTGCAGATCGCCGAGAACCCGAAGTGCTCGAGTTGTGCGACGATGTCGGTGGGTACACCCATCCGGTCGGCGAGATAGGACCGCCCGGCCGGGGTGTTGAAGACCACGTCGAGTTCATCGGTGGCGTGGTCTGAGATCGCCACGACGGCATCGGTGTTCATCACGTTGTGGATCAAGGGGATGTGTTTGTCGCCGATGCCCTGGATGTTGTGTTCGCCGAAGCCGTTCTCGAGCATCGTCGGACACTCGAGCGCCTCGACGGCGACGATGCGCGCCCCGTAGCGCTCCTTGAGCGCGTCGCCCGCCGCGATCGTGCCAGCCGAGCCGGTCGCCGAGGTGAACGCGGCGAGCCGCAGATCGCGACCCGACGCAGCGCGCACGTGCTCGAAGACGTGGCCGAGTGCAGTACCGGTGACCGCCAGGTGACCGAGGTGATTGCCGAACTCGGCGAACTGGTTGAACACGAAGTTCTGCGGGTCGAGTGCGAGCTCGTTACAGGCGTCGTAGATCTCCTTCACGTTCGACTCGGAACCGACGGTGCGAATGATGTCGTTGGCCGGATCGAGACACCACTCATCGAGCCAGTCGAACCGCTCCTGACTCATCCCCTCGGGCAGGATCGCTACGCCACGGCTGGCCATGATCCGGCTGATGGCGATACCGCCGCGGGCATAGTTCCCGGTCGACGGCCAGATCGCCCGCTGCTCGGTCGGATCGAACTGGCCGGTGACGATGCGCGGTGCGAGGCAGGCGTACGCGGCGAGCACTTTGTGCGCAGTGATCATCGGGAAGCGGTCGCCGAAGGCGACGATGATCGGGCTGGCAACGCCGGTGAGCGAGCTCGGCAGCACGACGTGCTCGGGAACGCCGACCCGACGTCCGGCGAGATCGTTGTACCAGTGGACGCGCCACAGATTGCGAGCGTCTGGGGCGCGCTGATCGGCCGCACCCACGCGGGCGTCATGGTCGAATCGGGACGGTTGGGCCAGTTCGGCAAACGTCGGCAACGTGATGCCGCGCTCGGCGAACCGGTGCGCCGCACGGTCGATCGTGGCGTCGTCGACGATGCGATCCGCAAGACCCAGCTGGTCTTCGAGAGCATCCCGGGCGAGCACCGTCTGGTCGTTCACCATCTCGTCGTTCACCATCTCGACGCTCACCATCCGTCCTCGGGGGGAAGTGTGCTCGGTCCGACGTTGGCATCGAGCCAGGCGCACAGGTCGGCAACTCCGGTCCAGGCGTCGCGCACCTTCTTCGCCACCTGCTTGGTGTGCACCCATTGCGGCGCACCGAAGTCGCGCGACGCCATCAGTCCCTTGCGCCGGAGCAGTTCGATGCGTGGGTGGTCCTTGGGGTACCCGCGCGGGGCGGTCTTCAGCTCACTGATCGCCCCGATTGCGTACCGTCGACGCCGCGCGTCGGCGGCGAGTGCTTCGATCTCAGCACCGGTTGCATCGTTGTCGACCGCGCTACGTAATCGAGCGAGCTGGTCCTTGGCCATCGAGTAGTACCCGGCCCCGACGAACAATCCATCGGCGGAGATCTGCATGTAGTACCCGGCTCCGCCCTCGGACTCGCCGTAGGCACCCTGATGGGTCTTGTAGGGCGGCTTGTTCTTCGAGAACCGCAGGTCATTGTGCGGTCGAAACAGGTGGAACGGTCCGTAGTCGTCGAGCGCCTCGGCGAGCGCCGTCATCGGGCCGCGGATCTCATCGTCGTAGCGCGACTTGTTGGCCTGCCAGAACGACTTGGAGTTGTCGGCCGCGAGCTGCTCGTAGAACGCCAGCCCGTCGGCTGGAAACCCGCTGAACTCCACGTCTCCCACGGTATCGAATACGGTGCGGCCATGCCCGATGTGCTCCTCGGCGGCGCCCCCGACGCTCCTACGACGATCGACACGGGCGACCTGACGACTCACGGCGTGATCGTCGGCATGACCGGCTCAGGCAAAACCGGTCTCGGCGTCGTGCTCATCGAGGAGATCCTGCGATCAGGGCTGCCGGTGCTCGCCATCGACCCGAAAGGCGACCTGACCAACCTGTGCCTGACGTTTCCCGGCCTGGCGGCCGCTGACTTCCGACCGTGGGTCGACGAGAGCCAGGCCGCCGCGGCTGGAGTGAGCGCCGACGAGTTCGCCGGCCAGCAAGCGACGATGTGGCGTGACGGGCTCGCCGGGTGGGGTCTGGACGGAGCGTCGATCGAAGAGCTGCGATCGACTGCACCGGTCACGATCTACACGCCGGGCTCGACGGCAGGTGTCCCGCTGAACATCGTCGGCTCGTTGCGTGCTCCTGACGACCTCACCGACAGCGAGCTGGTCAACGACGAGATCGATGGGTACGTCTCGGGGCTCCTCGGTCTCGTCGGTGTCGACGCCGACCCGCTGGCCAGCCGCGAGCACATCCTGCTCTCGAATCTCATCGCCCATTCGTGGACCGCCGGCCAGACGATCGACCTGACCGCGCTCGTCGGGATGGTCGCGGCGCCGCCGATCCGCAAGCTCGGCGTGTTCGAACTCGATCAGTTCTTCCCACCCGACGACCGGATGGCGTTCGCCATGCGTCTCAACGGACTGCTCGCGTCGCCGGCCTTCGCGGAGTGGTCGACCGGGGAGCCGCTCGACATCGAGTCGTTGCTGTACGACAGCACAGGCGGGCCGAGGTGTGCCGTCATCACCACTGCCCACCTCGGCGACGACGAGCGGCAGTTCGTGACCTCGCTGTTGCTGAGCAAGCTCATCACCTGGATGCGCCGACAGAGCGGTGTCACCGATCTGCGGGCACTGCTGTACATGGACGAGGTGGCCGGCTATCTGCCGCCGACGGCCAAACCGCCGACGAAGGGTCCGATCCTCACACTGATGAAACAGGCCCGTGCGTTCGGCGTCGGCGTTGTGCTGTCGACACAGAACCCGGTCGACGTCGACTACAAGGCGCTGTCGAACGCCGGTACCTGGATGATCGGCCGCTTGCAGACCGAACAGGACATCGATCGGCTGCTCGACGGTATGACCTCGGCTGCCGGCACCGTCGACCGATCAGCGGTGGCCGATTCGATCGCCGGGCTCGGCAAGCGCGCCTTCGTCCTCCGCCGAGCCAAGAGTGACGAACCCACCACGTTCTCCACACGCTGGGCGATGAGCTACCTGCGCGGGCCGCTCACACGCGACCAGATCCACCGGTTGATGGGCGACCGCACCACCACCGCTCGTGGGGCATCGGCGGGAGCATCCGCGTCGTCTCCCCCGTCCGCACCAGCGAGTAGCCCGACTGCCCCACCCCCGACGGCGCCGCCAACAGCCGCCGGCGAACACGCCGAGATGCCCCCCGTCGCCGACGGCCGGATGGTGGCTTTCATCGACGTCGCCGCCCCGTGGCTGTCGAGCCTCGACCACGTCGACGCCGATGCCACCGGCCAGCAGTGGGCGGCAGCAGCAGTGGCCAGGGTGAGTGTGCGCTACGACGAAACCAAGGCGGATCTCGTCCACGACACCGAGTTCGAGGCGGTCCTCGCCCCGCTCCCGACGGTGATCGACACCGTCGCAATCGAGCGCGCCCTGATCGCTGTCGACTACGACGACCGCGACCTGCGTCCCGCCGCCGATCGCGCCCGAACGTTCTTCGCACCGGAAGCGCCCATCGACACCAAGTCGTATTGGCAGAAACTTGAGCGTTCGCTGCGCGATCACCTCACCGCGAAGTTGTCGATCGAGATCCCGGCGAACTCCGAGCTGCAGCTCTACGGTCGGCCCGGCGAGTCGACCGACGACTTCGCCAAGCGCTGCCGGGACGCAGCGGCTGATCAGGCCGACGTAGCGATCGCCAAGCTGCGCGATCGCTACGAGAAGAAGGTCACCACGTTGCGCGATCGGATCGATGCAGCCGAAGATCGCGTCGAGGTGCTCGAGGCCGAAGCGTCGAGCAAACGCAATTCCGAACTGCTCTCGACGGCCGGTTCGCTCCTCGGCGGTCTGCTGTCGGGTCGTCGTTCCGTCGACCGGCTGCTCGGCGACGCCGGCACGGCGGCGCGACGACGTGGATCGAGCTCGGCAGGCGGCAAGCGAGTGGACGCCGCTGAGAACAAGGTCGATCGGCTGACCGAGGATCTCGCCGAGCTGGAGGCTGATCTCGCCGATGACATCGACGAAGTCCGCACCAAGTGGGACGACGCCGCATCGGCAATCACCTCGATCGAGGTCGGCGTAGAGCGCGCCGACGTCAAGGTGACGCGGCTCGCACTCGGCTGGGTGCCGGTCGCCTGACCGATCCCGCCATGAGCAGTGCCGACGGAGAGACTCGAACTCTCACTGACGGCCACCTAAAGACCGTGCCTCTGCCAATTGGGCTACGTCGGCGTCAAGTGGCGACCCTAGCTGCGGCGACGGCGTGGGCGACCACAGCCTTCGTCGGAACGTTGATGATCACCCAGGCCGCCAGCTGGGACGGCGCCCGTCCGGTCGCCGCAACGCAGGCATTGACTCCCTACATCGCAGTCGGAGTCGCCATCGTTGCGCTCGGCGCACACCTCGCCCAACAGCACGTGGCCGCGTGTGCAGTTTCGGTCGTCGGCGTTGTCGCCCTCGTATTCACGATGCCGGTGGTGTTTCCTCGGGCGCTTCCCCCAGCCGGCCCGGACACGCAGGGTGTACGGCTGGCGTCGGTCAACCTGCTGTACACCAACGAACGCACCACCGACATCGCCGGGTCCCTGGTCGATCTCGAGCTCGACGCGGTCGTGTTCAACGAGTACACCGACGCCCATCGCGCTGGGCTGCTGAGCAGCGAACTGGCCGATGTTCTCCAATACCGAGTGGAGGTCCGCGGTGAGCGCGCCGACGGTATCGCCATCTGGGCGGCCAGACCGCTCACCGCCACCACTCCCCCGCCCACCGCCAAGCCGTCGGTCGCTGCGGTTCTCGACAACGGGGTCGAACTCGTCGGGGTGCATCCACCGACGCCGGTCGGCGACAACGCAAGCTGGCGTCGCGACCTCGGCCAGCTGGCCACGGCGATCGCCGATCCCGATCGACCGACCGTGGTGCTCGGCGACTTCAACGCCACCTATTGGAACCCGTCGTTCCGCCGCCTGCTCGACGCCGGCTACCACGACGCGGCGATCGCACTCGGGGGTGGCCTCACCCCGACGTGGCCCACCGACTGGCTGATCCCGCCATTCGCTCCGATCGATCACGCCCTCGTCGCACGCGACCGGTTGGTACCGACTGAGTTCGACACGTTCGGTGTCGCCGGCAGCGATCACCGCGGCATCGTGGTGACGGTCAGCCCGCGCCGCTGAGCAGCGCGTCGAGTAACGCCCGGAACGCACGGCCGCGATGCGACACGGCGTGCTTCTCGTCGGCGCTGAGCTCGGCGAACGTACGGCCGTCTCCATCGTCGGGCACGAAGATCGGGTCGTATCCGAAGCCGCTGTCGCCAGTCGGTGCGGTGGCGATGCGCCCGCGACACTCGCCTTCGACCGCAGTCTCGGACCCGTCGGGCCACACCACGATGGCCACCGTGCGGAATCGTGCCGAGCGATCGGTGCGATCGCTCAGTTCGGCGAGCAGCTTGGCAACGTTGTCGGCATAGGTACAGCCGTCACCCGCGTAACGGGCGCTATACACACCGGGAGCGCCACCGAGCGCGTCCACCTCCAGCCCCGTGTCGTCGGCGACCGCTGGCTCGCCGGTCGCCGCACCGATCGCTGCGGCCTTCAGTCGCGCATTGCCGAGCAGTGTGTCGGCGTCCTCGACGACGTCTGGCACGTCTGTGGGACGCGGTGCCAACTCGATCGAATCGCCGAGGATGGCCTGGATCTCGGCCACCTTGTCGGGATTCGCCGATGCACAGACAAGCCGCATCAGCGGTTGGGCGACAGCGCCGTGGGCGGTGTCGCCAAGATGTCGGCCTGACGGGCGGTGATCGTGTCGAGCCCGCCTTCGGCCAAGGCGAGGAGTTGGTCGAGTTCGCCGCGGGTGAACGCCGTGCCCTCGGCGGTGCCCTGCACCTCGACGAAGCGTGGCTCACCAGCACCGACCGGCCGCAGCATGACGACGTTCATGTCGACATCAGCGGTGCTGTCTTCGACGTAGGGCAGGTCGAGTACGGGTGTCCCACCGACGATGCCGACGCTGATCGCCGCGCAATACGAGTGCAGCGGGTTCGCTTCCAGGTCGCCGCGCTGAACGATCCGTTCGAGGGCATCGTGCAGGGCGACGAATCCACCGCAGATGCTGGCGGTGCGCGTCCCACCATCGGCCTGCAGTACGTCGCAGTCGACGACCACCTGCCGCTCGCCGAGTACCTGCATGTCGCAGGCGGCGCGCAACGAACGACCGATCAACCGTTGGATCTCGACGGTCCGGCCGCTCTGCTTGCCCTTGGCGGCCTCGCGGTTGATCCGCTCGGGCGAGGCGCCCGGCAGCATCGAGTACTCGGCGGTCACCCAGCCCTTCCCGCTGTTGCGCATCCAGCGCGGCACGTCGTCGTCGACGCTGGCGGTGCACAGCACGCGGGTGCGACCGAACGACACGAGGCACGAGCCGTCGGCCATCTCGGTGTAGTCGCGCTCGAATGACAGTGGTCGCAACTCGTCGGCGGCGCGGTTGTCGGGTCTGGTCATGAGGGCTCCCAGCGTTCGGTGTGGTCGAGTTCGGGTCCGAGCAATCGACTGCCCAGCTCGCGGAACCGGTCGACGTCGCCACTGGACAAGAACCGATGCTCCCCGATCGCGCCCTCGTCGCGCAACAATCCCAGCTCTCCCAGTGTCACGCGCACGGCAAACGCAGTCTCATCGGCCGAGCTGACGAGGGTGACACCGGGTCCGAGCACGTCACCGATCGTGCGCGCCAGAAACGGATAATGCGTGCAGCCGAGCAAGAGCGCATCGACGTCGGCTGCCTGGATCGGGGCCAACAGCCGCTCGGCGAGCACAGTCACCTCGTCGCCGGTCGTCTGCCCGCGCTCGACGAACTCGACGAATCCTGGGCACGCTGCGCTCGTCAACGACACCGGCGCTCCCGTATCGGCGATCGCCCGCACGTACGCTCCGGACGCAACCGTCCCGACCGTGCCGATGACGCCGACGCGACCCGTCACGGTCGCTCGCACCAGTGACGCCGATCCGGGGGCGATCACGTCGATGACGGGCACGGGTAGCTCGCTACGGAGGTCGTCGAGCCCGGCCGCCGTTGCGGTGTTGCAGGCCACGACGATCGCTTTGGCGTTGTGTTCTTTCACCAGGCTCCACGCCAGCTGCCGGGCGTACCCGCGCACGTCGGTGAGTGGCTTGGAGCCAAATGGATACCGCCCGGTGTCGCCGATGTACACGACATCCTCACCGGGGAGGAGGTCGATCGTGGCGCGCGCCACGGTCAGCCCTCCGAACCCGGAGTCGAACATCCCGATCGGCCGATCCACGGCCGACCAGCTTAGGTTCGCCGTCCTCGGTCAGCTGGCCGCTGTGAGGACGGCATCCATCACCTGGGTGTATCCGTTGACCTCTTGAAGATCTTGGGCGACGAAACCGGCACCGCCGACGGTCGCGGGATCAGCGGTGACATCGTACGTCGTGCCTGATACGTCGATCGTCTGGTTGGCAGTGATCTGCTCGACGGTCAACTGCTCACCCTGCAGGAGGTGCCGCCGCACCAACGCCTCCACTCCGGCCTCGTCGGTCGGAAGGTCGATAGCGTTGAGGGCGTCGTTGTCCGGGGCGAAGACCGTCAGGCTGATCGAGGAGTCCTGCAGCGTGGCGTCGAAACCGGTCGACTTCAGCAGCGTCGCGAATTCGGTGAGATCGCTGCGACTCTCGATGGTGTCCCACACGGTGGTCAGCCCGGGGTCGGTCGTCTCGGTCGTCGTGGTCGTCGAGGTCGACGTGGTCGTCGACGTCGAGGCCGACGTGGTCGTCGTCTCCGGGATCGTCGTTGTGGTCGTCGACGTCGTCGAGGTCGACGTGGTTGTCGAGGTCGTCGTGGTCGGGATCTGCTGACTCACGAGCTCACATCGAACCTCGTCACCAGGTACGAATTGATAGTTGGGGAAGGTGTACGACACGACCTGATCGACGGTGTCGTCAGGCGGGTCGACCGAGACGTTCATCGAGACCGTCGTGTCCTGCTCGTCGGCGCGCGAGAGCACACATGCCACGGTCGGTCCCGGAGGCGAGAACCCGGCGTTCTCTGTCTCGACCATCTCGAACGACGAGAGCCATGCCGCCGGGTCGTCGAGCGTTTCGTCCGGGGTCCAGGTGAACCGGAGCTCGCCGTCGGAGTTCGTCGAACCGCCGATGCCTTCGGTCCCCGGGCCACTGTCGGGGCTCGACCACGTGTAGGCCGTCGGCGCCTCCGCCGGTCCGGTCACGGCGGCGAAGAAGCCACGCTCGAGTCCGGTACCGGCCTGATCGACAGCGCTGATGATGACGCTCGTGGCGAGATCACTGTCGTCTTCGGAGTCATCGCCGCCGCCCCACAACAACCATGCGAGACCACCGAGCACCAGCGCAGCGACGACGACGACCGCGGCGATGGGGCCAGCCTTCTTCCACCACGGACGCTCTTCGGGATCGCCGTCTTCCATCGAGTACTCCAGTCCGGTGCCGGCGGGCGGGACCGGCGGCACAGTGCCGCCAGGCACCGTCGGCGCGCCCTGGGCAGGTGTCGTCGGCATCTGGGTCGTCGGCGGCGGAGGCGGGGGCGTCGAACCGGTGGACGGTTCCGCACCCGGGGTGCTCGGCAACGGTTCGGTCGGCTCGGTGGGATCGGCCATTTGGACAGCATCGCACGGCGCGATCTCCGATTCGCGGAGCCCCGGAGGTCTTGAGACCCGTTTGAGCCAATCGCCACCCAGCGTGGTCGAATCGGATCTGTCAGGCTGGCTGCGTGACTACCGCACAGATTCTCCTCGAACGTCGCGACCGTGTCGCCGTGATCACGCTGAACCGGCCAGATGCCTTAAACGCGCTCAACACGGCGTTCCTCGAGGAATTGCTCGCCGCGACCGAACCGCTCGACGACGACCCCGAGGTCGGTTGTTTCGTGGTGACCGGGGCCGGTCGGGCGTTCGCCGCCGGCGCCGACATTGCGGAGATGTCCGACAAGAGCTACGCCGACGTTGCCCACACCGACCTGTTCGCGGCCTGGGACCGGTTCACGGCGCTGCGCACGCCCAAGATCGCCGCCGTCAACGGATTCGCGCTCGGCGGTGGCTGTGAGTTGGCGATGATGTGCGACACGATCTACGCAGCCGAGTCAGCTCGGTTCGGTCAACCCGAGATCACGCTCGGGATCATCCCTGGCATGGGCGGATCGCAGCGCCTCACCAAGCTAATCGGCAAGTCGAAGGCGATGGACCTGATCCTCACCGGCCGCATGATCGACGCCGCCGAGGCCGAACGTTGTGGCCTGGCCGCTCGGGTGTTTCCCGACGACGAGCTACTCGACCAGACGCTGGCGGCGGCGACGACGATCGCCGGGTTCGGCAAGCTGGCCACGATGGCTGCGCGCGAGGCGGTCGATCGTGCCCTCGAACTGCCGCTTGCCGAAGGTGTGCGCTTCGAACGGCGGGCGTTTCACGCCCTCTTCGCCACCGACGACCAGTCCGAGGGCATGGCTGCGTTCCTCGGCAAGCGGTCTCCGGAATTCCGCCACCGTTGAACCAGCCCGAGCCCGAACACCGCAAGGGCGCTCGCCAGATGCGCCTTCGTCACACCCACATACGCCTCTGCCTCGACGATCGATCGACACTCCTCGGGTGCTGCGGATCGCAGTTGCTCGACAAACTCCGAATGCGTGGACACCCGAGCAACGAACCGATGAGCGTTTTCGACCGATATAGATCGGCTGTCAGCGACCGCGCCGAGGACCGTCAGAAGTAGATGACCTGTTCGGCCTTGGCCTCAGCCTCGTCGAGGTCGTCGGTGTACGCCCCGGTCGAGAGATACTTCCAGCCGCCATCGCACACGATGAACACGATGGTGCCCTCATCGATCTGCTCGGCCACCTTGGCCGCACCGGCCAACGCTGCTCCAGCGGAGATGCCGGCAAAGACGCCACACTCACGCACGAGACGGCGGGTCCATTCGATCGACTCGCGGGGGCGCACCACCCGTTTGCGGTCGAGCAGGTCGAAGCCGTTCCACGTCTCGAACACCGGCGGGATGTACCCCTCACCGACGTTGCGTAGGCCCTCGACGCGCTCGCCGAGCGGTGGCTCGACAGCGACAATCTGCACGTCAGGCGACTGCTCTTTGAGGAAGCGCCCAACACCCATCAGGGTGCCCGACGTGCCCAGACCGGCGACGAAGTGGGTGATCTCCGGCACGTCGCGCACGATTTCGGGGCCCGTCCCGTTGTAGTGGGCCAATGGGTTGGCGTCGTTGGCGTACTGATACGGGAAGTACCACTCGGGGTGCTCTGCGGCGAGGGCCCGAGCCCTGGCCACCGCTCCGTTCGAACCTTCTTCGCCGGGCGTCAAGAGCAGCTCGGCACCGAAGACCTCCAGCATCTGCCGCCGCTCGACCGACACCGACGTCGGCATCATGATCTTGATCGGATGACCCTTGATCTGGGCAATAGCGGCCAGAGCGATCCCGGTGTTCCCCGACGAGGGTTCGAGAATCGTCTGCCCCGGCCGGAGCACACCGTCACGCTCGGCGTGTTCGAAGATCGACTTGGCGATGCGGTCCTTCACCGATCCGAACGGGTTCTGGCTCTCCATCTTGGCCAGAATCCGAACGCCGGGGTTCGGCGACAGGTTCGACACGTCGACCACCGGCGTGTTGCCGATCATCTCGAGGACGCTCGTGTGCACCCCAGGCTGCACTGCGCCTGGCAACACCACACCGGGGCGATCGCTCATCAAGGTCATGTGTGTCTCAACATCGCGGACATCTCGACAATTCCGATGTCTCTAGTCGGGATTGTACCGCTGCGCCCTGCGAATGGGTGACCGAGGTCGGCCACCGAGGCAGTCGCCGGGGCGCCTGCACGGCGTCACGCGGTGTCAACCTGCAGCGATGTCCGCCTCCACGACGTCCACCGCTTCGGGGACGATCTCCCCGTCGATGATCCGATAGCTGCGCACTTCCGGGAGCCCGCGCTTGAGCCCGACGATCACGTAGTGCCACGCCGGGTCGACCGCTGCGTCGACATCGGTCGGGCTGGGAAACGGTTCGGAGTGGGTGTGACTGTGCACCACGCCGTTGATCTCGTGATCGTGGTCTTCAGCGTCGAGTTCGGCGCGCAGATGGTCCTTGGGATCAATCGTGTAGATCCGCGCCGACTCAGCGGCGTTGCGGCACGGGTAGAACCTGACCGCATCGTCCGCCGATCCACCCGCCAAGAGCCCGCACATTTCCAACGGGTATTCGCCCAACGCATGAGCGACAAGAGCATCGACAACCTCGGAGGTGACCCGCAACACGCCAGCTAGCGTGCAACAACCCATGGCGAAGCACAAGCGGATCAAGCGCAAGGGTTCCGGCGACGGCACCACGTTGATCGCCTCGAACAAGCGCGCCCGCCGTGACTACGACATCCTCGACACCTACGAAGCCGGCCTGATGCTGACCGGCAGCGAGGTAAAGAGCCTGCGTGAAGGCAATGCTCAGATCGGCGAGGGCTACGGCCGGATCGAGCATGGCGAGGCCTGGCTCGACGGTACTCACATCCCTCCGTACACCAACGCCATCGGCTTCGGCGCCCACGATCCCGACCGCCGCCGCAAGCTGCTGCTGCACCGCGCCGAGATTGAAAAGCTCGACGTGCGCACGGCTCAGGGCGGACTGACGATCGTGCCCCTGCGGCTCTACTGGAAAGAAGGCCGGGCCAAGATCGAACTGGCATTGGCTCGCGGCCGCAGCAAGGGCGACAAGCGCCAACGGATGGCCGAACGCGACGCCGACATGGAGATCGACGAAGCCACCCGACGGTTCAGCCGCCAGATGTGACCCACCGGTGAGCGAAACGGCCCACAGGGAGCGCCTTCGCTCACCGCAACGCTTCGGCGGAGCCGGCAGCCGAGGCGATACGCTGATCGGCCTACATATCGACCAGGGGCTGACCGGTTTCGACGTCAGTATCGCTGTTCGAGTTTGCGACCCGAGTTGCTCAGACTCGCTAAACGGGGCAACCAAAAGAATTGCCAAACCAGAGCAGTTCACTCTCGCCGCCTGATCTAGCAACCGCTAGCGAGGGAGACGAAGAGTCATCGTGAGCAGAAATGCCGCACGGGGCCACTCCACCGCAGCCCGGCACCAGAAGCGGAGGATGACGGCGAGAAAGATCGCTGACGGCGAGAAAGACCGCTGACCCACCGGAAAGACGGTGCGTGGTCCGCCTCGAGCGGACAATCGACCCGCCGATGACACAGCGTCAGCGTCACTGCCGGGAATGGTCGTAGCGGGTTCGGGTATCGGCTGATGGACGGGGGTTCGATTCCCCCCAGCTCCACCATGGGATCACCGTCGTGAGCGACGCATGGGACGACGTCGCCGAGTGGTGGATCGACGCGGTGCGCGACGACCCGGCCAACTCCGACGACTTCCTTGCGCTCCTCGAGGAATTGCTCGAGGACGACTCTGCGGACCAGCGGAGCGACGGCCTGACGCTCGACGTCGGTTGCGGCGAAGGGCAGATGATGCGCCGCCTCGGTGGGACGGTCATCGGGACCGACGTCACCGCCCAACTGCTCAGGCGGGCGCAAGCCGCCGGCCCGACCGTGCGCGCCGCGCTCCCCGACCTTTCGTGGGCGCGCACGAACTCGTTCGATCGGGCCATCTGCGTCGGCGTGGTCGAAGCAATCGCCGATCATCGCACACTGTTTCATGAGTTGCGACGAGTCACTCGTCGCAACGGACAACTCGCGGTCGTCTCGAATCACCCGGTGACCACCGCACCTCGATCCGAAGCGATGGTCGACCCGAACGGCGAGGTATTCTGGCGGTGGGGCGACTACCTCGGCTCGGGACAGATCCACCAGAAGGTCGGCGATGACGTCGTCGTGCTGCACCACCGCTCCATCGGACAATTGCTCAGCTCTGCCGCAGATGCCGGGTGGCGACTCGACCGCCTGATCGAGCGTGGCCCCAGCCCAGCGACGCTCGCTCGGCATCCGGACTTCGGCGGCCAGACCAACATTCCGACACTTGCCGGCATGCGTTGGACATCGACGCGATGAGTCGGCGCCGGAGCGTGCGGGCCGCCCATGCCGCCGACGGGTCGTCGAGATACGGTCGCGCCCATGGCTGAGACGACCCGGTCGATCGCCTTGTTCGCAATCGCGGCGGTGTTGGAGATCGGCGGCGCCTGGTTGATCTGGCAAGGCGTGCGTGAACACCGCGGTGCGGCCTGGATCGGCGTCGGGATCGCTGCGCTTGCCGGCTACGGATTCGTCGCGACCTTTCAGGACGATCCGAACTTCGGACGAATCCTCGCCGCGTACGGCGGGGTGTTCGTCGTTGGCTCATTGCTCTGGGGCACGATCGCCGACGGCTTCCGGCCAGACCGTTACGACATCATCGGAGCCATGATCTGTCTCGCCGGCGTCGGCGTGATCATGTATGCGCCTCGCTCGGCGTGACCGCACGTCCGAGCCCCACCGGGCGAGCGGTGTTCTCGGCGCCGTCGCTTGCGAGGATGCGAGCGACGGCGCCGAGAACGACGAACTGACGGCTACTCGCCGCCTTCGTTCAGCGTGACCTCGATCGGCTCGTAGTCCGCACCGAACAGGTCGACACCCGTCTCGGCCAGTAGTGCCCAGGCTTCTTCCACGATCTCGTTCGTGAAGGCGCCATCGGAGGGCTCCTCAGTCAACACCGTGGCACCCTCGAGATTCGGGGTCTCGAGGCTGATCGCCACGGTCTGATCCCATGCGGTCTGGTCGATATAGCCAATACCCTCAGGCGCCGGCCAGATGAGCTTGTTGACCTCGTTCATCTGCCACAGCTGGTGACTCGCCCCGAGGGTCGAACCCTGGGCGACAACGATGTCGCGACACGAATCGACGTTGTCGCGGCAGTACGTCCAGCCGAGCATCGACGCAGCAACAAACCGCACCGCTTGGTCGCGATACGCATCGTCGTTGGCCAGCTTCTCGGCGTCGGCCCAGATGGCATCCTGCAACATCCCGACGCCTTCGTCCTCATAGCTGATCACCGTGAAGTCCTCTGGTTGGTACAGCTCGCCGGTGTCGGGATTGACCGCCTCCAACACCTGCGCGTACTCGTTGTAGGTCATCGCCTGCGCCGCGTCGATCTCGCCCTCGAGCAGTGCGACCATGTCGAACTGCTGGCCGATCAATTCCACATCGCTCGCCGGGTCGAGTCCGGCACGGCCGATCGCCGCGAAGAGCTCGTATTCGTTGCCGAACCCCCAGTTGCCAATCGTCTGACCTTCGAAGTCGGCGGGGTTCGAGATGCCCGCATCGGCGAACGCCACCTGCAGGGTCCCCGCCCGCTGATAGATCTGGGCGATGTCGATGATGTCGGCACCAGCTTCTCGACTGGCCAGGGCCTTGGGCACCCACGCCAGCGCGAAGTCGACGTCGCCATTGGCCAGCTGCGTCTGCGGAACGATTTCAACGCCGCCTTCGACGATGTCAACGTCGAGACAGAAATCCTCGTAGAACCCCTGGTCCTGCGCGGCATAGTAGCCGGCGAACTGCGCCTGTGTGAACCATTGCAGCTGCAGACTCACCGAATCCACCGTTTCGCAGGCGGCATCGCTGCCGCCGGCTGCGGCGTCGGCGGCCGCTTCATCGGCATCTTCGGACATGTCGTCGTCGGCGGCCGCCGTAGTCGGCGCGGTCGTGTCGTCGGTACTCGAGTCGTCATCGTCGCCGCACGCTGCGGCAACCAACGCCAAGGCGACCACACCAGCGGTCAGCGCCCGTGTTCTCCTACTGATCATGTTGTTGCTCCCCCGGGGCGACGAGGCCCCGCTTGTCTGACGGTGGTTTTCTCCAACCCAACGGAGATGGTGAAGAACGTGACGCCCAAGGCACACGCTCCTGCGACATATGCCCACGTGACGTCGTTGTTCGAGGTCGCGGCACTCGACGTGATGCCGTAGCCGATGCCGTTCTGGCGGCCGCCGAAGTACTCCGCAACGAAGGCCGTCACGACAGCGGCGGGTGCTGCGATCTTCACAGCGGTGAACAGGAACGGCACCGCATTCGGAATGCGTGTCTTGACCATCACAGTCCACGGCGAGGCCGCATACGAACGCATCAACTCGACGTGCAGCGGCTGCACCTGGCGCAGACCCTTCGACACGTTGACGAGCACGATGAAGAAGACGATCAGCATCACCATCAAGCGCCGCGGCACCTCGGTGCTGATCGAGAACATGTTGTTCAGAACGGGGACGATCACGATGATCGGAATCGCGTTGAGGGCAACGGCCAGCGGTGTCGCCAGATCGTTGAAGATGCGGAACCGCATCATCACGAAACTCATCGCCACTCCGAGCGCAACCCCCAACAGGAGACCGACGAGGGCGTTCGCTCCGGTGACGTACGTCGCCTCCCAAACAGCACCGATCTCTTCGGCCAGGGCGGACCAGATCGCAGACGGCGCCGGCAGCAAGAACTGCTCGATGCCCCAGAACCAGACGATGAACTCCCAGGCACCGAGGAACAGCACGCCGAAGAGCACCGGCGGCCACAGAACGCCGAGCGTGCTCGCCACCCGATTCGTCATCGGTCTTCGACCCCGCTCACCCGTCGGACGTCGGCGCCGTCACGGTCGGCACGCAGCGCTTCGCGCACCTCCGTGATGCGCTTGAAGAACTCGTCGTCCTCGCGCGTGTCTTCGTTGCGGTCGCCTCCGAGTCCGACCGCGATCTCGTCGGTGATGCGTCCCGGACGAGCCGACATCACCACGACGCGTGTCGACAGGTACACCGCCTCGGGAATCGAGTGCGTGACGAAGACGACCGTGGTCCCCTCTGCCGCACAGATCCTCAGCAACTCGGCCTGCATGTGCTCACGGGTCATTTCGTCGAGCGCACCGAACGGTTCATCCATCAGCAGCAGCGCCGGCTGCACTGCGAGTGCCCGCGCGATGGCCACGCGTTGCTGCATACCCCCCGACAGCTCCCATGGCATGTGATCGGCGAACTCGTCCAAATGCACGAGTTCGAGCATCTCCACGGCTCGTTCGGCCCGCCGAGCGCGAGCCCAACCGTCGATCTCGAGCGGCAGCTCGACGTTCTTGCGCACCGACCGCCACTCGAACAGGCCGGGCTGTTGGAACACCATGCCGTAGTCGCCCTCGCGGCGCGCCCGGTCGGGCGACTTGCCGTTGACCGAGAGCGTTCCAGCGGTCGGTTCAAGCAGGTGGGCGATCAGGCGGAGCAACGTCGACTTGCCACAACCAGAGGGGCCGATCAGCGACACGAAGTCGCCGGGCGCGACCCGCAGGTCGACATCGACGAGTGCGTCAACTCGATTCGGCTTCGCTGCGTTGAACACCATCGTCGCACCGTCGACGAGCACCACATCAGCGTATTCACCGACCATCAGCTCACCGCCTCCGCAGGACGCCGACGCATCAACGCCATCTCCAATGCGACGACCAGCCCGAACAAGATCAGCCCGAGCAGCGCCGCGCCGAACACCGCCGTGTACACCTGAGCGGGGTCCGACGTGGCCCGCTGCCCGTAGGTCAGGGCCGCGAATCCGACCCCGCGCACACCGGTCGAGATCTCCGAGACGATCACACCGATGACGGCGGCCGTGGCGGCCAACTTGAGACCAGGCACGATCGTCGGCACCGCGGCTGGGAAACGCAAGGTGACCAGAGTGCGCCACCATCCCGCTCCATAGCTCTCCATCAGCTCGAGGGCGATCGGCGGCGTCGAGCTGAGCCCACGCAACGTCGCAACCGACACCGGAAAGAACGCGAGGAACGCACTCAGAGTCGATACCCACATCCACTTCGGCAGATCCCAATTCCCACCCAGCGCCGCTACCTGAGGCGCCAGCGCAATCAACGGAATCGCCTGCGACGCGATCACGTAGGGCAGCAGTCCGCGCTCGACCACCCGCCAACGCGCCATCAGCACGGCCAGCGCCGTTCCGAATGCGGTGCCCACGAGGAGGCCAACCAGGGCCATCCGAAACGTGTACCAGCCGTATCCAAGGATCGCCTGCCAAATCGGTTCGTCGCGGCCGCGTACCTCCGGTTCACCCAAACGCGACACCATCTCCCAGGTGTGTGGCATCGCCCGATCGTTGGTCTTTGGGATGATCCGCCACCCGAAGATCTCGCCACCATCCTCGGGTCCGAGCAACTTGTACAACTCCCACATCGACGCGACCAGCACCAACGCAACCAAGAACAGCAACGATCGTCGAGCAGCGCGCCGAGCCAGGCTCACCGGGCCTCCTCATGGGGTGATCTGTGGTCGGTCATGCGGTGGACGGGTGTCTGACATCACCGTCAGTCCACCCGTGATGCAGCAAACCTAGTGACGACACAGCCCCTCGCTGAACGAAACGGCTGTGTCGGCAGGGCTGTTCACACAGCATTCACGCCACCGGCATGCGCAACGACGTCGTGACCGAGTGTTCGCGGCATAACGTCGATGGCATGGCTGATGATCTCCTTGCTGACCGCAGGCCTGTGGGTGACCGCCCGAGCGTCGTCATCGTCGGCGGCGGGTTCGGCGGTCTGGAGGCCGCCAAGCGGCTCGCGAGCGCCGACGTCGACATCACTTTGATCGACCGCCACAATCACCATCTCTTCCAACCGCTGCTGTACCAAGTGGCAACCGCAGGCCTGAATCCCGCCGACATCGCCCACCCCATCCGTTCAATCTTGCGCGACCAGGACAACGTCGAGGTCGTGCTCGAAGAGGTGATCGACATCGATCCGGTCGAACGGTCCGTCACACTGCGCAACGGTCGCCGCATGGCCTTCGACTACCTCGTCCTGGCCGCCGGCGCACGTCATGCATACTTCGGCAACGACGAGTGGGAACAGTTCGCGCCCGGGCTGAAGTCGATCGAAGACGCCATCGAGATCCGAGGCCGAGTGCTCGGTGCATTCGAGCTGGCCGAACAAGCAACGCGGCCCGAGGTACGGCACGCCGCGATGACCTTCGTCGTCGTCGGCGCCGGAGCATCGGGCGTCGAGCTCGCCGGTGCCGTTGCCGAGATCGCTCGCCACACTTTGGCGCGCGACTTTCATCACATCGACACCACCGAAACCACCGTGCTCCTCGTCGAGGGCGGCGAGCGCGTGCTCCCCGAGTTCGACGAGACCCTCTCCGAGCGCGCCCGTGAAGAACTCGAGGGCCTCGGTGTCACCGTGATGACCGACACGATGGTGGTCGACATCGATGCGCACGGGGTCGACGTACGCGCCGCCGACTCGACATCGCGGATCGACACGTTCACGGTCTTGTGGGCCGCTGGCGTCGCCGCATCCCGCCTCGGTGCCATCCTCGCCGACCAGCTCGACATCGAGGTCGACCGCTCTGGGCGGATCCCCGTCGATGCCAGCTTGGCCGTGAGCAACGTCGACGACATCTTTGCGATCGGCGACATGGCCGCGGTGACCTCCGACGACAAGCCCGTTCCCGGAGTCGCCCCCGCCGCGATCCAGGGTGCACAACATGTCGCCAAGGTGATCCGCGCCGATCTGGCACGGCAAGCGCGACCGGCGTTTCGCTACTTCGACAAAGGCTCGCTGGCAACGATCGGCCGGTCAGCCGCCGTGGCCGAGTTCGGACCCGTCAAGTTCTCCGGATTCTTGGCCTGGGTGTTGTGGTGGGCAGTGCACATCCTGCTGTTGATCGGGTTTCGCAGCCGGGCCATCGTGATGTTCTCGTGGGGCTGGAGCTGGCTCACCTTCCGACGCGGCGCCCGCCTGATCACCTCGCGGTGGCGACCAGGCGCAGGGCTCGACCCGCCTCCCGGTCCACGCGGCGCCTCGCGGCACTCGTCGAGTTGAACGGTCAGGAACCGACCGGCGCCGTCGGCGTGAACGTCACCGGAAGGTGCTTGATGCCCGCCACGAGCGGGATACCCGCAGACTCCAGCGGTACCGGATCACCGCTCACCTCGAGATCGGGAAGCCGACGCAACAGCTCGCGGAACACCACCGACACCTCGCGCCGGGCAAGGTGTGCGCCGAGACAGAAGTGCGGCCCCGGCCCGCCGAACCCGACATGGCCGTTGGGCTCGCGGCGCACGTCGAACACTTCGGGCCGGTCGAACACGCGCGGGTCGCGGTTCGCCGCGCCGTAGAACATCACGAGGCGATCGCCCTCGTGCAGCTCATAGTCGGCCAACGTCACATCGCTCGTCGCTGTGCGTCGCATGAAGGTGACCGGCGCCGAAGCCCGGACGATCTCTTCGACCGCGGTCGGCGTGACCCCCTCGATGTCGTCCATCCAGATCTTGCGCTGGTCGGGGTTCTTCGACAGCAGGTCGACGCCGTAGGTGATCGCGTTGCGCGTCGTGTCGTTGCCGGCAACGGCGAGGAGAATGAAGAACGAGGTGATCTCCTTGGGCGTCAGCATGTCGTCGTCGAGATCGTTGTGGACGAGCTTCGACGTGAGGTCGTCGGTCGGGTTGGCCTGGCGCTCGACGATGAGATCGTTCATCAGCGTGTCGAGCTGCACGCCTGCATTGATCAGGGCGGCGATGTCGAGGTCCATGTTCGGTTCCTCGTCCGGGCCTGCGCTGTCCGTGAACTCAGGGTCGCCGCCGCCGAGAATCGTGTTGGTGGCGTCGAGCACCGTCTTGAATTCACTGCGCGGGATCCCCATCATGTCGCAGATGATCAGCAGTGGAAACGGCTGACTCAACACCTTGACCAGGTCGACCTCGCCCTGCTCGCAGAACCCGTCGATCACCTCGGTACAAATCGTCTCCACCGAGTCCATCACGTTCTGTAGCTGCGACGGCGTGAAACGGTGAGCCACGATGCGCCGCTGGTGCGCATGACGCGGATTGTCCATGTTGATGAAACCGCCGAAGAACTCGAGCAGCTCGATGGGCAGATCGAAGATCGCCGTGGCGCCTTGCCCGGAGCAGAAGACGTCGGCCTTCTTGCTCACCTCGAGCACCTCGTCGAAGCGCGTCAGGGCGTGGAATCGCTGCACCTCGCCGACGAGCGGGTTGTCGACGTCGATCGGGAGCACAGGACCGAGTTCACGGATCTCGGCAAACTCCGCCATCCTCGGTGCCAACGGTTGGTGCCAGAACTCGGGTTCGACAAGGCGGTACGCGCTCGCAGTCATGTTCTCAGCGTAAACAGTGGACCCGCCAGAAGAGTCATCCTGGTGAGCGCAGCAGGCAACCGGTGGGGCGCCGCCGCAGCGATCTCACCACTCCCCCACGGCCGGGACGGACTCGACCGGGAACAGCAACAGGACTCGTGCGCCGCCAAGCGCCGATCGGCCGAGGCGCATCTCGCCACCGAACACCTCCACCGTGCGACGGGCGATGTCGAGACCGAGACCACTCGACTGGCCGGCGCTCACGCCGCGCTGCGCAACGCTCGAGTCGGGAAAGCCTGGACCTGCATCGTCCACGGAGAAGCGCAGGCGGTCGCCGTCGTCGGTGACGGTCACATCGATGCGTGTGCCTTCGGGCGTGTGTTTGAAGGCGTTGTTGATGATCGTGTCGAACGCCGCCTCGACGTCGGCGGGGTCGCCAGAGACACGTCGCGGCTCAGCTGGTTCGACGGAGACATGAAACGGTCGACCGGCATCGAGGGCGACATCACTCCAGTCGGCGAGCCGGTCACGGGCGATCGCGGCGAGGTCGATCGTTCGCTTCTCGTGCTCTTCGGGTCGACGCATGTCGGCAAGAATCTGGTTCAGCGTCACCTCGAGACGTTGAGTTCGAGACAACAACTCGTCGGTCTCGGGGGTCTGCTCCAGTGTCTCGATCTCTAGATGGAGCGCGGTGAGCGGTGTGCGTAAGCGGTGCGCCAAGTCGGCAACCGACTCGCGCTCGCGCACCAGCAACTCGGCCACGCGAGCCGCAAGGTGGTTGAGCGTTTCGGCGAGCTCGCGCAGCTCGGCCGGACCCGACGGAGTTGCCCGCGCATCGAGCTCTCCATGCTGCAACCGGCGAGCCACAGCGGTGAGGTTCTGCGTCGGCGTGGAGATCATGCGCGCCGCCAGCAGACCCATCCCCCCTCCGACGAGGATTGAGATGACGCTGCTCAGCGCGATGACCTCAGCGATCGAACGCACGCCGAGGTCGATCACGTCGCCGGTGGCGGCGAGCCGGATGACAAAGCTCGACCGACCTTCAGCATCGAAGGGGCCCTTCTGAGGGACGTACGCGATGACTCCGCCCGACTGCTCGTCGACGATCTGCTGACCGGCAAACGCTTCGTCGACTTCGGCGGTCACCGGTACCGGCACGCCGATCACTTCGCCGTCCTCGCTGTACACCGTGACGTCGATGTTCGGGAACTCCGACTCGTAGCGCAGGATCGCCTCCTCGACTTCGATCGTCGGAGTGCCGTCATCGATGAACGCGCCGAGCGCCGCGGCAGAGCTGACAATGCCGTTGATCTCGTCGGTGCGTTCGACGTTGCGGATGGTGAGCGCCAACGGGAGAACGAAGGCGACAACGACGGTGGTCGTCGTCGCCGCCATCAAGACGACGAGAAGGCGTCTCACCCCTCGTCGGGTGGCGCCAACTTGACGCCGACGCCGCGAATCACCCGCAGATACCGCGGCGCTGCAGCTGTTTCACCGAGGCGACGGCGAAGCGCTGACAGATGCACATCGATCGTGGTGTCCGACGACGACAGCGGGTCGTCCCAGACCTCGCGGGCGATCGTTCGGCGGGACACCACTTCGCCCGCACGCGATGCGAGCAGCGCCAACAACTCGAACTCCTTCGGCCGCAGCTCGATCGACGTACCATCGAGCGTGACCTCGTGGGCCTGAATATCGACGCGCAGGTCGCCGACCTGCACCACCGGCTGCGCACCGCTGCGTTCGCGCCGCAACAATGCGCGGATGCGCGCATCGAGCTGAAGGCCGGAGAACGGTTTGACCACGTAGTCGTCGGCGCCGGAGTCGAGCGCCTTGACGATCGTGTCGTCGTCGTCACGGGCGGTGGCAACGATCACGGGAGTATTGCCGTACCCACGAATCATCTTGATCACGTCGAGCCCATCGATGTCGGGCAGACCGAGGTCGAGCACGACCACATCCGGCCCGTCATCGACGACCTTGCCCAAGCCCACGGTGGCGCGCTCCGCCGTTGCCACGACGTGTCCGGTCTGTTTCAGCACCTTCGACAGCGAGGCGATGATCTGGTCGTCGTCTTCGATCAGCAGCACGTTTGCCACACGGCGGACGATACCGGGACCGGCAACGTCGTGTCGGGACCGTCATCAACGCACGAACGCGGCACGTCACGGCACTAGTTTCGACTGCGTGAGTCAGGCTGGAACTGACGGCGCCCGCGAGTCCGCTACGGCCGCCGAGGTCATCTCCGGTGACCTCGCGAACGCGCTCGGCGTCAAATCGGTGCACCTCGCGAAGCTCGCCGACCCGATCGTGTTGCGTTCGATACTGGCGATCGCAACAGCGGCCTTGATCGTTCTCTGGCCCGACCGCACCGACCGGGTATTGATCGCGGTTCTCGGTATCGGCCTGGTCGGCGCGGGCGTCACGACCTTGCTCGGACATCTCCTCAGCGGGACTCGCCGCATCGTCTTGATCGCATTGAGCGTCGGTCTCGTCGCTCTCGGCGCGATCTTCATCGGCTTCCCGAGGCTGTCGACCGAGGTCGTGGGCCGAGCGAGCGCGATCGCGCTTGCCCTCTACACACTCGGCGACTTCGCCATCACGCTGCGGCATCGCCGTCCGTCATTGGGAACCGCGTGGCCCTTTGCCAAGACGCTGCCGTTGCTACTGCTGGCGGCGGTGATGTTTGCCTATCCGGGTGCACTGCTGAGCCTGGTCGCGACGGTGGTGTGCGTCGGCGTGGCGATCGTCGGACTCATCGCTGTCGGACGATCGGTCACCACGGACGACGACGAGACCCCCGCCTCGTTGGTGGCGACCGGGCACGTGGTGTTCGACTGGTTCGCTCGGCGTCCCAAGCCGACCGTCGACCGTGCCGAGCTCTACGACAAAGTGCTGTACGAGGGACCCCGGGTGGGAGCGAAGTTGACCCGCTTCGCGGTGCTGATGTTCTTCTCGGGCGTCATTGCGACCGGCGGGGTCCTGACCGACTCGACCGCAGTCGTGATCGGCGCCATGTTGATCGCACCGCTGATGACCCCTCTGATGGCGATCGCCATCAGCATCGTGATGGGGTGGCCCAACCGGCTCGCTCGTTCGGCGCTGATCGTGCTCGGCGGGATCCTGTTGGTGATCCTGATCGGGATCGTGCTCGGCGAGGTCGGCCCCGTGTCGGTCGATGCCACCACCAACACCCAAATCCTGAGCCGCTCGTCCCCGACGATTCTCGATCTCGTCATCGCCGTGGCCGCAGGAGCCGCCGGCGCCTACGGTCTGTCCCGGCCCGACGTGTCCGACGCGCTCCCGGGCGTGGCGATCGCCATCTCGCTCGTCCCCCCACTGTCGGTGATCGGGGTCACCATCGCTGCGGGCGCGTACGAGGAAGCCTCGGGGGCGTTGTTGCTCTTCGCCACCAATGCACTGGCGATCATCATCGTGGGCGGGGCCACGTTCATCGTCACCGGGCTCACACCCCTTCGCGTCGCCCAAGCCAACCGCCAGCGCGTGCGCACCGCGTCCGCGGCCGTGCTCGCACTCGCTGTGTTCGTCGTCGCCGCCCTCGGGCTGAACGGACGTGAGGTCGCCAGCAACGCGCTCGAGGCGGGGCAGGCCAGCACCGCGGTACAACAGTGGATCGACGGCAGTGACGACTTCAGCGTCCTCAGCGTCGATGTCACCGGCGATACCGTCCAGGTCACCATCATCGGGCCACCGGCCGGTGCACCCTCGGCCGAAGGTCTCCAAGCCGATCTGTCGAGCGCTCTCGGTCGAACCGTCACTGCGGATCTACGCGTTCGAGTGCAGACCCGCGAGTTGGTGGGCCCCGACGCAACCGACGGTTAGCGCGACGTCGACGGCGGCAGCGGTGCCAGGCGGCCGAGCGTCACCAGCAGCTCGCCGACGGTGGTGTCGTGTTCGAGTTCGTGACGAAGTGGCGCCGCCGCGTGCACTTCGTATCGATTCCGCCGCCCCTCACGGGTTCGAGTGATGTACCCCTCGGCCGCGAGATCCGCAATGATCGCCTGCGCAGCCCGCTCGGTGATGCCGACGCGATCAGCGATGTCGCGGCCACGGATGTCGGGTTCTTCGGCCAAGCACACCAGCACGTGGGCGTGATTGGTGAGGAACGTCCAGGACGCTCGCGGGCCGACGTTAGTTCCGCCGGACAGGCCGTTCGACGGAGCGTTGGGAGCCGTGGTGTCGGTCATGATCTGGAGTCGCAACGTACGATCTGCGACTCGTGAATAATAGCGACGACGTCGGGTCGTCAGCCCCCGTCATCTTCGGGAATCGTGCCACCCGTCTGCTCGTTGAAATACGCCCACTCCTCGATGCGTGTCCCATCGGGCAGGTTGCAATAGCCGACCTGGCCGTCGGTCTCATCGACGATCTCCACCTCGCCGCCCTGCTCGACGCAAAACACCGATGCCGGGTTGGCGATTTGCGTCGACGGGTCGTCACCGTCGTCGTCGCTGGCCCCATCGCCGCCGCAGGCGGCCATCCCAACGACGACGGCGGAAACGGTGAGAACGTGCACGACGCGTTGTACGGGAGTCATCGCGCGATTGTACCGACGGCGCCCTGCCCCACAGGCGCACCCCATCGTCTACCGTCCGTTCATGACCATTGCGCTCGTGCACGGTGTGCCGGAAACGTCAGCCATCTGGGGTCAGCTGCTCGACGCCCTCCACCGCCGCGGGCTCGACGACGTCGTCGCGCTGTCGCCGCCCGGCTTCGGCGCGCCGCTGCCTGAGGATTGGGAGCCGACGATGGGCCAGTACACCGCCTGGCTGGTGCGTGAGCTCGAGTCGCTCGGCGGTGGGGTCGATGTCCTCGGTCACGATTGGGGCGCAGCGCACGTCATGGGGGCGCTCGCCGCACGACCAGATCTGGTCCGTAGCTGGGCGGTCGACGTCGCCGGACTCGTCCATCCCGACTACGAGTGGCACGACACGGCGCAGAGCTGGCAGACCCCAGAGGTCGGCGAGCAGGTCATTGCGGCGATGACCACGGGTACGCCCGACGAGCGTGCCCAGTTCTTCGCCAGCCTCGGATTCGACGAGAGCACCTCACTCGCACTCGGGCACGGCGTCGACCAGGCCATGGGTGCGGCCATCCTCACGTTGTACCGGTCGGCTGTGCAGCCGGCGATGTCCGACCTCGGCGCTCGTCTTTTCGCGGCCGACAGGCTCCCGCCCGGACTCGTCATCGATGCACTCGACGATCCGTACGCCCACACAGGTCTCGGCAGCGACGTCGCCGGGCGTCTCGGTGCCAGCCGGATTGAGCTCGACGGCGGGGGCCACTGGTGGATGAGCCACGCCACGAGCGTCGAACAACTCGCCGACGCGCTGGCTGTCCACTGGGCGCCGGCCCCGACCTGACGCCGGTCGATTGCGGCTCAACTGGCAGGCGACCGGCGCAGCGCCCGGCTGCCGAAGCCGGCCACCACGACCGCCGTCGCTGCAAAGACAGCGAACACGAAGTCCCAACGCGCCCCGTTCGTCTGCAGCGCACTCATCACCGCGATCCCGAGCGCACCGCCGAGCATCTGTGCTTCGTTGCTGATCCCCGCCGCCTGACCTTGTTGCTCTCAGGGCACCGAGTTGGCGACACCGGTCAGCGAGCCCTGGAACGAGAACACGGTGGCCGAACCCCACACGAGCAACGGAACAAGCAGCGCAACGTCATTATCGACGTCGACGAGAATCGCCAACGCGATGTGGGCGACGACCAGCCCACCCAGGCCGAGCAGCAGCGGTTGCGTCGGCCCGACACGATCGACGAACTTTCCGCCTGGCAGCGCGAAGGCCACGTTGAGCGCCACGCCAGGGAGCAATGCCAGGCCGGCCTCGATCACGGTGTAGCCGAGTACCTGCTGGATATACAGCCGAAGGAATACAAGCACGGTCGACTTACTGAATTGGGACATGAACACACTTGCGTTGAACGCCGTCAATCGTGCCGAACTGAACAGCTGCACCTCGATCAGCGGGTGTACCTGCGAGCGCTCGACCATCCAAAATGCGGCCGAGGAGACGATTGCGACGACGAACAACGCAATGGTCGTGGCGGCCGTCCATCCCCACTCACCGCCCTGCATGACCGCGAGGACCAACGACGACAGCGCAATCACCAGCGCCAGTAGGCCAGCGGTGTCAAACGGCGGTGCCTCTACGCGGGGCGGCTCGCGCCATACGGCAACGACCATCACTGTGATGCCGATCGCCGCGACGACGTTGACCGTGAAGATCCAACGCCAGGTCAGGGACTCGATGAGCAGTCCACCGGAGAGCGGACCGAGAGCCAGACCAACCGTGCCCGCCAGACCGAGCACACCGACCGCCATCGCGCGTTGCGCCGGGGAAACACGACCATCACCAGTGCCAACGAGAGTGGAAACACGATCGCCGCACCCAACCCTTGCACGCCGCGGGCAACGATCAGCATCGTCCCGGACGACGCCATTGCGCACCACAACGACGCCGCGCCAAAGGTGACACTCCCGATCAGAAAGACTCGCCGGTATCCACAGACGTCGGCGGCCCTGCCGCCGACAACACCATGAACAACGTCATGCCCATGGCGGCGAGAACCCACCACTTGCGCGTGTCGTCGGTGAGCGAGCGCATGCGCCGGTGACGCTAGTTGCCCGATCCCTGTCGATACCGTGGAGCCCTGTGGGCGTCACCAGGATTGCCGCGACGCTCGCTGTGATCACCCTGACCGCCTGCGGAACAACAGCGACATCGAGCGCGCCGGCGACGTCGGAACGAGCAACGGTCGAGTCGACCCGACCTCCGTCGAGCTCCGCCACCACTCGAGAGCAAGCCAGTACGTCGACGACGAGTTCCTCGACGCCCACCACCACCACGAGTACCGACAACGCAACGACGATGCCGCCTGAGAGCGATCCGCCGATCGTCGTACCGGCGACAACGACGACGACAGCGACGCCGACAACAATGACAACGACGACTCCGGCGGCCACCGCACCCGCGCCCGTAACAGCAACTCCGCCGCTGCGGCCGGTGTTTGGGGCAACCGCAGCCGCCTTCGAGGCGCTTGCTGCGGCCAACCGAGCAGTGTCGCTGACGGTGTTACGCGACGGGCGGCCCGTGATCGCCCGAGCCAGCGGGCGCACGCTGGATGGCAACCTGGCGCGTCCCGATTCCCCGATGGTGGTCGCCAGCGTGAGCAAACTCGTCACGGCGCTCGTCGTTGCGCGCCTCGACCAGCGTGGAGCGCTCGACATCGAGGCTCCCGTTCCATGGGGCGAGCTGGGGATTGCTGCGCATCCGTCGTGGAGTGATGTCACGGTGCGCGAGCTCCTCGATCACCGCAGCGGAATGCCCGTCGTTCGCAGCTCGTGGTTCGACGGCAGCGGAGACTGCGCCAGTTTCCTCCCGACCATCCTCACCGGACCGCCGACCGAAACGCGTGGGACGTGGAGGTATTCCAACGGCAACTACTGCGCGCTCGGCCTCCTCGCCGCCCAGCGCGGTGGCGCGACCCTCGACGCACTCGCCCGCCAGTTGGTGTTCGAACCCCTTGGGCTGCGTGGGCCACATCTGACCACGACCGGCCAGGAGCCGACCGACGTCGGTTACTCGCTCGGCGTCGACCGGTTCGACCGGTTGGGCGGTGCCGGTGGGTTCATTGCGTCGACGAGCGATCTCGCCGCCGCCTTGGCCACGATGAGCGCAGACGACCGACTGTTGATGACATGGCCCGGGGTAATGATCGATCAATACGGGTGGGGTCACACCGGCACTGTCGACGGCGCAAAGGCCTGTGCGTGGTCGCTGGAGGGCGGACGCACGGTGGCCGTCGCGGCGATCGCTGGAAACAGCCCCGGCTCCGGCGGTGGCGTGTGCGACCGGATCGTGCCCGCAGTCGCCGCCGATGTCGGTCTGGGCGCCGGTCTTCCGGATCGCACGCCGCCCTGAGTCGGCCGGCGGTCAGAGATCCCAGTGTTGCCGCGCAGCGACGATCGTCGGTGCGCCGACCTCGCCACCACTCGCACGCTCAGGGCGATACGGCTCGCCGATGAGGGCGGCGAGCGTCGCCCCGGTCGAGTACCGCAGGGCATCGAGGTCGTATCCGCCTTCGAGAACCACCGCCGTGCGTTGCGCCGGCACCAGCTGCTGGAGCCGCACGGCGAGATCCGCATAATCCGCTGCGGTCAGTTCGAGCCCGGCGAGCGGATCGGCGCGGTGACCATCGAATCCCGCCGAGATCAGGAGCCAGTCGGGCGCGAACTCAGCGATGATCGGTGCAACGACCTCGTCGACAGCCCGGCGATACACGTCGCCCCGTGTGCCGGCCGGGAAGGGCAGGTTGAGCGTGCTGCGCGGTGCTCCGGCACCACCGGTCTCAGCAGCCCGGCCGGTGCCGGGGTACAGGGGTGATTCGTGCAGCGACACGTACATCACCCGCGGGTCGTCGTAGAAGATGTCCTGTGTGCCGTTGCCGTGATGGACGTCCCAGTCGACGATCGCCACACGTTCGCCCCGCTCCGCGAGCTCTGCAGCTGCGACCGACACGTTGTTGAACAGGCAGAAACCCATCGCCCTGTCGGGAACCGCGTGATGACCAGGTGGCCGGCCGGCGGCGAAGGCGACGTCGCACTCACCCGCCCGAAGCGCATCGACGGCATCGAGCACCGCGCCGGCGGCGGCGCGTGCGGTGTTCCACGAGCCCGGCGAGGCGTACGTGTCGGGGTCGAGATCCCCGCCCCCCGCCGCACAGAACCGCTCGATCGCTGCGACGTACTCGGCATCGTGCACCAGCCCGAGCTGCTCTGGAGTCGCCAAGTGCGGAGGACGGAACTCGACTGCGTCGATCAGTCCCGCAGCTGAAATCCCGTCGAGCGCAGCAACGAGTCGGTCGGGCCGCTCCGGGTGCCACGGCGGTGTCGCGTGTTGATCGGCCTCGGCAGACGCAAAGACCAGGATCGGCGAACCCACGATCGACCACCCTACGACGCGGACGGGTGGTTGCGACGTTCGTTGCCTGCCAAGCTGGCGACGTGTCATCGTCGCCATGGGCCTCTTCCGTCGTGCTGGGGAGCGGCGAGACCGCGTTCATCCGGCCGATCGAACCGGCCGATCAGCACGACCTCGCGGCGTTCCACCTCCGCCAGTCACCCGAGAGCGTGTACCGCCGGTTCTTCTCGCCCAAGCCCGAGCTGTCCGCACGCGAGCTCGAGCACTTCACCACCGTCGATATGAACGAGCGAGCTGCACTGGTGGTGACCTCGCACGACGAGTTCATCGCGTGGGCGAGCTACGAACGCTGGCCCGGACGCGACGAAGCCGAAGCGGCGTTCATGGTCGACGACGAGCGCCACGGCGAAGGCATCGCCACACTGCTCCTCGAGCACCTTGCCGCGATCGCACGCTCCAACGGCATCACTCGGTTCACCGCCGAGGTGCTCGGCGACAACCGCGCGATGCTGGCGGTGTTCGCCAAGGCCGGGTGGCCGCTACAACGGCGTTTTGAATCCGGGGTGGTCGACCTCGACTGGGAACTCGACACGACCGCCGAGTTCATCGACAGCGTCGAACGGCGCGAACACCGTGCCGACTCGCGCGCCGTGGCGCGTGTGCTCCTTCCTCGCGCCATCGCAGTGATTGGCGCATCGGATCGCCCGGGCACCGTCGGGGCATCGCTGTGGACGAACGTCACCAACAGCGTCGACGTTCCCGTCTACGCCGTCAATCCGCGCCAGCCCGAACTCGGCGGCGCGCCCGCATACGCACGCACCGAGGAACTGCCGGACGACGTCTCACTGGCGATCATCGCTGTCCCTGCCGCAACGCTGCCCGAGACGATCGATGCGTGCATCGCCAAACGGATGCGCGGTGCTGTCGTCGTCACCAATCTCGACGGAGACGCTGCTGGCGGACCGAGCATCGACGTCGAGGCCTTGGTCCGCCGCGCCCGCCGCAACGGACTGCGGATCATCGGCCCGTCGAGCATGGGCGTTGCATCACTGCACCCTGCCAGTCGCCTCCAGGCCTCGCTCGTCGATATCACCCTGCCTCCCGGGGGTGTCGCCATCTCGATGCAGTCAGGCACGCTCGGGGCCTCGTTGCTGCGCGCAGCGGCACGGCTACACATGGGAGTCAGCTGGTTCGTGTCGCTCGGTGACAAGTCCGATATCTCGGCCAACGACCTGTTGCAGTTCTGGGAGACAGATGCCTCCACAACGGTGATCGCCCTCTACACCGAGAGCTTCGGCAACCCGTCCAAGTTCGCCAGAATCGCACGACGGGTGTCGATGTCGCGCCCGATCGTTGCGGTCCGTACCGGCGCAGCAAGCAGCCGTGCGGGCTCTGCGCTCTTCGAGCAGGCGGGCCTGATCGAGGTGCCGACCGTGCAGTCCCTGCTCGACACGGCGCGCGTGCTCGCCACCCAGCCGGTGCTTCGTGGCGACTGCGTCGCCGTGCTCACCAACTCGCGCAGTCCGGGGACGCTGGCCGCGGCCGCGCTCGAAGCCCACGGCCTCGACCCGATCGAACCTCCGCATCCCGTCGGCTGGCGAGCCAGCCCGGAGGACTATGAGGCAGCGCTCGACGCCAACCTTGGGCACCCCGACGTGGATGCTGTACTCGTGATCTACGCGCCCGCTGTCGTCAGCGATCTCGACTCCGTGAGCAGCGCCGTCCACGCCGCTGCCGACGGCGCCGACAAGCCGGTGGTCGCCGTCGTGCTGGGCGGCAACGACGGCCCGATCACCACCGGCTCGGCGGTTCCCACCTTTTCCTTCCCAGAACCGGCAGCGGCGGTGCTCGGCCGTTCGCGGGCGTACGGGCGGTGGCTTGCGGCCGAGGCCGCAGCGGCCACCGGCCCGGTTCGCCCGGTTGACCCCGAACGCGCCAAACAGGCGATCGACGACGCGCTCCAGGCAGAGGTGCAGGTGGTCGCGCCATTGCGGCACGAACACGAGATCCTGCTGGCCTACGGCCTGGCGATGCCCTCGGCGAGCGAAGCCACCCCAGCGACGGCGCTCGAGGTGGCTCGCCAGATCGGCTACCCACTGGCGATCAAGTCCACGCGTCGCCGACCTGGGCGCTCGGCGCGCGCTGGCGTGGCACTCGACCTCAACACCGACGACGATGTCATCGAGGCCATCACAACGATGACCGACTCGTTGGGCGATGACGCTCGCGACCTGATCGTGCAGGAGATGGCGCCTCCCGGGGTCGACCTGCGAATTCACTGCACCCTCGACGACCGACTCGGCCCGATCGTCGCGGTCGGGCTCGGCGGCGCGCAGGCCGACGCGATCGGCGATCGTGTCGAGCGACTCGCCCCCGTATCGCCGGCGGCGGCACGGGCGATGCTGGGCGAATCGAGGGCGATGGATGCCCTCGATCGCGCCGGATTCGACCCGACGCCGATGGTCGACGCGGTGGTACAGGCGGCGCAGCTGGCATCGGACCACCCTGAGATACAGGAGCTCGATCTCAATCCAGTCATGGTCTCAGGCGACGGTACGGCGATCGCCGATGCGAAGATCGTGCTGGAGCGCCACGACCGCACGACGGGCCCGATCCGGCGCCTTGATTGAGGCGCGGTAGGTTCGGACGATGGCGTCCCCGAACGAGTTCACCGGACCGACGACCGAACTCTTGCAGACGTTGATCCGCAACGAGTGCGTCAACGACGGCACTCCCGATTCGGGACACGAAACACGCAACGCCGACGTGCTGCAGCACTACCTCGAGGGAGCCGGTCTGGACGTCGCCCGATTCACGCCGCGCGCTGGTCGTGATTCGATTGTGGCGCGCATCCAGGGCACCGACCCCGATGCCCCGTCGCTGTGTCTGATGGGTCACACCGACGTCGTCCCGGTGAACGTCGACGGATGGCGTGAAGATCCCTTCGGCGGCGAGGTCATCGACTCGGACAACGGCCCCGAGGTGTGGGGCCGCGGGGCGATCGACATGCTCAACCTGACCTCTTCGATGGCCATCGTGTTCCGACGACTGGCCGACGAAGGGTTCCAACCGAAGGGGGATCTCGTCTACTTCGGGGTCGGCGACGAAGAGAGTGGCGGCACCTGGGGGGCGGAGTGGATGGCCGAGCACCACTGGGACGCAATCGCAGCCGACTACGTGCTGACCGAGCTCGGTGGGTGGTCGTCGATCGACGGCCACGGCCAGCGTTCGGTCACGATTAACGTCGGCGAGAAGGGTTTGGCCTGGCGACGGCTGCGCGTGCGTGGGACACCCGGTCATGGCTCCATCCCCTTCGGCGGCGACAATGCCCTCGTCAAGGCGGCCGCGATCGTGCAGCGGCTTGGCCAGTATCAGGCCGCGCCACACATCGACGACGTCTGGCGCGCCCAAGTCGACACGTTGCCACTACCCGACGACATCCGCGCCGGTCTCAAGTCGCCAGAGCGCATCCTCGAGGTGATCGATCAGCTCCCCGCCCCGATCGCACGGGTGTGTCATGCGCAATCGCATACGACGTTCTCACCGAATGTGATCCACGGCGGACAGAAGACCAACACGGTCCCCGACGTGATCGATCTCGATGTCGACATCCGCACCGTCCCCGGCACCACCGCAGCCGACGTCGAGGCCCACCTCCGAGACGCGCTCGGCGAGCTGTACGAGCACGTCGAGGTGTCAACACTGCAGCAGTATGACCCGACGACGTCCGCCTACGGCGAGGGCAACCCTCTGTGGGATGCAGTCGCCAAGCACACCCAAGTCGCGTATCCGGGCGCCACGCTCGTCCCGGGCCTGGTCGTCGGCGGCACCGACGCCCGCTTCTACCGCAGCCGCGGCAGCATCGCCTACGGCACCGGCCTGTTCTCCCCGGGTGTCGACCTGCCCACATTCGGTTCGCGCTTCCACGGCAACGACGAACGGATCGACGTCGCGTCGCTCGGGCTGTCCGGCAACTACTTCTACGGCATCTCCAAAGAACTCGTCGGCTGAGCGCGACCGCTATCGGAACAGGTCGGTCGACGTGTCGCGAATGACCGGCGCCATCGTCGCTGCGTCATCGCGCTCCCACGGGTAGCCACGAACCACGCCCACCGGCACGCGGCTGGTGTTGCCCTTCACCAACTCGGCGGCCGCAGCGAGTTCGTCGGCCACACACAGCTCCTGCACCTTGAACTCGTGGCCGTGTGGATCGAACTGTCCTTGGTAGCCGTACAGCGGCGACATCCCTGAGATGCCGATAGCGATGTCGGTTTGGCCCGTTCGCCACGGACGTCCGAAGGTGTCGCTGACGACAACGGCGACATCGACACCGAGATCGGCGCAACGCTCGCGGATTCGTGCCGCTGACGCATCTGGATCCGATGGGAGCACCAACACGCGGCCTGCGGCCCCACTCGACGACTGGTCGACGCCGCTGTTGGCACACACGAACCCGTGATGTGTCTCGGTGATCAGCACCGGCCCCATCTGGCGGACGATCCGTCGCGACTGACCGAGCACGACCTCGACGAGCCGCGGGTCCTTGTCCCACTGTTCGGACCACGCGAGCGCGAAATCCGACGGCGCCACCTGATCGAGCTCGATACCGCAGCCCTCGGCCTTCGACACGATCTTCGATCCGACGACGAGCACGTCGCCGTCGGCGAGCGGCCAGCCCTGGGCAATGGCCGCGGCGTGAATCATCTCGCCCAGATCGTCCCCGGGAGAGATCTCAGGAAGTCCGTCGATACCGACGATCTCGACGTGCGACATAGTCAGTACGAGATCGACGCGAGGAACTCGCGTATCGCTGCGTTGACCGGTTCAGGATTGGTCATGTTGACTGCGTGCGCTCCGGCCGCGACCACGACACCGGACGCACCGGGGAGCCCCTCGGCGAGGATCTCGGCGCATTCCATCGAGATCGCCGTGTCGTTGTCGCCGTGCACGACCAAGGCGGGGATGTCGATATCCCCGAGGCGATCGGTGATGTCGTCTCGGCTCATGAGACAGCGATACGGCTGCTCGATCCGTTCTCGAGGGTGCGATCGCCAGTGGCTGATCCAGGCGGGATGGTGGTCAGCATCGTCGATGATGATCGCTGCGATCGCCTCGGCCAGCTCGTCGACGGGTCCAGCGCTCATCCACGTCTCGATCATCTGGTCGTACGCCGGCACGATCTCGGGTGCTTCCACTCCCGCCTGCGTATCGAGGAGGATCAGCCCGGCCACCCGCTCAGGAGCCAAGAGCGCCGCGCGGAGCGATATGAATCCCCCCTGGCTCATGCCGCCGAGCACGGCCCGCTCGATCACAAGGTGATCGAGCAACGCCAAGAGGTCCCTCGCCGAGTCCCAGTACGTGAACGGCTGACCATCGAACTCGGTGTCGCCGAATCCCCGTTCATCCCATGCGATGACGCGGTACTCGTCGCGCAGCGCCGCCACCTGCGCATCGAACATCGTGTGGTTCATCAAGAAGCCATGTGACAACACGACGACGGGGCCATCGCCCCCGGTGTCCTCGAAGCGGATTCGTTGGCCGTTGACGTCGGCGAAGGGCATGTGGGCGACGATACTTCGATCCGGCAGGATGGTCGGATGCCGAGTGCTCCCTCAGACCTGTTCGACCCCGACGCGTGGACGACCGTCGACGGTTTCGAGTTCACCGACATCACCTACCACCGCGCCGTCGACGCGGGAGTGGTACGCATCGCCTTCGACCGCCCCGAGGTGCGCAACGCGTTCCGACCACACACGGTCGACGAGCTGTATCGCGCCCTCGACCACGCCCGCATGTCGACCGACGTCGGTTGCGTGCTGCTCACCGGCAACGGCCCCTCACCCCGAGATGGCGGCTGGGCGTTCTGCTCCGGCGGTGACCAACGCATCCGCGGCGCCGACGGATACAAGTACGCAGACGACGAGACTGCGGACTCGATCGACCCGGCGCGTGCGGGGCGCCTGCACATCCTCGAGGTGCAACGCCTGATCCGCTTCATGCCCAAGGTCGTGATCTGCGTGGTGCCAGGCTGGGCGGCCGGCGGTGGCCATTCGCTGCACGTCGTATCCGACCTGACGCTCGCCAGTCGCGAACATGCGCGGTTCAAGCAGACCGATGCCGACGTCGCCAGCTTCGACGGCGGCTTCGGCTCGGGATATCTGGCGCGCCAGGTCGGCCAGAAGTTCGCCCGCGAGATCTTCTTCCTCGGCCGCGAATACGACGCGCAACGAATGGTTGAAATGGGCGCCGTCAACGAAGCGGTTCCACATGGTGAGCTCGAAGCAACAGCGCTGCAGTGGGGCCGCGAGATCTGCGCCAAGAGTCCGACGGCGCAGCGCATGTTGAAGTTCGCCTTCAACCTGGTCGATGACGGCCTCGTCGGTCAGCAGGTGTTCGCCGGCGAGACGACCCGTCTGGCGTACGGCACCGAGGAAGCGCGCGAAGGGCGTGACAGCTTCCTCGAGAAGCGGCCCGCCGACTGGTCGAGTCATCCGTATCACTTCTGACACAGCATCGTGCCGATGATCATCCTCGATGATCCCGACGACGAGCGCTACGCCGCTTTCCGCCTGAACGAACGCGGCCTCGCCAGCCGAGCCGACAAACGCGACGACGCCGGGGCCGGCCTGTTTCTCGCCGAGGGTGACCTCGTCGTCGAACGTGCCCTCGACGCCGGATGTGTGCCAGTGGCCGGCCTGGTCGACCGGAATCGCCCACCGTCGATCGCCGAGCGACTCGACTGTCCGGTGTACGCCGCCGGTGAACAGGTGCGCCAAGCAGTGACACGTCTGGGCATGCCTCAGCGCATCGTTGCGCTGTTCGAACGGCCCGCGCGGCCGTCGGCGCGCGACCTGCTCACACAGAGCAAGCGTGTCGTCGTGCTGGAGGGGATCGACAACCCAGCCAACGTCGGTGCCATCGTGCGCAACGCCGTTGGGCTCGGATGGGATGCACTGGTACTCGACCACACCAGCGCCGACCCGCTGTCGCGTCGCGCGCTGCGCGCGGCGATGGGGACCATCTTCGCACTGCCCCACGCTCGGACCACCGCGCTCGCCGGCGATGTCGCCGCTGCGGTGGACACCGAATTCCTGGCGCTGACACCCGACCCGCAGGCCGCAGTGATCGCCGACGTTCGCCGTTCCGGACCGGTCGGACTGTTGGTCGGATCCGAGCGCGACGGGCTGAGCAACACGATGCTCGAGCGGGGTACGCCGGTGCGCATACCGATGGCCGATGGCGTCGACTCGCTGAATGCGGCTGCCGCCACCGCCATTGCCTGCTACGCCCTACGACGGTAGGCGGTTCCGCTGGGGAACACCGATAGAACAGGGCGCGATGTCGGCGGTGTTCTTGCTCTCGTGCCCTGATCGACGCGGCGTGGTGTCAGCCACTGCGGCATTCATTGCCGAACACGATGGCAACATCATTCACGCCGAGCAGCACGTCGACGGCAGCGGCGACGAAGCATTCTTCTTTCAGCGCATCGAGTTCGATCTCGATGGATTCGGAATCGATCGCGATGCCATCCTCGACGCCTTCGCGCCGATCGCCAGTCGCTTCGTCATGCACGCCGAGCTGCACTTCACTGACGAACTCATCCCGACGGCGCTGCTCGCCTCTCGCCAGCCGCACTGCTTGTATGACGTGCTCAGTCGGTGGCGGTCGGGCGAGCTCCCGATCGACGTCCGCGTCGTGGTGTCGAACCATCCCGATCATCGCGATTTCTGCGAACACCTCGGTCTGCCATACGTCCACCTCCCGGTCACCGCGGACACCAAGCCGCAGCAGGAACGGGCGATCATGACAACGCTCACCGAACACCGGGTCGAACTTGTCGTGCTTGCCCGATACATGCAGATCTTGTCCGACGACTTCGTCAGCGAACATCCGCATCGGATCATCAACATCCATCACTCGTTCCTCCCAGCGTTCATCGGGGCCAACCCGTACCGCCAGGCACACGACCGCGGGGTCAAGCTGATCGGCGCGACCGCGCACTACGCCACTGCCGATCTCGACGAAGGGCCGATCATCGCCCAAGACACCGAACATGTCTCACATCGCGACGATGTGGCGCGGCTCACCCAGAAGGGTCGCGACCTCGAGACGATGGTGCTCGCTCGCGCCGTGCGCGCCCATGCGGAACACCGCGTGCTGGTGCACGGGCGCAAGACAGTGGTCTTCAGCTAGCGGCGACGTCGGCGTGACGGCGACGTGCCCGGCGGCCGCGGGCGGACGTCCCGCTGGGCTCCCAGCGGAACCGGCGGACGGCGATCACGCCACCGATGATGCCCCAGAGTGCGACGTAGCCGAGTTGCGCCCAGTTGAACCCCGGCGGATCGACGGTCGGATTGAAGCAGTCCTGGAACGACTCGACGAATGGCTTCAGCGGGAAGATGTCTCCGATCGTCCCGATCCATGCCGGGGCGTCGTCGGTCACGATGAAGACGTTGGAGATGAACGCCAGCGGGAGAATGATCGCGTTCGCCACGGCCGACGCCGAGCTGGCGGTCGAAACGAGCGCGGCGACCGCCATCCCGAGCGCCGCGAACGCGCCGACACCAACGAGGAATGTCACTGCGGCAGCGGGCATCTTGGCCCATTCGATCTGCAGGTCGTAGGCCACGACACCGAGCGTGAGCATCACGACGACGCCGATGAACGCGATGATCACTGCCGACAACACGAAGCCGGCGATGTACATCCACGTCGGTAAGGGAGTGCCGCGCCACCGTTTGAGCACGCCTTCGTCACGCCGGATCGGCACCATGTTGGCGAGGTTGGTGAACGTCGCCGACACCGCCGTGAATGCGGCGAGCCCTCCGGTGTAGAACTGCCGCACCGACCACGTGCCTTCGTCGGTGTCGATATCGCTCGAACCGAACAACGCGTTGAACAGCACGAGCATGATCAACGGGAGCGCCAGCGTGAAGAACAGCGCGACCGGGATGCGCCAGAACGTGAGCAGCTGGTATCTGGCCTGTCGAACGATCAGAGCCCCCGTCGACAGCCCGCTCACGGCTCGCCTCCATCTGTGGCATCGTCGTCGACGAGACGCAGAAAGGCGTCCTCCAACGAGGCCCGCCGGACGGTGAACGAATCGAGTTCGATGCCGCGCTCGAGCGACCACGACGTCAGCCGATGGACGGCGGCGGTGGGTGCACTGACGCGCGCCTCGACGAGCCGTCCCACCAGGTCGATCTCGGTTCCGAGCAGCTGGCCGAACGTCGTCGAGGCGTCGGCGAGATCGATATCGGCAGGCACGTTGAAGCTCACAATGGTGCCGCTCACCTGCTCGATGAGCGTGCCCGGCGTTCCCTCGGCGACCAGCCGGCCCTTGTTCAAGACACCGACCCGGTCGGCAAGGTGTTCGGCCTCGTCGAGGTAGTGCGTCGTCAGGAGCACCGTGGTCCCGCCTTCGCCGAGCTGCTCGACCAAGTCCCACGACCGTCGCCGCGCCGATGGATCGAAACCGGTGGTCGGCTCGTCGAGGAACAGCACTTCGGGGCGGCCGACGATGCCGAGGCCGAGGTCGACACGCCGTTGCTGGCCCCCGGACAAGGAGCCCAGCCGGTCGTCGGCCTTCTCTGTCAGACCGACCATGTCGATGACTTCATCGGCCGGGCGTGGGTCGGAATAGGCAGATCCGTACAGCTCGATCAGCTCGCGCACGGAGAACTCCTGCTCGATGCCCGATGTCTGCAGCACGATTCCGATGCGGTCACGCCACGCACGATCGCCGGCGGCCGCGTCGCGGCCGAGCACACGGGCCTGCCCAGCAGTCGCAGTTCGGTACCCCTCGAGGATCTCGACCGTGGTCGACTTGCCGGCACCGTTTTCCCCGAGCAAGGCGTACACCTCGCCCGGTTCGATCACGAAGCTGATGCCGTCGACTGCTCGAACATCGCCGTAGTGCTTGACGAGCCCCGTAACTTCCACCGCCGACATCGGAGAAGGACGCTAGCGGCCGTAGTTGGAAGAAGTAATCGGCAGTCCGGTGTCGTTACGGAGATGCTCGGCCGCCGGCACGAAGTACGCCATCAGCTCAGCCTCGATGACGTCACCGTCGCTCAGGTCGCTGCAGGCCGTGCGCACCGCCGTATGCATGTGCTCCAGCCACCGATCGCGTTCGACGACTCCGACGTGAAACGGCATGTGGCGCATCCGCAGCCGTGGATGCCCCCGCTCATCGGAGTACGTCGTGGGCCCGCCCCAGTACTGGGCGAGAAACAGCGTCAGCCGATGGCGAGCACCAGTGAGATCCGGCTGCTCCGGATACAGCGGCAGCAGCACTTCGTCGGTGGCGACGCCCTCGTAGAACTCGTCGACGAGTCGCTCGAAGAACTCCCAGCCGCCGGCTCGCTCGTAGAGCGAGATGTCGGTCACGCCGTGAGGCTATGCAGCTCAGGCAGAGAACGCGTCGACCAGATCGTCGGCGTCGAACTTGCGGAACTCGGCGATCTCGTCGAGTCGGATGACGAACGGGGTCTCACCGTTGAGCGGATCGAGCACCAACGCCTCGTCGGTGGCCAAGAGGACGAGCACCGTCATGGCGTCGTCACCCACTTCGAACTCCAGAACATCACCGGTGTTCACTCGTGTTGTCGTTGCTGCTGCACTCATCGGTTTTCCTCGTCACCGCTCGTTCGATGCGTCGCTGTTGTCTACATCGGATGAAACCACGTCGTGGTTGAGAAATTCCGCCAACTTCACGTGACGCGGGACACAGAGAGGTAAGGACGTGGTGAATCCTCAGGAGAAGTGGTGTTCCTCGGCGTCGGGGAACACGTCCGGGAGACCCTCGCTCACACTCATGGGGAACGCCGCCGGGCGCTTCTCGAGGAAGCTGGTCACGCCTTCAGCTGCGTCGGCGCTCGCTCCTCGCACGGCGATCGCACGGGAGTCAACGCGATGGGCATCCATCGGGTGGGCTGCGCTGAGCATCTCCCAGAGCATGCGTCGGGTCAGCGCGACCGACACGGGGGCGGTGTGCTCGGCGATCTCGGCTGCGATGGCTCGGGCGGCGGCGAGTAGCTCATCGGGTTCGTGTGTGCTGCGCACGAGGCCGCGTTCAACAGCCTCGGAAGCAGGGAACACGCGGCCCGAGTAGCACCATTCAGCGGCCGTTGAAATGCCGACCACGCGCGGCAGGAACCACGACGAGCATGCTTCGGGGACGATGCCGCGGCGCGCGAAGACGAACCCGAACTTGGCCGCAGTGCTCGCGATCCGAATGTCCATCGGCAGGGTCATCGTGGCACCGACGCCCACCGCCGCCCCATTGATCGCGGCAATCACCGGCTTCTTGCTGTCGAAGATGCGCAGCGAGACGAGACCGCCGCCGTCGCGTGGCACGCCACTGTCGCCGACGACGTCGCTCCCACCGCGCGAGAACGTCTCGCCACCACCGCCCAGATCGGCGCCGGCACAGAAGGCCCGCCCGGCGCCGGTGACGATCACGACCCGCACGTCGTCATCGCCGTCGGTCGCATCGAACGCCGCGATCAGCTCATGCATCATCGTGTTGGTGAACGCATTCATCCGTTCTGGGCGGTTGAGCGTGATCGTCGCGATGTGGTCCTCGACGGCGAGCTCGATCTCGGTGTAGGCCATGACCGGAACGTAGCCAGCCGCCCGCGGACATCTCGTGTCCGCCGGGGGATCAACCAGCGCGGCCGCGCAGCGTGACGGCGCCGGACGGGGCTGCGCCACCGCCTTCCTGCTGCACGGTGACCGTGGTCAGCGGGTAGTCATCAAGTGTCACTTCCCCCCACAACTCGATTTCGCCGTCACCGCCGCGCACGCACCGGCACTGATACCCACCTCGGCGCTCTGGCGGAGCCACGCTTCGTCGTAGGTACCGTCCTGCGCCGGCGGAAGGTCGGTCACATCGAGCAGGATGCGCGTGCCGAGCGGCGAGTCGGCGATGTCGGCTTCAGCAGCGGCACCTGGGGCGAGGTCGGTCGCCGACAGAGCGATCAGCACGCCCTCGCGTGCATCGTCGCCATCGACCACCGCCGCCGCCGCGACCAGGATCGGCGCCAGTCGACGGCGGTACGCACCGATTTCGACGAGCGGCGCAGACGGGCTCGCGTCCTGGCCGGCGGATGACGCACCGTCACTGACTTCAGTGGCGATCGCCGCAACGAGCGCGTCGGACTCACCCTCGGGTTCGGTCGGGGTCAGGTCATCGGGCATCAACGTCTCGCTGATCTCTACGGTACGGACCATCGAATCGGTTCACGAGTCGTCGCTCCGAGTGAGCCCAAGGTGGGACAGCGCTGCCGCCAGGCGCCGGTGCGCCGCGCCGACCTGGACTTGACCGTCCCGACGAGCACGCCGAGGCGATCGGTGATCTCGGGGTGCGATAGTCCGACGAGATGACTGAGGCGGACCACCTCGCGCTCGCCATCGGGCAGGTCGTCGAGCGCTCGACGCACTTGGAACTGTTGGAACGTTGTCTCGAAGGCCGGCGCATCGATCGCCACCTCGACCTCAGGAGATTGACCACCGGTGGTCGGTCTGCGTTTGCGACGCAACGTGTCGATTGCCGTGCGCCGGGCGATCGTGTACGGCCACGGTGCCAGGTCGCGACTGGCGTCGAACGTCGATGCGACCCGCCAGGCCGTGAGGAAGGTCTCCTGCACGACCTCGTTGGTGAGCACGCCGGAGCCCGCCACCGAGCGACGAGATCGCTCGGCGCCGGTGGATCTCGATCCGTCGCCGGCGACATCCGACGTCAGCGCCTCAGACGTCGAGGAACTTCGACGCAGCGATGCCCGAGCCGATCGCGCCGGCGAGGGCGCCGATGGCGAACATGATCAGCATCACCGTCACTTCGTAGCCGTCGGTCACGACGAGCGCAGCAAAACCACTGTTCGGTGGGAAGTCTTGGACTCCCGTGGTCCACTGCGTGTTCCACACCCACAACCCGAGACTGGCCACGCCCGCGCCGATCAGCCCGTGGAGCAGGCCTTCGAGCATGAACGGGATTCGAATGAACCAGTCGGTCGCGCCGACCAGCTTCATCACTTCGATCTCGCGGCGGCGGGCGAAGATCGCTGTTCGGATGGTGTTCCAGATCAACAGGATCGCAGCCAGCAGCAAGAAGCCCGACAGCAGAAGTAATCGGAACCCGAAGAAGCTCTGCAGTTGCGAGATCAGACTGATCTGGTCTTCGGCGAACTTGACCTCGAACACGCTCGGCAACTCCGAGAACGCTCCGGAGAGCTGCCGGAGTAACTCGACGTCAGTGCCCTCTGTCGGAATCGCCTTGAACTGTGTGGTGATGTTGTTCTCATCGAGCAGCTCGCGCACGCCGGGCTCCCCCGCCAGCACGCGGTCGGCTTCGTCGAGCGAGCACTGCTCGTCGCAGTAGCTGAATTCGGCGATGAACTGGCTTTGTTCGCTGAGGTTGTCCTCGACCAACTGCAGTTGCTCGGCAGTGGCCTGCGGCCGCATGAACACGATCATCTCGACGCCGCCCTCCCACCGGGCGAGCAGGTTGTCGAAGGCGTGCTGGCTGAGCAGTGTCAGCCCAACGCCGAGGAGCGAAATTGCGGCGGTGATGATGGCGGCCACCGTGAGGGTGGCGTTGCGGCGGAAACTGTCGAAGGTTTCGCGCAGGGTGTAACGAATGCGGGACAACATGGGTCGTCGAGGGGATCTACTCGTAGACGCCGCGCGCCTGGTCGCGCACGATGACGCCGCGGTCGAGCTGGATCACCCGCTTGCGCATCGTGTTCACGATGCGCTGGTCGTGGGTGGCCATCACCACGGTGGTTCCGGTCTTGTTGATCCGGTCGAGGAGGCGCATGATGCCTTCACCGGTTCCGGGGTCGAGGTTGCCGGTGGGCTCGTCGGCGAGCAGGATCAACGGTCGATTGACGAACGCCCTGGCGATCGACACGCGCTGCTGCTCACCGCCGGATAGCTGATGGGGCAGCCGATCTTCCTTCCCGGCAAGCCCAACGAGCTCCAGCACCGCCGGCACCTGCTGTTTGATCACGTGCGACGGTCGCCCGATCACCTCTTGTGCAAAGGCCACGTTCTCGAAAACACTCTTCTCGAGGAGCAGTTTGTAGTCCTGGAAGATGTTGCCGATGTTGCGCCGCAGGTGCGGAACGCGCCCGGGCGGCATCCCGATTATGTTGCGGCCGGCGACCCACACGGCACCCCGTTCGGGCCGTTCCTGCCGGTTGAGCATGCGCAGCAGCGTGCTCTTGCCTGATCCCGACGGGCCGACGAGGAAGACGAACTCGCCCTTGGCGACGTCGAAAGACGCGTCGCGCAGCGCGACGACCTCGGTCGAGTAGCTTTTGGTGACATTTTCCAGGCGAATCATGAGCGCACCAACGTTACCGTCGGGTTACGACGCACATGTGGCACCCCCCTGTAACGCTCGTCTCAGAGACGGTGTAACGGGCCGCCGCCGGAACCGAGTAGGGGCGTTACAGCGTCGCTGAGACGAGCGTTACGCGTCGGTGGTGGCGCGCCGTTGGCGCAAGAAACCCTCGATAAACGTGTCGAGATCGCCGTCGAGCACGCCTTGCACATTGCTGGTCTCGACCTCGGTACGCAGGTCTTTCACCATCTGGTATGGCTGCAGGACGTAGCTGCGGATCTGGCTGCCCCAGCCGACTTGGGCCTGCTTGCCGGCGATCTCGTCGAGTTCGGTCTGCCGATCTTCTTCGGCCTTGGCAGCGATCATCGCCGTGAGGCGGCCCATCGCCCGCTCGCGGTTCTGGAGCTGGCTGCGTTCCTCTTGCGAGCTGGCCACGAGACCGGTCGGTTCATGAATCAGGCGCACCGCCGACGACGTCTTGTTGACGTGCTGACCGCCAGCTCCAGAAGCCCGGAAGACCTCCATGCGAATGTCGGACTCGTCGATGTCGATGTCGACGTCGTCGAGCAGCGGCCACACCTGGACGGCTGCAAACGAGGTCTGGCGGCGCCCCTGGTTGTCGAACGGGCTGATGCGCACCAGACGGTGCGTGCCTCGCTCGGCGGACATCAAGCCGTACGCATAGCGGCCCGAGATCGTGACCTCGGCCGACATGATCCCGGCCTCTTGCCCTTCGGAGACGCCGTTCAGGCTGATCGCAAAACCGCGACGTTCACACCATCGCTCGTACATGCGCAGCAACATCTCGGAGAAGTCCTGGGCATCGACGCCGCCGTCTTTGGCATTGATCTGCACGATGCAGTCGGCGCCGTCGTGTTCGCCGGTGAACAAGCTGCGCAGCTCGAGCTGGTCGAGCTGCTCGCCGATCGTCGCAATCGCAGTTTCGATATCGGGCTCTTGGCTCTCGTCACCCTCGTCGCGGGCGAGCTCGTGGAGTACCTCGACGTCGCCGATCTGCTCGCCGAGCCGGTCGTAGATGTCCAGGTCGTCTTTGATGTCGGCGTACTCGCGGTTCAGCTTCTTCGCCCGCTCTTGATCGTCCCACAGACCCGGCTCGGCAATTTCGGCCTCGAGGACAGCGAATCGCTCTCGATTGTCGGCGACGTTCAGGTATTCGGCCGCCTCGTCGCGGCGACGTTCGAGGTCGCGCAGGTCCGGTGTGAAGTCACGCATCGATCAGTGCCACGGACCGGCCACGGTTAGGCCGCGCCGTGGCATTGCTTGAACTTCTTGCCCGATCCGCACGGGCAGGGCGCATTGCGCGGCGTTTTCGAGAAGTCGTCTTTCACGACGGTCTTCTGCTTGACCGGGGCATCGGCGGCCGGGGCAGCCTCAGCGGGCAGGTCACCGTCGGCGACCGCCGCTCGGGCCGCGTCGGCAAACCCGCTGCGCTGCACGTCGTCGGACGAGCTCGTCTGCACGTTCTGCACCGCCGGCGCCGCCCCGCCAACCGGAGTGCCCCCAATCGCCGGTCCGGTGCCGTTGCCGTCGGCCACGGCGCCGGGCTGTTGGTTCTGCACGACCCGCACGTTCATCACGTACTTCACGAAGTCTTGGGCAATGCCGGTCATCATCGAGCCGAACATCTCGAAGCCTTCGCGCTGCCACTCGGTGAGCGGGTCTTTCTGACCCATCGCGCGCAGGTTGATCCCGCCCTGCAGATAGTCCATCTCCTCGAGGTGCTCGCGCCAACGCTGATCGATGATGCGCAGCATCACCTGGCGCTCGACCTGGCGCATCACGTCTTCGGTGAGCTCTTCCTCGCGCCGTTCGTAGTGCGCCGTGGCGTCGGCCATGAGCAAGTCGTAGATCTCATCGCTGTCGGCACACTGGGCAAGCTGGTCGACCGTGATCGAGTTCGGCCAGTACAGCGCGAGCTCCTTGTCGAGCCCTTCGAGGTCCCACTCGTCAGTGGCCACCGACGCGCAGTGTGTGGAAATCAGGCTGTCGACGGCATCGGCGAGGTACTCCATCGCCGCGGCTTTCAAGTCCTCACCTTCGAGGATCTGGTCGCGGCGCTGGTAGATCACCTTGCGCTGCTCGTTCATCACCTCGTCGTACTTCAGAACATTCTTGCGGATCTCCGCGTTCTTCGTCTCGACGGTGGTCTGAGCACGCTCGATGGCCTTGGTGACCATCTTGGCTTCGATCGCCTCGTCGTCAGGGAGCGTGCGCCCCATCACGTAGTTCAGCGCTCCGGTGGCAAACAAGCGCATCAAGTCGTCGTCGAGGCTCAGGAAGAACCGACTCTCGCCGGGGTCGCCTTGACGGCCAGAGCGCCCGCGCAACTGGTTGTCGATGCGGCGGCTGTCGTGACGCTCAGATCCGATCACGTACAAACCACCGAGATCGCGCACCTCGCCGCCTTCGGCGTTGCACTGCGCCTCGTACTCGGCGAGCAGGTCGTCGTAACGCGAGAGTGCCTTGGAGCGTTGCTCGCGGAAATCGTCGGGCATCTCGTCGAGCGCCACCGGCAACTCGAATTCGTCGACGAGGAGGCCTTCGTCGAAGCCCTCCTTCAGCACATCGTGGCGAGCGAGACCTTCGGGGTTCCCCCCGAGCTTGATGTCGACGCCGCGGCCGGCCATGTTGGTGGCGACGGTCACTGCGCCGAGGCGTCCCGCCTGGGTGACGATGTCGGCCTCGCGCGTGTGCTGCTTGGCGTTAAGCACTTCGTGGGTGATCCCGCGTTGGTCGAGCATCCGGCCAAGGATCTCGGAGCGACCGACGCTGGCGGTACCGATCAGGATTGGCTGGCCGGCCTCATGGCGCGGCTCGACGTCGTCGATGATGGCGTTGAACTTGGCCTCTTCTGATTTGTAGATCAGGTCGGGCTGGTCGACGCGGGCGATGTTCTTGTTGGTCGGAATCGGCACCACACCGAGTCCGTAGGTGTTCATCAGCTCGGCCGCCTCGGTCTGGGCGGTACCCGTCATGCCGGACAATTTGTCGTACATCCGGAAGTAGTTCTGCAGCGTGATGGTGGCGAGGGTCTGGTTCTCCTCTTTGATCTTCACGCCCTCTTTGGCTTCGACCGCCTGGTGGATGCCTTCTGACCAGCGGCGACCGTCGAGGATGCGTCCGGTGAATTCGTCGACGATCTTCACCTCGCCGCCCTGCACGATGTAGTCCTTGTCGCGCTTGTATAGCTCCTTGGCCTTCAACGCCACCGAGAACTGGTGCACCAGGTTGGCCTGGACGTTGTCGTACAAGTTGTCGACGCCGAGCGCCTTTTCGACCTTGACGATGCCGTCTTCGAGCGGCACGACGACACGCTTGTCTTCTTCGACTTCGTAGTCCTCGTCGCGCCGCAACGAGCGGACGATCGAGGCAAACCGGTAGTAGAGCTTGGCGGCATCGGCGACGCGCCCGGAGATGATCAGCGGGGTCCGGGCTTCGTCGATGAGGATCGAGTCGACCTCGTCGACGATGCAGAAGTTGTGGCCGCGCTGGACCTTGTCGTCGAGCTTCGGCGCCATGTTGTCGCGCAGATAGTCGAAGCCCATCTCGTTGTTCGTGCCGTATGTGATGTCGGCCCCATAACTCCGCCGCTTTTCGACGGGCGTGTGCTGGTGGCCGGGCACGACGACGCCGACGGAGAGTCCGAGCCAGCGGTGGATCTGACCCATCCATTCGGCGTCACGGCGCACGAGGTAGTCGTTGACCGTGACCTGATGCACGCCCCGGCCGGACAAGGCGTTGAGGTAGACCGGCAGGGTCGAGACCAGCGTCTTGCCCTCGCCGGTCTTCATCTCGGCGACCCATCCGAAGTGCATGGCCGCGCCACCCATCAGCTGGACGTCGTAGTGCCGCTGCCCGATCGTGCGCCGTGCCGCTTCGCGGCATACTGCGAACGCCTCGACGAGGAGTTCGTCGAGATCGGCTCCGTTGTCGATGCGCTGGCGGAAGTCGGCAGTCTTGGCCTGCAACGCATCGTCGGACAGCGCTTCGATCTCGGGTTCGAGTGCGTTGATGTCCGGCACGATGCCCTGGAGGGCCTTCAGCTTCTTGCCCTCACCAGCGCGCAGGATGCGGTCGAGAATGCCCATGAGGCCCGTCAGCCTACCGGCGTGCGTCGGTCTGCCAGGGCGCTAGGCCACCGCCCGTAGATGCCCACGGCGGGCGGCCCGCCGACGTTCGATGGCAACAACCGGCGTCGGTGTCGCGGCGACCGCACAGGGGCGCACCCACTGGGCGCCCGACTGCCGCAACGCTTCGGCCGCGGCGTCGAGGGTGGCGCCGGTCGTGACCACGTCGTCGATGACGAGCACCGTCGCGCCGTGTGCGGCTGGATGGGCGCGGAAGTGCACACCCGCGATGCGCTCACGACGGGTCCGGCCTGTCTGCGCCTCGGTCTCGAGCCGTTGCAAGAGCGGCCGGACCGGTCGCCCGAGCTGGCGGCCGACGTAGCGCGCCAAGAGCTCCCCTTGGTCGAAGCCGCGCTCACGGCGACGCCGCCGCGAGGTCGGCGCCCACGTCACCACGTCGATGCCGTCGACCTGCCCCGAAACGAGCAGCCGATTGACGATGCAGCCTGCCAGGTGGCGGGCGACTTGGCGGCGATTGCGGTATTTCAGCCCGAGCAGCACATCGCGGGCTCGACCAGCGAACGGCATCGCTGCCTCGACACCGCCGGCGGTCGTGATCGGCTGACGGTTGGTGAGAGCGAATCGACAAGTCGTGCAGATGGGCGCGCCCGGTGTGTCACACCCAGCGCAACGTGTGGTGAACAACATGCCCACCACCCTGACGAGGGGGTGTCACACTCACAGTGGCTCGGCCCTTCGGCGACCGAGCCCAGGATTACAGCGCGGCGGCGCGGACGGCGTTGCGCTTCTGGAAGAAGTCGCCCACCTGGTTGAGCGCCAGCACGGTAAAGGTCAGCGCCAACGACGGGAACAACACCTGCCATGGGTTGACCTTGACGTCACTGCGGGCCTGGTTGATCATGTTGCCCCACGTCGACGTGGGCGGCTGGACACTGAGGCCGAGGAATGAGAGCGAACCCTCGACGACGATCACGAATGCCGACGCGACCATCGCGTAAGCGAGCATCGTCGGCACGACATTCGGGATGATCTCGCGCCACAAGATTCGGCGCGGCTTGGTACCGATCGCACGCGCAGCGGTAACGAACTCACGATTGGAGATCGCCAAACTGTTGGCCCGGGCGACACGCGTGTACGCGGGGATACCCAGGAATCCGATCACGATCGAGATGATGAACAGGTCGCGCACCTCGAAGATCGACACGAGGGCGAGTAGCAGGATCAACGCCGGGAAGGCGAGGATCACGTCGATGATCGACATCGTGAACGTCTCGGTGCGACCGCGCACGAATCCGACCAACGACCCAAGCCCGCCGCCGACGATGAAGCCGAACGCAACGGCGACGATGGCGACGACGAGGCTGACCCACGCGCCGTACACCAGCCTGGAGAAGGTGTCGCGGGCCAAGGCGTCAGTGCCAAGCCAGTGCGCGGCAGACGGCGCTTCCAACCTTTCACCGGTACCGAACTCACCGGCCTCGGGGTTGAAGTTGTTCGTCTGCAGGTTGGGGTCTTGCAGCAACGGCAGATTCCCGTCGAACAGCGACGTGTCGAGCTGGGTATAGATGGCGCCTGCCACCACGAGGATCAACCAGATGGCCGACAGCTTGACGAAGAACGGCATCGAGGAGAACACCTGCCACGGCGACTGCCGTTTCGGCTTCTCCCCGGTCGGAACGACGTAGGCCTCGATCGCCTCGACTCCGGCGCCCATGACGGGCTCGGCGTGGCGATCTTCATGACCGGGCACCCCGGCTGGAATGTCTGCCGGTGCTGAGGTTCCTGCTTCGGTGTCGGCCACGTTCAGCTCCTCCGGATCCGCGGGTCGAGCGCACTATAGAGCAGGTCGACCAGCGTGTTGATCAGTACATAAGACGCCGCGATGAACACGGTGATCCCCTGGATGACGAGAATGTCGCGCTGGTTGATCGCATTGATCAGGCGGAACCCGATCCCCGGCACTGCGAAAAGGGTCTCGATGATGACGGTGCCGCCGAGCAGCGCACCGAAGTTGATGCCGACGATGGTCATCAACGACAGCGAGCTGGGGCGCAACGCATGACGGAACAGAATGAACCGATTGCTGAGGCCTTTGGCTCGTGCCGACAAGATGTAGTTCTCCTGCAGCGTGCCGATCATGTCGGCACGCACTAGGCGAGAGAAGATCGCCATCTGGGTCAGCGCCAGGGCGCTGGCCGGGAGGATGGCCGTCTTCAGGTTGTCGACGAGTCCGTCACTTAATCGGTTCCAGTTCGACGCCGGTAACCACTGCAGGTTCACGGCGAAGAGCCAGATCAGAAAGATGCCGAAGATGAAGTTCGGCACCGATAATCCCACCTGGACGCCCGCCGATGTCACCGTGTCTTGCCACTTTCCCTGTTTGTACGCGCCGAGAATCCCGATCGGTACAGCAAGAATCAGCGCCAACAGGATCCCCATCACCGCCAGTTGCAGCGTGATCGGCAGACGGCTGGTGATGATCTCGGAGACCTCCTGATCGGTCACGTAGGACTGGCCGAGGTCGCCGGTGAGCGCGTCGCCGAGCCATGCGAAGTACCGCTGGAAGAACGGGTCATCGAGGTTGAGGTCGGCGCGCACCTGGGCGATGAGCTCAGGCGTACGCACTGCGTTCGGCGGCAGGATGGCGTTGACCGGGTCGCCGGGCAGGAACTCGAGCATGGTGAACGTGAGGAACGTCACCGCGAGCAGCGTCGCCACGAGACGCACCACTCTGGTTGCAATCACCCTCACCATGATTTACGAAGCTCCTGATTCCGGCGATCCGATTGACTGCATCACTGTTCGACCCAGGTCTCCTGCAAGCGAGGCGCGGCTCCGGGGAAGCCGACGCCGAGATCGCCGCTCGGCAGCAACCACCCGTTGATGCCCTTGATCTCGGGATCGGTCATCAACAGCGTCGCTGTGCCGCCGGAGTACCAGATCGGGAACTCCTCGGCGAGACCCAACATGATCGACTCGTAGAGCGCCTTGCGCTCGTCGAAGTCGTCAGTCTGGATCGCGGCTTGGGCCGCGTCGAACCACTCCTGGTTGTAGTAGTTCGGGAAGTTCACCGGCGACGCTTCCGGAGGCGCAACAAACGGGTTGATCGAAATCGATGGGTCCTGATCGCTGCTCCACCGCCAGCAGTGGGCCTGGTGGATGTCGGTGAGCGCGTTGTTGATGTGTGTCGCCTGATCGAATTGCGTCAGGTTGACATTGACCACACCACTGCCGCTCCACACCTGCTCGATCACCTGCATCGCTGCGATCAGCGTGGGGTCGGGAGGACACGACAACTCCACATCGATCGGCTCACCCGGCGCCTTCCCGTCGGACCGAGCCGGGTCGTTGATGTACTCGGTGATCGAGGCCACGCCGGCGTCGAAGTCGAAGTCGGGCCACGCATCGGCCACGGCCTGGGAGTACCACGGGCTGTCGGCGGAGAACCACTGTGTGGTCTGCTGCGAGATACCGGTCCCGCCGAGCGCCTCGATCACGGCCTCTTGATTGTTCATCAGGATGAGACCGCGACGAACACGCACGTCGTCATATGGCGGCAGTGCGGTGTTGAACATGCCACCGCCGGTGTTGCTGCCCTGGAACTCGAGCAGCGTGAAGTCACCGCCTGCATCCCGCGCATCGCGGATGGTGCCCTGACGCAGTGTCTGCATCACGTCGATCGTCCCCGAGAGCTGGGCATCGAGGCGAGTGCCCTCGTCGGGAATCGGACGGACCGACACCGAGTCGAGGTAGGGCAACTGCTGGCCCTCACTATCGACCAGCCAGTAATTGTCGTTGCGTACCAGCACCGTCTCGTTGTCGAGATCTCGGCTGTCGACGACGAACGGTCCGGTGCCGACCGGATTGGTCGAGAATCCGTCAGGATCAGCGGCCGCCGCGGCGGGCTCGAACACCCGTCCCGTGGCGTTGGCCAGCACCGCCGGGAATGCCGAGTTCGGCGATGACAACGTGTAGGTGACCTCCAAGTCGCCGGTCGCCTCGACAGTCTCCAGTCCCGCTCCGGCGATGAGTCCAGCGGTCACTGCGCCGGCCTGCTGGATCGGGAACATGTCGGCGACGGTCTGCGCAGTCAGCGGCGTCCCGTCGGTGAACGTCACATCGGGTCTCAACATCACCGTCCACACGGTGAAGTCGTCGTTGGGGGTAATCGACTCGGCGAGCCACGGTTGGTAGGTCCCGTCAGCGGCTTGCTCGACCAACTGATCGAAGATCGCCCGGTGGAGCACGAGACACGGTTCGGCGCAGGCGTCCTCCCACGGACGCAGACCGGTGGCCTCGGCCTCGACGCCGATCACGATGTCGCCGCCAAAGCTGCGGACCGACTCCACGTCGGCCTCGATATCGGTGTCGACGTCGCCTTCAGCCTCGTCGGCGTCGCCGTCCCCGTCGGGTGCCTCGGTCGTATCGGGCTCGGCGTCGGTGGATTCGGTCTCGGGCTCGGTGGTATCGGGCTCAGAGTCCGCCGCAGTCGTTGCAGTGGTCCCCTCACCCCCGTCATCGTCATCATCGCTCCCGCACGCTGCGACGAGAAGTCCCAGCGCAAGCGGAACGGCGAGCAGTCGTCGCGTCCGTCGTGATGTCATTGTTCCCCCTTGGCCATGTTGGCCGTCGCGATCACGGTCGGAGCGACCGTTGATCGTTCTACGCCGAGGCGTAGAACTGAACCGGGTCCCCACCCGGTTCGAGAATTCCGCCGGTGCCGAGCGGATACCCACCACGCAGCAGCGACAACGCCAACCACACCGGACACGGCACTGCCGCTACTCGATGTGGGTGTTGCATCGGTCGGGCCGCCGGGCAGAAACTCGAACACAACGAGTGTGGGGAGCGCCGCCGCAAGCAACATCGCCAACAGGCGATCCACTCTGCGTGCGGTCACGTCCAACACGTCGTCTTCGATTCCTGATCCCGGCGACCCGATCGACCGTTTCTTACTCGGCGATGAACACCTCGTGCCAGCGGACCTCCGCATTCGGGAAGCCCTGACCGACGTCGCCACTCGGCAGCAGCCAGCCGTTAATGCCCTGAATCTGCGGCTCGGTCATGACCATGGTGGCCGTACCGCCCGAGTACCAGATCGGGAACTCCTCGGCGAGACCCAACATGATCGACTCGTAGAGCGCCTTGCGCTCCTCGACGTCCGCAGTCTGGATGGCGGCGATAGCTGCGTCGAACCAGTCCTGGTTGAAGTAGTTCGGGAAGTTCACCGGCGACTCTTCAGGCGGCGCCACGAACGGGTTGATGCTGATCGACGGATCCTCGTCGGAGCTCCAACGCCAGCAGTGGGCCTGATGGATGTCGGTGATCGCATTGTTGATGTGCGTCGCCTGGTCGAACTGCGTCAACGTGACGTTGACCAGCCCGCTGCCGCTCCACACCTGCTCGATCACCTGCATCGCCGCGATCAAGGTCGGGTCCGGTGGGCAGGAGAGCTCGACGTCGATCGGCTCACCGACGCCCTTGCCGTCCGAGCGAGCCGGATCGTTGATGTACTCGGTCAACGAGGCGACACCTTCTTCGAAGTTGAACTCCGGCCACGCATCAGCGACGGCCTCTGAGTACCAGGGGCTGTCCTGGGAGAACCACTGAGTGGTCGGCAGTGAGATACCGGTACCACCAAGCGCCTCGATGACGGCTTCCTGGTTGTTCATCAGTGTCAGGCCGCGGCGGACGCGCACGTCGTCGTACGGCGCAACGGCGGTGTTGAACATGCCACCGCCCGTGTTGTTGCCCTGGAACTCGAGCAGCACGAAATCGCCGCCGGCATCGCGGGCGTCACGGATCGTGCCCTGACGCAGTGTCTGCATCATGTCGACCGTGCCCGAGAGCACGGCGTCGAGACGTGTGCCCTCATCGGGGATCGGCCGGAACTCGATCGAGTCGAGATACGGCAGCTGGTTTCCTTCGGTGTCCTCCAGCCAGTAGTTCTCGTTGCGCACCACGGTGGTGGCGTTGTCGAGGTCACGGCTCTCGAGCACGAACGGACCGGTGCCAACCGGATTCGAGATGAAGTCCTCCGACTGCGCAGCGGTCGGCTCGAACACGCGACCCGTCTGACCCGTGAGCACGGCCGGGAACGCCGAGTTTCCCGAGTCCAACGTGTAGGTGACCTCCAGGTCACCAGTTGCTTCGACACCGACGAGACCGGCACCCTCGATGAGACCCGAGGTGATCGCGCCAGCCTGCTGGATCGGGAACATGTCGGCAATCGTCTGCGCGGTCAGCGGCGTGCCATCGTGGAACTCGATGCCATCACGCAGCATCACGGTCCACACGGTGAAGTCGTCGTTCGGCGTCAGCGACTCGGCCAGGAAGCCTTGATACTCGCCTTGTGCGGTCTGCTCGGTGATTGGGTCGTAGATCGCTCGCTGGATGTTCAGACACGGCGAACCGCACGTGTCCTCCCACGGCCGGAGACCGACGGCTTCGGCCTCGAGGCCGTAGACCACGTCGCCGCCGTAGGAGCGGGAGTTCTCGGACACTTCGACCTCGGTGTCGGTGTCCTCGACCGACTCTTGCTGATCCTCGACGTCGCCTTCACCGCCGGCGTTCTCATCGCTGCCGTCGCCCTCTTCGGTGTCGCCACCTTCGGCTTCGGTCGTGGCGGTGTCACCGCTCGCTTCGGTGGTTGCGGTCGTGCCGTCACCACCGTCGTCATCATCGTCGCTCCCGCAGGCGGCTACGAACAGCCCCAAAGCGAGTGGTACGGCGAGGAGCCGTAGCGTCCGTCGTGATGTCATCTGTCCCCCTTGGCCCTATGGCCATCGTGGTCGCGCCGTGGCGAAACCGTTGATTGGTCCGGTGCAAAGCCCGCTGGAACGGCGTCCCCGCCCGGAATGAAGAGTTGTCTAGCAGACGTGACGGGCGTCACTGCAGTCAGCGGCGCCATTCGTCACTCGACTGTCGCGATGCCCTTGGCGGGCTCACTCCCCGACCCCCACGCTGACCACTGTCTCGGCCGGCTCGATGAGCGGATGATGGCAGGCGACGTAGTGTTCTTCCGATATCCGCCGCATCTGCGGCTCGTCGGTCGTGCACACGTCGGTGGCCCGGGTGCAACGAGTGCGGAAGCGGCACCCCGACGGAGGCGCCAACGGCGAGGGGAGGTCGCCCTCCAGCACGTCGACATCCTCGACGTCGATTCCGGGGTCGGGGATCGGGCTCGACTCGAGCAGCACCTCGGTGTACGGATGCGCCGGGTTGGCGTACAACTCGTCGGCTTCGGAGATCTCGCACATCTTGCCGAGGTACATCACCGCGACTCGGTCACTGATGTTCTTGACGACGGCCAGGTCGTGGGCGATGAACACGAGCGTCAGGCCGTGTTCCTTCTTCAGGTCTTCGAGCAGATTGAGGATCTGCGCCTGGATCGACACGTCGAGGGCCGATACCGGCTCGTCACAGATGATCAGCTCGGGCTCCATCACCAGCGCACGAGCAATGGAGATGCGTTGGCACTGGCCGCCGGAGAACTCGTGCGGCCGCTTGTATCGGGCGACGCCGGGATCGATGCCGACGTCGTCGAGCACCCTGGCAACGGTCTCCCACTGCGCATCTTTCTTCTTCGGACCCCACACACCGAGCGGCTCGGCGACGACTTCACCGATCGTGCGGCGCGGGTTGAGCGATGAGATCGGATCTTGGAAGATCATCTGCAACTTCGTGCGTCGCTCGCGCATCGTGCCCGATCCGACGCCGGTGAGATCCTCACCGTCGAGGGTGACCGAACCGCTGGTCGGCGGGGGCAACTGGAGCACCGCTCTGCCGGTCGTGGATTTTCCACATCCCGACTCGCCGACCAGGCCCAACGTCTCGCCAGCTGCGATGTCGAAGCTGATCCCACTGACAGCGTGCACGACGCGCCCCCGGCCCTGCGGGAACTCGACGACGAGATCCTCGACACGCAACAGCACGTCCTCGGCCGGGCGCAAGTGTGCGGTTCCCGAACCGGCCATCAGACACCCACCTCTTCTTTTGCCGCAGCGCGGCCTGCGGCCGACAACGCAGCGGGGACGCCCGCATCCAAATTGGCCTGGAACGCCGCTTCGTTCTCCGGCGATCCGACGGGATAGTGGCAGGCAAACGAATGGCCCGGAGTACCGCTCGACCGCAGCTCGGGAACTTCCTCGCGGCACTTGTCCTGGGCGTACGGGCAGCGAGGGGCGAACTTGCACCCTGGCGGCGGATTGATCAGGTCCGGTGGTCTGCCGGTGATTGCGTTCAGTCGCGTGTGTTTCGGCTGGGTCGTGCGGGGGATCGACCACAACAGACCTTGCGTGTACGGGTGCCGCAGCTCGCTGAACAACACGTCGGTGGGCGCACTCTCGACGACCCGACCGGCGTACATCACGACGATGTCGTCGGTGCGGCCCGCAACGACGCCGAGGTCATGGGTGACGAGCACCATCGCCATCGCGCGGTCGCGCTGCTGTTCGGCGAGCAGGTTGAGGATCTGATGTTGCACCGTCACATCGAGCGCCGTCGTCGGCTCGTCGGCGAACAGCAACCGAGGACCGCACGCCAACGCCATGGCGATACACACTCGTTGGCGCATGCCGCCGGACATCTGGTGCGGAAAGGCATCGAGGCGCCGCTCGGCTTCGGGGATACGCACCGACTTGAGCAGGGCGACGGCGACGTTCTTGGCCTCACCCTTGCTGATGTCGAGGTGATACCGAACGTGCTCGGTGAGCTGCCGGCCGACCTTGACGACGGGGTTCAGCGACGTCATCGGGTCCTGGAAAACCATCGCCATCTCCGCGCCCCACAGCAGCCGCATCTGCTTGGTGGTCTTGCCGATCATCTCCTCGCCGTCGTAGCGCACCGAGCCGGAGCTCGACGCGTTGGCCGCGATGTTCAAGCCCATGATCGATCGCGACAGCACAGTCTTTCCCGAGCCGGACTCGCCGACGACGCCGAGCGTCCGACCGCGATGGAGGGCGAACGACACGCCATCGACCGCCTTGACGGTGCCCCCTCCGACGGCGAAGTGCGTGCGCAGATCATCGACCGTGAGCAACGGCTCGTCGGTCTCCTGCCCCCCGATACGCGGATTGGCCAGCTTCGTGTCCACCGATAGACCCCCCTTGGTCGGGCCTCATTGTGACCGATGGCACGCCGCGGGTCCAATCACCGCGACATCCAGGCTCGGTCGCCGTTTCCTGCGCGCTCGGTCGCCCGAGCGGGCTCCGGTCGCCTCCCGTGCTCGAGCCCATGGCGCTCGCCCGACTGCTTCACAGCACCCAGCTCGGCAACGCGCCTCAGCGCTCGAACGCGATCGATACCCACATCGAACGCGTGCTCGCGCTCAGGCGGGCGACCCGAGCGCAGCGGCGGGAGCTCGGAGGCGAGGCAGAGCCCGCCGGGGCGACTTAGCCCGATGAGGGAAGTCGCCAGGCGACCGAGCCCGTCCGTATTAGTAACGGTAGTGCTCAGGCTTGAAGGGGCCGCCGGGGTCGAGGTCGAGGTACTCCGCCTGGCTGTCGGTGAGCTGGGTCAGCTTCACACCGAGAGCATCGAGATGGAGGCGGGCAACCTTCTCGTCGAGGTGCTTGGGAAGGACGTACACGTCGAGCGGATAGCGCTCTGGATGATTGAACAACTCGATCTGTGCGATCACCTGGTTGGCGAACGAGCACGACATCACGAAGCTGGGGTGTCCGGTCGCACAGCCGAGATTCACCAGTCGCCCCTCGGCGAGCACGATGATCTGGCTCCCGCCGGCGGCGTTGGCCTCGTCGAACGTCCACACGTCGGTCCCTGGCTTCAACTCGTCGCGTACGGCCCCGGAGCGAGCCAGCCCGGCCATGTCGATCTCGTTGTCGAAGTGCCCGATGTTGCAGACGATGGCGTTGTGCTTCATCTGCTGCATGTGCTCGATGCGGATGATGTCGGCGTTGCCGGTCGCCGACACGAAGATGTCGGCGGTGTCGACGACGTCTTCGAGCGGCAGCACCTGGAGCCCCTCCATCACGGCCTGCAACGCGTTGATCGGGTCGATCTCGGTCACGATCACCCGGGCGCCTTGGCCCTGCAGCGACTGGACACAACCCTTGCCGACGTCGCCGTAGCCGCACACCACCGCGGTCTTGCCGCCGATCATCACGTCGGTCGCACGGCTGATCGAGTCGACGAGCGAGTGCCGGCAGCCGTAGAGGTTGTCGAACTTCGACTTGGTCACCGAGTCGTTGACGTTGATCGCCGGGAACAGCAACTCGCCGTCGTCCATCATCTTGTACAGCCGCTTGACGCCGGTCGTCGTCTCCTCGGTGACACCGCGAATTCCGGCTGCCATCCGGGTCCACTTGCCCGGATCGGACTTGAGCGAGCGTTGCAGCAGGCCGAGCACGATCGCCAGCTCCGGATTGTCGGCCTCGGTCGGATCGGGGACCTCGCCCGCCTTCTCGTACTCGACACCTTTGTGCAGCAGGAGTGTCGCATCGCCGCCGTCGTCGAGGATCATGTTGGCGCCGTCGCTATCGGGCCACGTCATCATCTGCTCGGTGCACCACCAGTACTCCTCCAGCGTTTCGCCCTTCCAGGCGAACACCGGCACCCCTTGCGGGTCTTCGGGAGTGCCCTCGGGACCGACCACGACCGCTGCGGCGGCGTGGTCCTGGGTCGAGAAGATGTTGCAGCTTGCCCAGCGCACCTCAGCGCCGAGGGTGGTCAGCGTCTCGATGAGCACCGCCGTCTGCACCGTCATGTGCAGCGATCCGGAAATGCGCGCGCCCGCCAACGGCTTGGACTCGCCGTACTCGGCGCGCAAGGCCATCAGCCCGGGCATCTCGTGCTCGGCCAGGATCATCTCCTTGCGGCCGAACGGCGCCATCGACAGATCGGCGACTCGAAAGTCGCGGGTGGCGGCCAGGGTGGACGTTGACGTGGACATGACGGACCTCACCATCTCCCGGCGTCTTCACAGGACGCGTCGGGACGTGCTCATTGCGGTTGCGGCCCGGGCCGGGGCCTTCAGGCACCGATCAGATCAGCCCGGAGGGGCCTCCAGTGTACGCGTCACGCGAACCACCCCACGGAAATTGTCGCGATTCGGTGCGTAATGCGCACGGAATCCCCGGTTTTTCGGCGTCGATCTGTCCTGTCCCCGCCTAGTCGGCGAGGACGACTCGATCTGTCCTGTCCCCGCCTAGTCGGCGAGGACGACGGCGTAGACGTCGAGGAGGTAGTGGATGCTCCCGTTGTGGTTGTACATCTGCACCACGTACGGATCACCATCGGCGGTGCCGTAACGCAGCAGCGTCATGTTCGGCACGTTCTCGCCCTCTGGGACGTTGATGATCGACGTCTCGCTGCGTTTGGTGCCGCCCGGGTAGGCCGAGATGAACGTGCTGACCGGAACGGTCGCGTACAGCCGCTGGAGGCCGGTGCCCGTGACGTTGCCGATCAGCGCCAGCTGGTTGCCGACGGGGATCGACGAGCCACCCGACGGCATGGTCACCGACTCGGCGAACGCCTGGAAGCTCCAGTCCTCAGCGCTGCCGAAGCCGAGCGGGACATTGCCGAAGGCCGGCTCGCGCGTGTCGAAGGCGCGGAACGGGGCGTCGAGCGGGATGATCCGACCTTCACGAGTGTCGACCGACTTGCCGTTCTCGAGGTAGCCAAGGACGTCGACGGCGAAGTGAATATTGCCGTTGCGGTTCTTGATGTGGATCCGACCGTCCGGGCCGATCGGCGCGAACACCAAGTTGGCTTTGACCAAGCCGGGAATCACGTTGGTGTTCGACGTGGTCGCCGGCGTTCCCGCGGGCAATGGATTGGGCGTGACGGCCAAGTTCGTGTTGGCGCTGCCCGGCTCGCGGTTGATGGCGGTCAGGTTGATCATCACGCCCGAGACCGTTCCTCGATTCGGCACGATGTCCGGCTGTCCGGGGGCGTCGGCGCCGAGCACCTGCACGGCCCGCGACTGGTCTGGGCCGAGCACGCCGCCCGTCTCACGGCTGTCGTAGATGCGACCGGGGCCCGCAGAGATCAAGCGTGCACCACGGTCGTCGTTGTTCGACGTGGAGATCCAGCCGAACACGTCGATCGCCACATTGGCGGTGCCGGCGCCCGACGGCGTGGTCAGCCGCACCGTCGCCGTACCGCCGTTGCCGACGCCGATGATCGCCACGTTCGGTGTGTTGCGGTTTGCCAGGTAGTTGACGAGCGACGATTCGCCAGCGCCTCCGGCGGCGAGTCCGGTCGGGAAGACGGTCAGCGAGCCGCGCCGTGTGGCATCGGCCACCGTGACGTTGACCACGACGGCCAAGACGTCGGCCGCATCGGCGGGAATGCCACCTTCTCCTAGCAGCTGCACGGTGAACTCGCTCCCACCCGGTGACGTGGGCTTGGGGCCGACCGGCGAGTTGATGCCCGGCGGACGGTTGTCGAAGATGCGCACCGGATCCAAGGGGTGGAACTCACCACCGGCGCAGAGCGTGGCACACGCGACGGGAGCACCGGCGGTGGGCGACCCAGCCGGCGCAGCAACGGACACGCCCACGCCGAGTAGGGCAACCGCGAGCAGGGCGCGGGTGGTTCGCTTGAAGCTCATTGAGCGCATCGTAACCTCTTCGACATCCAGACTGAGGGCGCTTCCACACACCTTCAGAGTGCGTTTCCAGAATTTTCGGCAGATCGTCAAGCGACCTTGAGCCTCGATCACCGAGCGTGAATTTCGACCGCCCGGGAGCGACCCAGCGCCACCGCGGCTCCCGCCGGCGACGACGCCGGGCGCTACTGCTCGAACGTCGGCGCCAGCTCCTGTTCGGCCACCAACGCCATGATCCGCTCGTGCTCGGCATCGTCGACGTTCGTCGCCTCGTCGATGAGCATCACCGGAATGTCGTCGTCGATGCGGTAACTGCGATGCAGTCGCGGGTTGTACAAGCGCTGTTCGTCTTCGACGTAGTACAGCGGCCCCTTGTCGTCGGGGCAGGCGAGAATCTCGAGCAGCTGCGAAGCGAGGGCCATGGTGGCGAGCCTATGCCGGAACCCTCACGCCGTGACGATCACGCGGTCACGATCGCGAGCACCTCAGCGACCCGCTCGTCGCACGCCGCCCGGTCGGACGCTTCGAGGTTGAGACGCAGGAGTGGCTCGGTGTTCGACGGACGCAGGTTGAACCACCAGTCGCCGGCGTCGACGGTCAAGCCATCCAAGCGGTCTTGTTCACAGTGCTCGTACGCTGCGCTGACCAACTCGATCACAGCAGATGCGTCAGCGACCTCGGTGTTGATCTCGCCGCTCGAGCTGAACCGCTCGAAGCGCTCGCGAATCACCGACAGCGGTGTCGACTCCCGACTCATCTCAGCGAGTACGAGCAGCGACGCAATCAGTCCACTGTCGGCGTTGTAGTTGTCTGCGAAGTAGTAGTGGGCCGAGTGTTCGCCACCGAACACCGCACCCGTCTCGGCCATCGACTGCTTGATGAACGAGTGTCCGACCTTGGTGCGCACCGGTGTCCCGCCGAGCTCTCGGATCACGTCGGGGACGGCCTTCGAGCAGATGAGGTTGTGCAGGATCGTCGCACCCGGGTGGTCGCGCAACGTGGCCGCAGCCAGAATCGCCGTTGTGGTCGATCCGCTGAGACCGGCGCCGGTCTCGTCGACCACGAAGACCCGATCGGCATCGCCATCGAACGCGAGCCCGACGTCGAACCCTCCGGCAACGACGCGCGCCCGGAGGTCCCGCTGGTTGGCGGGCTGCAGCGGGTCGGCCGGATGGTTGGGGAAGGTGCCGTCCAGTTCGCCGAACAGCACTTCGAGTTCGACGCCGAGCCGCTCGAACAGCGCCGGCACGACCAGGCCACCCATTCCGTTCGCTGTATCGGCGACCACCCGGAGCGGACCGATGTCGATGCCATCGACGAACGACAGCACGTGCTCGACAAAACCCTCGAGCACATCGGTGCGCTCTGTTCGGGTACCCGGCACGGACACATCGTTCGGTCCCGCATCATCGAGCACCTGTTGGGCGACCGCCTTGACGTCGCTCAAGCCCGTGTCAGCGCCGACCGGTCGGGCACCGGAGAAACACAACTTGATGCCGTTGTAGCCCGCAGGGTTGTGCGAGGCGGTGAACATCGCCCCTGGTGCGTCGTAGCGGCCTGCCGCGAAGTACATCATGTCGGTCGAGGCCAGCCCGATGTCGACGACCGAAAGCCCCTGCGCGAGCACTCCCTCGGTGAATGCTCCCACGAGGCGTGGTCCTGAGGGCCGCATGTCGCGGGCCACGATCACCTGCTCGGTAGCGGGCTCGACTGCGCGCACCAGCGAAGCGAAGCCGACACCAAGGGCGCGAGCCACCGGCTCACCGAACTGGTCCGGAACGGTGCCGCGGATGTCGTAGGCCTTGACGATCTGATCGAGCACCGACATGCGGCGCTCGAGACTACCGGGGGTCGGGGGTGGGCGGCCCCTGCTCGCGATATTCATCGCGAGGGCCGCGATCGGGACGCCAGGCGTCATCATCGAGCGTGTCGTCGGGCCGTGGGCCACCGCGGACGAGGTCGTCGGTCAGCGCCGGATCGGCGGTCACCACGGGTACTCCTGACGGAGGCGTCTCCGCTGTCTGCGCGGCGAAGCGATCACCGATCGCCATCATCTCCGAACCAGCGGGCGGACTCGCCACGCCGGTGTCGGTCAGCGCCGGAGCATCGACGTCGTCGCCGAACCCGGCAGGGGGCGGGCCGAAGTACGGCCGCTCCGACGGATACACCACGTCGCCGCGTCGCCGCCAGAAGAAACACAGGCCGATACCGACGATCGTCAGGGCGTAGAAGAAGTAGTCGAGGGGGGCGCGGCCGTACGTCAGGACGACCTCCTCGCTCGTCGGGACGACAACCATGTGGTTGGGCGACACGCGGTACGGGCCCTCGGCGCCCTCGACTTCCCAGTTCGGGAAATAGCTCACCCGAACCAGCACCGGAACACCGACCTCGTCGACGGAGAATCGAATCGACTGTTGCTCGATCTCGACGTCGCTCACGGTCACTTCCGGCAAGGCCACCGGCTCGATCGCCGAGGTCGGCAAGACGTAGTCAACGTTGCGACTCCGCTCGTCGGGTTCACCGATCCGGGCGTCGAGGTCGATCTCGACGTCGATCCGCTGCCAGTCGTCTGGCCCGTCGTCTGCCGGAATCGCCGGCCAGTCGTCGCGACGTTGGAACCACGAGGTGCCGAGTTCGAGGTTGCGCTCGCGGGGGTCGCCGTCGCGATGGTTCACCACCACCGGCTGCACGGTCAATGGTTCGACGATGCTCGCCGTGCTCAGCTCGTAGATGTCCCAGGGCCCCGACGTGGCGAGGTAGACGAGGTCGTCTTGCGCACCGGCTTCCTCCTTGGCCGCATCGGTGCGCACCATGAGATAGCGCACGCCGAGATCGTTCATGTGCTGCACACCGATCTCCGCGTCGTTGTTCGTGTAGCGCAACTGACGGACGGGATTCGACGAACTCTCCGATATCGCCGCAGCGGTGAGGAAGTGATACGGCGTGGTCCCCGAGGCTTCGAAGAACAGCCCCTCCATCGAGCCGATACACCCGTCGGTCCAGTGCGGCAGCAGCATCAACGCCATCGTCGTTCCGTACTGCCCGTTGTCGCTGTTGTTCTCCCAGATCGCCCGCCCACAGCCACGATCCTGACCGATCTCGTCCATCGTCGACACCACGTCGTAGTACTCGGGGTAGGCGGGTTTGCCCTCGTACCCCGTGAAGTTGTAGCGAGCCCACCCGTCGGCGACGGCTCGCCCCGCGTCAGGCGTCTTGCGCAACGGGCCCCAGGCGTACACCGAGGTATCGCCTTCGGTGCGGCGGCCGTCGAACGGCAGCGTTTCGTACATCCAGCCGAACACGACCAACGCCGACAGCGTGATCACACCGGCAGCGACAGCATTCTCGTACGTGTTCATCCGCTCAGATGCCAATCGCCCGCGAGCGGCATTGACGATCCACGTGATCAGTTCCACGGCGCCGATCACCATCAGCAGGTAGCGCATCAGGTAGAAGAACGGCAACAGGCGCGGGTTCCACAGCAGGCCGATCACCGGGAGGCTGTCGCGGGTGATGTACACCAGACCGACGAGCACCAGCGCGATCACTCCGATCGCAGTGCCGTTCAGATTGCGGCGCATCACCATCGCAACGAATCCGATGACCGCCAGCGCGGTGATGATGAAGTTGAGCGGTGCGGCCAGCGGGAAGAACATGTCCCAGAACGAGTCGCTGGCCCCCTCGGGTCGGAACCCGTACTTCATGTCGGTCATGAACTCGTGACCGAAGAGGAATGGCCCAACCCACCAGGCCGCGAGGAGCACGGTGGTGATGCCGGTGGTGATGGCGTACTTGAGCCGCCACCGGTCGATCCAGACGAGACTGAAGATGATCGCCGAGACAGCGACGAAGATCAGCACGATGCCGTGCGACACCGCGGCGAGTGCCAACACGACAGCGGTCCAGACTCGGAACCGCCCCGTGCGCAACCCGTGCGCCAAGAGACCCAGACCCACCATGGCCAACGTGAGCGCAATGGAGAATGAGTACTCCCCTGCCATCGTCGACTTCACGTTGCCGCCGTAGATCGAGAAGCTCTCGTCGAGCAGGAAACACACACCGCCGACGGCGAACAGCTCGGGAATCGGGTGCCGGAAGTTGGCGAGCCGGCCGAACGCCCAGCAAGCCAGCGGGAACGTGATCAAGCCCGAGATCGCGATCAACTTAAAAGCGACGCCGTATGGCAAGACCACGTCGAGGGCGACGATCGCCAGCGCTGGCGAGACCATATAGAAGCGATACAGCGGAAGCCCGCCGTACCAATCCATGCTCCACCCGGACAGCTGGAAGTTCGGAAGGAAGTTGTCGCGCAAGAACGCCGGCGCCCAGACGTGCGCGCCCATGTCGCCACCGGTCGGTGTGTTCACGTCGAAGATCAGGTCGCGACCGGCCGAGACCGGATTGAAGTGGACGACCATCATCATGACGACCGTCATCGTCACCAGAATCGAGGTGGTCACCAGCACCTCGACGACTCGCCGCGTGGTCCACGGGCGGTTCCACCACGCGAGCGGTCGAGCAAGAACACGTCGTGCGATGCGTTGCGCTGTCGACGGCTCAGCGGGTGCTGCCTCGTCCAGCTCACCGTCGCCATTCGAGCCGCCGTCGGTGACGGGCGCAGCCGATTCGAGCGATTCGGATTCGGGCGCCTCGATGAGGGAGTCGTCGGTGAGGGTGTCGTCAGTCGTCATGAGCTCGCACACGGGATCGCGGCGACCCGCGATCGATCATGATGGCAAAGGCCGCCGTACAGCACACGTCACAGCACCCGTCACAACACCATCAACAGACCGGTGGCGTTGAAGCCGACGTGAGCGGTGATCGCCAACCCGAGCCGACCGGTATACAGCGCGCACACCCCGAGGATCAGCCCGAACACGAACAGTCCGGGGAACTCGACCGGGCGGACGTGGACCAACGCGAACACCGCAGCGACGCCCACGACGACCACCACGCCGTTGAAACGCGCCGCCAACGGGCCTTGCAGTAGACCGCGATAGAAGAGTTCCTCGACGAGCGGGGCACCGACGACCACGAGCAGGAACAACACGACGAGCGCGACTCCATCGGCACGGTCGACCAGGCTGCGGGCATTCTCCTCGAGCCGTTCGTCGGTGAACGTGTCGGACCACACTGCACGGAGCGGGAGGTAGACCACCGGGATCACGACGAGCTGCGACAACACACCGATGCCCAGACCGATCGCATCGGCGGGGACCGCCTCGATGCCGTAGTCGATGCGCAGGTCACCGGTGCCGGCGCGGTTCGACGCGACCCACATGCCGGCCAGCTGAGCCGTCCACGCAGCGATCAGGGCCGCCGCCAGGACACCGATCGGCGCCTTGTCGATCGGGTCGCCACCCGTGACGGCGATCACGATGGAGGACAGGACCTGGCCGCCGAGCCATGCAGCCACGAACGTCACGACCGCGGTGGCCGGATCGATCGGCGCTGCGGACGCGGCGCGGATCGGCGACGTCGGTGCGCGCCGGCCGCCCGGCGGCGTCACCCGCTGGGCCCGGCGGATGGGGTCGGCCACGCGGTCTGACACTACCGGCGCCGGCGCATGCTCAGGGCGCGATTCTCAGACGGCGATCAATGTGCCGAGACCGTTGTCGCGCCGGTCATCGAGGTGCCAGCCGTGCGGCACGGAGATGCGTGCGGCATGCCGCTCGCACAGATCGTACGAATGGGGATCGCGCCGCTCGCTGAGCTCGTCGAGCCACGCCTGCGATCGGTCGTAGTGATACGTGAGCGTCGCCGCCGCCGCTTCAGAACACCCTGGGCGCGAACACTGGCGCTGCGCACCTGCACCGACCGCGTCGTTGGTCGGGATGCCGGTCCGCCACTGTGCCATTGCCAGAAACCGTATGCGCACTGCATCGGTGAACGGTGGATGCTCCCCTAGCATGGGGTCATGAACGACCTGCCTCCCCCGCCGCCGCCTCCGCCGCCGGGCGCTGGACGAGGTCAACAACGCAACGACAAGCCGAATCGCCGGAGCGAGCGGGCCGAACGCCGCCAGGACCACTCGCCACAGCAGGGCAGCGATGCCGACGATTCAGGAGGCCGTAGCGGTCTGCCGCGGTGGACGATCTGGATTCTGATCGGTGTGCTCGCCGCCGCGTTCCTCGTGCCGAGCCTGTGGCCGAGCGACGACGGCGAGTCACTCGAATACAGCGAGTGGCGCGAGCAGGTCATCGAGGGCCAGATCGAAACCGCGAACATCAACAACGGCAGTGGCCGGATCACGGGCGACTTCGTCAACGGCGACAAGTACAACACCACGGGTCCCGGTGACGGAGCCATCCCCGACGAAGACCGTGCGCTGCTGCAGGAGAACAACGTCACCGTCAGTTTCGAGACCCCGAGCAACAACTGGCTGCTCAGTGTGTTCGGCCTGATGCTGCCGGTTCTGCTGATCATCGGCTTCTTCGTCTGGATGCAGCGTCGGGCCCAGGGCCAGATGGGCAATGTGATGTCGATCGGTCGCAGCAAGGCCAAGGCATATACCACCGACCGCCCATCGACGACATTCGACGACATCGCGGGCTACGACGGGGTGAAACAAGAGATCACCGAGGTCGTCGACTTCCTGCGGATGCCGGAGCGCTTCGCCGAGATCGGCGCCCGCGTGCCGAAGGGCATTCTTCTCGTCGGGCCTCCGGGCACCGGCAAGACGCTCTTCGCCCGCGCCGTAGCCGGCGAGGCGGGCGTCGGTTTCCTCTCGGTGACCGGGTCCGACTTCATGGAGATGTTCGTCGGCGTCGGTGCCAGCCGCGTTCGCGACCTGTTCCAACAGGCTCGGCGCATGGGCCGCGCAATCATCTTCATCGACGAGATCGATTCGATCGGTCGCAAGCGCGGCGCAGGTCTCGGCGGCGGCCACGACGAACGCGAGCAGACGCTCAACCAGATGCTCGCCGAGATGGACGGGTTCGAGACGTCCGAAGGCATCGTCATCATGGCAGCCACGAACCGGCCCGACATCCTCGATCCCGCGCTGCTGCGGCCAGGCCGCTTCGACCGCCAGATCGTCGTCCCGCTGCCGGAGTCGGGCGAGCGCAAGTCGATTCTCGAAGTGCACTCACGCGACAAGCGCATGTCAGCCGACGTGGACATGGAGACCATGGCGCAGGCGACACCGGGGATGAGCGGCGCCGATCTGGCCAACCTCGTCAACGAAGCGGCGCTCGTCGCTGTTCGTCGCGGTTCCAAAGAGGTCGCCCGCATCGACTTCGAGAACGCCCGTGACCGCGTCGTATTGGGGGCTCAGCGCGAGTCGATGATTCTGTCGGCCGAGGAAAAGAAGGCAACGGCCTACCACGAAGGCGGACATGCGTTGCTGGCCACGGTCCTGCCACACGGCGACCCGCTACACAAGGTGACGATTCTGCCGCGCGGCATGGCGCTCGGCGTCACCTGGTCACTCCCGCAGGAACGTCACACGTACTCAAAGGAGTACTTCGAAGACACGATCTGCAAGGCCATGGGGGGCCGCGTCGCCGAGATGATCATCTTCGGCCATCTCAACTCCGGTGCAGCCAACGATCTCGAGCAGGCCACCGGCATCGCTCGGCGGATGGTGCGCGAGTGGGGCATGTCCGAGCGCGTCGGGCCGATGGCCTGGGCCGGCCAGCAGCAGGTATTCCTCGGCGAGGACCTGATGTCGAACGCCCGCGAGTACTCCGACGACACCGCCAAGCTCCTCGACGAGGAGGTTGCCCGGATTCTCACCGAACAAGAAGAACGCGCCACCGAGACCCTCACCCGCCATCGCCGCGGCCTCCAGCTCATTGCAGAGGCGCTCCTCGAGCACGAGACCATCGACGGTCCGGAGGTGGCCCGGCTGATCCAGCAAGGAATGGCCGAGTCGGGCCAACCCGCCGACGACATCGTCGCCAACTGACCACACCGGTCACGGTGCGTCGCATCCGGCGTGCCGACCGACTCCGACGAGTTAGTGCTCGTCGCAGTGCGCTTCGGGCTGCGCGGGATCGCGCGCTCGGGCGACTGCAGCCCAGAGATCGGTGGCCGACATCGGGCCGAGGAAACTGCCGCGCACCACACCGAGGCGATCGGCGATCAGCGTGGTCGGGACCGCATCGATCCGATACCGCGAGTGGGTCGCCCTGTTCGTTTCGTGATCGATGACGGCGACCGCGACGTCATCGCTCTCGAGCACGCTGGCCTTGCTGGCAACGTCCGCGCACGCAGTGCACGTCGACGACGTGAACACGACCACGAGCCAGGGCGTCTGCGGTCCGGAGAAGTCGGTGCGATCGAGTTGCTCGGGTACTCGGTAGGCCCGTTGAGTCGGGGCATCGGGTCGGCGCCGGCGTTGCGCGACGAGCGCGACGACACCGACGACGGCGACGATCGCAATGGCGATGAGCAGGCGCTCCATCGGCACTCAGGTTATGAGCTGGCCGACGGGATCGCCCAAGAGCCGGACGTTCCCTCGAGCCCCGCACCACGGGGCAGGCGCCGTTCGACGAACACCCGGTTCGTCGCATCGACGATCAACTCGCTGTCGAGCGCGTCGGCTGCCTCGAGATCAATCGTGATCACCGCGGCGGCACCGATCGGAACGTCGGTCAGCCCGTCGATCTCGGTGGGCCCACCGGGCCCGACCGCACGGACGGTGATGGCGCCTTCGCCGTTGTCGACGTTGTAGATCACCAGCGCCTCCGGTGCGGGCGACGACGGACCGATGCCGATGTGCCACCGGCTGGCGACGAACCCGTCGGACCGGGGCGGCGCTCCCAGTACCACAGACGTGGCGACCGAGTCTCCGGCCGGACGCGTCAGGACGCGCTCGACGACAATCGAGGGGTCGGACAACGTGCTGAACACGACGGCGTGGCGACCCTCGGGGAGGGTTGCGCCATCGTCCTCACTCGACGGGTCGTAGACAACAACGCTGCGAGCGGCGACCTCGATCGGTTCGACATCGCCGAAGTTGGCCTCGATCGGCACTCCGAGGAACACGACATCGACCGTCACGTCGTCGTCGGTGGGGTTGTAAATGGCGAATGTCTCAGAGATTCCCTCACCGACCTCACCATCGGCGAACCACCATTGATCGCGCAACGCCGGCGCCGCCAGGCTCACGTCGTAGCCCAGCCGACCGCCACCGACATAGTGCTGAGCACGACCGAGCACCACCCGTCCTGACTCCGTGACGAGTTCGACCGCGATCACAGGCTCGTTGAGCACACCTTCGGCGAGTCGAATGACCTCGACTGACTGCGGCTGAATCACGAACCCCTGGAACGAACCTGGCGTGAACTCACCCGACTCGGTGGCGAACCGCAGCCGCGCGGTGGCCGGCTCGTCATACGGATTCGTCACCAGCAGCGTCTCGACGCTGCCGTCAACCGTGAAGCCGTCAGCGAGGTACCAGGTGTCGGAGGCGTCATTGGCACACGGCGCAACCGACTCACCCGCCGGATGGATCGCCCGCTGCTCGACGATCCCACGACCACCTTCGGTCTCGACAACCACCGATGCGAACTCCACCGTCGAGAAGGCGTCGACGTCGATCGTGGTGGTCGACCATGGCTCGACCATGAAGTCCTGTGCCGCGGCAGGGCCATCGGGCGTCAATACCGTGAACTGGCCCTCCATCGGATCGCCATCACGATTGGCGACCACGACCTCGCCACCGACGCCGTCCTCGCCGGTCGCGGGCACGCCCGGGCAGAACCAGCTCCCGGTGAGTGCCTCGGTTTCAGTCACCGACGGCATCCAGTCGCCGGCCGGCGTCGAGAACACGGGATCGGCCACGACCGGTTCCGTGCGCGCGGCGATCACGATCGAGATCATCGCCACGAGCACAACGACCAGGGCGGGCAGCGCACGTCGGCTCACTGGCCGGTCTCCGCTGGAACATCGTCGTCTTGCCGTGCGATCTGGCCAGTGATGTCGAGACCCGGGTCGAGTGTCGCCGGCTCGGCATCGTCGAGATCGATCAGTGTCTCGTCGTCGATCAGTCCCGTCGTCCGAGCCGACAGCGACACCGACACGCGGACGACGAGCACGATCGCCAGCAACCACAGCACCACCTGCAGCGCAACGAGCAGTGAACGCGTCGCCGAACTCTGGTATTCCAGCGTCGCCTCACCCGCCGTCGACACGTCGAATGCCGTGGTCAGACCGAAATCGCGACGTGCGGGAACATCGGCGCCGTCGACTGTCAGGGTCCACGCATCGGCAAACGGGGTGCCGAGATGCACCACGCCGGCCTGGATCGTCTCGCTGGCCGCAGCCAGCTGGTCGGCGTCGACAAACACCGGGCTCGACTCGGAGAGATCGGCGCGGACCAACGCCTCAGATCCCGCAGACTCGCTGGCCTCCGCAGTCGCACCGGTGAGCAAGCTTCGAGTAGGGATCCACGCACGATTTTCGAACAATTCGAGCGTCGGCAGTGCCAGCTCGGTCACCAAGTCGAGTTGGTCATCGAGCGACTCGACGAGACCCGCCGGTACGGGCAATGGGTCGTCGAGTGTCGAGGCGACACCGTCGAACACCGGCACGACGATGAAACGGATCCCGAGCGGCGCGAGCAGCTGGCCCGCGCGCAACGTGGACGACGCCGCGATCTGGTCGAGAGCGTCATCGATCGCCGCCGACGCGTCGGTCGAGGGCGGGGCCCACCGATCGGTCACATCGAGCGGCCCGTCGTCGATCACGGCCCAGCTGATTCCGTCCCGGTACTGGGTGCCCGGCACCGGAAGGAGCCGGGCGTCGCCCACGAGCAAGGTGTTGTACGCGCCGTCTTCATCCGCCGATGGCAACCGGGCGTCGAGGACACTCGACAGCGGCGTCGTTGGGGCATCCCACGAACCGTCACCGAGCGCGAACACTCCAGGCAAAACGCCGACCGCCACTGCTGCGCTGGCCAAGAGTCCCAGCGGTTGACGCCACCCGAACGATCCGCCGCGCACATCGAGATCGAACGCCGCGAGTGCGGCGCCCGCAGCGATCGCCACACCGGCGGCAACCGGCGCGAGCAGGACACCAGCCGCCGGCATGTCGAACGGCAGCGAGCCCCGGTCGGCGAGAACGGCGAGACCACCGAACCCGATGATGATCGTGCCGGCGCGGACGGCCCACGTGAGACGCCAGGCGCGGGCGAGCGCAATGGCCGCGATGACCGGGAGATACAGCGCAAGCGCGAGCACCGCAAAGTCCGTTGCGCCGATATCGAACGATGCAATTCGCACCAAGCCGAGCCCGGCCTCACCCACCGGCGGCGGGCCAACCATCGTCGACCACGACCAGGTCGCCACCCAGGGGGCGTTGAGCAACGCCGCACCGACGACGGTGACCCCGGTTATGGCCAAGGTGTGCACTGCGGTGCGCCACGAAGCGAGCGCCAACAGAGTGCCGACGGCGAGGAGCACGCCAAGCATCGCAGCGACCACGAGCACGATCGGCGCGAACGCCGCACCGAGGGCCACGACGAGCACGGCTGCTGCTGTGCGTCGAACCCGATCAGCCCGATCGAGTTTGACGATCCCGTCGGGGACATCGTCGCTCGCCATGGTCGGATCGGCGGTCTCGATACCCGCGGCACGACGCAGCAGGTGGAGGATCCACGGCGTGCTCGCATACATGACGAGAACGGTCAGTTGGCCGCCATGCATCGCTCCGCTGACGATCGGGGTTGCGGCGTACACGATCAACGCTGCGAGGCGGGCCCGCGTCGACGGAAACACCGTGGCCAGCTTCCACATGCCAATGGCGCCGACGAGCACCGTGCCGACGGTGAAAAGGGTCTGCAACAGACCCATCCGGAACAGCGTGCCGACCGACGCCAGCGACAGCGTCGCCCACCCGGTCGGATTCGACGAGGTCGCCCCGACTCCGGTCGGGTTCCAGCCGGAGCGGAAGGTGTCGAGCAGTCGGCGCGGGCTCTCGGGGAACGCGAGGAATTCGCCGACGGGTGGAACGCCGTCGGTGAAGAAGTCGCGAGCCCCGATGAACAGTCCGATGAGTACGGCGATCCATGCGATCACCGGTGCGGTCGTGCTGTCGCGCCATCGGCGAATCTGGCGGTCGGCCCCGACAAACGTCGTCGTCTCACGGGTTCGCAGGTAGGCGCTGAGGCGAACGCTGCCGCGCACCTGCAAGCCACTGATCTCTCGTTCGGGCACCCGGCGCACCTCGCGTACCGTTCGCCGGCGGCTGAGGATCGCCGGAGTACGCGGAATCAAGCCGATGACGGCGCGCAGCGACGCCCAGGCTTCACCGAGCCGACCGGTGAACAGACCGACCACGAGTTCGACGACCGTCAACAGGACCAACTCGAGCGACCGGCCGACGACACGCGCCGGCCCGGTCAAGGTGGCGACCGTGCGCACCCGGTGCCTGGCTTCGAGGTTCGCCGCGCGAAGGTCGGCGCGGCGTTCGCTCAGGCGTCCGGCGTGGCGCACCCGGGCCACAGGGGCGACGATCACCCTGGCCCCGCTGAAGTGCGCTCGCCAGCAGAACTCCAGATCCTCTCCGTAGTACGTGATCGCCGCGTCGAATCCGCCCAGAGCACGGAACAGATCGGCGCGCACCAGCATGCAGGCCGATGGGACAACGAAGACGTCGCGTACGCCGTCGTGTTGCTCCTGGTCGACCTCGCCGGGCTCGATGCCGGCGTCGATGTGGCCGAAGCGGTCGGCACCCAGACCGACCGAGCGAAGTACACGGGGATCGTCCCAGTCGACCAGTTTCGGACCGACCACACCAGCATTCGATCGGAACAGCTCCTCGACGAGCGTGCGTACGGCGTCGGGGTCTGGAGCGACGTCGTCGTGACAGATCAGGAGAAAGCCGTTGTCGCCTTCGACGAGTCGCAACACTTCGTTGGCCGTTGCGGCGAAACCCGGGTTCGCTCCGGTCGTGCGCACGAACGCCTCCGGCAGACGCGCCGTGATCTGTTCGGCCAGCGCCGCATCGTCTTCGGAGGACTCGGAGGCGGTGACCAGAAACAACAACCGCAGATTCGGATAGTCCTGCGCAGCGAATGCGTCGAGGACCTGGTCGAACTCGGGCGCGGGGTGGTGGACGACGACCACGGCCACGACGGGCGGCGCGCTCTGGGTCTGCGTTTCCACGAAGATGCGAGGCTACTGGTCACCGGTTGCTCCGACAGGTCACGCCGACGCCGATGTCGAGGGCGGTACATCAGTAGCGGCAGCGACCGGCCGCCGCTCCTGCGAGGCGATAGCGTTGCCATGTGCCCGGGCTCCCCGATCCGACGCGCATCGACCTCACCGATGCCGACCTCGGCGCCGTGATCGACCACCCGCTCACCCAGCGCGCCGCGGCTGCGGCCCGCGACGCCGTCTACGTCAGCGTCGGACTCGGCATCCTCGGTCTCCAACGCGCGCAGGTCCGCCGCCGCGAGATCGAACGCGCCGTACGCCGCGCCGTCGCTGGGTCGCCGCAGCCGCCCCGATAGCCTCGAGCGATCGTGTCCACGCCCATCTCCAGCACGCGCGTGCGCACGCCGCTCCCAGAGGGCACGATTCCGGTCGGCATCGCACTGTTGATCGCCGGCTTCGCGACCTACGCCTTCTTCCGCGTCGGCACGGTCGCGGTTGGAGGCGAAGACGCCTTTGCACCGATCGCGTCGCTGTGGTTTGCGATGTTCGCGCTCTCACCGGGCTTCTTCCTCCCGCTCGAACAAGAGCTCGGACGAGCGTTGGCATCGCGCCGCGCGCTCGGGCAAGGGTCGCGACCGGTCGTGCGGCGCATCGTCACGCTCGGCGTCGTTCTCGTGGTGGCGATGGTCATCGTGATCGCTGCGTTCGGCTCACTGCTCGCCAGCTCGTACTTCAACGGGAACTGGATCATGGTCGTGGCGTTGGCGACGGCGTTCGCCGCCTACGCCCCGGCGCACATCGCCCGCGGCATCTCCTCAGGAACGGGCCGCTTCCGCAACTACGCCTTGATCATGGGCAGCGACGGCATCGTGCGCATCGTCGTGTGCCTCGCTCTCGCCGCGTTTAGCGTGAGCGCAATCGGGGCGTACGCAATGTTGATCGCCTTGACTCCGTTGGTCGCCGTCGTCATCGTGTGGCGACGAGGAGGGCTGCACACCGATCCCGGGCCGCCTGCGGAATGGAACGAGGTCACCTCGAATTTGGGGTGGCTGTTACTCGGTTCGGTGTTCGCCGCATCGTTGCTCAACGCGGGTCCGATCGCGGCCAGCCTGTTTGCCGACGCCGATCAAGAAGCGCTCGTCACCCAATTCTCCTTCGGGGTCTTGCTCGCCCGTATCCCGCTGTTCTTGTTCCAAGCGGTGCAAGCGGCGTTGCTTCCGGGACTCGCCCGTCTCGCTGCGCAGGGCCAGCTCGATGAGTTCCGTTCCGGCCTGCGCCGTCTCATGCTCGTCGTCCTCGCCGTCGGCGCCATCGGTACCGGCGGCGCATTCGTACTCGGGCCATGGGTCATCGAAGTGGTGTACGACGCCGACCTGACCAGCGAGACGCTGGCGATGCTTGCGCTCAGCAGCGCCGTGTACATGGGCGCGCTGGCGGCCGCCCAGGCGGTGATCGCCCTCCAGGGGCACGCACTCGTGGCGCTTGGATGGGGCTTGGGAGTCGTTGCGTTCGTGCTCGGGACCTGGCTCTCCAGCGATCAGATCTTCCGACGGATCGAGATCGGCCTGCTGCTGTCGTCGATCGCCGCACTGATCACGTTCGCGATCGCGCTCCAGGTCCGGCTGCGCGCCGGCGCCAAGCCCGATCAGGACTCGATGATGGACGCAATCACCGACATGCCGTTCGAGACATGAGCAACGGTCTCACCATCGCGATCGCCGATCTGTATGTCGGCACGCCTCGACCGCTGGGCGATGAAGGGCTCGGCATCACATCTGCGATCCACAAGCTGCGCGTCGACCCCGACACGTCGTTGCGGCTCGACCGCATCAATCTCGCCGGCGACGACCAAGCCGACCGATCAGTGCATGGCGGCCCGGACAAAGCGGTCTACGCCCACCCAGACGAGCATCGTGCGGCGTGGGCGACCGAACTCGCTCAGCCTGATCTCGTGACGACACGGGATGCTCCGGCGGTGGGCGAGAACGTCGCCACGGTCGGCATCGACGAGCACACCGTGCACGTTGGCGACCGCTGGCGCTGGGGCGATGCCGAACTCGCGGTCTGCCAGCCACGTTGGCCGTGTCAGAAGCTGACGGTTTACCGGGGGACCCCGCAGGTCGGACCGCTGATGCGGTCGACGGGACGCACTGGGTGGTACCTGCGGGTGCTCGCCCCCGGCACGGTGCCAGCGCGCGGACCGATCACAGTCGAAGTGCACCCTCTGCGCGTGAGCGTCTACGACGCACACCAGGCGATGCTCGACCGGCACCTCCACGATCGGGCGCTCATCGAACGCGTCGTCGAGCTGGGCGATGTGCTCGCCGACGAGTGGCGGGTCCCGCTCGTCGACCGGCTGTCGGGCTGACGGCAGCGTCAGTCGGGAACCGCGAGGCCAGCCTTGTTCGCTTCGTGTTCGAGGTCGTGGGTGACCATCATCTTGACGAGCTGCCCGAAGTCGACCTCGGGCCGCCATCCGAGCTGTTCGCGGGCTCGTGACGCGTCGCCGATCAACAGATCAACTTCGGCCGGCCGGAAGAACTTCGGGTCCTGACGCACATAGTCACCCCAATTGTCGATCCCCACCTCGGCAAACGCCCGCGTCACCAACTCCTCGATCGAGTGCGTCTCACCAGTGGCCACCACGTAGTCCCCCGGCTCGTCCTGCTGCAGCATCATCCACATCGCCCGCACATAATCGCCCGCATACCCCCAGTCACGTTTGGACTCCAGATTCCCCAACACCAACTCGTGCTGCAAACCCAACTTGATCCTGGCGACCGCGTTGGTCACCTTGCGGGTCACGAACTCGATCCCCCGCCGCGGGCCCTCATGGTTGAACAAGATCCCCGACGACGCATGCAACCCATACGACTCGCGGTAATTCACCACGATGTCATGCCCAAACACCTTCGCACACCCATACGGACTACGCGGATGGAACGGCGTCATCTCGGTCTGGGGCGTCTCGCGCACCTTGCCGAACATCTCCGATGACGACGCCTGATAGAAGCGCACCGGATTGTTCTGCGTCCCGCCCACCATGCGGATCGCTTCCAACATACGCAACACCCCCAACCCGGTGATGTTCGCCGTCAACTCCGCCTGCGAGAAACTCAACGCCACGAAACTGATCGCGCCGAGGTTGTACACCTCATCGGGCTGAGACATCTCCAACGCCGCCACCAGCGACGGCAAATCCGCCAAATCCCCCGACACCAACTCAACAAACGGCATCTCCTCTTGCACCTGCTGAGCACGCGGATTCGACTGGCCCTTGACCATCCCGAACACGTCATACCCCTTGCCGTGCAACAACTCAGCCAAATGCTGACCGTCCTGGCCAGTGATCCCGGTAACAAACGCCCTCGGCATAGAACCCGAGAGTGTACGGGCCGCTCGTGGCTCGCCACGCTCATGCGAACCCATCCGGACTTGCGTCCTGCGACCGCACGTCGTCGGTACGCTGCCGACTTCCATGGTTCGTGTGGCGATCGACGTTGGTCCAACTCATGGGCCTCGCACCGGTGTCCCCGCCGCGGTCGCCGGCACGATCGACGCGCTCCAACGCGGTCCGGCCAGCCGGGCGGACCTCGAGCTCTTGCCGTACGTCGTCAGCATGCGGGCCAAGCTCACGCCTCCGGAACGGCGGTTACCACTGCCTGCGGCACTCGCATTGCGCTATTGGGCGCAAGGCGGGCGTCCGATCGATGCCCGACTCGGCTCGCCCGACGTCGTCCACGGCACGAACTACGTCGTGCCACCGAGCCGGGCGGCTCGACTCGTGTCGGTGTACGACTGCTGGTTCCTCGAGCATCCCGAACTCGCCGCGCCCGACGTGCGCCGCTCCGGTGCCGTCCTCCGGCGAGCTGTCGCCGACGGCGCCGCGGTCGTCACGTCATCGCGGGCGACGACGGCCCGCGTCCGCCAGCTCCTTGCGCCCACTGCCGTGCACACGGTGCTCCTCGGACCCCCGACGGTCCCAACGATCGACGACGACCAGGCGCCCAGCGGACTCCAAGCGCTGGTCGATCGGCCGTTCATCTTGTCGGTGTCGACAATGGAACGACGTAAGAACCTGCCGACGCTCGTCACGGCGTTCGATCGTCTGGCCCGCGAGGTGCCAGACGTCGGTCTGGTGCTCGCTGGCGGCCGCGGCGACGACGACGGAGCCATCACCAGCACGATCGACATGCTGCCGCCGAGCACGTCGCGGCGAGTGGTGCGCCTCGGAGGAATCGACGAGCTCTCGAAGTGGTGGCTCCTCCGCCACGCGCGCGCCCTCGCCTACCCGTCACTCGACGAGGGCTTCGGTTTCCCGATCCTCGAAGCGCAGATGGTCGGCACTCCCGTCGTGGCGAGCAGCGCTGGCTCGATCCCCGAGGTCGCCGGGTCCGCTGCGCTGCTGAGCACAGCCAACGACCCCGATGCCCTCGCCGCCAACCTGCACTGGGTCGTCACCGACGATGACATGCACGCCAAGCTGAGCCGCCGAGGAACGGCCAATGCGGCGCGTTTCTCATGGGACCGCACCGCCGACGAACTCCAAGCGATCTACCAGGATCTCGCCGCGTGACCACCGAGCCCATCGCCGTTCTGGCCGGCGGCGTCGGCGCAGCCCGCTATCTCCGCGGGGCAGCCCGTGCGCTGCCGCCCGAGCACATCACCGCTGTGGTCAACACCGGCGACGACTGGCGCGTGCACGGCTTGGCCGTCTCACCCGACCTCGACACGATCACCTACACCTTGGCCGAGGCCATCGACCCAGAGCGCGGGTGGGGACTCGTCGACGAGACGTGGCACGCGCTGGCCAGCCTCGGACGATACGCCGCTGTGCGGCCACCGGGCTCGACAGCCGCGACCGAGTGGTTCGGGCTCGGCGACCGCGATCTGGCGACACACATGTATCGCACAGCGCGCCTCGAGGAAGGTGCCGACCTCACCACGGTGACCGACGAGATTCGTCGTGCCTGGGACATCGCCACGCACATCGTCCCGATGAGCAACGATCCGCAGGCGACGATCGTCGAAACGAGCGACTACGGCGACCTCGCGTTCCAGGAGTATTTCGTTCGGCATCGCCACGACATTGCGATCGAGGGGGTGCGCTTCGACGGCGACGCCGAGCTCAGTCCCCGGGCGCGCAATGTGCTCGAGGACGCCAGCCGGATCGTGATCGCACCGTCCAATCCGGTCGTGTCCATCGGCCCGATTCGTCACCTCCCAGGCGTCGACGAACTGCTCACCGATCGACGCGACGACGTCGTTGCGGTGTCGCCGATCGTCGGTGGAGCTGCGCTCAAGGGCCCGGCCGACCGAATGCTGCGCGAACTCGGGCACGAGCCATCGGTCGAGGGAATCGCCCGGTGGTATGCGCCCATCGCGGCCACGCTCGTGATCGACACCGTCGACGCCGACGCGGCTCCAGCCGTCGAACGGGCCGGCATGCGCGCCGTGGTCACCGAGTCGGTCATGTCGACTCCCGACATCGCACAACGGCTCGCGGCGGTCACGCTGTCGAAGTAGTCCGGCTACAACTGGCTCAGTCCGGTGTCGACGTCAGTCCACGGGGACCACTGCAGGTGAATCCTGGCCCGGACGGGCGACACGGCAAAGCGGATGAGATCGTCGGGAGCGGTGGCGACCGTGGTCGGCTGGCCAGCGCCGGGACCGGCCAGCCGCGCCCACACGTCGCGCACCGGCGTCTGGTTGCCGGTCCCGACATTGATCAACAATCCGCTGCCACGCTCGGCCGCCCGACTCAATGCATCGGCGGCGTCGTCGACGAACAGCAGATCGCGAGTCTGCCGCCCGTCTGCATGCAGGGCCGGCGTCTCGCCTGCAGCAGCGGCGGCGGCGAGCGAGGCGACGAGCCCTCCGGTGTGCCGCTGACGCGGACCGTAGACCGTGGTCATCGCCAGCGCGGTGAACTCGATGGCATGCCGCTCGCGGTACTCGGTGAGAAGGTCGAGAATCGCCCGCGCGACGACCCCGCGCACGCCCCGCGGGAGCGGGTCGGTCTCCTTCACCGGGAGCGCGGACGGCGCCGGATAGCCGTACAGGCTACGCGCCGGCAGCGCAACGACGACCTTGCCGATCCGATGGCGGCGTGCCGCCTCGAGCAACACGAGCGTCCGATCGAGCGCACTCAGTTGCGCCGGACCCGACCGATCATGACGCGGCAGCAACGCAAGGTGGAAGACGACATCGGGTGTGCGCATCCCGAGCAAGGTGTGCAGATCGGCTCCAGCCGCATCGAGATGGTCGATTTTCAACGCCCCGTCTGTGCGACGGGCATCGGCAAGATTGGCCAGTGCGCCCGATGAGAGGTCGTCGATGACGTCGACCGAGCGACCGGCGGCGAGCAGCTGATCGACGAGGTGCGACCCCAAGAACCCCGCTCCGCCGATGATCGCAACGCGCATCACCCGACGATACGTCGTTGGACGCGACGCGCCGTGGTGCTCAGACCGGTGGCTCTGTGGACGCCGACAACTCTGCGTCGGCGGCGACGGTGCCAGTCCGGCCCACGATTGTGTCGGTCACACGGGCACGATCGCCGACGACACCGGCGATCAGTGAGCTCTCGACACGTGATGCGGCACCGATGCGCGCACCGTCGAGCACCACGGAGTCGCGCACTTCTGCCCCGGCCTCGACCTGCGCACCAGCACCGATCAGACTGTTGACGACGGTGGCATCCGCCGCGACCGACGCATCGGCGGCAATCGCCTCGGCGCGATCGAACCGCCGCTGGTCGCCGAGCAGGTCGAGGTTGGCGGCCCGATACAAGTCAGGACGGCCGGCATCGATCCAGTAGTCCGACGTCGCCACGCCGTGGAGCCGTCCGCCCGCCACGACCCGAGGGAACGTGTCGCGTTCGATCGAGACTCGTTCGCCTGTCGGGATCAGCTCGAGCACCGACGGTTCGAAGACATAGGTGCCGGCGTTGATCAGGTTGCTCGGCTCGGTGCCCGGATCGGGCTTCTCCACGAAGGCGTGGACCACTCCGTCGGCATCGATGTCGACCACGCCGAATGCCGATGGATCGTCGACACCGATGAGGTGCAACGTGGCCTCCGCCTCGACCGCACGGTGGTGGGCGATGAGCGCACCGACGTCGAGGTCGGTCATGACATCGCCGTTGGCGACCACGAAGGTGTCGTCGATGCCGCGGGTATCGGCCGCAAACCGGATCGCCCCGCCGGTATCGAGAGGTTCGGGCTCGACCGCGTAATGCACCGCCACGTCGCCGCATCGACCGTCCGGGAACGCTGCGACGAACGGCTCGGGCTTGAACCCGAGGGCCAGGGTGACGTCGTCGACGCCGCCGCGAGCGAGGCGCTCGATCAAGCGGACGATCATCGGCCGATGCCCAATGGGCAGCATCGGCTTGGGTACTTCGTTGGTCAGCGGCCGAAGTCTGGTTCCGAAGCCACCAACCAGAACAACGGCCTGCATCAGCCGTCGTCGTCGCCGGTGGTCGCCGTGACCGTCGAGTCCGTCTCGTCGGTCGAGTCAACCTCCATCGACTCGTTGTCGACAACGGTGTCGGTGCTCAACGGATCGGTGTTCAGCGTTTCCTCGGTCAGGGGCACGCTGGGGTCGACGAGGTCCTCGGGGGTGAGTTGCACCGTGTCGATGGCACCGAGCTCGGGCAGGTCGGGAGCCCACGGCGGCATCGTGACATCGGTGCCCTCCGGGGCGAACACGATCGAGATGACCATGCCGTCCTTGTTGAGGCGGATGTTGTTGAAGTCGGTGATGAACGTCGTGCCGTCGTCGGTGTCGGAGAAGTTGTCCCACACGACCACGGACAACACGGCATCTTGTTCTTCACCGTCGATCACGCAGGTGGTCTCGCCCTCTTCGAAGACGCCGGTCTCGTTCTCATACGGCAGCCCCGCCCGCTGGTTCTCGGGGAACTCGATGCGATTGTTGTCGAGCTCGACGTCGTAGTTGTCGAGGAACACTCCGAGCGTGGCCCGCTGGCCGACCGCCGCCGACGAGAACGCATGCCAGTGGATCACGCCATCGTTGTGGCTGTGGATCCCGGTGCGCGCAAATCCCTCGTTGAGAAAGCCGCTCGAGTCGCGCTCTTCGAGGTCGCCATCGAGCATGAACCACTCGTCGCACAGAAAAAACCCGTACGCGTGGTGCCAGTGGTCGTCGACCTGTGGCGAAGAGGCATCGGCAGCCGGCCGGCTCTGCCGCGAGTAGACGACGAGCGCCAGGCCGACCACGACGACGATCGCCACGACCATCGGGAACAGCGTGCCGCCTTGAAATCGGATGCGGCGGCCTTGCCCGGACTGGGCGAGCTTGGCCGCTTTCTTCGTGGACGAGGAGGGGGATGCCACGTCGAGCGAGGCTACCGGCCAGAACCCGCTCCCGGGGGTCGGCCTCGGCGGCGGCGGTTCGCTCCGAGTGCCTGGATCAACTCGGAGTAACGCTGTCCGACGGCTGCTGGGGAGGCATTGGCAACCACCCAGGAACGCCCGGCGAGACCCATCGCTGCCCGGGTCGACGGCGACGCCACCAACTCGGCGATCGCGGCCGTGAAGGCGTCCGGTTCGTCCGGGGCAACCGCAGTGCCACCTCCCGACGCTTCGAGAATGCGCGGAACAGCCGTGCCCGCGTCGATGGCTGCCACCACCGGCCGCCCGGCAGCCAGGATCGAGTAGGTCTTCGACGGCACGCTCACGCTGCCAAGCCCGCGCCGCAGGGGAACAACGTGCAGATCCGCCGAAGCGAGCAACTCGGCCAGTCGATCAGCATCGACATACGGAGCGAAGTGCAGGTTGGTGAGGTGGGCGCCGCTTGCGGCGAGAGCGTCGCGGGCTGCGCCCTCGCCGTTGATCACGAATTGGATGTCGGGGAGCCGCTCGGCTGCCGCAACCACAAGGTCGAGCGACTGGGAGAACCCGACGTTGCCGGCGTACATCACGACCGGACCGGCACCCAGGCCCAGCTCACGGCGATACGTGGTGTTGCGGTCGCCGGGCGCAATCGCCGCAGTGTCGACGAAGTTGGGGATGACGTGCACGGTGTCTGCGCGCGCCGGGGGCAGTTTGGTTACGACGTTTGCGCGCAGATCGTCGCTGAGCACCGTCACGGCGTCGGACAGCCGATAGCTGACCCGTTCCAACCAGGACGCAGCGGTGATCACCCAACGGTTGGTGATCGCGCCGGTCGTCACGGCTGCGTCCGGGAAGACATCCTGAATATTGAAAATCAGTGGCGCTCCTCGCCACGTCGCAACCATCCAACCGGTGAGCCCGAGCGTCAATGGCGGCGACATGGCGATCACGGCGTCGACGCGCCGTTGGTCACCGACGCGCAGTGCGGCTGCACCTGCCAGCACGCTGTACGCGACGAATCCGAGCGCACGGCGCACGAGGTTCGACTTGTTGTCACCGGGGAACGGATCGATCCGGGTGATCGAGCCCCACGGGGTGTGCTCGATGCGGCGACGTCGACCGCCCCAGCCGGGCTCGATGGCGTGCGACCGATACCACGGGAGCGAAGTGACGACGTGGACGCAATGGCCGAGTTCGACCAGTTCCTCGACGATTCGAGTCATCACCGTGCCGGTGGGCGCAGTGTCCGGAGCGAAGTGGGGGCACAGCACGATGATCGTGCTGTGCCGTGACGAGACCGGCGCGCCCCCGGTCATGCCCGCACCGCCAGTGCCAACCGGTATGCGTCGGCGAGTGCGTCACCTGAGGCGGCAGTGGTGAACGCTGCCGCGCGGACGTTCCCGGCAGCGACGAGATCGGCTCGTCGCGTGCGCACCGTATCGAGCGCGTCGATCCACGCATCAACGACAAGCGGTCGCACAAGTCCGGCATCGCCGACCACCTCGGCAAGCGCGGCGCGATCGCTGGCGAGGACCGGCGTCCCGAGTGTCATCGCCTCGATGACCGGGGCACCGAACCCTTCGTACTCGCTGGGAAACACCAGGGCCTCGGCTCCGGCAATGAGGGCATCACGGTCGGCCGCCGGAACCCGACCAGGGCGCACGATGCGCTCGGCCAGGCCAAGTTCGGAAATCGCTGCACTGACGTCGTCGTCGGCCGCGCCGCGCCCGCCCAGCATGACCGCTACGACGTCGCCCCAGCCGGCCGCCATCACGTCGAGCAGGAAACGATGGCCCTTGTGCGGGTGAGTGATCGCCGGAAACACCACGTACGGGAGCTCGGCGACGCCGTACCGCGCGCGCACTGCTGCCGAGTTGCCCTGGGCGATGTCTCGGTTCGACTCGACGCCGTGCGGGACGACGACGACGCGATCCGGATGTGCATCGAAGGCCTCGATCACCGTGTGCCGCACGTAGTCGGTGGGTACGGCGATCACATCGGCTCGACCGACCGATCGTGGCACCGTCCACTCGAGGTACCGCCGCTTGACCGAGGCGACATAGTCCGGGTAGGTCAGCCACTGCAGGTCGTGGATCGTCAGGACGACCGGGCCGCGAGGACGGGCGGGGACGGTGCCCCCACCGTGGTGGACGATCGCGGCGGCTCCGGTTCGTCGGTGCAGCCAGGTGTGCTCGACCGCGACCCGACGGGCTCTGTTGTGGCCGTCGATCGTCGCCGCTTCGACGACAAAGCGCTCGGCGAGGTCGGGGTGCGCATCGGCAAAGGCCGCGAGGCAATACAGCGTGGGCACGAACTCGGTGTCGACATCGCCGAGACCGCCGAGCTGACGGACCAGGTACTCCTCGGAACCGCCGACCTTGCCGGGGACACACCACAACAGATTGACTGCGACGTCGACCGAGCCCGCCGTCACCGCGACAACTCCCGGTAGACGGCGATCGTTGCGTCGGCGCTCGCCGCCCACGACAGTTCTGAGGCTCTCGAGCGACTCCGCTGCATGAGCTCATCGCGACGATCGAGCGCGTCGGCGATACCGCGCCCGATGTCGACGGTGTCGAACGGATCGACCAAGACGGCTGCACCGCCGGCGACCTCCTCGGTCGATGTCCCTCGGCTGGTGACGACGGGGGTGCCTTGACTCATTGCCTCGGCCACCGGTAAGCCGAACCCCTCCCTTTCGCTGGGATAGGCAAAGACCGCTGCCGCTGCGTACAAGGCGGGTAGATCAGCGGCGTCGACGAACCCGATCGGGAACACATGCGTGCGGTCGAGGTCGGGACGATCACCCCACCCGTGGGCGCCTGCGACCACCAACGGCAACGCACCGCCGTCGAGCGCCTCGACGAGGCGGGGCAGGTTCTTGCGCGGTTCGAGCGTGCCGACGAAGAGAACGAACTCGGCCGGCAGCCGGTATCGCCGGCGCACACGCTCGATATCGGCCTCGGCAACACTGACGGTGTCCACACCCCACGGCACGTGACGGAGCCGTGACTCGTCAATTCCTGCCCGCGCGCAGTCGTCGAGGGTGCCGATACTCGGGCACAGGACGCGATCAGCTCGGGCGGCCACAGCGCTGAGGCTGCGACGCATCGTGCGGACACCGTGGCGCGTGAACTGCGACGGATCGTGGAGGAAGGCGAGGTCGTGGACGGTCACCGCGAGCGGTGCGTTGGTGCCGCATGGCACCAGTCCTGTTGCGTGGGCCACGTCGATCTCTCCGATCACGGACTCCACCTTCGGCCAGTTCAGCCGATTCCAGGTCTCGTACAGCAACGGCCGGTTGAGTGGCAGCATGGCCAACTCGCCGGTCGGACGGTACTCGGGCTGGGGCATCTTCGGATGACGGCCTGCGACCTGGTGCAACTCGACGTCGGAGCGGGCACGCAACGCCTCGGCGACGCGCAGTGCAGCCACGGCGGTACCGCCTGGAACCGGATGCCAGCACTGTTCGAGCGTGTACGCAACGCGCAGCGGCGCTTCGAGCGGTTGAGGCACGTGGCCATCCTCGCGTGCCGGGAGCCGCTCGGCGCGGTCACGTCTCCTGCATCGGCCTCTAGCCTCTGGGTGATGTCGTTCTGGTCATCGCGCCGTGTCGTCGTCACCGGTGGTGCTGGCTTCCTCGGCCGCCGAGTGGTCGCCCGCCTCGAGGCCGACGGTGCCGACGTGGTCGCACCGCGCAGCGCACAATTCGATCTCACTGTTCCCGGCACTGCCGAGGCGCTCCTTGCGACGTACGAGCCGAGCGTGATCATCCACCTCGCAGCCCGCGTCGGGGGTATCGGGTACAACCTCGAGAACCCCGCACCGCTGTACCTCTCGAACCTGTTGATGGGCACCTACGTGATCGAGGCCGCTCGCCACGCGCCTTCGGTGGAACGCACAGTGCTGCTCGGCACCGTGTGCAGCTATCCGAAGATCACGCCGGTGCCGTTCGTCGAAGCCAACCTCTGGGAGGGTTACCCGGAGGAGACCAACGCACCCTACGGAGTCGCCAAGAAGGTCCAGCTCATCCACGCCCAGGTCAACGCCGAGCAGTACGGACAACAGTTTGCCTACGTGATCCCCACCAACCTGTACGGCCCCGGCGACAAATTCCACCCGGCGGTGTCGCATGTGATTCCAGCGCTGATCAAGAAGTGTGTCGACGCGGTCGAGTCGGGTGCCGATCATGTGCACGTCTGGGGTACGGGTGCGGCAAGTCGCGAGTACCTATACGTCGACGATGCCGCTGCCGCCATCGTGCGTGCGGGCGAAGTCGACGTCGGACCCGAGCCGTTGAACCTCGGCGCCGATCGGGAGGTGACGATTCGCGAGACCGTCGAGACGATCGCAGGGCTCGTCGGCTTCGACGGCGAGCTGCGCTGGGATCCGTCGAAACCAGACGGTCAGCCGCGGCGCGGCGTCGACGGAACACGAGCCGCGAAGTTGCTCGATTGGTCGCCGTCGATGCCCTTCGAGGACGGGCTGCGAGCGACGATCGACTGGTATCGCGCCAACCGCGAAGAAGCCGAGCGCCCGGTCGCGTAACGGCGCTACACGAGCACGCCCGCAGCGCGGGCCGGCTCGGCGTACGCGGCAGCGAGCGACTCGGTGGTCTCGTGGGCGTTGAGCCCGCTGGGATTGGGCACGACAAAACAACGCGCTGAGCCGAGCCGGTCCGGTTGTTCTCCAGCCACGGCCTTGGGGAGCCGAAAGGCACTGCGATACGCGGTGATGCCCGCGACCGCCACCACTGCGGGACCATGCGCCTCGATCGTGCGGAGGAGGCGAGCTCCTCCCTCGCGCAGCTCACTCGGGCCAAGATCCGATGCCTTGACGGTGGCTCGTTCGACGAGGTTCGTGATGCCGATGCCGCGATCGATCAGGTGCTGCCGATCGTCGTCGGTCATCCCTGCACCACGGTCGATCTCGCGCTCGATGATCCCGGCGCGATACAGCGCCGGGTAGAAGCGGTTCCCGGGATGAGCGAAGTGCGTCTGGGTGGCCGCCGTCCACAGTCCGGGATTGATTCCGACGAACAACAAACGCAGGTCAGGCCCGATCAGGTCTGGCACGGTCGCATCGGCGAACGTCTCGAGTTCGGCGCGAGTAAAACCCATCGCTCGATGCTCCCGCGCGAGCGTGAGACTGGAGAAATGCAACATCGTTCGTGGCCACTGTTCGAGCTCGCAGTGGTCACCCCGCATCTCGAGTTGCGTTACCTCGACGACGAGTTGGCGCTCGCCATCGTGCCGCTGATCGCCGACATCCACGATCCCTCGTTCATGCCATTCTCCGCACCGTTCACGGACCTTCCAGAGCCAGAGCTGTACCACGAGGCCTTGCGCTTCTTCTGGACGAATCGGGCGTCGACACGCCGCGACCACTGGCGACTGCAGTTTGCCGTTCTCGTCGAGAACACCCCGATCGGGCTGTGCGACCTGTTCGCTGAGCAGTACCCCACGCTGCGCCAGTTCGAGACCGGTTCATGGCTGGCACGAGACCGTCAGGGTCTGGGGCTTGGTACTGAGATGCGTCGGGCAGTCCTCCACCTGGGATTCGTTGGACTCGGCGCGGAGTTCGCCACCACCGGCGCATGGCACGACAACGCGCCATCGCTCGGCGTCACACGCAAGCTCGGCTATCGGGAGACCGGCCGCCGTCGCGCCGTGCGGCGCGATGCGCCCGACGAACTGATCGGGTTCCGCATGGATCGCGCCCACCACGACGCGATCCGGCGGACCGACATCGGCCTGCGCGGCGTCGCCGAGGCCCGCGAGTTCTTGGGCCTCTGAGACCCGACGGTTCGTGCCACGACAGTTGGTGCCTGCCCGACAGTTGGTGCCAGGCACCAACTGTCGTGGCATCACGACTGCAGCTTGGCGATCAGCTCGCGTAGCGGTTCTCTGTGTTCGCGCAGCGGCGAATGACCGAGAGCCACCCAGCGGTCGTTGGCCAAGACGCTGTTGGCCGGCCGCGGCGCGGGACGCGGCGGATCGAGTTCGGCCGTTGCAATCGGACGGACCCGGGCAGGATCGTGCCCAGACGCACCGAGGATCTCGCGGACGAACTCGAACCACGACACGGCGCCCGCATTCGTCAGATGGACGATGCCGCCCGGAGCGGTCTCGGTGAGGGTGACGAGCGCAGGACCCAGATCGGCGGTGAAGCTCGGGTTGCCACGCTGATCGTCGACGAACGCCAGATCGCCCCCGCCTGCTGCGAGCCGCAAGACCAACTTGACCATGTTGTTGCCATGCTCACCGCACACCCACGACGTGCGCACGACAGTCGCATCCGCACCGGCGGCGCGTTCACCGCCGAGCTTGGTCCGCCCGTACACCGACGCCGGATTCGGTTCATCGTCCTCTCGATACGGGCGATCGAGCGTGCCGTCGAAGACGTAGTCGGTACTCACAGTGACCAAGTGCGCGCCGACATCGTCGGCTGCGGTCCGCAGGTGGGCAACACCACCAGCATTCACCGCTTCGGCGCGCTCTGGCTCCGCCTCGCAGGCATCGACCGCAGTGAACGCAGCGGCGTTCACGATCGCATCGGGTGCGGCATCGACGACGGTCGTGTGCACCGCGTCGGAGTCGGTGATGTCCAGTGCACGCCGGTCGAGCGCGACCACCTCGTGGCCTCGGGCGCGTGCGCTCGTGGTGACGTCGCGCCCGAGCTGGCCGTGGCCGCCGGTGACCAGGATTCTCATTGGTGTCCGTGCTTGAGCGGTTCCCACCAGTCTCGATGGCCGCGGTACCAGTCGACGGTGGCAGCAAGAGAGTCCTCGAAACTGCGCGACAGACTCCACCCGAGCTGGGAGATCTTGGTGATGTCGACCGAGTAGCGGCGGTCGTGACCGAGGCGGTCCTCCACCGGACGGATGAACGACTCGTCGCGTCCGGTCAGGTCGAGGAGCCGTTTCGTCAGTTCGACGTTGGGGAGTTCGTTTCCGGCACCGATGTTGTAGATCTCGCCGGGCGTACCCGAATCGAGCACGAGTTGGGCGGCGATGTTGTGGTCCTCGACGTGAATCCAGTCGCGCACGTTCATGCCGTCGCCGTACAGCGGAACCTGCTCGCCGTCGAGCAGGTTCGTGGTGAACAGCGGGATCACTTTCTCGGGGAACTGGTACGGCCCGTAGTTGTTGGTGCAGCGCGTGACGATCACGGGCAGCCCATAAGTGGAGTGGTACGACAACGCGATCAGGTCGGAACCGGCCTTCGACGCCGAGTACGGCGAACGCGGCGCAAGGGGGTCGGTCTCGTGCGACGAACCCTCCTCGACCGAGCCGTACACCTCGTCGGTGGAGATGTGCAGAAACCGATCGACGCCGACAGTGTTGGCCACATCACACAACACGTTGGTGCCAATGCAGTTGGTGCGCACGAATGCCGAGCCATCGGCGATCGAACGATCGACGTGACTCTCGGCGGCGAAGTGCACCACTGCGTCGTGCCCGTCCATCGCCGCAGCGACGTCGTCGTGATCGCAGATGTCGGCGTGGACGAAGTCGGTACGAGTGTCGTCGAGCACGTCGCGGATACTCGCCAGGTTGCCGGCGTACGTGAGCGAGTCGTAGATCGTGACCTCGTGGTCGGTGGCCGCGAGCACGTGGCGCACGTAGTTCGAGCCGATGAAACCCGCCGCACCGGTGACGAACAGCTTCATGAGCGTGCTCCCGTGGCGATCACATCTCGCAGCAACGGCGCGGCTGCGTCCTTCGCCGACACGAGCGCACGGTTGGTCGGATCGATGGCGATCGGCCAGTCGACTCCGAGCGCCGGATCGAGTGGTGTGACCGACCGGCCGGCCATGTCCGGCGACCACTCCCGGTCGAAGCAGTACACGTACTGCGACAGCTCCGACACGGTCTGGAAACCATTGGCCACTCCGGCCGGCACGAGCACCTGCACCCCTGGACGAATGTCGACGGTGGCCACCTCACCACACGTGGGCGAGTTGTCACGGAGGTCGACGAACACGGCGAACACCTCGCCGGCGGCAACGCTGACCAGCTTGGTCATTTCCTCGGCGTGCATCCCGCGCACCGCGCCGCGACGGGATTCGGTGATGTTGATCTGCTCGAACGGCGCGAGCGTGATGCCGGCCTCCTCGAACGCCGACCGACGGAACAGCTCGCGGATGCTGCCGCGCTCGTCGGAGGCCCGCTTGAGTTCGACCACGACGAGCCCGTCGAGTGCGCCCGGCCGGACTCGGAGATCGACGATCTCGGCGGCCATCACTCGACGTCGATCTGGCAGTGATCGCCGACCATCAAGCGCACGGCGCGCGGCTTGCGCCTCGACCGTGACACCGTCGCATCGGTGCCGATCAACGAGTCCTCCAACCGCGGAATGTCGATGATTCGGCTGCCGTCCATCACGACGGAGTGTTCGACCTCGGAGTGCGTGACCTCACACCCGGACCCGATCGCCGTAAACGGCCCGATGAAGCTGTCGACGATCCTCGTCCCCGCTCCAATGGCCACCGGCCCGCGGATGGTGGAGCTGACCACCTCGGCGCCTTCGGCGATCACGACCCGTCCATCGATGCTCGACGCCTCATCGACTGCACCGGCGATGTCGCTGTCGATCCGTTCCAGGATCAGCCGGTTCGCCTCCAGCAATGGAGTCAGTTTGCCGGTATCGATCCACCAGCCGGTGAGCACCTCGGTACGCACACGGTGTCCGGCATCGATCAACCACTGGATCGCGTCGGTGATCTCCAACTCGCCGCGACCCGACGGCTCGATCGCCGCCACCGCCTCGTGGATGCTCGGGTCGAAGAGATACACGCCCACCAGCGCCAAGTCGGACGGCGGATCGTCAGGCTTCTCCACCAAGTGTTCGACGTGGCCGTCGGCATCGAGCGTGGCGATCCCGAACCGGTGCGGATCGGGGACCTGCTTGAGGAGGATCTGCGCCGACGGTGGTGCTGTGGTCAACCGCGCCGCCTCGAAGGCATCGACGAACGCCGCCAGGTCCTGCTCGAGCAGGTTGTCGCCGAGGTACATCACGAAGTCGTCGTCGCCGAGGAAGTCGCGGGCGATCAGCACGCAATGTGCGAGCCCGAGCGGCTCGTCTTGGGGGATGTAGGTGATCGTCGCCCCGAACTGCGAGCCGTCGCCCAAGGCCGCTATCACCTCGTCGCGAGTGTCGCCGACGATGACCCCGAGCTCCTTGATTCCCGCCTCGACCATCGCTTCGATGCCGTAGAAGAGGATTGGTGTGTTGGCCACCGGCACGAGCTGCTTGGCCCGCGTATGAGTGATCGGGCGCAGCCGCGTGCCGGCACCGCCGGCCAGAATCAACGCTTTCATCGCCGCGGGAGCTTACGACTCGACCGGTGGCCGCGGGCCGATTCCACGGAAGTAGTCGAGGATCACCTCGGACCCCTCGGCCAGATCGAGCACGGCGTTCCCGGCGACCGTCCTCCCCGTAACCGGCAGCTGGTAGGTGTTCAAGCCGGTACCGAACGCCTTACGCAGTGTGCCCGCAGCGACGATCGGATCGAGTCCCGGGTCCATTCGCACGGCATCGATACTCGCATCGAGAATTCGCCCGGCCGCGAACGGATCGGACTGCACTTCGCTCAGCGCCCGGTCGGCGGTCGATGAGATGAAGGCTTGCTGACGCTCGATGCGACCAAGGTCGGCGGTTGGGTCGGTGCGCCATGCGCCATCGCGGAACTCCTCGAAGTAGCGACTGCGCGTGTATTGCAACGACTCGAGGCCGTCGAGCGTGTAACAACCGGGGTCCTGTTCGAGGCCGGTGTTGCCGTCGCGTGTGGCGTAGTCGAAACACACTTCGGTCCCACCGACCGCGTCGACGATCTCCTTGAAGCCTTCGAAGTCGACATCGACCACGTGATTGATGGGGATTCCGAAGTTCTCGGTGATCGTCGCGGCGAGTACATCGATCCCGTCGTTGTAGGCCGAATTGATCCGGTTCTGAGTGCCCTTGCCGGCGATTTCCACCCACAGGTCGCGCGGCAGGCTGACGAGCGACGCCCCCTCACCGTCCTCCTCCTGGCGGAGAATCATGATCGTGTCGCTGCGTCGGCCCTGCACGGCGCTCTGATCGCCGATCCCCCCGAAGTCGGCGCTGTTGGGGTCGGCGTTCTCACGCGAGTCCGAGCCGACCAGCAGATAGTTCACCGCCGGGCCGTCTTGCGCTTCGAGCACGAGCTCCAAGCCGTCGATGCGTTCGATGTTGTCGGTGCGTGCGTTCGCCGCCCGGATCACTCCCATCGCGCCAACGCTGCCGACGATCACCGCCAGCAGCAGCGCCAAGGGCGCGGACGAACGACGGGCGAGGGGCATCGAGAAAACGCTACTGCGGCACCCACCGAATTTGATGGCAGCGCAACAGCTCTGCGCGTGCGCCCTGTCACACCGACACGCGTGCGCCCTGTCACGTCGACAAAGGTGGCGACGCCTCAGTCGGTGCGGCGGAGGTGCACGATGTCAGCGACGTCGAACACCCGCACCGCCGGACCGAGATCCACGCGAATCCGACCGGAAGCGTCGACGTCCACCGCCGTTCCTTCGACCGCCGCACCGTCGGGTAGCTCGAGCCGCACCCGACGGCCGAGAGTCGACAGATCCGACCGGTACCGCTCCCAGAACGCCGCCCCGCGAGGCAATCCGTCGAACGCGGTGAGCAGCGCGGCCAGCACGGTGGCCGGATCGACATCGTCACCGAGCCGCGCCGCACCGACGGGTGCCCAGCGCACATTCAGCCCGATCCCCACCGCCAATGATCCGGCGGCACTGCGTTGCGCCAGTACCCCGGCCAATTTGGCGTCCGGCTCTCCGGCGGAGCGGACCACCAGATCATTCGGCCACTTCAATGCGACATCGAGGTCGGAGTGCTGACCGCACGCCGCGAGCGCAGCGAGCCCGACCCGCTGAGTCGGATGCTCCGGCGATGCGTCGGCTGCGAACCCCAGCGTCACCAACAGGTTCGCCCCGGCAGGCGCCTCCCACCGCCGATCGAGCCGCCCACGGCCGGCGGTCTGATGCCCGGCGGCGAGCACGGTGCGGTGGTCGATCTCGCCAGCATCGAGCGCGGCGAGCACGTCGGCGTTCGTGCTGCCGGTCTCGTCGACGTGACACACGTGCCAGCCATCGGGCCACTCGCGCTCGGTCCATCGGCGGAAGATGTTCGCGCTCGAGCCCACGCCACCTACTCTGGCAGCCGTGCTGCAGAAGATCCTGATCGCCAATCGCGGCGAGATCGCCGTCCGCGTCATTCGCGCTGCCCGTGAAATGGGCCTCCAGACGGTGGCGGTCTACTCCGACTTCGACCGTGATGCGCTCCATGTTCGGCTTGCCGATGAGGCCTACGCCCTCGGTGGACAGACGGCGGCGGAGAGCTACATCAACAGCGACGCGATCATCGACGCCATCAAGAAGAGCGGCGCCGACGGCGTCCATCCGGGATACGGGTTCTTCAGCGAGAACGCCGATTTCGCCCGTGCGGTCGCCGAGATCGGTGTCGAGTTCATCGGTCCGCCGCCGGAGGCGATGGACGAGATGTCCGACAAGGTGTCGAGCCGACTGGCGGCGTTGCGCGGCGATGTCCCGGTGGTACCGGGCACGACCGAGTTCGCCCAGGGCCCCGAAGACATTCGCGCCTTCGGCAACGACGCCGGCTGGCCGGTGGCGATCAAGGCCGCGTATGGCGGCGGCGGCCGCGGGATGAAAGTCGTGACGTCGGCGGACGAAGTCGACGATGCGATGGCCAGCGCGCAGCGCGAGGCCAAGGCGTTCTTCGGTCGCGACGAGGTGTACGTCGAGCGGTATCTCACCTGGCCTCGACATGTCGAGGTGCAGCTCGTCGGCGACAAGCACGGCGACTGCGTGTGGATCTCGACTCGCGACTGCTCGGCACAGCGTCGACACCAAAAGCTCGTCGAAGAGGCACCGGCGCCGGCACTCCCCGACGGGATCGAAGACGCGATGGGCGAGGCGGCTGTCAACGCCGCCAAAGCCGTCGGCTACTACGGGGCGGGCACCGTGGAGTTCATCTACCAGGACGGTGAGTTCTTCTTCCTCGAGATGAACACCCGCCTGCAGGTCGAACATCCGGTGAGCGAGATGATCACCGACATCGACCTCGTCGAGTGGCAAATTCGAGTTGCGTCAGGTGAAGCGTTGCCGATGACCCAAGACGAGGTGTCGTCACGTCGGCGTGGCCACTCGATCGAGATTCGGATCAATGCCGAAGACGTCGCCGAGGGCAAGTTCCTGCCATCGCCTGGCAAGATCACCAAGTTGAACGCCCCTGACGGCTTCGGCGTGCGCTTCGACACCGGGTACTACTCCGGCGACTCGATCAGCCAGTTCTACGACAACCTGGTCGGCAAGCTCGTCGTGTGGGGGCGCGACCGCGAGGTGGCGATCCGCCGCGCCATCTGTGCGTTGGAAGAGCTGGTCGTCGATGGTGTCGCCACGACGATTCCGGCCGACCTGGCCATCCTCAAGCACCCGGATTTCGTCGCCGTCGAACACTCCACGAAGTGGGTCGAGCAGACGCTCGACCTCACCGGTCTGGGTGGCGCAACCGGCACCGACGAGGCCCCACCGAGCGACGACGACGAGCCGCGCGTGGAGCGAACCACGACGGTCGAGGTCAACGGCAAACGGTTCGAAGTCTCAATGTGGGTCCCCGAGGCAACTGCTGTGGTGGCGGCCGGATCAGCCGCACCCAAGAAAGCGAGCCGCCGGGAGCGCTCGAGTGGCAGTGGCGGCGGCAGTGCGACCGGTGCGGTCGAGGCGCCGATGCAGGGCACGATCGTCAAGATCCTCGTCGAAGAGGGCCAAGAGGTCACCTCCGGCGAAGGCCTGCTCGTGCTCGAGGCGATGAAAATGGAGAATCAGATCAACGCCGAGGCCGACGGCACCGTCACGGAGCTCAAGGTTGCCGCTGGCGACACAGTCGGTGGTGGCGACGTGCTGCTCGTGATCGAGTGACGACGTTCTACTCGGCGGCTTCAGCGAGGGCTTCGCTGAGTGCCGGGTGCACCAGGATGCTGTCGGCCAGATCGGTTACGGTCAGCCCCGCGGTGACCGCCACGGCGATCACGGAGATCAACTCAGCGGCCTGACGCCCGACGATCGAGCCACCGAGGACGACCCCGGTCGCAGGGTCCGAGATGATCTTGACGAACCCCTGCGTGTCGTTGTTGATCAGCGCCTTCGCGGTGGTGGAGAAGGGCACCTTGGTGACGCGGATCTTGCGACCGGAACTGAACGCTTCGGCCTCGGCAAGACCGACGTCGGCGATCTCCGGTTCGGTGAAGATGGCCGACGCCGCCTTGTCGTAGTCGAGGTGGCGGTGCTCGCGTGTCTGCAGACCCATCACGTGTTCGGCCACTTTCCGTCCCTGCATCGACGCCACCGACGACAGCGGGAGCTTTCCGCTGACATCGCCAGCGGCGTAGATGCTCGGCACGTTGGTCACACAGTGCTGGTTGATCGGGATGTAGCCGGCGTCGGTGCGGACGTCGGCGGCGTCGAGGCCGATGTCTTCGGTGTTCGGAATCGAGCCAATCGCGAGCACGGCATGCGTCGATTCGATGACCCGACCGTCATCGCAGCGGACCGTCACGTGCGCTCCGTCATCGGTGCGCTCGATCGACTGGGCACGCGCTCCCATCAGCAGCTTGACACCGCGGCGCATGAACTCCGCTTCGAGCAGCGCTGCAACCTCGGGGTCCTTTCCGGGCAGCACCTGCTGACGGCTCACCACGAGGTTCACCTGAGCCCCAAACGACGAGAACATGTGCACGAACTCGACGCCGGTGACTCCGGAGCCGACGACGGTGACGCTGTCGGGAAACTCCTTGGGTGGGTAACAGTCGCGCGTCGTCAGGATGCGATCGCCATCGGGTTGGCACCACTCGGGGATACGCGGCCGTGACCCCGTGGAGATCAACGCCGCGTCGAACTCGATCTCTTCGCGTCCGTGGACGCCATCCACGACGACACCGCGCGGCGAGGTGAACCGGCCGGTGCCACGCAGGATGCGCACTCCCTGACTCTCGAGCAGACCGGTGGTGCCGTCGCGCATGTCGTGCTTGATGCCCTCGATCCGCGCCGTCAGGCCCGACGTGTCGATCGACAGATCGACCGAGTCGTCATCGCTCGTCACCAGCGACGACGACAGACCCATGCCACGTATCGCCCGCGTGCGACTGATCGCCCGACCCGTCGCGATCATCGACTTCGATGGAATGCAGTCCCACAGGTGAGCCGCTCCGCCGACGACGTCGCGCTCGATCATGATCACTTCAGCGCCGAGCCGCGCCGCGGTGGTGGCCGCAACGTTGCCCGCCGGTCCGCCACCGACGATCACGAATCGAATGCTCACGTCGACCAGGTTACGTCGGCGGTCGGCGGGTTGGAGCGGCCGCTCCCGGGGATTGTGTTCCGAAGTCGTGGCGGTGATCGCGATCAGTGATCGTGATCGTGATACCCATGTGTCCCGTGGCTGTGCGCATCGGTCAGGCCGGCGTCGGCATACAGCGTCGCCCTCTGGGTCGGCGCATCGCCGTCGTCGGCGGGGGCCGACCTGCGATCGACGATGTTGCCGCAGAAACGACTCGGGTACGGCAGCTGATCTCGTGGCTCACCGACCCACTCGAAGTGCATGCCGTCGGGCAGCAAGAAGTTGCCGCCCCACGCAAAGCCGTGTTTGCGGAAGATACGAACAGTGCGGCAATCGAGGTCCGGTGGCGCACAGCCCTGACACGAATCCTGGGTGTTGGTGTCCACAGCGCCGCCCCATGAATGACGCGACAGGAAGCCGAGGGAGCTGTCGGGCGTCAGCCGGTTGAATCGCGGGTAGTAGCACCCGCCGTACCGGTTGGCGTCGAGATAGTTGATCGTGTCTTCCAACCCCTCGGCGATCACCTCGGACATGGCGGCTCGCAGGCTGTTGCGCACCTCTGTATGGCAACCGGTTTGCAGCCGTAGCTGGCCGACCGCGCCGTCGACGATGTTGGCGTTGCGCCACGCGGCGTCGGTACTCACGGTGCCGTCCGGGTTGACGCGATAGGCGAACTCGCCGAGTTCCTCTTTCATCCGCGCCATCCCGAGTGTGGAGTCCGGATCGGGTGGATCCCACGATCGGCGAATGCGAATCGAGGTCGAGACGAGCGCGTTGCGCACCAGTGCCCGGTCGATCGCTGCTCGATCGGCGAAGTCCCAGATCACGACGCGACTCAGTCGTGCGATCCCGAGCCGATCGGCAGCATCGGGAGAGATCAACAGCTCGGTGCCGCCGATCACTTCGTCCGGCGCGATCTGGGCGACACGCAACTGCACTGTGGCGCCTGTCGCCGAGGTGAGATCGAGCACGTCACCTGCTTGTGCGCCTCGGAGACCCGCTGTGCGCTCCCCCATCACCACGGTGTTGCTGCGCAACACTCGGCTGACGTCACGACTCATCGTGCGACCGATTACCTCGAGCGGGAGCACGGTCGTGCCCATCGGGTAGGCGAACCCAGAGGGCGGGCGTTGCACGTAGCCCTCGCCGCGACGGACCGCGGTCATTCCCACGCTGGCAACTCGCCCGATGGCCGCCGTCGCCCCCGCCTCACGTGCTGCGGCAAAGGCCCGGCTTGCGGTGGTCTCTGAGAGTGGGCCGACGTTGTACACGCTGACGACGTCATCGGGCAGGGGTGTGACCGGCTCGGCACGCTGCGTCGCCGTGGCCGGTCCTTCGACGTTCGACGGCGGTCCGACCGCGATCACGGGCAGCGCAAGCGCAACGATGCCGGCTCCCAACAGCACGGACAGACGCAACCACACGGGCCTGAAAGCTAGAGGTCTGCCGGCGCTGCCGGGCATCGGGCGCGATGTCGACCGACGTCGCCGCCTTCCTCGGGCGATACGGAACGTGTACAACTCCAGCGGTTTCGCTACGGTCGACGCACCGTGAGCGAGCCCACTACCGAACCCGACGGCACGAGCGGCAGCGGCCTGGCGGCCGAGCGCGCCCGACGGCAAGGAGAGGTCGACGACCTTCGCGCGAGCGGCGGTCAGCCGTATCCGTACCGGTTCGACCGAACGCACACCCTGGGCGAGGTGCGCGACCGTTGGGGGCAGCTCGAACCGGGGACGGAAACCGACGATGCAGCCACGATCGCCGGCCGCGTCGTACTCAAGCGCGACTCGGGCAAGTTGATCTTCGCCACGTTGCGCGACCGCACCGGCGAACTCCAGCTGTTCATCTCCAAAGCCGTCGTCGGCGACGACGCGTTCGACACCATCAAGCGGCTCGACCTCGGCGACTGGGTCGGCGCCAGCGGAACGGTGATGACTACCCGCAAAGGCGAGCTGTCGCTGAAGGTCAGCGAGTTGATGCTGCTCGCGAAATCGATTCGCCCGCTGCCCGACAAGTGGCACGGGTTGACCGATCAGGACACGCGCTTCCGTCAGCGATACGCCGACTTGATCGTCAACGACGAGGCCCGCCGAGCGATCGAGATCCGCCACGCCGTGGTCGCCAGCTTCCGCCGAACACTTGATGACGCCGGCTTCACCGAAGTGGAGACACCGGTACTGCACGCCGAAGCCGGGGGCGCCCACGCGCGACCGTTCGTCACCCACCACAACACGCTCGACGTCGACTTGTACTTGCGAATCGCATTGGAGCTGCACTTGAAGCGGCTGATCGTCGGCGGCATGGAGCGGGTGTACGAGATGGGTCGCATCTTCCGCAACGAGGGCATCTCGACGCGCCACAACCCCGAGTTCACAATGATGGAGCTGTACCAGGCGTTCGCCGACTGGACCGACATCATGGACATCACCGAGCGGTTGATCACCGAGGCGAACGTGGCGGCGATCGGATCGACTGAGCTGACGCTCCGCGGCGAAACGGTCGACCTGTCCGAACCCTGGCCACGCTCGTCCATGATCGATCTGGCCTCGGCAGCGGCCGGTCGGCAGATCCATCCCTCCGACCCGGTCGATGACCTGCGCTCGCTCGCCGCCGAGTTCGACGTGCGAGTCGAGCCCGCGTGGGGTGGCGGCCGACTCGTCGCAGAGATCTTCGAGGCCACGAGCGAAGCCGGACTCGTGCGACCGACGTTCGTCACCGGCCACCCGACCGAGATTTCCCCGCTCGCACGCGTCGACCGCAACGATCCATGGCTGACCGAGCGCTTCGAGCTGTACATCGACGGCCGGGAGATCGCCAACGGTTACTCCGAGCTCAACGATCCCGTCGAGCAACGCGCCCGATTCGTCGAAGAACAGGCCGCCAAAGAGGCCGGAGACGCCGAGCGCGGCACCGTCGACGAGGACTATCTGCGGGCACTGGAATACGGGATGCCGCCGACCGGCGGCCTCGGCATCGGGATCGACCGACTGGCTGCCACGATCGCCGGCGTCGACACGCTCAAAGAAGTGATTCTGTTCCCGACGCTGCGCCCAGAGGTCTGGTAGCGCACTGTCATGTCGTCGTTCGCACGGCGCCGCTGGACGCAAGAAGGAGATATCTGATGGCACGCATGGCATGGGGCGCGGGGCTGGCGACGGTCGCCCGCGACGGCTCGACGCTCGACACCTGGTACCGCTGGTTGGGATGGGGCGAGTACGGCGGCGACGATTGCCCCACCGACGAGATCGAGAGCCAACTCGGGCTGCGCGAGCGCACCGACGAGGTCCGCAAGGTGACGATTCGTCCGGTGCGTATCTCGGTCGACGTCGACGAGGCGCCGTCGTCGCCCGAGGACGCGTATCTCCGTTTGCACATGCTGTCGCATCGTCTGGCGGCACCGCGCACGCTCAACATGGATGGCACGTTCGGCGCGCTGAACAACGTCGCCTGGACCAATCTCGGACCGGTCGCAATCGCCGATCTCGACGACGTACGGCTCGAGGTGCGCCTCGCCGGTGGCGTGCTCACCGTGCACGGGCTCGACAAGTTCCCGCGCATGACCGACTACGTCGTGCCCTCCGGCGTGCGCATCGCCGACGCCGACCGGGTCCGGCTGGGCGCACACCTTGCGTCGGGAACCACCGTGATGCACGAAGGCTTCTGCAACTTCAACGCCGGCACGCTGGGAACCTCGATGGTCGAGGGCCGCATCGTGGCTGGCGTGGTCGTCGGCGACGGCTCCGACATCGGCGGCGGTGCGTCGATCCAGGGCACGCTGTCGGGCGGCGGCACCGAACAGATCTCGATCGGTGAGCGCTGCCTTCTCGGCGCCAACGCCGGCATCGGAATCAGCCTCGGCGACGACTGCGTGGTCGAGGCCGGCCTGTACGTCACTGGCAGCACACCGGTGCTGACCGACGACGGCGTGGTGAAAGCGCGCGAGTTGTCCGGCGCCTCGGGGTTGATGTTCATCCGCGACGGTCAATCGGGATCCGTGATCGCACGCCGCCGCAAGCAGGTGTGGGGCGAACTCAACGAAGAACTCCACACCGGCCAATAACGACGCGATCGAGCTCAGGTCATAGAGCGGACGAACAACTGCCCGTCGCCGTCGTCTGACTCGAGCGAGAAGCCGTTCGTCACCAGTACCCGCGCCGACGCACGATTGTTCGCCGACACGCGCAGGTTGCGATCGGATCGACGTCGTCGACTACGACCACGGCATCGTGTGCACGGTGCATCCCGACCGCGGTACGGACGCAGTGCCCGTGGTCTACGCCGCCGGCGACGGCCGACCGGCCGTTCCATCGGCTGCTCGTCTTGCGGATCGAATCGATCACCGGCTGGAGCGCTCGCCCCTGGGTCTCGTCCAGCAACGATCCACGATCCCCACGCCACGCAAGCG
>JABSQH010000001.1 GCA_013213745.1 Ilumatobacteraceae bacterium | reverse complement strand
GGACACATTCATTTATCATTAAATGTATATCACGATCTAATTGAGATCGCTACGTCCTTAGGACTCAATATAATTGTATTTATAGGGTTCTTAATTGATTTTAATGATTATAAAAAACAATAGTTTACAAACTAAATACGATAACTAACAGATAATATTAATATGGATATGACACGAAAACAAATGGAAGATCTAGCTGATCTAGTAGCTGCGAAAATAGTGTTAGAACTATTCGGAGATGCTGATCAAAGGGCTAGAGCAAAAAAAGATTTTGAAGATCAATTTCTAAATGAAGAAAGACCAACTGATCACTTAGCTAGTGTATTCGCAGATATGACTGATGAAGAACTACTAATAGGTGAATTAGCTAGACTGCAAACTATTCTGATGATCTATGAAGACAAAGAAGAATACGAAAAAGCAGGTAGAATATTGAGAAAATTAAAAGTAATACAAAGAAAATTAGGAAAATTATGATAAAACCAATGTTAGCCCACAAGTTTAATCCTGATAAAGCGGTATTCCCTGCTCTATTACAACCTAAACTTGATGGAGTTAGATGTGTATTTACAAAAGATGGAGCTTTTTCTAGAACAGGGAAAGAGTTTAAAAACGTAGATCACATTATAAAAACCTTAAAACCACTGTTTAAACAGTACCCATACATTAAACTAGATGGCGAACTATACAACCACAAATTAAAAGATGATTTTGAAAAAATTATTTCATTAGTTAGGAAAACTAAACCTACATTTGAACACAGACAAGAAGCTAAAGAATTAGTGCAGTATCATGTTTATGATATTGTAAAAGATAAAAGAAGTAGTGCAACATATGAAGAAAGATTAGACATTTTAATTGATGTAATAGCAGAAAGAACTTATGATGGTCATTTTTTAGATCAAGATATATTAAGATTAACTCAAACAGTATATGTAGAGACTCAAAACAAAGCTCAAGAGTGGCACAATACTTTCTTAGATGTAGGGTATGAAGGTTCAATTTATAGAAATCCTGATGGACTATATAAAGGAACTAGATCATGGGATCTTATGAAGTTCAAAGATTTTTCAGATGCTGAAGCTACAATTATAGGTTATGAATTAGGTAAAGGTAAAAGGACAGGCACGATTGGTAAGTTCATCATGCAGGATGACGAAGGCGTTGAATTCGGTTGTCCACCCGGAAAGGGATACGACTACAAGGATCTAGCAGGTATGCTCGATAACATTAATGACTATATAGGTCAACGTGCTACCTTTACTTATTTTCAAAGAACTCAAGCTGGTTCTTACAGACACCCACTATATAAATGTATAAGAGATTATGAGTAAAGAAATAAAAGTATATACATCTCCTTGGGATTTAGCTAACGAGATGTACCCAGAAATAGACAAAGAACTAATAGATGAAATGTTATTTTGTGAAATAACAGAATTAATAACTAATTATGAGGAAACTGATATTTGAATTATATCTAAATAACGAGATTAGCATGGAAGTTGCTAATAAACTTTTAGATAAATACTACGAATAAATAAGGCGACCAGGCATTCTTTGAGTAGCTCGTACCGTAAATGGTACGGGCTTTCGTAGGTATGAATAAGATAGAATTTAACCCAAGAAAATCAAGACATATANCATATCTTGAAAAACGAATTGTAGAATTACATAAAGAAATATTTGATGATGCTTTATTTGTAGCAACAAATTATGATGCTAATTTTAAAGGATTGTTAGATAAAAGAAGAGACCAAATTAATACTAAAATTGCCTTACACAATAAATACAAAAGGCGACTAAACCTATTAAACCTATAAATATGGGAGCAACAAAAAGAGATTATATGGATTTACATGGAAATGTAAAACTAGAAGAAATTATTCAGAGATATTTATTAGATATTGAAGAAGAAATGATTTANGAAACATTAGACTGTGACATAAGCCCTAAAGATATTGAATAAGGACCTATTGTCATATGATAGAAATTTAGATTGGTTAAACCGCCGACAGATTATATACCGAACAGTACCCACAGAAACTCCCACAGTCGAGTATGAATGGGGAAGATACTATGAAAATGGTACTTATGAATGTTACGAATTATTTAGAAGTAAAGCAAAGATCAATACTTATAAATCACTGAAGTGGCATTTATTAGTTTTATGGTATTTGAATCCAGGTATGGACCAAGACGATTTTGAGCATGTAGCTGAAATCATAGCAGAACCTAGTAATGGGTTTATGACTTTCAGAATACCAAAACAATTGCTCAGGCAAATTATATACGAAGTTAGCATGTCTGATTTAGATAGACCACCTAATAACCGTAGACGAAAAGTAATATTCAATGTTAATTGTTATTTAACAGCAGAAGAAAAACTTAAGATTACAGGTTCATTAGTTGGCAGATCTAAAATGGTACATGAAGACGATATATATGATGCAATGCTCCAAATTAATGATGATGGAGACAAAATTACCATTAGCAAATTAGCTAAGCACCTTAAATGTTCTGATCGAACTATTTATCGTACTATGGGTAATGAGCTGAAGAAAGAGAAGGAACTTTTAAATAATAATTTATGAAGAAGTACAATGTAAAGAATTACATTAGATGGAAAGAAGATGTTACAGATTCTATAAAGTATATAAAACAAAATAACTCTGTAAGTTGTTTTGCTGATTATACTCCACATGAACTTAATATATTGTTTCTACCTCTTGTAGAAAATATTGCAAGGAAATTCTCTACTTCACAGCAAGCTTCAGGTGTAATGAGTATTATGGATATTATACAAGCTGGTAGTCAAGCTTTAACATTAGCTGTTAACAAAATAGATTTTATGACACTAAGAGAAAGCGAAGACCAAGAAAAAACTTTAAAGTCTTTTTTAGCTAAAAGAATTAGAGGTCATATAAGACGAGCCATTGATATTAATAGAGGTGATATTCGTATACCTGAACACAAACTTAACGAGATCCGAAAGGATAACGGTAAAGACAAAAAAATGGTTGAAATGTTTTTCAATAGTATATTTTTAAGCATCGATGCTATACCTACTAATAATGAATCAAATGAATCATGGGTAAATAATTTACCTGATACATCTGAACCATATAATTTAGGCATGTTAAATATGTACTTAGATGGTATACTGAAAAAACATCTTAACCACAATGAATATCATGTACTGCGTTTGAGCTATGGACTTGATTGCGATAAACATTCTGCTAAACAAATTGCAGACTATTTATCTATATCTGGAGTGTCTGCTTATGTTAGAGTTTCAGAGCTAAAAAAGCAAGCTGTAGAGAAATTAATTGAGAACGTAGACCACTCGCAAGTGCTTGATTATCTGTGAGTTAGAATTGTAAATGTTAAATTAAATATGTAATTATATAGATATGACGATCAACGAAAAACTGACAAAAATCCAAACTGAATTTAAATCGAAAAAGAGTAGATTTAATTCATTCGGTAAGTATTATTTCCGATCTGCCGAAGACATCCTAGAAGCTACAAAACCCTTTTTAAAGGAGTTAGAAGTATCAGTAACAATTAATGAAGAGTTAATTGCAACTGCTGGTGGTGGTCCTGTACTTCAATGCACGGCTACAATACATGATGGTGATGATTCTTTGTCTGCAACAGCTATTGTTGGTGTAGATTTAGATCAAAAAGGAATGCAGATGCCACAGAGATATGGTGCCGCGTCTTCTTATGGAAAGAAATATGCTTTAGGGAATTTATTCCTTATAGACGACACGCAAGATAGTGATGCGACAAACACTCATGGCAAAAATGGTACTACCAAGAAAAAGCTAACAGAAGCTGGTTTAACTAAAGCTAAAGAATACGTAGCTAAAGGTGGAAGTATTAGTACAATAAAGAATAAGTATATTGTATCAGCCAACCAAGAAGAATTACTTATACAAGCAACGTTATGAAAAAATCAGCGATCATAAACAAGTTACGTGAAGACGAACATTATTATGGTAAGTTTGGACAACAGTATCTAAGCAACTCTGATATCAAAACGTTACTTAAAAATCCTCTTGATTTACATAAACCTACTAAAAGCAATCCAAACTTCTTAGTAGGTGGTTATTTCCATACAGCAATTCTAGAACCTAATAAAATAAAGAAATTTAAGATAATAGAATCAAGTAGTAGAAATACCAAAGTGTATAAAGAAATGTCAGGTGGTGAATTATGTTTATTACAACATGAAGTTGATATGATTGAAGCTTTAGTAGATAAGATCATG